>NZ_JBGMEH010000009.1:0-1784 GCF_046365495.1 Anaerococcus cruorum | reverse complement strand
CTTAAGACCTTCGGCCTTAACCATTGGGACACTCTGAACGAGGACCTACAATCAATTTGCCTTGCAAATTGGGTTAGGTCTCTCAAACAATATTTCCAGTCAAGATTTAAAGTATTAGTATCCATTAGCTAAATGCATTACTGCACTTACACCTTGGACCTATCAAACGTATTTTCTTTACGTACTTTTAGGAATCTTATCTTGAGGGTTGCTTCGTACTTAGATGCTTTCAGTACTTATCAATTCCATACTTAGCTACCCAGCTATGCTCCTGGCGGAACAACTGGTACACCAGTGGTATGTCCATCCCGGTCCTCTCGTACTAAGGACAGGTCCTCTCAAATTTCTTACGCCCACGCTGGATAGGGACCGAACTGTCTCACGACGTTCTGAACCCAGCTCGCGTGCCTCTTTAATGGGCGAACAGCCCAACCCTTGGGACCTACTTCAGCCCCAGGATGAGACGAGCCGACATCGAGGTGCCAAACCTCCCCGTCGATGTGGACTCTTGGGGGAGATAAGCCTGTTATCCCCGGGGTAGCTTTTATCCGTTGAGCGATGGCCCTTCCATGCGGTGCCACCGGATCACTAAGTCCGTATTTCTACTCTGCTTGAGCTGTATCTCTCGCAGTTAAGCTCGCTTTTGCCTTTGTACTCTACGAATGGTTTCCGTCCATTCTGAGCGAACCTTTGAACGCCTCCGTTACTTTTTAGGAGGCGACCGCCCCAGTCAAACTGCCCAACTGACAATGTCCTTTGCCCTGATTAAGGGTCAATGTTAGAATTTTGATATTAGAAGGTTGGTATCCCAAGGATGACTCCACGAATACTGGCGTACACGTATCAATGTCTCCCAACTATCCTGTACATCTAATCTCAAAATCCAATATCAGCCTACAGTAAAGCTCCACGGGGTCTTTCCGTCCTAGCGTGGGTAAGTCGCATCTTCACGACTACTACAATTTCACCGGATCCTTTGTTGAGACAGTGCCCAAATCGTTACACCTTTCGTGCGGGTCGGAACTTACCCGACAAGGAATTTCGCTACCTTAGGACCGTTATAGTTACGGCCGCCGTTTACTGGGGCTTAAGTTCTAGCCTTCGCATTCGCTAAGCTTTCCCCTTAACCTTCCAGCACCGGGCAGGTGTCAGCTCCTATACTTCATCTTACGATTTTGCAGAAACTTGTGTTTTTGGTAAACAGTCGCTTGGGCCTGGTTTCTGTGGCCAGATCGCTCTGGCTCCCCTTCTCCCGAAGTTACGGGGACATTTTGCCGAGTTCCTTAACAAAGGTTCTTCCGCGCGTCTTGGTATTCTCTACCTCCCTACCTGTGTCGGTTTTGGTACGGGCGCTTTGGTCTTGATAGTGACTTTTCTTGGCAATTTGAAATTGGCTACTTCTCTACTCATGTTTTCGATACCTATCACACATCAGCCTTATGATTAGCGGATTTGCCTACTAATCAGCCTTTGTGCTTAGACTGCCATCCATCGGGCAGCTTAGCTTATCCTCTTGCGTCATCACTTCTCTAATAGCGACTTTAAGCGGTACAGGAATATAAACCTGTTATCCATCGGCTACGCCTTTTGGCCTCGCCTTAGGTCCCGACTTTCCCTGAGGGGACGAGCCTTGCTCAGGAGTCCTTAGGGTTTCGACGGGAGTGATTCTCACACTCCTTCTCGCTACTCATGCCAGCATTCTCTCTTGTATTAAGTCCACACCTGCTTTCGCTTGGGCTTCTTCCCTAATACAATGCTCCTCTACCACTGATAGAGTATTTAAA
>NZ_JBGMEH010000008.1:0-194615 GCF_046365495.1 Anaerococcus cruorum | reverse complement strand
GTGGTCTGTATCCACTGAAGAATGGTGTGTGACGTCCACCTTCTTCTTTGGTTAGTACGTATACTTGGCCTTCGAATTCTGTGTGTGGTTGTACGCTTCCTGGTTTTGCTAGTACTTGTCCTCTTGAGATTTCGTCTCTTTGTACTCCTCTTAGTAGGATTCCTACGTTATCTCCTGATTCTGCTTGGTCTAGTGATTTGTGGAACATTTCTACTCCAGTTACTACTGCTTCTGAAGTTTTGTCTGTTAGGCCTACGATTTCTACTGTATCGCCTACTTTTAGTGTTCCTTTTTCTACTCTACCTGTTGCTACTGTACCACGTCCTGAGATTGTCATTACGTCTTCTACTGGCATTAGGAATGGTTGGTCGTTGTCTCTTTCTGGAATATCAAAGTAGTTGTCTACTTCTTCCATTAATTGAAGGATTTTGTCTGACCATTCGCCTTCTCCACCTTCTTGTAGGGATTTTAGTGCTGATCCTACTACTACTGGTGCGTTGTCTCCATCGTATTCGTATTCTGAAAGTAGGTCTCTTACTTCCATTTCTACTAATTCGATTAGTTCGTCATCATCTACTTGGTCTTGTTTGTTTAGGAATACTGCGATTTTTGGTATTCCTACTTGGCGTGCTAGTAGGATGTGTTCTCTTGTTTGTGGCATTGGACCGTCGGCTGCACTTACTACGATGATTGCACCGTCCATTTGTGCTGCTCCTGTGATCATGTTTTTAACGTAGTCAGCGTGGCCTGGAGCGTCGATGTGTGCGTAGTGTCTGTTTGCTGTTTCGTATTCTACTACTGATGTGTTGATTGTGATTCCACGTTCTCTTTCTTCTGGTGCTTTATCGATGTTTTCGTAGTCTACGAATTCACCTGTACCGTATTTTTTGTTTAGAGCTTGTGTAATCGCTGCTGTTGTTGTTGTTTTACCGTGGTCTACGTGACCGATTGTTCCGATATTAATATGTGGTTTACTTCTGTCAAATTGTGCTTTACTCATTATTAACTCCTATTAATTATTTATCTAATATTTGTTCTTTTACTGATTCAGGTACTTGAGCATAGTGGTCAAATTGCATTGAGTATGTTGCTCTACCTTGTGTTTTACTTCTTAGGTCTGTTGCATAACCAAACATTTCTGAAAGTGGGATAAATGCATCTAGTACGTGGATACCATCTTTTGGATTCATTCCATCAATTTTACCACGACGGCTTGATACGTCTCCCATTACATCTCCTAGATATTCATCTGGTGTTGTAATTTCTACTTTTTCTACTGGTTCTAGTAGTACTGGTTTAGCTTTTTCAACTGCATTTTTAAGACCCATAGATCCTGCTACGTGGAATGCTACTTCTGATGAGTCAACTTCGTGGTATGAACCATCATAAAGGATAACATGCATATCTACCATTGGGTAGCCACCTAGGATACCATTTGCTGCTGCTTCGCGTACACCTTCTTCAACTGGTCTGATGTATTCTCTTGGTACTGAACCACCGACAATTTGTGATTCAAATGTGATACCAGATCCTTCTTCACCTGGGATTACTCTTAAGTGAACATCACCGTATTGACCAGAACCACCTGATTGTCTTACAAACTTACCTTGTGCTTCTGCTTCTTGTGAGATACCTTCTCTGTAAGCTACTTGTGGGTTACCGATATTAGCTTCTACTTTGAATTCTCTAAGTAGTCTATCTACGATAACTTCAAGGTGAAGTTCTCCCATTCCTGAGATGATTGTTTGACCTGTTTCTTCATCAGATTTTGTTACGAATGTTGGATCTTCTTCTGCTAGTTTTTGAAGACCTACAATCATCTTATCTTGTGAAGCTCTTGTTTTTGGTTCGATAGCAACTGAGATAACTGGATCTGGGAATTCCATTTTTTCAAGGATAATTTGATTATCTTGATCACATAATGAATCCCCTGTTGTTGTATCTTTAAGTCCTAATAAAGCTACGATATCTCCAGCATATGCTGTTTCGATTTCTTCTTGTTTATTAGAGTGCATTTGCATGATACGTCCAACACGTTCTCTTTTACCTTTTGTTGCATTGTAGATGTATGAACCTGATTCAATTGTACCTGAATAAATTCTTGTATAGATTAATTTACCTACATATGGATCAGTTACAACTTTAAATGCTAATGCACTTGTTGGTTCATTATCATCTGCTTTTCTTTCCATTTCAACTGATTCATCTTTTGGATCGATACCTTTAATGCTTGGTACATCTAATGGGCTTGGCATAAATTCAATGATAGAATCTAGAAGTGGTTGAACACCTTTGTTTTTGTATGCTGAACCGCATAGACATGGGAAAATCTTTTGTTCGATTGTTCCTTTTCTAATTGCAGCTTTAATTTCTTCTACAGTAACTTCTTCACCTTCTAGGTATTTCATCATGATGTTATCATCAATTTCTGATAATTCTTCTAAAAGGTTGTTTCTGTATTCTTCAGCTTGATCTTTAAGATCTGCTGGGATTTCTCCATATACTGGGTGAGCACCTAAGTCTTCTGTGTTGTAAGTTACAGCTTCCATTGTAATTAAGTCAACTGCACCTTGGAATTCTTGTTCAGATCCTATTGGAATTTCTATAGGTACTGCATTTGCTTTTAATCTATCTCTAATTGTTTCAACTGCCATGAAGAAGTCTGCACCTGTAGCATCCATTTTGTTAATAAAACAAATTCTTGGAATGTGGTATTTATCAGCTTGTCTCCAAACAGTTTCAGATTGTGGTTCTACCCCACTTTTAGCATCGAATAATGCTACAGCACTATCAAGTACTCTTAGTGATCTTTCTACTTCTACAGTAAAGTCCACGTGTCCTGGAGTATCGATAATATTAATTCTGTGATCTTTCCAAAATGCTGTGGTTGCAGCTGAACCGATTGTAATACCACGTTCCTTTTCTTGGTCCATGGAGTCCATTACTGCTGTACCATCGTGAGTATCACCTATTTTGTAAATTTTACCAGTGTAATATAGGATTCTTTCTGTTGTAGTAGTTTTTCCGGCATCGATGTGAGCCATAATCCCGATATTTCTGGTATCTTTAAGTGAAACTTGTCTAGCCAAATTTTCCCCCTATTAATATCTGTAGTGTGCAAAGGCTTTGTTAGCTTCTGCTGCTCTGTGCATTTCTTCTTTTCTTCTTACAGCTGCACCAGAGTTGTTAGATGCGTCTAGAATTTCTTTTGCTAGTCTTTCTACCATAGTTTTTTCACCACGAGCTCTTGAGAAATTAACTAACCATCTTAAAGCTAAAGTTTGTCTTCTTTCTGGTCTAACTTCCATAGGAACTTGGTAGTTAGCACCACCGATTCTTCTTGCTTTAACTTCTAGTGTAGGCATAATGTTTTCAAGCGCTTGGTAGAATACTTCTAGTGCGTCATTTCCTGTTGTTTCTTCTACAATGGCAAATGCATCGTAGACAATTCTTGTTGCAAGGCCTTTTTTACCATCAAGCATAACGTTATTGATAAGTTTTGTTACAACTCTATCGTTATACTTAGCGTCAGGCATTACTTCTCTTTTTGGTATATGTCCCTTTCTTGACACTTTGCTTCCCTCCTTTACCAATTATGTGTAATATCATTAGTACTCGACTAATATTTGTCGTTAGTGTGCATGACTATACCATAATTTTTCTAATAATTTATATCTTAATTATAGGTACATTATGCACTTGTATCTTTAGATTCTAGTTTTGGTTCTTTTTAGCACCGTATTTAGATCTACCTTGTTTACGTCCATCTACTCCTGCAGTATCAAGAGTACCTCTTATGATGTGGTAACGCACACCTGGAAGGTCTTTTACTCTTCCACCTCTGATTAGTACAACACTGTGTTCTTGTAGGTTGTGACCAATTCCTGGGATGTATGAAAGTACTTCAGCACCATTTGTAAGTCTAACTCTGGCAACTTTACGTAAAGCTGAGTTAGGTTTTTTAGGTGTTACTGTTCTTACTGATGTACAAACGCCACGTTTTTGTGGTGATTGGTTAGGAGTAATTCTACCTTTTAAAGTATTGTAGTTGTAACCTAATGCTGGTGTGTTAGATTTTGTTTCTGTACTTTTTCTACTTTTTCTAACAAGTTGGTTGATTGTAGGCATAATGCACCTCCTTTTCTTTTAAAATTTAATAAATTGGCATATCCGTTGCCAATACTTAATAAGTGTACTATCTTAAGTCCTTGATGTCAAATCTTTTATAAAACAAATATCCTTATTTAATTATTGGTATATATATTATATAATTATCATCAAAAGAATGAGGAGATTTTATGAAAATAGCTATAGTTGGTTGTGGTATAAGTGGGGCAAATGTCCTAAAAAATATAATTGAAGATAAAAAATTTAGCAAAGATATTTACATAGATGTATTTGAAAATAGTAGTGAGCTTGCTGTAGGAAGAGCTTATGAAGATGATAGTTTATGTAAAATCTTAAACACGCCTATAAGACATATGAATATAAATTTGGATAATAAAAATGAGTTTAAAAATTGGCTAGAGAAAAATTATGATTCTCTACCAACTTATGAGGGGAAAATACCCCGTCCAATTTTTGGAGAATATGCCAAAGATAGCTATAAAAAATATATTAACCATAAAAATGTGTCTATCCACCATTCAGAGGTTAAAAATATTTTTAAAAATAAAGACATATTTAATTTAGAAACTAACAATAAATCTTATGGACCCTACCAAGCAGTTTTTCTAACTATTGGGCAATCATATTATAAGGATGATTATAATCTAAACGCATATAAAAACTACACTGCAAATCCCTATCCCCTTAGAGAAAAGATTTCTGATATAAAAGATAATGATAGGATAGGAATAATTGGAACAGGTCCAACTGCTATTGATATTTATAGGTATCTAAGGGAAAATTTTGACTTTAAAAACCCCTTATATTTTTTTACAAACAGTACCTTCTTTGCCCTACCAGAAATAACCAACCATTATCCAAAAAATATTTGTTCCATTGATGATGCCTGGGTGGATGACCATAATGATGAGCAAGGTTTTGTAAAGCTTTCTGATTTTGAAAAAGCTTTTAGGTCTGATTTTAAAAATGCATCAATAGATTTTGATGAGGTTTATAATTATTATAAAGATAATAGCCCAGAACTTTCTAAAAAAGCCCTAGAAGATAAAGATTTTAAGCTAGAATTTTGCCAAAGCTATACCCTAGAACTATGGTATGTCAGCAGTAAACTTTATAATTCATTTTATGGGCAAGACCAAATAAAATTTAGAGAAGAATATTTACCAAAAATTGTTTATCTTATGACTAAGACTCCAGCTATTACTATAGAAAAAATTTTAGATTATTTAGAAGCAGGCAAAATTAAGGTTATAGAAGATACCGACAAGATAAATTATATAGAGGGCAAATTTAAGGTTGTAACTGAAAATAATCAGGAATTTATAATAGATAAGATTTATAATGCTCAAGGTTTTGAAAAAGATTTAACCAAAGCCATCGAAAATGATGATTTACTCAAAAATTTATTTAATAATAAGCTAATAGAGGCTGATGTTAATAAGAATATTAATGTAAGTTATCCCTCTTATAACCCCCTTACAAGCAAATATGGGCAAATAAAAAATTTGTACTTAAATGGTATGTGGACAGAAAGCGTTGATATTTCTAACAATGATTTAAGATCAGTCTTAATTTCTAGTGAACAAATGGCTAAAGATTTTATGAAAAATTTAAAATCATAATTTTTGGGTATAAGATATATGTATAATGAATTGTTTTAGGAGGAAATTTAAATAATGGATATAACATTTGCAGGAAATAAAGTAAACTTAGTCGGAGAACCTATAAAAGTTGGTGACAAAGCACCAGCATTTAAAGCAACAAATAATGACCTAAGCGAATGGTCAAGCGAAAGCTGTGATAACAAAGTAGTAATTTACTCCGTAGCTCCATCTCTTGATACAGATGTGTGTGCTCTACAAGCTAAAAAATTCAACAAAGAAGCTAGCTCACTTGAAGGAGTAAATGTTGTAACAATTACAGAAGACCTTCCATTTGCTCAAGCAAGATTCTGTTCAAACGAAGGAATCGAAAACAATCTAATGATTTCAGACTACAAAGACCGTGAATTTGGAGAAAAATATGGTTTCTTGATGGAAGAAAACAAACTTCTAGCTCGTGGTGTAGTAGTTGTTGATAAAAATGGAGAAGTTGCTTACGTAGAATATGTTCCTGAAGTAACAAATGAAGTAGACTTTGACAAAGCTTTAGAAGAAGTAAAAAAATTAATCTAAGAAAAAAACCTCATCGTAAAATGATGAGGTTTTTTATATTTTTATATATTTTGCCAGTCTTCTTTACCAGTAGCTATATTTTTTACATAGTCTGCTACACTATTTTCTATTAACATTTGCCTATCGATAAGATATACTCCACCAGCAGCTGCAATCATTTTTATTTGACTGGTATCATCATCAGTATTTGAAGTAATTAGTACAGGCTTAGCATCTATTCCAAATTGTTTGGTATAATTATTTATCTCATAGAGATCTTCATTTTTAATGTTATCTTCTATAGTCAAAATAATAATAGTTGAAAAACCTTTTGTACATACAATATCTAATGTATTTTGGATTGGCAAGCTATCTTCTCTATAATCTCCATAGGCCTTCCACCTAAGGTTTGCTCTTAATTTGATATCATCAAAGAAATTAGAATGTTTTATTAGCTCAAAATAGCTATAAACTCTAAGTAAACTCCCTTTTCTACTAAAAAATTCTCTAAAAGAAACGTCTCCATATTCGTAATTTAATATTACTTCTCCATTTTTATAGTCTAGATAAGGTTTATCGTCTACTTGGTTAAATATTCTAGTAGTACTGCCATCATTATTTCTATCCATATAATTCATAATATCATTTGTTTTTAGGACAAACTCTTTTGGATTATCTATGCAGTATTTATAATTAAAAGATAACTTGTCTGAGTAAATGCTATAACTATACTCATAATTTCTTTCCGCGAGCTCTTCTCTTACCAACTTAAAGTCTTGGTTATAGGACCACATATTTTTAGAAATAAAATCACCCAGCTTTATAGATAGGTCATCGTTATATGAATGTAATTTTAATTTTCCTGGATTAACTGGTAACTGATATTCTATAAGAATCCCCTCTTTTACCAAATCATCTAAAAGATTTTTTAAAGATGTATACTTTACCAAATCATCCTTTCTAAATATAAAATCCCCTGCTTCTATGAGGCTATGATTCTCCATTATTTCAAAATCATCTAAATTTAGCCTATAAAAATTTTGACTATATTTTATAGCATCCACAAATCTTTTCCAGTCTCTGGAGTTTAGACTTAGATAGGTATCCCATATTAATGGAAAATAATCAACTAATCTAGTAATACTTGTTAAAGCGCCATTATCATGAATAGTCGCATTATTTAGAAAAAAAGTTTCTTCTACAGTTAAAGAACTTTTATTATTATAAAAATCTAAGGCCTTATAGTTACCAAACCATTTGTTAGAACCTGTATACTCTACATACTCTAAACCATCTAGCTCCGGTCTTTTCCCATCTGCATGAGTATTTAAGGTTAAATCCACTACCGCATTTTCTTTACTATAATACTTAAGCTGTTCATAAGTAATAAGCTCAATATTAAGAGATTTTTGTAATCTCTTATTTTTTAGAAAACTGGCTATCCTGCATAATTTCCTTTCATCTACTGGATCATCGCTTAGGAAAACGAGTTTTTCTGGATGGAATTTTATAGTAGCAATAATATTTGCCCATAAATTTTCATCATTAGCTACAAAGGGTTTATAAATAGTTTTTATTCTGGCTGAAGATATAAGAGGTATAGAATCTATTACCATGTAGTCAATATCCTTTATGTCATATTTCTTATTTCTTTTTATAATTAGATTTAAGTCATCTCTAATTTGGTAGTAGTCATAGGATAATACTGCTAAGTCTGGCTTTGCTTGGTTTAATATCTCTTCTATTTCGTAAGTCAGAATGTTTAAAGAATTATCAGCATAGTACTCATTTTCTATAATATTATTTGCTAGTTTTACTAGGTCTATCCACAAAGGTCTAAGTTCTACAAGATACTTATTATCATCCCATAAGGTATTATTTAAAATATTAAGCATCCTAGATTTAACTTGTTCTTGTTTGGATATTATTTTCTCTTTTATTAGCTTATTTACTCTTATGCTGGCTGCAGTAAGCTTATCAACACTCCCACTTTTTATAATTTTAGTACTGGAATTAGCTATAAGCGGGTGAAACTTTTTTTGATAATCTACATGGTTTTTTTGATCAATATAGGCATAGGCTGCAAGTTGATTATCATTAGGTACTCTAAATCCTTGGACTATCATAAACCTATTCCATGATTGATGTTCATAATCGGCTAATACATCTCGCATAGTTGTTAAATCAGAATCTTTTGGATTTAAAACTTGTTTATAAAAATTACTAGCCACATTATCATCATCTTTTATTCCAGCCATATATTTATAATATTCTATAGAAAGGGCTACTCTTAATGATGATTTCAAATTATAAAAATCATCCCTAGTAAACTTTTCCCAAGTATTTGCATAATCTACCCTTTCCCCATAATTACTTCTTATATAATACAAATAATACTCATAAGCTTCATCTAATATTTTATCGTTAAAGTCTCTATCTTTAAATGTAGAGGTTGAAGCTAAATCAAGGTTAAAAAGAGATATATTATTATCCTGTCTTATATCTACTTCATGGTTATTTCTAGAGTAGTTTAATATTATTCTTTTTTTCTCATCATCCTTAAATTCTTTATATAATATATCCGCTAAGCGGTAGTAATCATAACCCGTTTCATCTAATATCAAAATATATGATTGATCTATTCTTTCTTTAGAGGATAAAAAATTTATATAAGCATAAGGTGTATCGGTTATATCTGGGTTGATGTATTTATTTACTTCCTTCCCATTTAATGAAATATTTGCTGTTTCTGCTAGGAGTGGATTTTCGCTTAGCATTTGCTTATAAAATACCTTGGGATTTTTATCATACAAGCTAATATTTAATTTTACATCTTTGATATTTACAACGGAAAATATAAAAGTAAAAAACATTCTTGATATATCATTATTTCCAACTATGGCCACATCGATATTTTTACCATTCTTATCTTCAGTAATATAATTATAGAGCCTATTATAAACTAGAAAATATGCTGCCGATATTATATTAGAAAATTCTTTATTATTCTTAAACCTTAGATTTTCTTCTATCTTTAATAGCCTGTTTTTAAAGTCTGCGGCATCTATTAATCTGTGCATAGATAGGCTATCTTTTAGTAGTTTTACAATTTCATCTTCAGCTACTTCATTTATCAAGATTTTATTAGACTTATGGTTTAAAACATCCCTGATATTTCTTTCAAGAAAATCCATATCTTCATTTTCCATACTCAGAGGAGTCCTGCCTACTAGCAGTGTAAAAAAGGTTGCTCCTAGCATGTATAAATCTATTTCTTCTGTAATAAATATTTCTTTTCTTTTGCTTATATCAGATATAAATCTAAGTTCAGGTGGTATAAGAGCCTTTTCATTTGGCATAAAGAATTCATTTATAGAGTCTAGTTCATTTAAGTCTATAGCTGCATCAAAATCAAATAACTTTACCTTGTTATTATTATAATCATATAAAATATTTGCAGGCTTAAGATCCATGTATATGATGTTGTTATTATGAAGGTGGATTAAAATATCAGTAGTTTGGATTAAAATATCTACAATCCTAGCCAAATCTAGATTATAGTACTTATCTACACTTGTAGCAGTATCTACTTCGTATAGGGAAAATAGGTAAGAATTATCAATCTCAACCCTATAAGGTCTTACAATCCTACCATCTAAATAAGAATCCATCTCAAGGATTCTTATGTGCTTATTATAGGAATCTATAAACTTATCACGATCTTTTTTTACTCTTTCTTCATCTTTCCTATCATCTGCATCAAAGTAGAGTTCTAGCCTATTTATAGGATTTCTTTCAGCAACTATATAATCTGGGTTATAGTTTGGGTAAAATTCTTTCATTATCATCTTTTTTAAAGGAGGATAATTATCATCTACACAAACTTCATACACAAGAGAAGATCCACCCTGACCTATAAGTTTTTTGACCTTAACCTCGTATTTCACTTCACCCATCATAGAAATTATATTAAATTTTTCACCTACAAGAGAGCTCCTATCAGACTTAACCTCACTCTTAAGCCCATTTATAAAGTTTTCTTGCGAATTAAAATCTTTCATATTAATTCCTCATATACTATTGTTTAATTTCTCTTAACAAAAACTTTAAATTTCTATATTTTTATATTGAAACACTTTGATAACCATTTCCTTTATTATACATTACTTTTCAAGCATAATATTTAGCTATATTAACATATAATAATCAATTTTTCTAACAAACTTAAAGATATATTAATCAATATAATAACAAATTAATTAAATAATAATGCTTAGCTATGGTATAATTAATTTAATATTATTAAAGCTTAGGAGGTATATATGAAGCTTGGAGTTCATGATTTAATGTTAAGACAGCAAGGAAAGACTAACCAAGAAGCTTTCGATGATACCAAAAAATTAGTTTTAGAAATAGACAAACTTGGTTATGATAGGTACTGGTTTGCAGAACATCATGGCTATGAGAGTCTATTATCAGTAGCCCCTGAGGTAATTACCAGCCACTTTCTAGCACTAACAGAAAATATTAAAATAGGTGCTGGTGGATGTATGGTAATGCATTATTCTCCTCTAAAAATTGCAGAAAATTTCAAAACTATGGCCGAGCTTGCTCCAGGAAGAGTAGATATAGGTATAGGACGTGCTCCAGGATGTGGTGTTTCTGAAACACGTGCTTTAAACCACAAATTCGATGGAAATTCCCCTGAGCTTTTTGACGAAATCGAAATCTTACTAGACTATCTAGTAGATAAAAAACCAAAAGACCCAGTTTATAGATTTGTAAAAGCAGTTCCTATGAATAATGAAAAGCGAGTACATCCATGGATGTTAGGATCTACAGGAAAAGCAGCTCCAAAGGCTGCCGAATTTGGTCTACCCTACTCTCATGCAAAATTCTTTCTTTATGAAACACCAGCTGAGATTTTTAAACAATATAGGTCTGATTTTAAACCATCGGTTTTTGCAGATAAACCATATATTTCTATGTCCTATAAGATTTTAATAAGCGATGACAAAGATGAGCTAGAATATCTATCAAAATCATATGAATACTTTCACATCCAACAGACAAAGGGTGATTTTTCTGGAGTAATAGATCCAGAAGAATTAAAAGACTATAAGTTTTCTTTAAATGAACAATCTATTCTAAAAAAAGGCTATGATAATAGATTTTTATTAAAGGGAACTAAGCAAGAAATAGCAGATATTTTGGCAGATGAAGCTGAAGAATTTTACTTAGATGAAATCTTATGTTTTACTCCTATATTTGGTGTAGATAATAGAATAAAAACATATAAATTACTAAAAGAAATATTTGATTAAGGCTAAATTTTTTTATCAATCCTATTTTACATAAGAGTAGGGTTGATATTTTTATGCCAATATTAACTTACTTAGAGTATAATAATGTTAACAATTTTCTAAAACTTTAAGGAGGTAAATATGAAACTTGGAGTTCATGATTTATTGTTAAGAGAACAAGGAAAAACAAATCAAGATGTATTTAATGATACCAGGAAAATGGTAGCAGAGTTAGATAAACTTGGTTATGATAGATATTGGTTTGCAGAGCATCACGGATTTGAAAATCTGCTTTCAGTTGCACCTGAGATTCTTGCAACTTATTTTTTATCAGAAACTGAAAATATTATTATAGGTACTGGCGGAACTATGGTCATGCACTATTCTCCATTAAAAGTGGCAGAAACTTTTAAAACTATGGCAGAACTTGCTCCTGGCAGAGTTGACCTAGGTATAGGCCGTGCACCAGGATCTGGTCCTTTAGAAATGCGCGCCCTAAATCAATATTTTCCTAGCAAAACTCGCAATTTATACGAGGAAATAAAGATAATTCTGGATTACCTGGAAGATAAAACTCCAGATGACCCAGTATATAAAAGAGTAAAAGCAATGCCAAATAATAACGAAAAATTAGTTATGCCATGGATGCTAGGATCTACAGGACAAGCCATGGGCATGGCTGCCGAGTGGGGACTTCCTTACTCTCACGCTAAATTTTTTGCAGTAGAAACCCCAGCTAGCTTATTTAGCCAATATAAAGATAATTTCAAGCCATCTAGCTTTGCTGACAAGCCTTATATTTCTATGTCTTATAAGATGCTAATTTCAGATAACAAGGAAGAATTAGAATACTTAGGTAAGGCCTTTGATTATTTCCACTTGCAACAAGCAAGAGGAGCATCCAAAGGTCTTATCGATCCAGAAATGGTAAAAGACTATGAATTTACTTTAAATGAACAAGCTTTATTAAAACAATCATATGATAATAGATTTATCCTAAAGGGTAGCAAAAAAGAAATTGCTAACATCCTCCATGATGAAGTAGACCAATTTGAACTAGATGAAATCCTAGCCTTCACCCCTATTTACGGAGTAGATAATAGAATTAATACCTACAAGGCATTAAAAGAAATATTTAAATAATATAGACAAAAAAACTGACCTTATGATTAATTTCTAAGGTCAGTTTTTTGTTTAATAATTAACTTTTTCTACTAAGGCCAACTCATTTTCTATCTTTTCTATATCATCCTCTAAATAATAAAACTTTTCTCCATCTGGAAAATCAGCCTCCATTGATTTTGCAAGATTTAAATAGTGTATTGCTTCTGGTATTTTTCTTTCTTTAAGAAAATACCTTGCATAGTAAATATATAATGAATGTTCATTAAAAAGATAGCCAGAATTAAGCAGACAATCTTCAATTTCTTTTAAATCTTCATAGCTATAGCTTACATCATCATATAAGGGGTCCATTTCTTCGTAAACTTTAAAGGATGAGCGAATATTTGGAGAAAATATTAAGGATAAGACATTGTAAATATCATTTCCACCCAATCCACTTGCATATCTCATCGGCACTAATTCTATTAGAGTAAGGCCTAAGGTAATTGATCTAAGGTATGGGCCCTTATTAGTGGAAAATAATATAATTAAAGTAATAAACCAAAATATAAGTCCACCTAGATTGTATAGGATAAATTTAGCATTATCATATTTTCCATAATTTGTAGTAACTACTTGCCCTATACCTGGGTTTTTGGATTTATATTTAGTAAATTTATATTTTCCATCTTCTTTTTTAAATGTCAAGCCTAATATACTAATCGATTCAAATTTCCTAGAACAGATTAGACCAAAAAACAAATGTCCTAGCTCATGGATTAGAATACTTATTACGTAGGCTATTAGAATTTTAATCTGACTTAATATAATATGTACTATAAAATTTCCCTGATTAGGGTCAAAACTACTTATATCTAGAAAAACTGGATAAGCATAAGAAATTATAAATATAAGGCTAGTAATTATTCCGGCTATTATTTTATAAATTTTCAAAGATTCAATAGATTTAGCTTTAAAAACTGAGTATTCTTTATCCATCCATAGGTCCTCCCATAATTTTTTATAAATTGCTTTGTGATTTTTGATAATTATACCCTATTTTTAGCATAATAAAGTTAACCATAAAAAAACAACCGACTTTAATCGGTTGTTTTAAAAATTTATTTATTTTTGTAATTGCTCATCAGCTTCTAAGTTTTCAGCTTCTTCTATGTTCATAGCAATTTGCGCATCTTCTAGTTCTTTTGTTTCATAGTCTATTTCTACATCATTGTAGCGTTTCATACCTGTACCTGCTGGTATAAGTTTACCTATAATGATATTTTCTTTTAGACCCATTAGGTCATCTACTTTACCTTTTATAGATGCATCTGTAAGAACTCTTGTAGTTTCTTGGAAGGATGCTGCTGATAACCAAGAATCTGTTGCAAGAGATGCTTTTGTAATACCAAGTAATTCTTGGGTATATTCTGCAGGCTCTTTTCCTTCTTCAATCATTTGTTCGTTTACAAGGTCAACATCACGTCTTTCTTGTAGGGAACCTGGTAAGAATTCTGTATCCCCTGATTCATCAATCTTAATTTTTTTAAGCATTTGGCGGGCAATTACTTCGATGTGTCTATCGTCGATTTCTACCCCTTGGATTCTATATACTTTTTGAACTTCTTTTGTAATATAGTCTTGGACACCAATTTTACCAAGTACATTTAAAACATCGTGTGGATCTAGGGAACCTTCTGTTAGTTGTTGGCCCTTTTCTACTACATCTCCATCACGAACTATGATTCTAGAACCGAATGGAATATTGTATTTTTGTACGTGTCCATCTTCTGATTCGATTTCTACGTCTGTTTTCTTTTCATTTTGGATAAGGGTTACTGTCCCGCTATTTTCTGCAATATAAGCAAGACCTTTTGGTTTACGTGCTTCAAATAACTCTTCTACTCTTGGAAGACCTGATGTAATTCCTACACCTGCGATACCACCAGAGTGGAAGGTTCTCATTGTAAGCTGAGTACCTGGCTCACCGATTGATTGGGCAGCAATAATTCCTACTGCTTCCCCGATATTTACAGGTTTACCTGTTGCAAGGTTACGTCCATAGCATGCAGCACAAACACCTTGTTTTGCTCTACATTCTAATACTGAACGAAGTTTTACTTTTTTAATTCCAGCTGCAACAATTTTTTCTGCTGTATCTTCATCGATTAATTGGTCTTTGGCAGCTAAGATTTCACCATTTTCATCTTTGATATCTTCAAATGATGTACGACCTACTATACGAGTGTAAAGATTTTCGATTAATTCGTTACCATCTTTAAATTCGTAAGCTTCTACATAACCATTTGTATGACAATCATCTTCTGTTACAATAACATCTTGGGAAATATCTACCATACGACGTGTTAAGTAACCTGAGTCAGCAGTCCTTAAAGCTGTATCTGTAAGACCCTTACGAGAACCGTGAGAAGAAATAAAGTATTCTTGTACAGAAAGTCCCTCACGGAAGTTCGCTTTTACTGGGATTTCGATAGTTTTACCATCGGCCTGACTCATTAGTCCACGCATACCACCTAGCTGTCTGATTTGGTTTGTAGAACCACGGGCACCAGAATCAGCAAAGATTTTAATGTTGTTATCACTACGTAAATCAGTTAATAGGGCTTCTGTTACTTTATCTGTAGTTTCTCTCCAGATATCAATAACTTTTTCATATCTTTCTTCATCTGTGATTAAACCACGTCTATATAATTTTTCGTAATTATCTACTTCAGCATCAGCTTCTGCTATGATATCCCATTTTTCTTTTGGAATAGTAACATCGGCCATAGATACTGTAAGACCTGATAAAGTTGAGTATTTGTAACCTGTTTGTTTGATGTAGTCAAGAACTTCTGCAGTTTTTATATTTCCATGTCTTCTAAAGCATCTATCTACAATATCTTTTAAAACTCCAGAGTCTGCTACTTGGTTAATTTCTAGAGAATATGGATCTTCTTTTCTATTTACATAACCTAAATCTTGTGGAATTCCTTCATTGTAGATAAATCTACCTACTGAGGATTCTACAATTTTTCCTGGATCTTCTGGTGAGTGTTTTACTCTAACACTTACTCTTGATTGGTATTCTACATCTCCTGCTAGAAGAGCTTTTTTCATCTCATTTGTAGATTCAAATACCATGCCCTCACCTTTGGCGCCTTCTTTAATAGTTGTTAGGTAATAAGCACCTAGCACCATATCTTGGGAAGGAGATGTGATTGGTTTACCATCTTTTAGACCAAGGATGTTGTTTGTAGACATCATTAAAAGTCTTGCTTCGATTTGCGCTTCATTTGATAAAGGTAAGTGGATAGCCATTTGGTCCCCATCAAAGTCGGCGTTAAATGCGTTACATGCAAGTGGGTGAAGTTTAATTGCTTTTCCTTCTACTAGAACTGGTTCAAATGATTGGATACCAAGTCTGTGTAGTGTTGGAGCACGGTTTAGTAAAACTGGATGGTCTTTTATAACTTCTTCTAGGACATCATAAACTCGTGGGTCTTTTTTCTCTACCATTTTTTTAGCAGATTTTAAATTGTGAGCCATACCTCGGTCTACTACCTTGTTCATTATAAATGGTTTAAATAATTCAAGGGCCATTTCTTGTGGCAGACCACATTGGTTAAATTTAAGGTCTGGACCTACTACGATTACTGAACGACCGGAGTAGTCTACACGTTTACCAAGTAAGTTTTGTCTAAATCTACCTGACTTACCTTTTAGTAGGTCAGAAAGTGATTTCATATTTCTATTTGATGCACCAGTTACAGCACGGCCACGACGACCGTTATCAATTAGGGCATCTACTGCTTCTTGAAGCATTCTTTTTTCGTTACGAACGATGATTTCTGGAGCACCGATATCTAAAAGTCTTTTTAATCTGTTATTTCTATTTATAACACGTCTATAAAGATCATTTAGGTCAGATGTAGCAAATCTACCACCTTCAAGTTGTACCATTGGTCTTAGTTCTGGTGGCATAACTGGAAGCACATCTAAAATCATCCATTCTGGTCTGTTGCCAGATGTCATAAAGGCATCTACAACTTCAAGACGTCTTGAGATTCTAACTTTCTTTTGACCTGTAGATTCTTCTAGCTCTTTTAATAATAATTCGTATTCTTTTTCTAGATCAATGCTAGCAAGAAGTTCTCTTACAGCTTCTGCTCCCATTGCTGCATGAAATTCCATATCATCTGGGTGTAGCTCGATAGCTTCTTGATATTGAGTTTCTGAGATTTCTTCTTTAAAGGCGAATCCAGATTCACCAGGATTTATTACTACATATGATGCAAAGTATAGAATTTTTTCAAGAATTCTTGGACTCATATCTAAAAGTAGTCCCATTTTTGATGGGATACCTTTAAAGTACCAAATGTGTGATACTGGAGCTGCAAGCTCTATGTGGCCCATTCTTTCACGACGTACTTTTGCTTTTGTAACTTCAACACCACATTTTTCACAAACTACGCCTTTATATCTGATTCTTTTATATTTACCACAAGAACATTCGTAATCTTTTGTTGGTCCAAAGATTTTTTCACAAAATAGACCATCTTTTTCTGGTTTAAGGGTTCTATAATTTATTGTCTCTGGTTTTTTTACTTCACCATGAGACCAGGATCTGATTTTTTCAGGGGATGCGATTTTCATCCTCATCCCGTCAAATTGTGTTAATTCGCTCATAAATCTCCCTATTCTAATTCTTCGATACTAAATCCTTCGCTATCAGTCTCTTCATATCTTGTTTCAAATTCACCATCTGCTAGGATATCATCACTGCTTTCGACATTTTCTTCATCTTTTACAGCAGTTTGATTTGTTTCAATATTTGAAACTTCCTCAGTTGAGTTTTGAGTTAAAGATCTGGTTTGGGATTTAATTTTTGATGCATCTATTTTATCTACTTGGCTAAATCTATCTTGTTCGTCAACATTTTCTTTTAGCTCTATAACACTTCCTTCTTGGTCAAGTAATTCAACATCAAGGGCAAGTGATTGTAGTTCTTTTACTAATACTTTAAATGATTCTGGTGTGCCTGGTTCTGGGATATTTTCACCTTTTACAATAGCTTCATATGTTTTTACACGTCCTGTAACATCATCTGATTTTACAGTTAAGATTTCTTGTAGGGTGTGGCTTGCTCCGTATGCTTCTAGCGCCCAAACTTCCATTTCTCCAAATCTTTGTCCACCAAATTGTGCCTTACCACCTAGAGGTTGTTGGGTTACTAGTGAGTATGGACCTATTGATCTTGCGTGAATTTTTTCTTCTACCATGTGGTGAAGTTTTAGCATATACATTACCCCAACTGTTACTGGGTTTTCAAAACTTTCGCCTGTTCTACCATCACGTAGTTCAATTTTTCCTGTTTTATTGATGTATGGAGCAGTTTGTGCTGCTTCTTCTAAAGCATCTTCGATTTCTATATCTGTTGCACCATCAAATACTGGTGTTGCAACTTTCCATCCCATAGTTCTTGCAGCAAGTCCCATGTGAACTTCTAGTACTTGTCCAAGGTTCATACGGCTTGGTATACCTAGTGGGTTTAGGCAGATTTGTACTGGTGTACCATCTGGTAAAAATGGCATATCTTCACGTGGTAATATACGAGAAACAACCCCCTTATTACCGTGACGACCACACATTTTATCCCCAACCATGATTTTTCTTTTGGTTGCTACATAAACTCTTATAACTTTATTTACACCTGGAGATAGTTCATCTCCATCTTTCTTATTATATTCTTTTACATCTACTACAATACCTTCTTCACCGTGTGGTACTTTTAGTGATGTATCACGCACTTCACGTGCTTTTTCACCAAAGATTGCTCTTAGTAATCTTTCTTCTGGTGAAAGTTCTGTTTCTCCTTTTGGAGATACTTTACCAACTAGGATGTCTCCTGATTTTACTTCAGCTCCGATTCTTATAACCCCATTTTCATCAAGGTCTTTTTTCATATCTTCGCCGACATTTGGTATATCTTTGGTAATTTCTTCTGCACCTAGTTTTGTTTCACGTGCTTCACATTCGTGTTCTTCTATATGAACTGATGTTAGTACATCATCGATTACTAATTCTTCGTTTAGAAGCATAGCATCCTCGAAGTTGTAACCTTCCCATGTTGTAAAGGCAATTAGGATATTTTTACCTAAAGCTAGTTCTCCATCTTTAGTAGAAGGACCATCTGCTAATATTTCATTGGCATCTACTTTATCACCATTTCTTACAAGTGGTCTTTGGTTAATTGTTGTACCTTGGTTGGCTCTTTCAAATTTTAATAATTCATAAGAGTCAATTTCTCCATCAGAATCTCTTTTTACTTTGATTTGATTATCACCAACATATACTACTTCTCCAGCATTTTTAGAAACTATACAAACACCAGAGTCTTTTGCAGCTCTATGCTCAATTCCCGTTGCAATGATTGGAGCTTCTGCTTTTAGTAGTGGAACTGCTTGACGTTGCATGTTGGCACCCATTAGCGCACGAGTACTATCGTCGTTTTCTAAGAATGGGATTAGTGATGCTCCTACTGATACGATCTGTTGAGGAGAAACGTCCATGTATTGGATTTTTTCTCTTGGATAAATATCATTTTCACCGTTAAGACCACGACCTGATACTCTTTCGTTTATAAATCTATTTTCATCATCAAGAGGTTCGTTGGCTTGGGCAATGATGTAGTTATCTTCTGTATCTGCTGTTAGATAATCAATTTCATCTGTAACAACTCCACCTTCTTTTACAACTCTATATGGAGTTTCGATAAATCCATATTTATTAATTCTTGCATAGGTTGTAAGAGATGTTATAAGACCGATATTTGGTCCTTCTGGAGTTTCTATTGGACAAATTCTACCGTAGTGAGAATCGTGGACGTCACGTACTTCAACTCCTGCTCTATCTCTTGATAAACCACCTGGTCCCAGCGCTGATAATCTTCTTTTATGGGTTAGCTCACTCATAGGATTTGTTTGGTCCATGAATTGTGAAAGTTGGGAGCTACCAAAGAATTCTTTTATAACAGCTGTTACAGGTTTTATGTTGATTAACCCTTGTGGTGTAGCTAAATCTGGGTCTTGAGTTGTCATTCTTTCACGAACAACTCTTTCCATACGAGCTAAACCAACTCTAAATTGGTTTTGTAGTAATTCTCCAACACCACGAACTCTACGGTTACCTAAGTGGTCGATGTCATCGACTTCACCAATACCTTCAAATAGGTTAAATTGGTAGTTTACAATTGCAAGTAAATCTGCTTTTGTAACATTTTTTGGAGATAATTCTTTTTTGCGGGCATTCATTGCATTTAAAATTTCTTCCGCATTGTCATATTGGTCAATGATTTCTCTCATTACTGGGTAGTAAACTTTTTCTGAGAATTCATCTATATCATAGTCAACATCTTCTAGTTCTTCAAAAGAAGTGATATCTACAAAGTGGTTACCAACTATTCTTAAGACTTGGTCTTCCTCATCATTGTTTACTTTTATAATGTCAACAGAGTTTATACCTGCATTTTCAATTGCAATAGCTGTTTGACGATCGATTTTATCGCCTTCTTTTACGAAAAGCTCTCCTGTTTGTCCATCAATAACGTCATTTGCTGCAACTCTGCCTTCAATTCTTGGCCATAGGGCAAGTTTTAAGTTGTATTTATATCTTCCTACTTTTGCTAAATCATATCTTCTATCATCAAATAATAGGTTATTTATAAGATTTTGAGAAGATTCTAAACTTGCTGGGTCTCCTGGTTTTAATTTTCTATAAATTTCAATTAAAGCCTCTTCACTAGTTTCAGAATTTTCTT
Organism: Anaerococcus cruorum; assembly: GCF_046365495.1. NCBI lineage: Bacteria > Bacillati > Bacillota > Tissierellia > Tissierellales > Peptoniphilaceae > Anaerococcus > Anaerococcus cruorum. The sequence continues at coordinate 174,108 of NZ_JBGMEH010000008.1, read as the reverse complement.
TTTCTAAGGTAGTTCTAAGATGTTTTGTATCTCCAAGTGCATTTATAATTTCATCATCAGTTTCAAATAAAAGTGCACGTACTAGAGTTGTTGCTGGTAGTTTACGAGTTCTATCAAGACGTACATTTACAGTGTGGCTTGCATCTGTATCAAACTCTATCCAAGCTCCTCTATTTGGAATTACAGTTGAAGAATATAATTTATCCCCAGCTTTATCTGTTTCTTCTGCATAATAAACTCCTGGAGAACGAACAAGTTGACTTACAATTACCCTTTCTGCGCCGTTTATTACGAAAGTTGCAGAATCTGTCATCATTGGGAAATCTCCCATGAAAACTTCTTGTTCTTTTACTTCTTCAGTTTCTTTATTAATAAGTCTTGCCTTAACTTTTAGGTCACGGGAATATGTTGTATCTTTATATTTTGTTTCTTGGATAGTGTATTTTGTTTCTTCATCAAATTCATATCCAACAAACTCTAAAATTAAGTTTCCATTATAATCTTCTATTGGTGAAATATCTTCTAAAATTTCGCCAAGACCTTCATTTAAAAACCATTCATATGAATCTTTTTGAACTTTTAGTAAATTAGGTAGATCTAAGACTTGAGGGAATTTGGAAAAGCTCACTCTCTCAGTTCTTCCAAACATCTCATTGTGATATTGGGCCATTAATTAAAAACTCCTTATCTTTTAAAAACACAAAAGGCTAAAAATACGCAAATATCTTAGCCTTAATAACGAATAAAAATCTTTTGTGTGTAGATTTCTAGCAATGCTTAATTATACTATGTTTAACTAGGATTTGTCAAGTAATTTTTCTAATTTATATAATATTAGTTTTTATAGTATGCTCTTTACCTAATAGCTCATCTTTGCTATGACCTATTACAATGCCGCTTACTGGGTAGAATCCCTCATCAAGATTTAATTTTTCAATGTATTTGGCATTATCACCCAAATTATGAAAAACTCCTCTAATATAGCAAGAACCTAGGTTAAGGCTAGTTGCAGCAAGATGAATATTTTCTAAAACACATCCAGCATCTTGAAATCTTAGGTCATTTTCTTTATTATCAGATGAAAATATAATCAACAACGGAGCATCAAATAAAGGGTCAGCCTTTTTATCTAATTTTTGCATATACTCTTTGCTAATTTCTTCTATTAAAGACTTATCCTTAATAACTGTTAATCGAGAGTTATCATATGCTCCTAATCCAATAGGCGCTTTGTAGGCTGCATCTATTAATTTTTCAATATCCTTTTCTGATACTTTTTCATCAGTATACTTTCTGGTAGAAACTCGTTTTTCTAATACTTCATAAAAATCCATAAATTACCTCACTTTACTATTACTATACGAATTTAAGCTATTATTGCGACCTGATTTTGTTAGTTTTATTGATAAATAAATCCTAAATATAGGCCTTTTATGTTATAATGAGACCAATGGAGGAGATATGAAAGATACAGTTAAATTATTTAGTATAATAACCGGAATATATAGGTCCCTTGTTACTATTTTATTTTTACTAGGGATAGGATTTACTATCTTAGTTGATACTAGCTTACTAATATCATTTTTAGATTTACTAGGTTTTCAAGGAATATCACCTAGTATTGTAAAGCCAATATTTATATTGATTTTTGCCCTACTATTTATAGTAAACTTTATAATCACTAGACACATATATAAGGCTGGTGATACTGGCGAATATCACCTATCAAACTTTGTATTTGGCTTATTATTTTTAGCACTTACAATATTTTTCTATATAACATTTAGAAATCTAACTACAAATATAATATTTGTTATATTTGCCCTAAATGGACTTTTAGTTTTAAATTCACTTTTGGGTTTGATAGCTAAGACTCGCGGTCTATATCTAAAAGAAAATAACTATCAAAGTGAAGCTAGTAGAGTAAATGACTTTATAGAATTTGATGATGTTGCAGGCGAAAAAGAAAATCAAACAAATAAAAATATAGAAGTTGGCACAGTTGTAGAAAATACAGATGAGATAAAGGTAGTTAAGGATAATAAAAAATCAACCGATAAAAATCCAAAAGTAAACCAAGAAACCAAATCTATTGACCAAAAGAAAATAGTTAAAAATAATAAAGTATCCAATCGCAAGCTAGTAGAAAAAGATCAAAAAATGGTCTTTGAAAGTAATGATAAAGCTACTAGTAAAAATGAAGAAAAAATTCCAAAAATTACTACCAATAAAACTTCTTATGAAAACAAAGAAAAAGACGGAGAAATTTATGGAAAAGATGAAGCTGTTAAGATAAAGAAAGAAAAAGAAGATAAAGTTTTTGACAAATCCCAATTTACTAGAATAAAGATAGACGATATTAACAAAGATAAAAAATAAAAATTTAAAAAATTGAGGTAGGTTATGGATGAAAATTATTTTAAACTTCTAAAAGAATATTATCCCAGTAAGGCTGCTATTAAAGACGAGCTTATAACTTTAAATGCAAAGTTATATTTACCAAAGGGCACCGAATACTTTTTTTCCGATGTCCACGGAGAAGCACCAGCTTTCTTGCAACTTTTAAAATCTGCGTCAGGAAATATTAGAGAAAAAACTTCTATTCATTTTGGAGAAACTCTTTTAAAAGAAGAACAAGACAAGCTTTGTGAATTAATTTATAATCCCAAAGAAGTCCTCCACGATATGGAGATGAATGGGGAACTGACAGAAGATTATCTAACAATAACCATTCATAGGCTAATAAGTTTATTTAGATTCGTTTCTACTAAGTATGCCAAAAGCTATGTAAAGAAAAAGTTTGGCTACCTATTTACAGATATTGTAGATGAGCTTTTATACACTAACGATTCTGAGTTTAATAAAAAACAATACTACGATAAGCTAGTAGAAAATATTATAAGATACGATAATGCTCAAGATTTTATAGTAACTATAACAACTCTTATCCAAAGAATAAGTGTAGACAAACTCCACGTCGTAGGGGATATTTATGACCGCGGTCCTTCCCCACAGATAATTATGGATGAACTTTTAACTTTTCCAAACGTTGATATCCAATGGGGCAACCACGATATAGAATGGATGGGAGCAGCAGCTGGTAATAAAGCGCTAGTTGCAGCTTGTATAGCAAATGCCATTTCCTACAATAACTTTGATATGCTAGAAGATGGTTACGGAATAAATCTAAGACCGCTTTATGAATTTGCAATCATAACTTATAAGGATGATCCATGCGAATTATTTATGCCAAGGATATTTGATAAAAATCTTTATGATAACATCAGCTCAGAAATAGCTGCCAAGATGTTTAAGGCCATATCAATCATCCGTTATAAGCTTGATGGCAAACTTTTAGAACGTAATCCTGATTTTAATATGGAAGATAGAAACTTCCTAAAAATCATAGACTTTGAAAATAAAACCTACAAGGGAGCTTCTTTAAAAGATGGCCACTTCCCTACCGTTGATCCAAAAGATCCATTAAAATTAACCACATCAGAAGAAGCAGTAATTGATGCCCTAGCCCTAGACTTTAAACGAGGAGTAAAATTAAACCGCCACATAGAATTTTTATACGAACATGGGGCAATTTATAAAATCGAAAATGGTTCCCTATTATTTCATGGTTGCATCCCTCTAAACGAAGACGGAACCTTTATGGATGTGGAAATATGGGGCAAGAATTATTCAGGCAAGGCCCTATTTGATAAATTTGATGAAATTGCTAGGTCTGCTTATTATAATAACGACCAAGCTTCTTTAGATATAGTTTGGTATTTATTTTACGGCAAGCAATCCCCACTTTTTGGTAAATCACAGTTTTCCTACTTTGAAAATATCTTTATAGAAGAGGAAGAACTAAGAAAAGAAATCTACAACCCTTACTACAAATTATCCAACCAAGAAGAAATAGTAGACATGATCCTGGATGAATTTGGAGTAACAGCAACTCGTAGGCGAATTGTAAATGGCCATGTGCCAGTAAAAACAAAAAAGGGAGAGTTACCGGTAAAGGCCAAGGGCAAATTATATGTAATCGATGGTGGTATAGCAAAACCATATCACGCTAAAACAGGTATTTCTGGTTACACCCTAGTATTTAACTCCCATGCAGTTTCCCTAGCTGAGCATAACAATTACGAATCAATCACAGATGAAGTTAGCTCTTATAGGCCAAATATAAAAGAAATAGAAGTTCTCCATCCTAGGATGCTTATAAAAGATACAGATGAAGGTAAAGATATCAGACAAAGAATAGAAGTTTTAGAAGAACTCTTAGAAAAGTACGATAATTTATAGGAGAAATGTATGAAAAGAAAACACTACAACCTAATATCTATTGCCTTGTGGATTGTAGCTTTGATTTTAATTTTAGCCTTTAATAATCCTTTTGCTACGGGTATCACTTGGAATATATTTCTTGCGGTTATAATTGCTGTGGTTGGTTTTATCTTGTATTTTGCTGCTAATAAATGTCCATATTGCAATAGTCTAATTAATGATTATTTATTAAAACCAGCCAAATACTGTCCATACTGTGGTAAAGATATTTCTAAATTTTAAATTAATTATTGATAAAAGACTTATAAATGGACATAAAAAAGATGCGGTAAATTTTTTCTACTCGCATCTTTTTTGTTTACTTACATTTTTTCTGGTTCTGGATAGTCTTCACCAAATGTATCTACTGTTACTTTTTTAATTTTTACTTCATCTACTGGTCTATCAGATCTGTCAGTTTTGCTTTCAGCAATTTTATCTACCACATCCATGCCGTCAGTTACTTTACCAAAAGCAGCATAGTCACCATCTAAGTGTGGACTATCTTTGTGCATAATAAAAAATTGACTGCCGGCTGAGTTTGGCATCATAGATCTTGCCATTGATAGTACTCCTGCTTCGTGAGCTAAATCATTCTTAAAACCATTTGATGTAAACTCGCCTTTGATGCCATAACCTGGGCCACCCATACCTGTTCCTTCTGGGTCTCCCCCTTGAATCATAAATCCTTTTATAACTCTATGAAAAATAAGGCCATCATAGTAGCCCTTGTTTATAAGTGAAATAAAGTTATTTACGGTATTTGGTGCTATTTCAGGATATAATTCAGCTTTGATTATATCTCCATTCTCCATTTCAAATGTAACTATTGGATTAGTCATATTTACCTCTTTCCTTAAATTTTTGATATATAATTTATATCCAAAATTCCTTTAAAAGAAACATTAGTTTGATTTTTCATCATCGTAATCTTTATCTTTATCCCCAAGGGCAGCTGTGTGGGTAAATACTGGATAGCCATCTACAAAGGCATCATCTAAACTTAATCTTCTTTTATCAAATTCTATCTTACGATAATAATCCCTTATTACTTCTAAAAACACTGCTGTATTAAAATTATTTACTACATCTGTAAAAGTGAATTTTTCCTTAAAGTTATAGTTATTTCTTACCGTTATTTTATTTTTAGCTGAGTTATACTTTATTTTCGAAGCGCCTATATATCTTTCTAGGTTGAAGTGATCTTTTTTATCAACTATTTCAAATCTTTTAATTTGGCTAACTATAAAGTCTTTGTCGTAGTCCTTATCATGGATTTCTTTGATAGTTTCTTTTACCGTTTTGTAAATCTCTTTGCTCTCTTCATCTTGGATAGCCTCTATATCATCTTTAAATATATCTTCTAAGTCTGAGAAATAGTCTTCATCTATCTTTTTGACATTAAATTTACTTACAGCTACCTTATCCAAAGATTTTCTAATAAGCGGATCTATCTTTGTTCTAGATATCTTTCCATCATCATTTACTTTTAAGCTGTTTGTAGCAGTATTTATTTCTACAACACTACCCTCATCATCATATTTTAGATAAACACCTTCGTATTCAATAGTTTCTAAATCTAATATAATAAGAACATCACTTTCTTCATCAAAGAAAAGTGTTTGGATTTTATTTTCATTACTAAGTCTATTTAGTTTCTTCTTTATACTATTAGCTTTATTCATTCGTCCCCCTAGCATTTTCAAAAACCAATTGGTTTATAATGATTATATCATTAATTTGTAAAGTTTATGTTAAATCATCTAAAATAGCCTTAGAATAAAAATCTAAATGGATAGAATAGTATTATAAAAATAATAGAGCCTAGTTTTTTTAGAAAATTTATTTTGGAAACTTCTTTACCAGATAAATTTTCTTTACCCCCATCTTCTAAAACTTTACTTGCATCCTTTTGATAATAATTTAATTCCTTTTCAACTTCCTTATAAAAGTCCTCACCCTCTACTACGAGCATCAGCTCTGTGTCAATATAGACAGATCTCATATCCCAATTAAAACTACCAATAGCTGCTAGGTTATCATCTATAGTAAAGGCCTTGCCGTGGTAAGAATATGGCTTTTCATTTTCTAATATATTTGCCTTTGTATCTATAAGTTTCTGGTAATGGATTAAATATTCCCCTACTCCAACTAGATTTACCCCTGTAGCAGGTGAGTTAGTAAATAAGGTAGTGGGATTGTTACTAGCAATCGTCTTTAGACTCTCAAACATAAGTTCATTTCCTATAAAATATGGAGTATGAATAATTACCTTGCTTTTTGAATTTTTCATCAACTCACTTATTTGATAAAAGGCTAAAGGCTGTTTACTATATACATCAATAGGATTTGTGATTAAGCTCACCTTACCTACTCTTGTAAGAGTTTTTTTGTAATCAACTTGTTTATAATTATCAGGATTAAAACTTTTATCGTTCCTATAAATTTTCTCTAGTTCACTTATAAGCTCTCTACTTTTTCTAGAACTTGTAAAAATAGCCGCATCTTTTACATCTTTATTTCTCTGTCCATTTTGATAAATATTTTTAAAGTAAGCTATTAATTCTCCTAGACCATCTTTTTGACTTCTCTTTTCAAAGTAAACTAAGATATCCCAATCATAGCTTATCTTACCTTTATTTTGTAAAAATCTTTTTTCTATATTTCTACCACCTACAAAACCTATCTTATCATCCACAATCATATACTTATCATGCATCCTACCCATAAGTGACCATGGTTTTAGTGGATTCATAGGATTATATATTTTAATATGCACATTTGGAAAACTTTCTAAGGCTAGGTAATAGTTGTTTTTAAAAGCATTCATAAAAAGAGTATTACCATCTAAGATTATGTATATTTCTACTCCTCTTTGAGCAGCAGCCACTAGGCTTGCCATATATTTTTTGCCTTCTTGGTCCATAAGGAACCTATAATTGCCAATCATAATCTTATCTTTAGCATTATCTATGGCTCTAATTTTTTCTATACTAGAGTTTTCATTATCCCTTATAACTTGAGCATAGGCTATAGATCCATCATCTTGGTAAAATTTACCTATATCAAAGTTTTTTTTATAATTTTCATCTACACTTTTTTGTTTTATAAAAGGTAGGCTAGAAAATATTAGTATGTAAATTAATAATGCTATAAAAATCTTTACCATCTTTTCTTTCATGTATCTCCTTTGTCAAAATTTCTACTTAAAACATCTTAGTCTAGATATATTTTATTACAAAAAAAGCTTTAAGGTTACCTTAAAGCTTTAGTTTATAATTTTTATTTAATTTTAGTACCAACCATTAGCTGCCCAGAATTGTTGAGCACGTTCCCATGATCCGTATCTTTGTGCAACATAGTTATCAGCTGCTGCTTCTTGTTGAGCAGGGCTTGCACCATAAGGTACTAGTGATGGATTTAATTGATATCTACCATAGTATCCGCCATTTGGGTTGTAAGCTGAGTATGAACCACCACTTTCTCTTTGAGCAATCCATTCTTTAGCCCAGCTTGAAGAACCTTGGTAAGATTGTTGTTGTTGAGCTGGTTGTTGGTAAGTTTGTGTTTGTTGAGTTTGTGTTTGTGTTGTAGTTTGTCTTTGAGCCACTTGGTTATTATTGTTATTTGTAGCTTGGTTTTGAGCTTGTGCTTGTTGAGCTTTTTCATTTTCAATTCTTGCTTGTCTAAATGATTCTAATAGATCGTGGTATACATATCCTTCTTTATCATTTACTTTTACTTTTACATAACCATTTTCAGCAAGACCTAGTACTTCTACTTCTGTATTTGCTTTTAAAACATCAATTACTTTTGAATCAAGATTAGCAGCATCTCTAAAGTTTGCATCTGCAACTAATTTTGTATCTTCAAGTACGTGGAACCATCTTGAAACAACGTAAGCTTCTTTCCCATTAAAGTCAATTTTTGTCCAGTCTCCTTCTTCAGAAATAACTTCGTATGCTTTTTCTCTATCATCGATAAGACCGATTACATTATCGCCTACTTTAGCTTCTGTTCTAACATTTACACCTTGGGCTAGATTTTTATCTATTGCAAGTTTTGCAGCTTCTGAATCTTTTGCTCCAAATCCAATTACAGATGGAATTACTAGCGCTGCTGCAAGAGCGTATTTTTTAAAGTTAATCATTTAATATATCCTTTCAATAGCCTTTATGGCTCAATTTTCATTTTAAATTTAATATTCTTTGTAACAAAGGTTACAAATTGTTAACATCTTGTTTTGACAAGTGTTATTATACAAGCTAATTGTGTAGTAATTATGTAGATACAAATATTTTAAGTTTTTATCCTATATAGTATGTAATCAAGCAATTGCAATGCTTTACCTTATTATTTTTTATTTGCAGCTTTAAATATTTACCTAAATTTTATTTTGTTTTTAAAAGATTTTGTAAATTTCTGTAATTTTATATATAAATGATAAGTAACCATTTTGTTACAAGTATTATATATTAACATTAAATAACCCTTAAATTTGCCCAGTTTTTTCTAATGTAGTAAAATTTTATTAATTATAGAAGAAAGTGAGAACTAAATGATCAACGTTTTTCTACTTTGTGGAGGCCCTTCTAGTGAACATGAGATTTCTCTAAGAAGTGCTCTAAATATTAGTCAAAGTTTAAATAAAAGTAAATATGATACCAAAATAGTTTATATAGATAAAAACGGGGCTTTTTCTAAACCCTATGATGTTATAGAAACTAAGGATGAATTTGATTTAGTAAAAGAAACTAATAAAAATGTAGCTGGATCTATTGCAGAATTTTTAGAAATTTTAAAAGACTATGACCCAGCAAATACTATAATTATCCCAGCCATCCACGGAACTTATGGTGAAGATGGAACTATCCAAGGATTTTTAGATTGTATAAGATTTCCTTATATAGGTAACGGTTTATTATCTTCTGCCCTTTGCATGGATAAGGTAACTACTAATGATATTTTTGAAAAAAATGGACTTTCCCAAGCTAAATATCTTTATACATATAAAGAAGGTTTTGATGATGACTTCATAAAAAGATGTATTAATGAGATTGAGCTTCCTTTAATAGTAAAACCATCAGCCAATGGATCTTCTGTTGGAGTTAGCAAAGTTGAAAATAAAGAAGAATTAAAAGATGCTATTAAAGAAGCTTTAAAATACGACCAAAAGGCCCTTGTTGAAGAGTTAATAGATGGGCAAGAAATAGAAATTGCTATTATTGGAGAAGGTAACAATTTAGATGTTTCAGCTCCTGCAGCTTATATTACCAATCATAAATTTTTAGACTATGATGCAAAATATTTTGATAAAGAAACCATAGCCCAAGTGCCTTATGAAATGGAAGAAATATATAAAATAGAAGCTATAAACTTTGCCAAGGAATGTTATAAGGCAGCAGGTTGTGAAGGTTTTGCCCGTGTAGATATTTTCTATACCAAGGAAAATAAATTTTTTATAAATGAAATAAATACCTTCCCAGGCTTTACCCCTACTTCGTTTTTTGCAAGACTTGCTATGGATATGTATGGAGAAGATTTTGATTTCGTCCTTGATAAATTAATAGATGATGGTTTTAGGAGATTTAAATGATTAAAAGAACACTAGGTCATATTACACAAATGCTGGGCGGGGAAATTTCTGACCCTAGCAAAGAAGATATACTTATAGAAGGTGTGTCAACAGATTCTAGAACTATTAGCAAAAATAACCTCTACATTCCCCTAATAGGTGAAGTATTTGATGGCAGGATTTTTATAAAAGAATGTGAAAATAAGGGAGCAGCAGCTTTTCTAATAGATAGGGACTTTGAGATTAATAAAAATATTTCCATTCCTTATATATTAGTAGAAGATACAGGAAAAGCCCTTAGAGATCTTGCAAGAGCTTATAGAAACGAACTAGATATCAAAATAATAGGTATTACTGGTTCAAATGGAAAGACAACTACCAAAGATTTACTAGAATCTACTTTAAAAGAAAAATATAAAGTTCAAAAAACAATGGGTAACTTAAATAATGAAATCGGTGTACCAAAAACTATTCTTTCACTAGACGAAGATACCGAAATAGGAATAATAGAGCTTGGTACAGACAATTTTGGTGATATTGCCCTTACAACTCGTATAGCCCAGCCAGATATAGCTGCTATTTTAAATATTGGTGATAGCCACCTTCATAATTTAAAAACAAGAGAAGGAATAGCAAAAGCAAAAATGGAAATAACTGAGGGTTTATCAGCAGATGGTATTTTTATATATAATATAGATGACCCGATTTTATCAAAAGAAATCCCTACTTATGATGTAAGCCAAAAAGTCCTAACATTTGGAACAAGTGATAAGGCCAATTTTAAAATATCTCCATTAGAAAATAACAGATCTGGTGTTGAATTTATAAATGAAGATACAATCTATAAGGTACCTCTTTTAGGTGATCACCAAATATATAATGGTGGCATTACAGCAATGATTGCTCAAATCTTGGGTTTAGATAAAAAACAAATTCAAGATGGTCTAAAAAAAGTTAAAGGTAGCAGTAATAGATCTGCGATATTAGAACTAAATGGTTTTGATATCCTAGATGATTCCTACAAGTCAAATCCGCAGGCTCTTTTAACCGGCCTAAATACAACCTATACCCTAAAGGGCTATAAAAATAAAATTGTAGTTTTAGGAGATATGCTAGAACTTGGGGAAAATGAAAAAGAGCTGCACTATGATGTAGGAACAAAAATAGATCCAAACGAAATCCACTATGCCCTTTTTTTTGGACCATTATCCTATGAAATGTATAAGGGTGCATTAGAAAATTTCCCAACCACTCGCGCCTTTTATTTTGAATCGAAGGCCGATGTTTGTGATAAGCTTAAACAACTTATTACAAAATCATCCTTGGTTTTAGTAAAAGGTAGCCATGGCATGCACATGGAAGAAATTATAGAATGTGTTAAAAAACTTAAAATTTAAGGAGTAATAATGATTTACACAGTAACCTTAAACCCATCTATAGACTTATTCGTTGGCCTAGACGAAATAAAACTAGGTGAGCGAAATGATGTAAAAAGTGAACGTATCCTACCTGGTGGTAAGGCCCTAAACGTATCAAGAGTCTTATCTGCCCTTAGAATACCAACCATTGCAACAGGTTTTGTTGGTGGTTTTCAAGGTCAATTTATAAAAGACTGGCTACAAAATGAAGATATCATGACAGACTTTGTTGAGATGAAGGAGATAAACCGTACAAACGTTAAAATTTACGAAAATAAAAGAGAAACCTATATAAGCTTCCCTGGACCAAAGGTATCCTCTGAAGAAGTAGATGAGCTTTTATATTACCTATCCAGAGTTCGCGAAGGAGATACTATTATCTTTGGTGGATCGGTCCCACCTATGCAAGAAAATATGGATGAGGATATCTATGATAGGTTGCTATCAGTTGCCAGAGCCAACGGAGCAGAATTTGTGGCAGATGTACCTAGCCAATATCTGCTAAACATGGTAAAAGAAAAACCTCTTTTAATAAAACCAAATGGCTATGATATAACAAAGATATTTGATGCCAATATAAAATCAAAATTTGACTACATCCCTTATGGCAAAAAACTAATAGAAATGGGTGCCAAAAATGTAATCATTTCTTATGGGGCCAATGGTTCTATGCTCTTTACAGAAGATAAGGTATATGAATCAAATGAAATAGAAGATGGTAGAGAAATTGTAAATACAAATGCCTGCCGTGATGCAATGATAGCAGGATTTTTGGCAAATATGGCCAAAGATAATGATCCAATAGAAGCTTACAGGATGGCAGTAGCCTCCGCATCTGCAACAGCCAGAGTCATAGACCTACCAACCCATGACCAAATAGTAACCATGCTTGATTATGTGGAAATAAAAGAAATTGAATAAGTAAAAAACAACTAGAGGGACAACCCCTCTTTTCTACATAAATTTATAATAAAATCTAACTATTTAAATGAAAGGTAGTATGATGAAACTTAAATCTATAATTATAGGATTTCTAATAGCTCCTTTATTAGTGGCTTGTTCAAGTTCTCCTAAGACTATGAACACAAGCTTTGAGGAAGATATTGTACAAATAGATGACCTAGAAATCAAGCTAGTAAACCACGGGATAATCGAAGATAAAAATTCTTTAGAAAATAATCAAAAGCTAAATGAATTGTTTAATAATTTAGAGACTGATCAATTGATATACCTAATGGAAGTAGAAATTAGCAGTCCAAATTTTGATCACACCCTAGATTTCTCAGCCACTGATAGTAATGGCAAGGAAATCAGAAAGGACTATATATTACTAATTGCAGGAAAGCCCGAAATTTGCAAGGTATATTTTGTAATTGATAAAGATACTGAGATTTCTAAATTTAATAATATTATAGAAAAAGATGGAAAAGTATCAATTGACAGTTTCCGTATTAGCTATGATAATAACTAAAGAAGTAGAAAATAAAAATATGGAAGATGTGGACTTATATAATAAGAAGATAGAAGCCATGGAGATTAGCTATGGTTATGATAAATAAAAACGAGAAGTTTTTAAGCTTCTCGTTTTATTATTTTATTTCCCTATATCTTCTTATTAAATTTATCAAATAAATTAGCATTACTAGGGCAAGGATACCAGATATGACCCTTCTTGCCATTCCTTCTTCAGCTGCAAGAATGCTATAAGCAAAAAGTGATACTATGGCTATTAGAAATACGATTATTACAATCGCTCTAATGACTGTTCGCTTTCTTCGACTGATATTTTTAGACTCTGCCTTGCCCACAATCACATCAAAATATTTTATAGCAAGCATCATTACAACAAAATATAGTATTTTTCCAAGTATTTCCATGATTTTCCTTTCAAAAAAAGCTGGTTAGGATTATTATAATTCATTAACCAGCTTTTAAAATCTTATCTATTCTTATCTAGGTCAATCAATTCTTTTAAAGCTTCAACTCCTACTTTTATAGCCATTTCAGTATCATGGACAACAGGATTGTCTAGACCCTTTTTTTCTCTTTCTTGGTTGGCTACAACTAAAAAACAAGAGCCCGCTTTTACTCCAAGGTAGTTTGCAACTGTAAAAAGGGCTGCTGATTCCATCTCACTTGCTAGAGTGCCCATTTTTAGCCAAGCATTCCATTTATTTTCAAGTTCGTAAGAAATAGGCATTTTATCTGGCTCATGTTGGCCATAAAAGCTATCCTTACATTGGACAACTCCAACATGGCTTGTTTGATTTAGCTTATCACTAGCATTTTTAAGGGCAGTTGTTACTTCAAAGTTACTTACTGCAGGAAACTCTATAGGTGCATATTCCTTGCTAGTTCCCTCTGCTCTTATGGCAGCATTTGCTATTACAACATCCCCACTTTTTATGTTTTCTTGCATACCTCCGCAAGTTCCTACACGAATAAAAGTATGGGCACCTAATTTTACAAGCTCTTCCATAGCAATAGCTGCTGATGGACCACCTATACCTGTGGATGTTACTGAAACTTTTTCTCCATTTAAATATCCTGTATAGGTTACATATTCTCGACGGTCGCCTACTAATTTTGCATCATCAAAGTGGGCTGCAATTTTTTCACACCTTTTTGGATCGCCAGGAAGGATTACATACTTTCCTATATCATTTTCATCAACACCGATATGGTACTGCTTATTATCTTCACTATAGTTCATAATTGCTCCTATTTGATTTATGGCAATTCAATTTTTATAAATTCTATGTTATTGCGATTTAAAAGTTCTACTGCATATTCATCCATCCTATATGCTTCCCCATAATAAATTTTGCTAATACCCGCTTGGATTAAGCTTTTAGTACAGTTTAAGCATGGAAAATGGGTTACATAACATATGCAATCTTTTACAGATATGCCCTCTTTGGCGCAATATAAAAGCGCGTTCATCTCTGCATGGATGGTTGCTATGCAGTGACCATCACGCATGGTATGTCCTATTTCATCGCAATGTGGATTGCCTTTTATAGAACCATTATACCCAGTTGTGACTATCCTATGCTCATTATTTACTATTACACAACCTACATAGGCCCTATCACAAGTTCCTCTTTGTGAAACTGTAGTAGCAAGATTCATAAAATATTCATCCCAAGTTAATCGATCTTTTGCCATATATCTCTCCTTAATAACTAAAACTTAAGTCTTATCTTAAATAGGATATCAAATAGTTTTATACTAATCAACAGAGCTAATATATAAATTAAAAGTTGGATAATAATACTTGACTCACCCATAACAGTTGTTGCTCCTATTACAGATAATACACTTGCTAGAGTAAGTATTCCTAATACTTTTGTAATATTTGATATTGGTTTTGATATTACTAAGTATCCTGCGTTTTCACTAGAATTTTTACAATTTACTAGATAAGCCAATATAGACCAAAGAACTGCTATTATTATAAAACCCGCTAAACTTTCATAGTTCATATTAACATGGATTAGGCTAAAAAATGGTTTTAATAATTCAGGAACTTTTTCTGTAAAATTTATAAATTGTTGGTCAAGCTTCATTACAAGGTCTGGATTAAAAATACCGAAAAATGTATCCAAAATAATTTTGATTAACTCAATTGAACCAACCGCTATAATCATAAGACCTACATGGCCTACGAAATTTCCAGCAATCATACCTGTTGCTACACTAATTATACTTGTACCAAGTATCAATAATAGTGATTTTAATATGGTATTTCCAAAGCTTCCAATATTTAATAATGGTGATAGGTCTGAAGCAGAAATCATAAACATATTTATTATAAGATTTATCAAAAATATACCTAGACCAATAATAAATACAATTATGGCCTTCATCCAAACTTCATCTCTTTTTTTCCATGGAAGCATCAAACTAAATTCATAATAGGGCAAGGATTGTTCAAGACTTGTAATAATCATTGATATAATACCAACTAAAACTGCTATACCAGATGTCATACCTATTATATAATCATTAACCCCTAAAGAATCATCTTGACTTGTTGATTTAATACTTTCGTAAGTTCTATAATATGATTCTAATTCCCAGTATCTTGAATTATAAGCTTCTTCTTGCTTTTCATTGTAAGCCATAAATTCATTTTCTGGCATTTGATTTAATTCATCATCAGATTTTATATTGTATTTGCTAGCATATTCTTCAGCTATTTTATCAGCCTCTTTTATATAATCCTTAGATATTTTTTGATTATTATCTATTTTTATTCCAGTATCTTTTGACATTTCATCTACCGCTTTTTTAAGCTGAATAGAATCATTTGCTAAGCGATATTTGGTCTGAACTCCATTTACAGCTGCTATTAATAGAGATAAAAGCAAAATCCATATGCCAAATCTTTTAAAAATAATTTTAAATAAATTTTTAAAGTCTGTCATTATCTAGCTCCTTCTTCCAAATAGAAATAGTCTTCAATTTTTACTTCCAACTTATCATATTGAACAATTTGCTCATCTGATAAAAGTACATTTAATTTATCATCTTTAGCATCTATTAAAATAGTATACACTCTTCCTAGATTAGATATAATGACAGATTTATTAGCAATACTATCTGGCAAGTGGTCCTTTACAACCACTTGTAATTTATGCAAGGAACTATCATTATCCTCTCTAGTTTCTTTTAGATTTCCATCTTTTGATAAATAATATATAAAATCACATATATTAGATAATTCAGCTAGCTCATGGCTTGATATAAATACTGCGCATCCTTTTTCTTTTGCATCTAATAAGTACTCACTAATGCGTCGTCTATTTAATACATCCATTCCATCTAAAACTTCATCTACTAAGATAACATCTGCATTTGATGCTAACATTACAATCAATCCCAATATATTTTTCTCACCCTTTGATAGATTTCTAATATTAGATGAAGGATTAAATGAAAACTTTTTTATTTCGCTTTCAAAAAATTTACTATCAAAATCTGGATAAAGAATTTTATAATATTCTGGTAGCTGATTTATCTTATAATAATTAAAGTAGTCAAACCTATCTGGTAAATATGCTAAGTGCTTTATCGTTTTTGGATTAACCTTTAAAGAATTTCCGGCTATTTTTATTTTTCCAGAGTCTTCATTATAAATTCCAGCTAAAATTTTAAGTAATGTAGTTTTTCCAGATCCATTTCTACCAACTAAGCCTGTAATCATACCTTTTTCTAAGCATAAACTTACATTATTCAAAACTTTTTTATTATCAAAGCTTTTATTTATATTAATTGCCTCAACGATCATTATAATCACCCGCCTTTTTATACATAGCAATGACTTCATCTAGGGTTACCCCTAGGTATCTGGCTTCTATTAAGTCATCTTGTAGTCTTTTAGTAATATCTTCAAACCTTTGACTTATTTTTTCATCATCAAAGGAAATAAATGTACCAATACCAGCCTTGGTTTCTATAATTCCCTGCCTATCCAACTCTCTAAATGCCTTGGAAACTGTAGCTTGGTTTATTAAAAGCTGACGAGAAAGCTCCCTAACAGAGGGAAACTTATCGCCATTTCTAAAATAACCCTTGGCAATAGCCAGTTTCGTTTGTTCAACAATTTGCATATAAAGAGGTGTTTCAGAGTTTGGATTTAATTCAAACAAAATATACCTCCTAGTAAGTGTTATACACTCCACCATACAGTAATATTATTATAGCATTATTAATATTTTTTGCAAATAAAAAAAGAGTACGAATTGTACTCTTTTAAAATAAGGTTGCAAAAGGTTTTGCTAGTTTTCCTATGGCCTTGGTTGTTAGTGGCATTTTTGCTACATCTTCCATTGTTACTCTGGTCGCTATATTAAAAAATACATCAAAGTCACTTTTCATCTCTACTATGGCCTGGGTTTCTTTCATCCATACACCACACTCAAAATTTAAATATAATGCTCTATAATCTAGATTTATGGTTCCTACAAAACCATAGGCATCATCTGATAACCACACTTTAGAATGGGAAAACCCTGGTGTGTATTCATAAATTTTTACCCCGTTCTCTACTAATTTTTTATAGTGAGATTTTGCTAGTGCAAAGGCTATTTTTTTATCTGGGATATGAGGCAAGCAAATTCTAACATCTACTCCTCTTTTTGAAGCATTGGTAAAGGCATCGACTATATCTTCTTCTACTATAAAGTATGGGGTCATTATATAAACGTAGTCTTTGGCATTATTTAAAAATGAAAGGAGAGAATTTTTCCCATAGTCTTCATTATCCATTGGACTATCTGAAAATGGCATAACAAGACCTTGACCATCCATGGCCATTTTTCTTGGTAAGTATGGGGTAAAATCTTCTATATCCAACCCAATAGCATTCCACATTTGTAAAAATATTATGGTAAATGACTGGGTTGCTTCCCCTTTTAAGCGGATTCCACAATCTTTCCAGTGACCAAACCTTTCATAAACATTTATATATTCATCTGCTAGATTTATCCCACCGGTAAAGGCGTATTCATTATCTATTACAAAAATTTTCCTATGGTCACGATTATTATAATATGTAGAAATTATTGGGTATAGGGGTGAGAAAACTTTGCATTTAATCCCCATAGATTCCATTTCCTCAGGGAAATTTAAGTTTACTCTGGTAAGCAGATTGGTTCCATCGATTAGTAACCTAACTTCCACTCCTTCTTCTACTTTTTTTACCAGCTCTTCTAAGACAGTTCCCCACATATATCCATAGTCGATTATAAATATTTCTATAAATATAAATTCCTTAGCTCCTTTAATGGCTGCCAATATATCTGTAAAGATATCTTCCCCTACTGGGTAATATTTTGCAGCTGTATTTTCATGGAGGGTAAAACCACCCAGATCATAGAAATAATTTTGCATATTATATAAGCCTGGCTCCTCTTCCTTTAGACCATCTATCATATCTATATCTCTATCACGATATTTTCTGGATACTTTTTCTATTTCAAGGATTTTTCTTTGCTCTTTTTTATATCCTAAGCTCAAATAAGCTAGTAAAAATACTATTGTAGCAAATGATGGTATAAGGGCTATAAGCATAAACCAGGATAGCTTATAAGAAGCTTTTATAGTATCCATATTTAAAATTATAAGCATAACCACTAGGCTTAAGACCGTATCTCCTCCTATCAGTACAGTGGGATCAATTTTTAAATGCCTATATAAGTAAAACATAGCTGCAATCTGCGCTAAAATTAATATAAAAAATACTCCTGCCCTAGAAAAAAGCAAAGATATTAAAGACTTCTTGGTTTTTTTGACGTATTTATTTTTATTCACTTTTTCTATTATATTAAAGCTATCTTCATTCATAGTCTTATTATAGCAAATTTTGACCTTTTAGTTAATTGACAAAAGGCCTAATTTTAATATCATATTAATAAAGGAGTAAATAATGAGTAAAATTCTTTTGATAGGTGATTTTGTGTCTAAGGGCAAAATTGCCGGCAATATTATAGAGCCGGTCTTATCTTATAGCGGCCATGATGTTTTTTTCTTACCTTCTGCCTTAATTTCTAATAATTTTTCTTTAGGTAAAGTGACTATATTTGATACAAGTGAGCATATGAAAAATTGCCTAAAAGTCTGGGATAAGCTTAATCTTAACTTTGATATAATTTTTATAGGATTTATAAATGATATAAGACAAAAAGAAATCATTTTTTCTTATATAGATAGTCTTTCTTATAAACCTATTGTTATTTTAGACCCTATTATGGGTGATGATGGTAAATTATATAATGGTGTTGGTGAAGAAAAAATAGATATTTATAAAAAGTTTCTATCAATATCCGATTTAGTTTTAGCAAATGTAACTGAGGCTAATTTTTTAGGTTTAGATAATTATAAAGAGCTTATAAAAGATGATAAAAAATACATATTTACTAGTCTAAAAGATGAGCAAGGATTTTTCAACTTAGCCATAGATAAAGACATAAATAAAAAATATTATAAGAGAATTGACCATGATTTTGCAGGTACTGGAGATCTTTTAGATGCACTTTTTATAAATTATTATTTAAAAACTAATAATTTTAATAAGGCATTCTTTCTTGCTGTGGATAAGATATATGAAATCTTAGACAAAAATAAAAATGACTATTCAGCTGATGTTGATATCCACATAGAAAAATATTTATATTTATTAGATGATGGAGGAAATTTTGCAGGATAAGAAATATTATAAAAGAGCTTTAGAAATAGCTTGGCCAGCAGTTTTTGAATCTTTTTTTATAGCCCTTGCAGGAATCATAGATACTTTTATGATTTCATCTCTAGGGCCAGAGGCTATTGCTGCAATAGGGCTTACCACCCAACCAAAAATGTTGGCAATCACATCTTTTTTTGCAATATCTAGTGCAGTTTCTGCCTTAGTTGCCAGGCGCCAAGGCGAGAAAGACCGCAAAAAAGCCAACCAAACCTTGGTGACTGCTCTACTTATTTCTTTGATTTTTGTGGCAGTCACTACAATTATTATGATAAGATTTGCAGATCCTATTTTAATTTTTGCTGGTAGTGATGATAGTACCCACCGCATGGCCAAAGAATATTTTAATGTTATCATGCTTGGTCTTATCTTTAATGCTATTTCTATGATTATAAATGCTGCTCATAGGGGTGCTGGGAACACTAGGATAGCCTTTATAACCAACCTAGTATCATCTATCATAAATATATTTTTTAACTATTTGCTAATTACTGGAAACCTTGGCTTTCCTGCCCTAGGTACCAAAGGAGCAGCAATTGCTACAGTCATTGGTGCAGCAGTATCTACTCTTATGTGCTTTAATTCTCTTAGGAAAAAAAGGTCTTACCTAAATCTAAAAGAAATGGCTACTACTGGCATAAGAATTAGCAAGACAATTACTAAAGAGATTTCAAATCTTGGAGTAAATATTTTTATTGAAATTATGTCCATGAGAATAGGTTTTTTTATAACTGCCCTTACTGCTGCAAGACTTGGTACTGATTACTTTGCCGTTCACAATGTCGGCATGAACTTACTTTCACTTTCATTTTCTCTTGGAGATGGGATGAGTGTTGCAGTAATTACCCTAACTGGAAATAACCTAGGTGCTGGTAGGAAAGATGAAGCTATCAAATATGGTAAAGCCTCCCAACAAATTGGACTTGCCATGGGAATAATAATTTCATTAATATTTATGATATTTGGGAGATCAATTTTTAGTTTATTTTTTAATGATATAAGTCTAATAGAAAAAAGTGATATAGTTATTAGGTATATTGGCTTTATAGTTATTTTCCAAATCTTACAGGTGATTTTTGGAGGATCGTTAAGGTCAGCTGGAGATGTAAGATACACCTTATTTGTTGCCATTATTTCTGTAACAATAGTAAGATCTGTGGCAACTCTTGTTCTAGTAAATATTTTAAAGCTAGGCTTAGATGGAATTTGGATAGCAATTCTTACAGATCAAGCAAGTAGATTTATAGGACTTAGACATAGGTTTAAGCAAGGAAAATGGGTAGATTTAAAAATTTAGAGGGAAAAATGAGAAAACTTTATAAAATAATAATGCCAGCTTTTTTAATGCTGGTTATTGTATCTGGATGTGAGAAAAAGCAAGAAGAGGTGCATCCAACAGAAACTACTACAACTATTATAGAGGTTGATAAAGAAGATAAAAACAAAACAGATGCTGATACTAATGATGACAGTATAGAGGAAGAGAATGAAGAAAATAATGATAACTAAAAAAACTGATTGGAATTCCAATCAGTTTTTTTTATTCTGCAGAAATCAACTCTACAGTAGATGTTAAAATATCTGAATATGAATATGATACTGTACGCTCAACATCAAAATCATTATTAACTTTTACAGTGAAGACACTAGGAAATGCATTTACAATGACACCTGTTTTAGTCTTGATACGTTTACGTCCCATATCAGCTTTTAGAATCACTTCTTTACCGATATTATTCTTAACTTCCTGTCTGATGTCATTTACTGATCTTTGTTCCATTATATCATCCTCTCATTAAATGCTAATATAGATTATACGTCCATAAAGCACTTAAGTCAAGGAAGCGTAATATTATACTAAATGTCCTAGTGTGTGTCAAATATTTTTATAAAAAGCCTTATAGGCTAAAACAGTTTCATATAAATCAGCCTTACTTACAAGTTCAGTTGGAGCGTGCATGGAAATAACTGGTGTACCACAGTCAACTACATCCATACCATATTCTGCAAGGATAAAGGCAATAGTTCCCCCACCTCCTGCATCTACTGCTCCAAGTTCACCGGTTTGATAGATTACGTTTTCTTTTGCAAAGGCCATTCTTACTTCTGATAGATATTCTGCATTGGCATCATTTGAGCCACCTTTACCACCACTACCAGTGTATTTGGTAAGGGCAACTCCACAGCCAAATTGAGCTGAGTTATCTATTTCTGATACATCTTTAAAGTTTGGATCATAAGCTAGGGTTACATCCGCAGATAATACTTTTGAATTTGCAAGGCTTCTTTTTAGGCTAATTAAATTTGCTTTGCCTTCTATGTTTAAAATTTCAAGAACTGCATTTTCAAAAAATTGTGAAGTCATGGCAGTTGCACCATAAGAGCCTATTTCTTCCTTATCTACAAATAGTGCTACTGCAGTTTTTGCTGGGTTTTTTAGTGATAAAATTGCATTTAAAGCGCTATAGGAGCAAACCCTATCATCTTGACCATGGCCTATTATCATAGACTTATCTAAACCTGCATTTTTTGCTTTAATGGCAGGGACAACTTCAAATTCTGCACTTATGAAATCTTCTTCATCAATTCCATATTTTTCCTTAAGAATATTTAAAATATTTTTCTTAACAGGATTATCATCTTCATCCACAAGGGGGATTGATCCTACTATTACTTTCAGCTGTTCACCTTCAATTACTTCGCTAGCTGGTTTTTGTAATTGTTTTTTTGAAAGGTGGATTAAAAGTTCTGATATGGTAAATACTGGCTCATCGTCATTTTCTCCGATAGAAACGTCGATTTTTTCGCCATTTTTATTAAAAATTACTCCATGCAAAGCTAGAGGAATAGTTGTCCATTGGTATTTTTTAACCCCGCCATAGTAATGAGTTTTAAAATATGCAATATTATTATCTTCTGATAGAGGTACTGGTTTTAAATCTAATCGTGGAGCATCAGTATGAGCACCAACAATGCTCATACCTTTTTCCAAGTCCTCACTACCGATTACAAATAAAGCAACTGCTTTGTTTTTATTAACTGTATAAACTTTATCTCCAGCTTTTAAAGCATTCTCTTTTATTTTTTCTTCAAGACTTACAAAGCCTGCTCTTTCTGCTCTTTTTATAATTTCATTTGTAGCAAGTCTTTCTGTTTTTGCTACATTTAAAAAGTCTATATAGTCCTTTGAGATTTTCTCTAATTCATCTTTTTGGTCTTGGTCAATATTTAACCAAACATTTTTTCTTTTATATTCCATAATTTTCCTTATATGAGTTTCCAAATATTTTTTGTATAAGCTACTGGGTCTTCTATTTCTAATCCTTCAATTAATTTTGCTTGGTCTAGAAGTAAATTTGCAATTTCAATTTTTCTTTCATCATCCTTAGCATTTTCTAAAAGTTCATAGGCCTTAGAGTTTTTATTTATTTCTAGAACTTTTTCTGCTTTTACAGCCGGACCTTGGGGATTATTTTTAAGAGCCTTTTCCATTTCTATAGAAATATCTCCCCTTTGCTTAATCATAGCTGGGATGTCTCCCATTTTTTCATTAAACTTAATATCTACAACATCATCCGGTAGTTTTTCTAAAAGTTTTTCGATTAAGTCTTTTTTATCTTCATCGCTTGTTTGGTCTTCATCTTCTTCTGCAAGGGATTTAAATTTAAGTCCATCATATTCTTCTAGCATTTTGATTAAAAACTCATCTATTGGCTCATCTAATAAAAGCACATCTTGATCATCTTCAACCATGGATAAGGCTGGTGAGTTTTTAATTTTTTCTAGAGAATCTCCCGTAGCATAAAGGATATTTTCTGCAGAAGACTTTGCATTTTCCTTATATTCTCTTAGTGAAATTAGTTTATCTTCATTTTTAGAATAAAATAGAAGTAAGTCTTGTAGATCTTCTTTATTAGCTCCAAAGGATTCATAGATAGCCATTTTTATATTATTACCAAATTCTTTAAAGAAGCCAGCGTATTTTTCTGGCTCATTTTTTTGTAAATCTAATAAGTGTCTATTAATTTTTTTGTTTATTTGCTTAGAAATGACCCTTAATTGCCTATCTTGTTGGAGGGTTTCACGGGAAATATTTAAGGTTAAATCATCACTTTCTACCACACCCTTTACAAAAGAGTAGGCATCTTCTACTAAATCTTCGCTACGATCCATTATTTTTACACCGTGGGTATATAATTGTAGGCCTTTTTGATAATCTTTTGAGTAGTAATCAAAAGGAGCTTTTTTGGGAATGTAGATTAAAGCTCTAAACTGCACTGCCCCTTCTATTTTAAAATGTAACCAAGATAAGGGTTCATCAAAACCAAAGTGTTGGTCTTGGTAGAAGTTGATGTAGTCTTCATCAGTTAAATCATTTTTATCTTTTTTCCAAATAGGGGTTTCAGAGTTTAGGATTTCTAATTCTTTGTAGTCTTCGTATTTTGGCTCTTCTTCTGTACTATCATCTGCAAGTTTTGTTTTTGTGACTTCCATTTTGATTGGATAGCGGATGTAGTTTGAGTATTTATTTACTAGATTTCTAATTCTAAATTGGTCTAGGTAGTCATCGTAGTTTTCATCTTCTGTATTTTCTTTTAGGAAAAGTGTGATTTCTGTACCATTATCTTTTTTGTCAGACTCTGTTATTTCAAAACCATCTGCATTTTCACTTTCCCAAAGATATCCAGTATCTTGCCCATATTTTTTAGTCTTTACAGCCACTTTATCGGCAACCATAAAGGCAGAATAAAATCCTACACCAAATTGACCGATTAAATCTTTGATATCAGAATTTTCTACAGAGCTTTTAAAAGATGCTGTACCAGATTTAGCGATAGTTCCTAGATTTTCTATTAAATCAGTTTCATCCATACCAATTCCAGTATCTTTTATAGTTAAAGTGCGCTTTTCTTTATTTGGTATTATCTCTATATAGTAGTCAGCTTTGTTTGTTTCAGTTTCTGATTTTAAGTCTTCATAATATAGCTTATCCAAGGCATCTGATGCATTTGAAATTAGTTCTCTTAAAAATATTTCCTTATTTGTATAGATAGAATTAATCATCAAATCCATTACTTTTTTGGCTTCAGCTTTAAATTCTTGTTTCATGTATCCTCCTTAGCACTCTAGTAGTTTAACTGCTAATATTATACTTAGTAGGACCTATTTTTCAATTATTTTTCTAGCTCACTCAGCTCTTTACCTTTTTCTACCAAAGCTTTTTGTATGGTTAACCTTTCTTCTATTAATTCTTCTTTTCTCTTTGCAAGTTCTTTTTTATTCTTTATAGTTGCTATACTTATGCTAAGGATAAATACAACTATAAAAAATCCTACGCTTTGGTTAGAGCTTAAAGAAAGTTTACTAATTATAAATGTAGTGATGGCTGCTGTTATAAGGGGAATTACAAACACTTGCACAAAGGATACACTTGACCCTAAGTTATTTATCATATCATTTTTTTCTTTAAGTTCTTCTCTTAAACTTAAAATTTCATCTGTTAAAAGTTTTTTATTTTCCATAAGATATTGACCTTTCTGTATTTTTCTATTATTATACTTATTGTTGGTAAAAGTTTAATCCCTAGTAAACCACTTGCTAATAGTGGTTTTTGAAGTACGATAAATATATATAAGGGGGTACTATAATGGAAGATACTAAACAAACTACTGGTAAAGTTGAGATTACACGTGATATGCTAATCGGTGAAATCATCCAAGCAAAACCAGAATCAATAAACACACTCCTTATGGCAGGTATGGGTTGTATATCATGTCCATCTTCACTATATGAAACATTAGATGAAGCATGCATGGTACACGGTATGGATCCAGAATACCTACTTGAGGAATTAAATAAATAAAACTCGAAGCTAAAAGCTTCGAGTTTTTTATTTATATATTTCTTAATAATAAGTAAGCAAAAATTAAAAGAAACATAGTTAAAACAATTATTATAATAATATTGCTAGTTTTATTATTCCTATAATCGTCTCTCTTGGAGACTATATTATCTATTAAAATTGTAGCTGAATAAATTAACCAAATACTAAGCAGAAAGTGACCTTTTTCTATACTATTATTGACGGATCCACTGCCATCCCAATGGATTGGTATAAGGTCAGGTAAATTTTTAAGATTTATCATTCCAATGATTATTAATAAACTAAATGCTATCCTAAGTAATAGGTAAGCCTTGTTAAAATCAGTTTTTTTCATAAAATCACCTGTTTTTTCTTCTAATTATATCTCCACATACCTATTGTCACAAGATAAATCAAATAAAAATCTAATAAAATTTTCCTTATAGCCTACAAATTTATTGGCCCTTCTTAAGTCAAGGACTCCTTCTAAATTTTCCCACCTTGCATCAGCTACTTCTTCTTTTTGCAAGATTAAATCATTTAAATCTATATCCCTATGTAAGATATAAAAATCATCAAAGCCTTGAGCAAAGTTTGCAGTTAGGCTTGGTCTTATATGTGTAAAATCTATTTTTATTCCAAGTTCTTCAAACAATTCTCTTTGCGCACCTACTGACGATGATTCTGTTGTAGAAACTGCTCCCCCACATGTGACATCCCATAGGCCGGGCATTTTTTTATTAAAAGTACGTTGTTGTATCAAAAGTTCTCCCTTACTATTAAAGATACACACATGAACAACCATCCTATAAAAACCCTTGGGCTGAACTGATCCTCTTATATAAGTTTTTGTAGTTTTTTGCCTATTTTCATCATATAAATCCATTATTTCATCCATACACTCACACTCCTATTAATAAGTTTTTACCCCATATATTATATAAATAAAAAATCCTAGCCTAAGCTAGGAAAATTTTATTCTGCTTTTATAAAGGCATTTGTTAGTCTTGGGATGACTTGTTTTTTACGACTTAAAACTCCTGGAGCAGAAATAGTTCCATTTTCTACCTTGTGGCCAAATTCTTCTTCGATATCTTCCACATGGTCTCCCACTACTAATAGCTCGCTTGTTTCATTAAATATATCTGTAAGCACTAAAACGAAGGTTGTTTCACCTTTTTGTTCGATTTTTGCTTGCATTAATTTTGTTATTTCATCACGAAGTGGTTCTAGTTCTTCTGGGTTCATGGTCATTACTTGGCCAACTCTTACATCTTCTCCACCTATGGTAAATGTTTTTACATCTCCTTCTACTATATCAGCTGGAGATTTTTCTTTTAGGCTAGTACCTGCCTTAAACATCTTATTTGCAAAATCTTCTGGGTCTAAATCTGCAATTTTGCTCATACGGTCTAGAATTCTTCTATCAATATCTGTAGTTGTTGGTGATCTAAATAAAAGTGTATCTGAAATAATTGCTGCACAAAGTAATCCTGCAATTTGTTTTGATGGTCTTAGCCCACTTTCTAAATACATTTCAGAAATGATTGTAGCTGTTGATCCTACTGGTTCTGCCCTATAAAATAATGGAGCAGTTGTAGAAATATTTGCTACCCTGTGGTGGTCAATGATTTCTATTATTTCTGCTTGGTCTATATCATCTATAGATTGGTTTTTCTCGTTATGGTCTACCAAAATTAATTTTTTCATATTTGATGAAATTAGATGGTATCTTGATATAGATCCTATTACTTTTTTATTTTCATCAACTACTGGATATGATCTAAATCTTGATTTGGCCATAGTTTCTTTTACTATATCTAGGGTATCATTAGTTGAAAAATAAACTAAATCATCTTCTGTCATTACATGGCTAACTGGAATAGTCATTGGCAATAAACGAGATGTCATAAAGGTATTATAATCTGTTGATATGACTGTTACCCTATTTTCAGCAGCATATTCTAATAAGTCTTCACTAACTTTAGACCCATTTGTTAAAATTATTAGACCTACTTTACGGGTGATCAGATATTCTAAATAATCTGTACGATTACCTACGATTACTATATCGCCTTCGCTAAAGTAATAATCAAATTCTTGATCTTCATCATTCATAGCCATGACAGTCATTTTTCCATCAAAGGCTCTTGGATTTTCTGGTAATAATAAAGTTTTTGCAGCTAGAACATCTATTATATTTTCTATTGGAGTATGGGCTCTTCCTATAATTTTATCATCCCAAACATCCATATAAGATTTAGTAATATTTGATAAAGATGCAATACCTGTTATTTTTCCTTCATTATCTACTACAGCTAGAGAGCTTGTAAGACCTTCTTGAAAAATATCCCAAGCTACTCTTACAGGAATAGTTGGATCTATGGCATAAGATCTATCTATATTTAAATCTTTAACCTGTAAAATCATTGATTCCTTTAAAACAGGAGCCTCTGCCTTAAAGTAATCTAGGACAAACTTTGTTTCTGGACTTAGATTTCCAAGTCTAATTGGAATGGCATTTATATCTCCTTGCCTATTTTTTAAATCTGCATAGCATATTGCAGATATAATTGAGTCAGTATCTGGGTTTTTGTGCCCACTGATATATACAGTTTCTCTCATTTTATCTCCTTAAATAAATTCTATTTTTAACATTTCTATTTTATATCTATCAACTTCATCTACAGTAATTATAACATTATCTATCTTAATACTATCACCTGCTTCTGGGATTCTCGACAGATGGTCTATTACAAATCCTCCTATAGAGTCATTTTTTATCTCTTCTAGGTTCAGATTAAAGTAATCATTAAAATCATTTAAGTGCATAGATGATTTTACTAGATAAGAATTTTCTGTTAATTTAAATACATCTTGATTATCTTTATCATATTCATCATCTATCTCGCCTACCAATTCTTCCACTATGTCTTCTATAGTTACAAGTCCACTTGTTCCACCATACTCATCTATTACTATAGCAAGGGAGACATTTTCTCCTCTCATATTGGTAAATAAATCAAATATATGCATATTATCATAAACATAGAAAGCAGGTCTGATTAATTCTTCTAAAACTAAATCTTTCCCATCTGCTATAGTCGAAACTATATCTTTCATATGAAGAATACCTACGATATTGTCAATATTTTTACCATAGACTGGGATTCTTGAGTGGTTGGTTTCTTTTAGCATTTCATTTAGTTCTTCAGGAGTGGATTCTACTGAAATGGCCTCCATATTTGTTCTGGCTGTCATAATATCTGCTACATATGAATTACCAAACTCAAATACATTATTAATCATTTCGCTTTCTTCGTTATTAATAACCCCTTGTTCCTCAGAAACATCTACTATAGTTTTTAAATCTTCTTCGGTAACAAGATTTGAGCTTTCTTCTTCTCCTACAAAGGCCTTAGTTATAGCTCCAGTTATTTTTCCTAAAACAAAATTTATAGGTTTTAAGATAATATCTAAAAATCGAATTGGTCTTGCTACAGCTAGGGCTAGTTTTTCGCTATTAGCAGCTGCTATATTTTTTGGAGTAACTTCACCAAAAATAAGAACTACTATAGTTAGAATAATTGGTGATATTACCGCCCCCTTTGGCCCCATTACTTCTGTAAAAAATATGGTAGCTACAGTAGTGGTTACTATATTTACTATATTATTTCCAATTAATATTGTTGTTAAGACCGATCCTATATTATCTACTAATCTTTTTACTAAGGGAGCTTTTTCTACTCCATTTTTTTCCATTTGTCTTATTTTAAATACATTTACACTTGTAAGCGCAGTTTCTGATGAGGAAAAGAACGCTGATAATATAAGGCCTATAATAATTACAATAAGTTGTATGAGATTTCTCGTCGACATAAATCCTCCTAGATATATATTTATTATAGTAGAGAAAAATGAAAAATAAAGATTTTTAGCAAAAATAAATAATTTGCGTATAATAGCTTTTGTATCATTTTTATTTTAAGGAGGATGTAATGGCGCTTGAGTCGTTTAATGAGCGTACTTTTAAGTTACGCGAACATGGTACAGATCAAAAAACTGAAATTATGGCTGGTATTACTACTTTCATGACAATGAGCTACATACTTGCTGTAAATCCTACTATACTTTCTGATGCTGGTATGGATGCTGGTGCTGTATTTTCTGCAACAATAATTGCTTCAGTAATTGCTATGTTAATTATGGCCTTTTATGCGAATATGCCTTTTGGTTTATCTGCTGGTATGGGTCTAAATGCATTTTTCACATACACAGTTGTTATGCAAATGGGTATGAGCTGGCAATTTGCTCTTACTGCGGTATTTTTAGAAGGTATTATTTTTATTATTCTTTCTTTTACAGGAGTTCGTGAAGCCTTATTTAATGCAATACCCATAAATCTTAAAAAAGCAGTTTCTGTTGCCATAGGTTTATTTATTGCCCTCATTGGTTTATTAAATGCTGGTATAGTTGGTGTTGGTGATATTTCCCTACAACTTGGTAATATAGCATCAAAAGAAGGGTTTGTATTCTTTTTTGCTCTTATTATTATGGTTGTTCTTACAGCTAAAAATGTAAAAGGAGCCTTACTTTGGGGAATTCTTGCATCTACAGTTATTTCACTTTTCTTAGGAGTATCATCACTTCCAGAAGGAAATGCTATAGTATCTATGCCACCATCTATTGCTCCAGTTGCTTTTAAACTAGATTTTTCAAATATTTTTTCTTTTGAAATGTTTTCAGTATTATTTTCATTTTTATTTGTAGATATATTTGATACTCTAGGAACTTTAACAGGGGTTGCTACAAAAGCTAATATGCTTGATGAAGATGGCAACTTACCTGATGGATCAAAGGCACTTTTAGCTGATGCTGTTGGTACAACTCTTGGTTCACTTTTAGGAACATCTACAATCACAACATTTGTAGAAAGTTCTGCAGGTGTTGCAGAAGGTGGTAGGACAGGATTAACTACACTTTCAACTGCAGTTTGTTTTGCAATTGCTGCATTTTTCTTTCCACTATTTTCAATTATACCAACCCAAGCTACCTCAGCTGCCCTTGTAGTGGTAGGATTATTTATGCTTTCAACTGTTGTAGAAATTAATTTCTCAGATATAACAGAAGCTTTCCCAGCATTTATGACTATCCTAATGATGCCTGCAACATATTCTATTGCAGAAGGTATTTCTTTTGGAATGATTTCTTATGCTGGTATTAAACTACTAACAGGTAGAGGAAAAGAAGTAAGTCCTTTAGTATATGGTCTTGCAATTATCTTTTTATTAAGATATATAGCTCCTTTATTTGTATAAATAAAAAAGATTGCCATTTTTATTTGGCAATCTTTTTTTCTTATAATTTATCTTCTACAGATTTTACTTTATAATCCATATCATGGTCGCTATCTCGTCTATCATCCATTTTTATTACTGTATAAACGCGATCTGATCCTTCTTTAAATACTTCTTCTTGCATCTTTCTTGCAATTTCAAAGCACTTATCAGCATCAGCTTCTATAACAGTGCCCATTGGGTTTAGCTTGTGTTTTACACCTTCAGCTTCTAAAATTTTGCTAGCGCTTGCTACATATTTACTAACTGAAGTTTCTTTTGTACCTATTGGTATTAAACATATTTCCATTATTGCCATAATTTATCTCCTTAAAAATTTGTTTCGTAAAATGCCTTATAAATCTTATAAGCATCAAAGTGGTCTTCTATCCCGCCTAGCTCTCTTATAGAATGCATAGCTAGAATTGGTTCGCCGACATCTATAGAATTTATTCCAAGTCCTGTTGAAGCAATTGGCCCTATGGTAGACCCACCAGCCTTATCATTTCTGTTATGAAATTTTTGTAGCTTACAGCCAATGCTATTTGCTAAATCAATTAATCTAGCATTTGAAGTAATATTTGATGAATACGCACCATTTGCTGCAGTTTTTATTACCAGTCCCCCATTCATCTTTATGGGATTGGTTGGGTCGTGGTAGTCTTTAAAATTTGGGTGAATAGCATGGGCTTGGTCAGCTGAGATGAGATAAGTATTTGCTAGAGCAATATAAAAATCTTCATCATCATAGCAGGTATTATCCGCTAATCTTTTTAAAGTATCTCTTAAAAATGGTGAAAATGCACCAGTTGGAGTTCTAGACCCTATTTCTTCATTATCATTTAAAACTAAAACATTGTTTTTGTTAGCTTTTGCATCCACAAAGGCCATTAAAGATGCATGGACAGAGCCTAGGTTATCTATACGGCCTATTTGGTACATATTATTTATTATTGCACCCTTTTGCCTATCATATAGACCTAAGTCAAAATCCAAAATATCATCAGCATTTATGCCAATTTCTTCAGCCAATAATTTTTCTAGATAACCATTTTCAAAATTTTCTTCGATGGTTTGGATAATTGGATATAAGTGGTCTTGCGGATTTAGTTCAAATCCCTTACTTACCTCCCTATTCATATGGATGGCTGCATTTGGGATGGTGAGTAAATCTTTATCTATACTTACCAATTCACTTTTAATTTCTCCATCCTTTTTATAGGAAACTTTACCAGCAAGAGATAATGTCCTATCTGTCCATGTAGAATAAATCATCCCACCATAGGGTTCAATATTTATTTTTAAATATCCGCTATCATTTACTTCTGCATTTGATTTTACCTTAAATGTAGGGCTATCTGTGTGAGATCCTATTATATCAAACCCCTTTGTTAGGTCATCTCCTATAGTGAAGGCAATTAGAGCAGTATCATTACGAGTGACAAAGTATTTGTCATTTTTTTCTATCTCCCATCTGGTATTTTCTGAAAGCTCTTTAAAGCCATTTTTTAACAAAATATTTTTTGCATTTACTACTGCAAAATAATTTAATGGACTACTATCTATAAATTTAATTAAATCTTTACTAAACTCTAAACTATTCATAATATTATTTTACCCATCTTCGTTTTGGGTATCTATAAAGTAATTAAAGAGAGACTTTTGACTAATTTAGCTATTATCCTTATAATAGTAATAATAAGTTATACATATAAAAATATAAGGAGTTAAGATGAAAGAATTAGAAAATAAAATCTTAGAAGAGGGTGTAGTTCTAGGAGATGACATTTTAAAAGTAGATTCTTTTTTAAACCAACAAATTGATGTTGAACTAATCAAGAAAATGGGCAAAGAATTTGCTGAGCATTTCAAGGATAAAAAAATAGACAAAGTATTTACAGTAGAATCATCTGGTATCGCTCCAGCCCTAGCAACTGCAAGCGAGCTTGGAGTAAAATGTGTCTTCGGTCGTAAAAAACAATCTTTAACAACTAGCGAAGATGTATATCATTCAAGCGTATTTTCGTTTACTAAACAAGTTATGAATGAACTTATAGTAAATAAAGAATTTATCAATGAAGGAGAAAACGTCCTAATGATTGATGACTTCCTTGCAAACGGCCAAGCTGCAAAAGGAATGATAGCAATCATCCGTCAAGCAGGAGCAAATCCAGTAGGATGTGGAATAGTTATAGAAAAATCTTTCTCAAATGGACGCAATATTATTGAAGAAATGGGCGTAGAAATATATTCTCTAGCTAGAATTGCAAAACTTGAAGATGGCAAAATAGAATTTGCTGAATAATTTAACTACCAGGTTTATCCTGGTTTTTTTGTACAAAAAAAGTAGCCATATAGGCTACTTGTTTTTTTATTTATTTTGCATGTTCTGCTGCATTTTTACCAGCTATTCTACCAAATACTGTAATATCTGCTATAGCTGCTGATCCAAGTCTGTTTGATCCGTGGATACCACCTGTAACTTCTCCTGCTGCGTATAAACCATCGATTACTTGATCATCTTTTGTTAACACTTCAGCTTCTTTATTAATTTTTAGTCCTCCCATTGTGTGGTGAACTGCTGGAGCTGCTTTTAGCATGTAGAATGGTCCTTCTTCTACTGTCCATCCTAACATTCTTAGGTTGAAGTCTGGATCTTCTTCTTTTTTGGAATTTTCGTTAAATCTTTCTACTGTTTTTAGTAGCTCATCTTTGTCTATATCAAAATGTTCTGCTAATTCTTCTATAGTATCAGCTTTTACTAAATTTCCTTTTTCAAATTGTTCTTCAGCTTCTTGTGGATTAGATGCCATTGTTCCTGTGGTTTCATTTGATTTTTCATCCCATAGTAGGTATCCTACGTGGTCTGTTTGATCTTTTATAGCAAGGGAAATTTCACGTCTTGTTGCAAGTTCTTCAACGAATCTGTCCCCTTCTTTATTTACAAGTAACGCACCACCAACAAGTCTTGTATCTCCTACATAAAGTAGTCTACCTGTTTCTGGGTCACATACTGGGTAAAGTTGGATTTTGTCCATATCAACTGTATCTGCACCTAGTGCTTCTGCCATGATGATACCATCACCTGTAGCTCCTGGTGAGTTTGTTGATTTAATATGTTCATCTATTTCGTGGTCATTTTCGTAAGTCATTTCGTCATTTGAACCGAAACCACCTGTTGCAAGTACTACTGATTTAGCATTTACTGTTAGGTTTTCATCTGGAGTTTCAGCTTTGACACCTGTTACTTTGCCATCTTCAGTTAAGATTTCTTTTACATCTGCTTCTGTGATTACTTCGATTCCTAGTTCTTCACATTTTTTAAGGTAATTTTTAATTAATTCATTACCTGAGTGAGCTTCTGGGATAAGTGATCTTTTTACTGAATGACCACCAAAGAACATTAAGCTATCTAGCCATTTTACTCCGATGTCATCTCTTAACCAGTAAGCATCTTCTGTAGCATGGTCTGCTAGAACATCGATTAGTTCAGGGTTACCACCAGCTTCTTTTACATCTTTTGCAAATAATTCTTTGCTATCTTCTATACCTTCTTTTTCTTGAAGTTCATTAGCTGGAGCTGCCATTTCTCCACCAGAAATTAATGTATTTCCACCAACTTGTGGCATTTTTTCTAGTAATACTACATTAGCTCCATTTTCTTTTGCGGTAACTGCTGCTGCAAAACCAGCTCCACCACCACCAACTACTACAACATCTACATCTTTTGTTGCATCTGTTCTTTCTTTATCCTTGCTAGTAAAGTCTTTTTTATAATCTTCTAGATTGTGGCCACTTTCAGTAATTGCCGCTGAAACTGCTTCTATAAGAGCTGTTGATGAGAATGTAGCTCCTGATACTGAATCAATATTTACAGATTGATTTTCAATGATTTGTGGAACCATTTTCTCAATAGCAGCTGCTCCAAGACCTTCTGTCTCTTCGTGGTCTACTTTTATGTCTGAGATTTTATCACCATCAAAGCTTACATGAGCGATAACATCTCCCTTGTATCCCTTAGCTTGTCCATCAATAGCATCTGGATCAACTTTAGAAGTATCTTTTTCTTCTTTTTCCTCTTTTGTTTCATCTACTTTTTTTGTCTCTTCAGTCGATTGCTCGCTTACTGTTGTATTTGTAGATTTATCTTCTGTGTCTTGGGCTGTGTTATTTGCACCACAAGCAGAAAAGATTAGTGACATTGATAATATGTAAGGTAAAATTCTATTTCTTTTCATAACTCCTCCATTTTTAAAATTTTACTTATGTAATTATATTATCAAAGAAAAACGTTTTATGCAATGTATTAAAGCATATAGTTGTTAAAGATAGTTAATATTTAGCAAATAAAAAATCACACCTTTGTGTGATTAATTATTTACGATAACCTCTACCTGTTCGTTAATAACAGAAAGGTTGTGTTTATTTTCTGATGAATAGGCAAAGATAAGTCCTTCGTCATTTATATTTAGTTTATTTTTTATAGCTTTAATATGCTTAGATAACTTATTTTTAGATATTTTATCATACTTGGTAGCTATTACAAATCCAGTAAATCCTGAGTCTATTATCCAATCATACATTTGCACATCTAGAGCAGTTGGCTCATGACGAATGTCTACTAAAAGGAAAACTTCTTTTAGATTTTCTCTATCATGGAGGTATTCATTTATTAGCTTATCCCATTTTGCTTTTTCAGCCTTGGAAACTTTTGCATAACCATAGCCCGGCAAATCTACCAATCTAAATTTATTATCAATATTATAAAAGTTTATAGTACGAGTTTTACCAGGTTTGGAGGAAGTTCTTGCTAAATTTTTCCTGCCTAAAAAAGCATTTATAAAGGATGACTTACCTACATTTGAACGGCCAACAAAGGCAATTTCTTCAAGATTTTCCGCTGGCCATTGAGATTTAAATCCTGCTACTTGCTCTAATTCTATTTGGTTAAATTTCATATCAAGGCCCTATCTATTACTTCAGAAACATTATCTACTTCTATAAAGTTTATTTTATCTCTTATTTCTTTTGGAATATCTTCTATATCTCTTTTATTATATCTTGGAATAATTACATCATGGATGCCGTAAGTATAGGCTGCAAGTGCTTTTTCTTTTAGACCTCCGATTGGCAATACATCACCTGTTATAGTAACTTCTCCAGTCATGGCTAGGTCATTTCTAACTTTTTTACCAGTTAAAGATGAAACCATAGCTGTTGTCATGGTAATCCCTGCTGATGGACCATCTTTTGGAGTTGCTCCTTCTGGAACGTGAACGTGGATGTCTTTGTTATCATAAAATTTACCGCGTATGCCTAAGTCTTTGGCATGAGCTCTAATGTATGACATAGCAGCTTGGCCAGATTCTTTCATAACATCACCCAAAGATCCAGTAAATTCTACATTACCCTTACCTTCCATAGTACTTGCTTCTATAGTAAGCATAGTACCACCTACAGAAGTCCATGCAAGGCCATTTGCTACTCCAACCTTATCTTCTTTTGAGATATGGTCATCAAAAAATATTTCTTTACCAAGATACTTACTATAATTTGACATAGTAACTCGTATTTGGTCTTTGCCTTCTAGAATTTCTTTTACAGCCCTTCTACAAATCCTTGCAATAAGTCTTTCTAGCTCGCGGACCCCTGCTTCTCTAGTGTAGTTTTTGATTATTACTTCTATAACATTATCAGATATAGTTAGCTCATCTTCATTTAGACCATTTTTTTCCATTTCTTTAGATACTAGATATTTTTTAGCTATATTTAACTTTTCACTATTGGTATAGCCAGATATTTCTATCATTTCTAGCCTATCATAAAGAGCATCTGGAATTTCATTTGCATCATTTGCAGTTGTAATAAAAAATACATCTGATAAATCAAAGGGTACATCTACATATCTATCTATAAATTTATCATTTTGCTCCGGGTCTAGAACTTCAAGTAAGGCTGATGATGGATCTCCCCTAAAATCAGAACCTAATTTATCGATTTCATCTAAAAGAAAAACTGGATTATTAACACCAACACGGTTAATATTTGATAAAAGTCTACCAGCCATAGCTCCTACATAAGTTCTTCTGTGACCACGTATTTCACTTTCATCAGTTACCCCACCGAGTCTCATTGAAACAAACTCACGGTTTAGGGCACGTGCTATTGATTTTGCAATAGAAGTTTTACCAACTCCTGGAGGGCCTACTAGGCATATAACTGTTCCCTGGTTGTTGTTATTTTTTATTCTAACTGCTATAGATTCTAAGATTCTTTCTTTTACTTCATCTAGACCATAGTGGTCTTGATCTAAAATTTCACTAGCATTTTTTATATCTAGGACATCTTTTGTTTTCTCATCCCAAGGAAGATTTACTGCAAAGTTTAAATAAGCACTTATTACGCCATAATCAGGACTCATTTCTGGAATAGCTTCTAATCTTTCAGCATCTTTTAATAAAGATTTTTTACTATCCTCATCAATACTTAACTTATTTATTTTATCAATTAATTCTTGAGCTTCACTTTCAAAATCTCCAGTTGTTTCGCTAAGTTCACGGCGAATTGCTTCTATTTTTTCTCTAAGATAATATTCTTTTTGAGATTGGTTTATATTTTCTTGAACATCTTCTTCTATTTCAATGCTTAAATTTTTAAGCTCTATTTCTTTTGATAAAATACTATGCAGCAATGATAGTCTTTTTTCTGTATCAAGCTCTTTTAATAGTGCATAGTATTCTTCAGCTTTTAAATCTAAGTGATAAATTATAATATCAGCTAATCTTTGAAGGTTATACACCTCTCCTATAGAAGATACTGACTCGTCAAAATTTGAGCCATCTAGCTCAATATAAGTTTTAAAATCTTCTATTAGCATTTTACGAAGGGCTTCTTTTTTATTTGTTTCAGATTCATTTTCTTCTATATATTCGTATTCTTCTACTACTGCTTTATAGAAGCCCTCACCTGTACTTACTTCTTTTATTTTTGCAATTGATTTTGCTTGCACATAAACCCTGATATCTCCATTTGGTAGGCTAAATGATTCTTTAATACTTACAACCATACCATAGTCGTAGAGGTCATCAGACCTAGGATTTTCATCAAAAACATTTTTTTGATTTACTAAAAAAACATCCTTGTTAGTTACATTTGCATTATCAATTGCATTTTTTGATATGGGTCTTGCACAATCAAAATTTAAAATTGTATTTGGATATGCCCAGAGTCCCCTAAGGGGTACGAGTGGATATTCGTTTCTGCTTATTTTATAAACATCTGCCATTATTAACTCCCGTATAAAAAAGGGAATGGCTAGCCACTCCCCTTATCTTTTCTTGTATTTTAGTTTTGAGCGATCCTTAATAGAATCTTTAGTTACAACTACTTCTTTTATATCTGTTTTTGATGGGATTTCATACATCACATCTAGTAATAAATCCTCAAGTATAGTTCTAAGCCCACGCGCTCCTGTTTTTTGAGCTATAGCTTCTTTAGCTATCTCATGCAAGGCCTTATCCTCAAAGGTAAGTTTTACATTATCTAATTCAAATAATTTTTGATATTGTTTGATTAGTGAGTTTTTAGGCTCTTCTAAAATGCGAATTAGTGCTTCTTCATCTAGACTATCTAGGGTTACAATTATTGGCACCCTACCTATAAATTCGGGTATAAGCCCAAATTTTAGCAAGTCTTCTGTATTTACATCTGCTAGATTTGCCTTATGGTCTGCTGCTACTATTTCTGCGCCAAAACCTATGGTCTTTTGAGCTTGTCTGCGATTTATTATATCCTCGATACCATCAAAGGCACCACCTAGGATAAATAAAATATTGCTTGTATCAACTTGGATATATTCTTGGCTAGGGTGTTTTCTACCACCTTGTGGTGGAACATTTGCCTCAGTTCCTTCAATTAATTTTAAAAGGGCTTGTTGGACACCTTCACCAGATACATCTCTTGTTATAGAAGGATTTTCACTTTTTCTTGTGATTTTATCTATCTCATCTACATAAATAATCCCATGTTCAGCAGCTTCTATATCATAGTCTGCTGCTTGGATTAGTTTTAAAATAATATTTTCTACATCTTCACCCACATAGCCTGCTTCTGTAAGGCTAGTTGCATCTGCAATTGCAAATGGAACATTTAGCTTACGAGCAAGAGTTTGGGCTAGAAGGGTTTTTCCTGAACCTGTTGGTCCTAGCATAAGGATATTAGATTTGTTAAGTTCAACATCATCTATATCCTCTTTGTTAGCATTTATCCTTTTATAATGGTTATAAACAGCAACTGCTAGGGTCTTTTTGGCATCATCTTGGCCAATTACATATTCATTTAGAAAATCATTTATTTCAGCTGGAGTAGATAAGATTATATCTCCATTTTCATCGAAGTAGTCTTCGTCAAATTTTACTTCTGCATTTATTATCTCGTCGCAAAGACTTACACATTCATTGCAAATGTAGGCGTTTGGCCCTGCAATGATGCGCTCTACTTGAGAACTATCTTTGCCACAAAACGAGCATTTTACATCTTCTTCTTCGAAGTTTGCCATCTATTTCCTACTTACTTTCAATAACTTGATCGATTAGACCATATTCTAGGGCTTCTTGAGCTGTCATGGCAAAGTCACGATCTGTATCTTTTTCAATTTTTTCTAGGTCTTGGCCTGTATTTTCAGCTAAGATATGATTTAATCTATCTTTTATTTTTAAGATTTGCTCAGCTTGGATTACAATATCAGATGCTTGTCCTTGAGCACCACCGCTTGGTTGGTGAATCATGATATTTGAGTTTGGTAGAGAAAATCTCTTACCTTTTGCACCTGATGATAGTAAAACTGCTCCCATACTTGCTGCTTGCCCGATACAAATTGTAGATACATCTGGTTTGATGTAGTTCATTGTATCAAAAATAGCAAGACCACTTGTTACAACTCCACCTGGAGAGTTGATATAAAATTGAATATCTTTATCTGGGTCTTCACTTTCTAAGAAAAGTAGCTGAGCAATGATTATATCACTCATTTGGTCATTTACTTCCCCAGATAGGAAAATAATTCTATCTTTTAAAAGTCTAGAATATATATCATAGGCTCTTTCGCCCTTGTTTGTTGATTCTACTACAGTTGGTACTAAGTAATTTCTAGTTTGCATATTATCTCCTTAATTTTTTAAGGATGATATCTTAGTTTTCTTCGCTTTCTTTAGAATCTTCGCTGTGGTCATGGTCATGGTTGTGCTCATGATCATCTCCAACTGCTTTATGGTATTCTTCGTGTGGTAGAGCTTTTGCATTTTTAACTAAAAGTTCTACAGCTTTACGACGTTTGATATTTTCTTTAATTGTATCTTCTGATACATTTTTTCTAAAGATTTCTTTGAATTTTTCGATATCATCTACACCGTACATTTTTGCTGATTCATTGATTTCTTCTTCGATTTCATCAGCTGTTACATCAAAACCTTCTTTTAAAGCTACTTCATCAATTACAAGATTTGCTTTAACTTTATCTTCAGCTTGTTGTCTGTATTGGTCTCTTACTTGGTTAATATCCATTTGTGTCATTTCGATGTATTGAGCAAGACCGATACCCATTTGTTGTAATCTTTGGTCTAAGTTTTGCATTTCAACATCGATTTCTTGGTTTACAAGTGATTCTGGTGCTGAAACTTCACTAGTTTTTACTAGTGCATCGATAGCTTGGTTTTGTTTCATATTTGTTGCAAAGTTTTCTTTATCTTCTTTTAATTTTTCTCTTAAGTCAGCTTTTAGTTCATCAAGAGTTTCAAATTCAGAAATATCCATTGCAAATTCATTATCTAGTTCTGGTAGTTCTTTTGTAGTAATTGAGTTAATTTCTACTTCGAATTTTGCATCTTTGCCTTGGAATTCTTTTGCTTGGTAATCTTCAGGGAAAGTTACATTTACATCAAATTTATCTCCTACTTTGTGTCCAGCAACTTGTTCTTCAAAGCCTTCGATAAATGTGTTTGATCCTAGTTCTAGGTCGTAATCTTCAGCTTTTCCGCCTTCAAATCTTTCTCCATCTAGGTAACCATCAAAGTCAATATTTACTGTATCACCCATTTTTGCTTCGCCATCTTCAACTGGGATAAGTCTAGCAT
Organism: Anaerococcus cruorum; assembly: GCF_046365495.1. Taxonomy (NCBI): domain Bacteria; kingdom Bacillati; phylum Bacillota; class Tissierellia; order Tissierellales; family Peptoniphilaceae; genus Anaerococcus; species Anaerococcus cruorum. Next base: position 133,218 of record NZ_JBGMEH010000008.1, on the reverse strand, counting down.
TTTCTTCTTGTTGACGAGCTAGCTCTGCATCGATATCTTCATCTGTTACTTCTGATGGGATATCTTCGATGATTAATTCGCTGTAATCACCAAGAGTTGGGTGTGGTTTTGTTTCTACTTCTACTTTGAAAGTAATATCTTTACCAGCTTCTATATCATCAAGATCAACTGATGGTTGGTCGATTGGTTCAAGTTCAAGTTCTTCTACTGCAGCTTCGTATGGTTCTGGGAACACAATTTGGATAGCTTCATCATAGAAAATTTCTGGACCGTACATTTTTTCTAGTACTTTTCTTGGAACGTGTCCTGCTCTAAATCCATCAATTCTATATCTTTTTTTATTTCTTTTATAAACTGTATCTACAGCTTTTGCAAAATCATCGTATTTTACGTCAAATTCAAATTTTGCAATGTTATTATCATGAGATTTTAATTCTGTCATATCTTCCTCCTGCTTATATAGCTACTCATTTGTTTAATATACTACATCTATGTCTATCAATCAACATTTAAAAGGTTAGATTTAATGTAGTTTATAATATCTTCCTTATTATTTTTCAATTTCTCATCGTAGATTAAATTTTCTATCAATTTTAGAGTTTGGCCAAGCTCTTTGCCCTCTTTAAAACCCAGTTTTTTTAGATCGTTGCCATTTATCTTTATCTGATTTTTACTAGTGGGGATATTATCTTTTTTTACCTCTTCTAAAAGTCTTAGACCTAGGTCAATATTTGAGTCATCATTATGTTTGGTTGATAACACATCTGCCCTTTGCAGCTTAAAAAGGTTTAATAAATTTTCCTCACCTATATTTCGTAAAAGTTTTCTTATGGACTTTTTGGTATAGGTATTGGTATTATCCATGTGGCGTTTTACCAATACTCTAGTAATTTCTATAAACTTTTTAGAATACTTTAATTTTTTAAGGCGGTCTACTAAAAGCTCTTCTGAAACACTTTGGTGGCCAAAAAACCTTCCTTCGCCATTTTCATCTATGAAAAATGTATCAATTTTACCTACATCGTGGTAAAGGGCAGCCATCCTTACTTCAAGTATTGGTGGAGTTTTTTCTAAAACACTTAAGGTATGCTGGTATAAATCCTCAGCATGAAAGGTCGAATGCTGGTCAAAGTCTTTTGTATTGTAAACTTCTGGAAATATGTATTCCAAAAGTCCTACCTCATCTAATAACCTTATTCCCACTTTTGGATTATCTGCTAGTAAAATTTTGTTTAGTTCTACTTGGATGCGCTCTTTTGATATGTCATCAATAGATACTGCATTTTTTCTAATGGATTGTTTTAAATCCTCTGCTATTTCAAAGTTAAGGCTTGTAGCAAACCTTACTGCTCTAAGTGACCTTAGCATATCCTCTTTGATGCGTTCATATGGATTTCCTACTGCTCTTATAATTTTTTCATCCAAATCTTTTTTACCATTAAAAATATCTAAAATCTGGCCATTTCTTTTGGCCATGGCATTTATAGTAAAATCACGCCTTTTTAAATCTTCTCTTATATCATCGGTAAAAGCGATTTTTTCTGGATGGCGCTTATCGGAATAACCTGACTCACGTCTCATAGTTGTAATTTCATATTCGCTATCCCCATCCAAAATTTTTATAGTACCAAACTTTGCTCCGATATCGATAGTTTTATAGTCTTTAAAAACTTCTTTTATCTCATCTGGTCTTGCAGTTGTGGTTATGTCTATATCAAAATTTTCTCGATTTAAAAGTTCATCTCTTACACAACCACCTACTGCATAGCTTTCATAGCCAGCATTTTCTAGTTGGTCAATTATATTATCGGTCATTTTTATTTACTTTTTGATTTTTTCTGAATTTCTATCTTATAATTTACAACGCTATCACCATTATAAACTTCTACTGAATCTGGAAGAGATAATTTTACTTCTCCACTTGTAGAAGATTTTTGATTTTTTAAATCTATTGGCAAAGTATAGATGGCATCTATGTCTCGGATTACTGATTCCGGTCCTTTGATAATAATAGATTCTGGTGATATTTCTCTGGATACTTCCTCATAATCTTTATCAATGTTTCCGCTAGTTTCCATAACTACTTTCACTTCTTTTGTAGCATATACGAAAAATGAAACATTTACTTCTTCGTGAGAAATATCTAAATCCGAAATAACATTGCCGTTTTTATCAAGAGCTTTTATAGGTAGGCTATGGATTTTTCCATCTAAAACACTAGGGTCATCTATTTTTAGTTCTAACCTATCAACTTTATTTATAATGCTGGCAGGGCCTTTTATTGTAATACTTTTTGGTGAAAGTTCGTTAACATCAACAATTTTACCATCTTTTACTTGATCTGAATAAACTAGATTCACTGGTAAAGATTTTTCTAAAACCTCTTGAATATTTAAGTTTATTTGACCTGGATCTACCTCATCTACGCTCACTCCAGATGGAGTATCTACTTCTATATCTAAGGACTGCACACCAGGCTCTAAGTCAGCTATATCGACACTAGCATAAATATTTGTAGGTTTTAGGCTGATTAATTTTTCCCTAGATCCTTTTAATTTAACATTTGTACCATAGGAAGATTCTTTTCCTACTATAGTGTACCCAGACTTTTCTAAAACATCCTGATTTTTGATAACTACTGGTATGTTGCGGAAAGTTTTATTTGCAGTTGGATCTGTAGAATTTATTACAAAAGTCCACATAAAAATGGCTACTAAAACTGAAAGAGCTTTTAATTTTGTATCATTTTTATTATTCATCGTCTTCTTCCTTCTTATCTTCTTTGTGGGCTTCCTCTTTTACTAAAACTAGGTCATTTTGTAATCTTTGCTTTAAAGAGTCCTCATCAAAATACCTATCTATACGGCCATTTTCTACTACAGAAATATTTCCTGTCTCCTCACTTACTACAATTACTATGGCATCTGATTTTTCAGATATCCCTACTGCTGCCCTATGGCGGGTACCTAGTTCCTTAGAAATCAAATTTGAATTAGAAAGTGGTAAATAACAAGCAGCTGCTATGATTTTTTCATTATTTATTATAACTGCACCATCGTGTAAAGGAGTGTTTGGTATAAAAATATTTATCAAAAGTTCGCTTGATACATCTGCATCAAGTCTTGTCCCACTTTCTACTATATCATTTAAACCAACTTCTCTTTCTAAAACCACTAAAGCACCAATTTTTTGGCGGGCAAGTGATGACATAGCACGAGTTAGCTCATCAATAGTATTTTCACTTTTTAAGACGCGCTCCCCGGTAAAAATTGACCTACCACGTCCGATTCTCTCTAAAGCTGACCTTAATTCTGGTTGGAAAACTACTATTATAAATACTAGGGCAACTGTCAAAAACTGGTTCATGACCCAACTAACTGTGTTTAGGCTTAAAATATCTGCAATTGAGGCAAAAACTAAAACAATAATAAGTCCATATAAAACTTGCTCAGCACGGGTATTTCTTAATAGCGAAAACAATTTATATATAGCAAAAGATATAATTGCTATATCTATAATATCTGTAACTCTTATAAGGGCCAAAGAGTTAATAAAATCTGTAAAATAATTCATCTATCCCCCATTCCTTTCCTAATAATATATTACTATTTATTAGGATAAGTGGGTAGTTTTTTAAAAAAAATAAAAAACACCTAGTAAATAGGTGTTAAGTGTTTAGTTTATCCTAGCATTACATCTAAGATCATCATTATTGCAAATCCTGCTGCAAAACCAAGTGTACCTATATTAGTATGGCTTTCTCCTTCACCAGTTGCTTCTGGAATAAGTTCTTCTATTACTACATAAAACATTGCTCCAGCCGCAAATGATAATAAATATGGCAATATTGGTATCATAATTTGTGATAATAAAATTGTAATTACTGCTGCTATTGGCTCAACTGCACCAGAGCCAACTCCTGCCCAAAAAGATTTAGCCTTATTCATACCAGCTGCATTTAGCGGCATAGAAATTATAGCTCCTTCCGGAAAGTTTTGAATAGCAATTCCAACTGCAAGGGCAAAAGCACTTGCAAGGTTTACGCTTTCTGTGCCATAAAGAGCTCCTGCATAAGAAACTCCAACAGCCATTCCTTCTGGGATATTGTGAATAACTACTGCTAGAACCATCATTGTAGTTCTGCGCATATTTTCACTATTGTGTCCTTCTGGGGCATCTGAATCTATATGCTGGTGAGGAATTACATTATCTAATAATAGTAAAAATAAAATACCTATTAGAAACCCTATAACTGCAGGCACCCAGCTCATATTGCCCATTTTTTCCTCTACCATATCCATGGATGGGATAAGTAGAGACCAGATACTTGCAGCTACCATTACTCCAGCAGCAAATCCTGATAATCCTTTTTGTACTTTTTCGTTTAACTCATCACGCATTACAAAAACCATGGCAGAGCCTAGGGATGTACCTAAAAATGGGACAAGCAAACCAAGTATAACATCTTTGTTCATTCTTACTCCTAATACTTACTCCTAATAATTTGGAGAATCTATTTTCCAAATATCATCTGCATAATCAATTATTGTCCTATCTGATGAAAAATAACCAGCATTTGCAATATTCATTAAGCATTTTCTAGACCATTCTAGTTTATCTCTATAATCTTTATTTATTTTTTCGTGAGCATTTTTGTAATCTTGAAAATCTTTTAATACAAAGTACCTATCTCCACGAGATCCATCTTGAGGATTTATCAATTCATTGTAAATATCAAGGAACATATAAGAATTATTGTCGTTTAATTCCCCATTTACTAAAGCATCAACTGCATCCTTTATATCTTTATTTGTTTGATAGATGCCACGTGGATTGTAGCTACTTTCAATTTCATTTAATTGTTCAACAGTAGCTCCAAAACGATAGTTATTTTCTTCACCTGCATGGTCAAAAATTTCTATATTTGCTCCATCAAGAGTTCCTAAGGTTGGTGCACCATTTAACATAAATTTCATATTTCCTGTACCAGATGCTTCTTTGCCTGCTGTTGAGATTTGCTCTGAAACATCTGCTGCAGGATAGATTTTCTCACCATATGATACTCTAAAGTTTTCTACAAATACTACTTTCAATTTTTTATTAACATCTGGGTCATTATTTACGACTCTTGCTACCTCATTGGCAAGCTTTATTATACCCTTTGCTCTAAAATATCCTGGTGCTGCTTTACCACCAAATATAAATGTTGTTGGATAAAAGTCCATATCAGGATTTTTCTTTAACTGATGGTAAAGGTATATAATATGCAATACATTTAAATGTTGTCGTTTGTATTCATGAATTCTTTTTACTTGTATATCAAAAATTGATTCTGGATTTATTTTTATTCCTTCATGCTCTAAGATATAAGATGCAAGCCTATTTTTATTTACTTGTTTGATATTCCAAAGTTCATTTAATGTTGATTCATCATCCACAAATTTTTCTAAAGCTTTTAGCTCATCTAAATTATATTTCCAATTATCATTTCCAAGTTTTTCTGTAATAAAGCTTGAAAGAGGTCTATTTGCATAAACTAGCCATCTTCTTGGAGTGATACCATTGGTTTTATTATTAAATTTATTTGGAAAAATCTTATACCAGTGACTAAAGGTATCATCTTTTAAAATTTCTGTATGAAGGGCTGCTACACCATTTACTGAAAATCCTACATAAATAGCAAGATTTGCCATATGAACTTGATCATAAATAACTATACGATATGGATCAATTTCAGTTTCAGTAAGTCCTTTTTCTTTAAAGCTTTTTACTAGCATATCGTTTATCTTATAGATAATTTCTAGGCATCTTGGAGATACCTCTTCAACTATATCTATAGGCCATTTTTCTAGGGCTTCTTGTAAAACTGTGTGGTTGGTAAAGGCAAATACTTTTTTAGCAATGTCTAAGGCTTCTTCAAATTCTAAGCCATTTTCATCTACTAAAACCCTAATTAACTCTGGAATAGCAATGTTTGGATGGGTGTCGTTTAACTGGATGACATGGTATTTGTGGAAGTTTTTAAAACGTAAATCGTCTGTAAAATACCTTTTATATTTGGCAACTAAGTCTTGGATAGATGCTGATACGAAGAAATATTGTTGCTTTAATCTTAAGACCTTGCCTGCCCTTTGCATGTCATTTGGATAAAGGACTCTGGTAATATCCTCTGCCCTATTTTTCTCTCTAACTGCCGCATCGTATTCAAAATTATTAAATTTATCAAATTCAAATTCTTCAAAAGGTTCTGCTTGCCATAGTCTTAGGGTATTTACTTTACCATTTTGATAGCCTACTACTGGCATATCAAAAGGAACAGCCTTTACTTGTTGGTCTTTAAAATTTACAATTCTAGAATCAGAATCTACTCTTATAGACCAACCATCCCCATCTTTTATCCAGCTATCTCCTTTTTCAATCTGAAAGCCATTTTCAAATGATTGTTTAAAGAGTCCTTCACGATAGCGAACTCCATAGCCATACATATTTATAGCTTGTGTTGCAGCAGAATCCATAAAGCAAGCTGCAAGACGACCCAAACCACCATTTCCTAAGGCTGCATCATCTTCATAATCTTCTATAGCTTCAAAATCTATACCTAGTTCATCCAATAATTCTTTTACTTCATCATAAATTCCTAGATTTATAAGATTATTTCCTAAAGATCTACCTATTAAAAATTCTGCAGAAAAATAATAGGCAGTTCTTTCGTATCTAGATTTATTTTTGCTTGCTCTCCACTCTTGGTTGATACGCTCCATTATAGTATCGCACAGAGCATCGTACTTATCTTTTTCACTTGTATCATCAAAATTTTTAAGAGTTACCCTCTGTAGGTTTTCTATATAGTCTTCGGTAAACTTATTTTTTTCTAACTTATCCATTATATCTCCCGTATAATCTTGACATTTCTTTTATTTTTCTTGCCAAATCATCTGTAAAGTCTTCACTTTTAGCCCTCCACTTCCAGTTATTACCTAGAGTAGAAGGAGTATTTATTTTTGCTTGATCTCCCATTTCAAAAAAATCTTGAATTTCAAAAATTGCTACATCAGCAACTGATGCCATAAGAGACCTAATAATTTCCCATACAAAATCATTTTCTTCTTTATTTTCTAAACCGAAATATTTTTCTACTAGTAAAAGTTCCTCGTCATCCAATGAATCTAACCATCCTTTTAATGTAGAAGAATCGTGGGTAGATGAATATACCACAGAATTTTTCTCGTAATTGTGTGGCAAATAATTGCTAGCAAAAGTGCCATCAAAAGCAAATTGAATGACATTCATTCCTGGAAAACCGTAATGATTTTTTAAAGCATCGACTTCTTTAGTGATATACCCCAAATCTTCAGCTATAAATTGCTTGTCTGGATACTGTTTTAAAATCTCATCGAAAAATTCGTAACCACCACCAGGCTCCCAAGTTCCAAATTTGGCATTTTCATCTGTAGCTGGAATGGCATAATATTTTTCAAAACCTCTAAAGTGGTCTAGGCGTAAAAGGTCATGAGTTTTTAGGGCCATGGCTAGTCTTTTTTTCCAAAAATCATAGCCTTTATTTTTCATTTTTTCCCAATCATAAACAGGATTTCCCCAAAGCTGACCATCTTCTGAGTAAGCATCTGGTGGAGCGCCTCCTACTATAAGAGGCTCTTTAGTTTCCTGATCTATTTTTAAAATATCTGCATAAACCCAGGCATCACAGGAGTCATAGGCTACATAAATTGGTAAATCTCCAATGATTTCTATATTTCGCCTATTGGTATATTCTTTTAATTTTTGCCATTGGGTGAAAAATTCGTATTGGATAAAGATATAAAAATCTATATCTTCCTTGTGTTTTTCTTTAAAACTAGCTAACGCCTCAGGATTTCTATCACGTAAGTCTTCATCCCACTCCACCCAACTAATATCAAGCTGATCATGTTTTATTGCCATAAATAGGGCATAATCTTCTATCCAAAAACTTTCTTTTTTTCTAAAGTCAGCTATTTCATCATCAAGCTTGCCCTTTGAGTTTTCAAAGGCTTTTTCTAAAATACGGTACCTGATGTTATATTGGATAGCGTAGTCGACATATCTGTCATTGTCTCCAAAATTTATATTTTCAAGGTCACTTTCATTTAGCAAACCATCTGCTATAAGCATATCTAAGTCTATAAAATATGGATTGCCAGCAAAGGAAGAAAAAGCTTGGTAAGGACTATCTCCATAAGAAGTTTGTCCTAGGGGTAAGATTTGCCAATATTTTATAGATGCTTCTGATAAAAAATCGACAAATTCATAAGCAGCCTTGCCAAAAGTTCCTATCCCATACTTTGAGGGAAGGGAAAAAATTGGCATGACTACTCCATTTGATCTAGTAAGTCTTTTTTGCATCATCTCTCCTATAATAATTCTATAAAGTTTATAACTGGCACTTCATAAGGGTGATTTGCTTTTATAATATTAAAAACCTCACCCTTTTTTGCTGCATCTATTCTAAATTCTAGTTTCACTTCATCAACAGTAGTGTGCTTGCCAATATCTCCCTTGTCAGGATTTGAGCCTTCTAAAGGAGTAAAATGTCCTGTCACTTTACTTTCTGCAAAAACAGAATCATAGCCATTATCTTTTAAAATTTCTTTTTCATTTAACCCGTCTATTACCTGCCACTTATCTTCTTCTGGGACAAAAACTTCTACCTTAATGTATTTCATAATCATTCCTTTCAAAATAAATAAGACCGCTATATGATTTTATTTGTTTATCAAAAATTTCAAAATTTATTTTATAAACATTACCCCAACTGGATATGACTAGCTCGTGGTAGTCCCCCATGTCATTGCATTCTGTTATAGTTACTCCATGGTGGGCAAGTACTTTTACATTTTTGCTCATCCAATTTATAAAAATAACTGGGCAATTTTTACGAAGTGCCTCATTGATAAAGGCGAGTTTTTCTTCAGTTGTGTGTCTTCTTACCAAATACTCTTGCATAATATGAGCATTAAGAGTTAAATTGCGATCACGCCTGATACGGTTAACTCTATAATTTAGAGCTTTAGCAGTGGGCACGCCATTTATATGGGGACGAATTTTTTTATAAAAATCATAGTGGTAGTGGTTATATTCTTCTAAGCTAAACTTTTCACCTGGATGATACAAATATAAATATACATTTGTAAAGGCTGTCACTACACAAGACCTATCCCTATAAAATTTTGATACTCCTAATTCTCCGAGAGCATTTTGATAGCCTCCATAGTAGAGACCTTTTTTTGTAGTTACTGGAACAAATTCTCCTACTTTACTGTGTATTAGTTTCATTATAATCCTATATTCTTTTTAAACTTTCTTTAATATAATTTTACCCTAGAAAATTTTTTTATTCTATTATGAGTTTTGATATAATGAAAAGAGATAAGATAAAGGGAGAGCGTATGAAAACATGTTATATAATCGCTGGTGGCGAATTTGATGGTTTTTTTGATCAGATAAATGAAGAAGATATGGTAATAGCAGCTGATAAAGGATATATCCATGCAAGAGAAGCTGGAATTACTCCTACCATGATAATAGGAGACTTTGACTCATCTAATCAACCTGAGGGAGATTTGGTTATAAAATTAAATCCTATAAAAGATTACACAGATACCAAGGCAGCCCTAATGGTAGCAGAGGATTGGGGTTATAAAAATATTGTTATTTACGGCGGACTAGGTGGACGTGATTCTCACACCTTTGCCAATATTAGCAATGCCCTAGAATTTAAAAAAAAGGGAATAAATGTTGCTTTAAAATCTAAAAATAAAAGCTTTTATATAGTTGATGATGAGTTGACTTATGATTTTAAAGATGAAGATGACTTTTATGTATCAATCTTTGCCCTATCTGAAATTGTAAAGGGAGTTGACATAAAAGGTCTATATTACGAGTTAAATAATTTTGACCTAGCCAATGACAATGCCCTCGGCGTATCAAATGAAACAGTAAAAAAAGACTTTAAAATATCTGTAGCTAGTGGCTATCTTCTAATTATTTTTGAAGATAGGTCCATATAAAAAAGCCCCTATCAAGGGGCTATTTTTACTGGTTTTTTTCTATTTCTTTTTTTCTTAGTTCTTCTACCGTTTGGTTGGATTTTTCTGCTACTGTTATTCTATCCATATTCTTTTCTTTAAGTTTTATATAGGTATTATCTTCAATGAGGGTGTAGATAACTGTAGCTAGTGGCATAAATAAAATCATACCAAGGATACCAAATAATCTTCCACCTAAAAATACTGATAGGAAAATCCAAATAGCAGGTAAACCTGAGTTTTTCCCAACAAATAGTGGATAAACTATATTTTCTTGAACTTGTTGTAAAACCACTAAAAATACTATAAAAATAATCGATTGGATTGGAGATTGTATAAATATCAAAATCATACCAAAGGCACCGGCAATAATCGGCCCAAAATATGGAATTATATCCATAGCACCCACTAATACTGAAATCATACCAGCATAAGGCAATCTTAATATTTTCATGCCTATATAGTTAAATATTCCTAGTAAGATACAAGATATAATTCTTGAATCCAAAAATTTTGAAAATGAATCATAGGTTAATTTAAATATATAGTTGATATGATCAGCTCGTTCTACACTAAAGTTTGCGTATAAAAGTTTATTGGCATTTTGCTTTAGACTTTTCTTATTTACACTAACGTAAATTGAAAATACAAACCCCATGGCAACAGCTACTAAGCCTGACCCTACTGATGATAGGATATTTTGAGCTCTATTTAATAAATCTGAGCTATCACCACTGATATAAGATGTTACTGCATCTGAAACTTTTGTTACATCCATATTTTGATAATAGTCTTTAAATTCTACAGCCTGTTTGTGAACTGCTGGGAACTTTTCAGTATATTCTAAAAGCTGATCCAAAAATAATGGCAGGTTAGTAATACCAGCTTGCACAGCATTTATTATCTCGGGAATAACTACAACTAAAAGGATAGTTACACCTGCAAAAAACAATAGCCAGCTTACTATAAGTGATAGGGCTACTACAACTTTTCTATGTTTTAATGGGTCTATTATCTTTCCAAAAACTTTTTCTTGGAAAAAATTCATAGGTAGGTTTATTACAAAAGCTATGGCAAAACCTAGGATAATAGGCCTTAAAACTGCATAGGTCGATAATAAAAATTTACCAATAGGCTCTATATACCAAACAGCAAAAAATGTAAAAAGTAAGATAAGCCCTACTTTTAAATTATTTTTTGATTTTTGGTCTAATTCTTTTCTTTCTTTTAACTTCATTTATTTTCCTCACAACGATATCAATCTTCAAGGCTCAGGCTAAGCTCTAGCCATTTTTCATCAAGTTCTTCTTTTTTATTTTCAAGATCTTTAATACGGGCAAAGGTCTCTACTACATTTTCTTGATCAGAGTAAAAATTATCAGCTAGGGTCAAATCAGTTAGCTTTGCTATTTCACTATCGATAGCTTCCATTTGATTTTCTGCATCTCTAATATCATTCTTAATTTTTTTAATTTCGTTTTTCTTTAGATTTTGTTTTTTCTTTTCTTTTACAAGTCGGGTCTTGCTAATGGTTGGAGCTTGATCACTAGTTTCATTTAGCTCTTTTTGTTTATTTTCATAATAAGTATAGTTACCCAAATACTCATCCATCCCATCAGCTTTCATATCTAATATTTTAACAGCAATCTTATTTAAAAAATACCTGTCGTGGCTAATAATTAGCATGCTTCCCTCATAATCTAGAATAGCATCTTCTAAAATTTCTTTGGAGTCAATGTCTAAGTGGTTGGTCGGCTCATCCATTAAGATAAAATTTGTATCTGATATCATTAATTTTAAAAGTGAAATCCTAGCACGTTCCCCACCAGAAAGTTCTGCTATTTCACGATCAACATCATCTCCATAAAACATAAACTTTGCAAGGTATGATCTGATTTCAAAATTTGTAAGCATAGGATAAGTTTCTCTTATCTCATCAAAAATAGTATTTTCTAAATTTAAAGATTTTTGCTCTTGATCAAAATATCCAATATTTACACTTTGTCCTATTTTTACCTTACCAGCACTTGGCATTTCTTCGCCCATGATTATTTTAAATAGAGTTGTTTTTCCAACTCCATTTTCTCCAATGATGGCTGTTCGCTCGTTTCTATAAAGATTAAAGGAGATATTTTTAAAAATTTCCTTATCATTAAAGGATTTTTCTAAATTTTCTACCTTTAGCACATCTTCCCCACTTTGGATACGTGGGGTAAATTTTAACTTCATAGAGTTTTGAATGGTTTCTGGCATTTCAATTTTTTCCATTTTATCTAATAACTTTTGGCGGGAACGGGACTGGGAAATGCCTCTTTTTCTTTTGGACCCTCCTTGATTTTTTAGACGGTCAATGATTTCTTCTTGGCGGTCTATTTCTTTTTGTTGGTTTTTGTATTGGTGCATGCGAACTTGAAGTTCTTTTTTACGTTTTTTTACAAAGCTTGTATAGTCCCCATCATAAGTTGCAAGCCCACCATTTTCTAAAAGAAATATCCTGTTTACTGTATTATCTAAAAAATATCTATCGTGGGAGATTACTATTACTGACCCACTATAGTTTTTGATAAAGTTTTCTAAAAACCTAATAGCATTTATATCTAAGTGGTTGGTTGGCTCATCTAGTAAAATTAAGTCTGGTTTTTCTAAAAGTAAATAAGCGAGTTCCACTCTTGCCTTTTGGCCACCAGAAAGCATAGTAATATCTTTATCAAAGTCTTCTTCACTAAAGCCCATGGCTTTTAGTGTACCTTCTAGCTCTGATTTTATAGCATAACCATTTTTTTCTTCAAATTGCTCAAAAAGTTTGGTATGTTCTGCCAAAAGATTTTCCATTTTTTCTGGATCTATATCAGGATTAGCTAGTTTTTGCTCTATTTTTCTTAAATTTGCTTCTATTTCAATTATATTATCAAATACTCTCATACAATAATCGTATATGCTGATACTATAATCGATAGTTAGTATTTGTTCTAAATACCCTACCTTGACATTATTGGGTATATAGACTTCCCCACTATCTTTTTCATTTTCTCCCATGAGAATTTTAAAAAGGGTGGATTTGCCGGCCCCATTTACTCCAATGAGGCCAACTTTATCACCCTTTTCAATCTTAAAACTAACATTTGAAAATATATCCTTGGTCGGATATGATTTACTCAAATTGCTTGCTGTAAGTATATTCATTTTTAAAAATTAAAGTCCTCTGGCGAATTGATGAAGTATGTCAAGGTAAATAATGACTCATCAAGGTGGACATTTTCTAGTACTACATCATTTTTTGTTTTTATATCTACTGGTGAGAAGTTCCATATACCAGATACATTACCCTCACAAAGTATATCACATACTCCTTGGCTGGCATCTTTTGGAGTTGAAATAATACCTATATCAACTTTATTATCTTTTAAGTATTGTGGAAGTTTTTCTATATCTAGGATTTCTGGATCATTTTCGTTAGATTCACGAGCTTCTAAATCAAAAACTGCATCGATGTTATAACCTAAATCTTTAAATGTTTTATATTGGTAAAGGGCATGGCCTATATTACCAAAACCTACTAATACCATTTTATATTTTTTATCTACACCAATTATTTTTGATAACTCATCCATTAACTCACGGACATTGTAGCCATAACCTTGTTGGCCAAAACAGCCATAGTGGTTTAAATCTTGTCTGATTTGACTAGCTGTAAGTCCTGTAATTTCTGATAATTCTTTGGATGATACTCTTACTATCCCACGATCATTTATACTTTCTAGATACCTATAATATTTAGGTAATCTTTTTATAACCGATAATGATACTCCATTGTCTTTAGCCATTATTATCCTCATCTTTCCTAAATTTTAAATCTTCATCTGTTAAGTCTTCTACAAGTGTTACTTTTTCAGTGTTATAAGTAGAATCTTTACTATCATCTGCTTCAAAGACTATTTTTTCTTCTGCGTCCTTTGTTATATTATACTCAACTTCACTATCATTATGCAAATTTTCGTTAATTTCTAAATTTTCATTAAGTTCACTTCTATTTAAAGTTTGCTCAGTATGATATTCTAAATGCTCTTCAATTTTATTTTTAAGCCTTATAGAGTTAAGTACATGCGCAAAGTAACTTACTATAAGCAAAGTATAGGTAGCTAATTGACTATAAGTATTTAAAATTTGATTATTAAAGTTAAGTCCAACAGGCAAACCTGGAATAAATCTAGCTAATACTAAGATTGCTGGAATACTTAAACCAGCAAAGGCTAATGCTGTAATAATCGCTACAAAAATGGACGTACCATAAGAATTTTTTTGAAATAATACATGAAGCCCAAAAATAAGCATCAAAATCCAAGCTAGGATAAAACCTGCTGACCAGATATAGCTAATAAGCCATATATTAAAATTTGCTGATATTATAGTTATTAAAAACACTAGCAGTACTACAACACTTAAGATTTGGCTAAGTGTTCTTTCAAACCTTCTATCCATAAGAACCTCTTATTTATTTTTCTTTGACTTATATCTTAAATTACTATCTAGAATTCTTTTTCTAATTCTTAAATTGTTTGGAGTTACTTCTATAAGCTCATCATCTTCTACAAATTCCATCATTTCTTCAACACTCATTTTCTTTGGAGGAGTTAAGACTATGGCATCATCTGATCCTGAAGCACGAGTGTTGGTTAATTTTTTAGTTTTGCAGACATTTACATCTATGTCTAAACCTTTGGCATTCATACCAACTACTTCACCCTCGTAAACTTCTTCTCCTGCCTCTATGAATAAAAGTCCACGTGATTGGGCAGAATTTAGACCGTAGGCTCTAGCAATTCCTTGTTCACTTGCAATAAGTGATCCATCTTGACGAGTTTCGATATCTCCCTTGTATGGAGCATATTCTTCAAACTCTGAGTTTAAAATACCAGTTCCTTTTGTATCTGTTAAAAATTCTGTTCTATAACCTATTAGACCACGAGCTGGGATTCTAAATACCATTCTTGTATAACCAGATGAGGTTGGAGTCATATCTATTAGTTCACCTTTTCTGCGACCTAATTTTTCTATAACTGATCCTGTATATTCTTGATCAACATCTATTGTTGCAATTTCTATGGGTTCATTTCTTTTTCCATCAATTTCTTTAAACATAACTTCTGGTTTAGAAACTTGGAATTCGTAGCCTTCACGTCTTAAGTTTTCAATTAAAACTGATAGGTGTAGCTCTCCACGTCCTGAAACCTTAAAGCTTTCTGTAGAATCAGTGTTTTCTACTTTTAATGAAACATCAGTTTCTTTTTCTTTAAATAATCTTTCTCTTAAGTGGCGGCTGGTTACAAATTTACCATCACGACCTGCAAATGGTGAATCATTTACTGAGAATGTCATAGAAAGTGTTGGTTCAGATATTTTTGTAAACTCAATTGGATCACTATCTTCTTCTGTACCAATAGTATCTCCTATTGATATATCTTCCATACCTGATAGGGCAACTATTGATCCAAATTTTGCTTCTTCTACTTCTACTCTTTCAAGTCCGTCAAATTCGTAAATTGTAACAATTTTTGATTTTTGGTGGCGGTCTTCTTCGTTATAATTTGTAATTACTGCATTGGCATTTTTCTTTATAACACCTTGTTCAACTTTACCGATAGCAATAGAGCCTAAAAATGAGTTGTAGTCAGTTGTTGATACTAAGACTTTAAATGGAGCATTTTCATCTGCTTCAAAGGCTGGTGTGTAGTCAATGATTGTATCAAGTAGGTCTGTCATATCATTTTTTACAGTGCCTTTTTCTAAAGATGCCCATCCGTTTTTGGCTGATGCATAGATAAATGGACTTTCTAAATATGATTCATCTGCATCAAGGGAGATAAATAAATCTAGAACTTCATCCTCTACTTCATCTATTCTTTGGTCTGGTCTATCAACTTTATTTATACAAATAATAGCTGGCAATCCAAGTTCGATTGCTTTTCTTAAAACAAATTTTGTTTGAGGCATAGGTCCTTCGTGGCTATCTACAACTAAAACAACAGACTCAGCCATATTTAAAACACGTTCTACTTCTCCACCAAAGTCCGCGTGGCCTGGTGTATCTATAATATTTATTTTTGTATCTTTATAGTGAATAGCAGTATTTTTAGAAAGAATTGTAATTCCTCTTTCTTTTTCAATACTGTTTGAGTCCATTACTCTCTCATTTACCTCTTGGTTTTCTCTAAAAGTACCTGAACTTCTTAAAAGTCCATCTACTAAGGTAGTTTTACCATGGTCAACGTGGGCAATAATGGCTACATTTCTTATATCTTCTCTTTTCATAATTCCTTCTTTCAAACTTATAAATTCTATCAATATATTATATCGATTGTGGATATATTATCAATAAACATAATAAAAAAACACCTAGCTAAAAAAAATCCCAGGTGTTTTAACTAACTTTTTTATTTATCTAAAAGTAAAAATGCTGATATAATATTATCTTGTACTATTAAATTGTCAGCTAAGTTATAGACAAGTTTTATACCCCTACCATGGTCTGATAAAATATCGCCTTCGTTGGTATAGTTTATCCCATCACCTTCATCTTTTACTTTTATCATACAATAGTTCCTGTCTAAAAGCATTATAATGTCAATCATTTTTTCATATTTTTTTTGATTGCCATGCTTATAAGAATTTGTGATAAGTTCATCCAAAACTAACCTAATTTTAAAAATGATATCATCATCATAATTTGAATTTTTTAAAAAGTCTATAGTCTCATCTCTAAACTCTTTTATAATATCCAGGTCACTATGTATGAGATTTCTAATAATCTCCATAATACACTCCTTAAGCTAATAACTTTATACCCAAAGAGGCAAATTTTTATCTTAATCGTAAATAATGTATTAAAATTTGCAAAAAGTGGTATAATATATATGTAATAACAATGAAAGGAGACATTGATATGAAATACGTATGTACAGCATGTGGATACATTTATGATCCAGCTGAAGGAGATGTTGATAACGGAATCGAAGCTGGTACAGAATTTGACCAACTTCCAGAAGATTGGGTTTGCCCAATTTGTGGAGTAGGCAAAGATATGTTTGAACCACAAGAATAATATTAAAACGATAGAGGCTTTTTTAAGCCTCTTTTTATTTTAATAAAAAAAGTCCCTCAGGACTTATGGGTTGTTTTTATCTTTTTTTCTTAATACATGTGCTAAACTAATTGATAACGATATTAAAAATACTACAAATATAGCAATGGCAAATTTAAAAAACTGATCGTACTTATTTTCGCTAGCAAGTTTCGGTGATTTCTCAACAGAACTAGTTTTTGATACAGTAGTATTCTTATGATTTTTATCACTGTTTTCTTTATCAGTAGCTTCTATTTCTAAAACAAGGGTTTCATTTTTTTGATCGTAGAGCGATGGATTTTCTTTACTCATTTGAACAAGGTCTTCTGATACTTTTGCCAAATTTTCATTTATTTTTTGGCTTGCTTCCTTGACTAAGGCCTCTTTTTCTTCTGCAGTCTTTGCTGATTCTATTTTCTTGTTATATTCTGCAACTATTTTACTGGTAGTATCAGCAATTTTTTTGCTATCTTCCTTGCTAATATTATTAGACTTTATTGTGTTATTTACACGATCGACTGCTTTTGTGTAATCCTCTACTGGCTTAGATTTTCTTTGAACTGAATTTGTATCTTTTAGCTGGGATTGAATTGCTGATGTGTTTTCCTCTAGCTCTTTTATTAAAGCATCTATTTCACCGTTAGATATTTCTTCATTTTTTGGTTTTTTAGCTGACTCTATTTTAGGAGCCGCTTGTGTCTTAGTTTCTGTCTTTTGATTTTGTTTAGCTTTTTGCTCTTCTCTATATTTTTGATTTACTCTTTCATTAACCTCAGCTGCTCTAGGATCAACAGTGGGTGTTGTTGGCGTTTTTGTTTCTACATTTTCTGTTTGCTTTTCTACTGGTTTTTTACCAGCTGGCTTTTGAGGCTTTTGTTCTTCAACTGTAATAGGGGCAGGAGCTTTAGTAGATTGTTCTGGTTCTACTTCAGTAATAGTTATCTCATCCCCACTTTTTATATCTGTCTGTTGAGTTACTGAGCTATCCGGCTCTTTTTCCTCAGCATAGGATGGTTGAATTTTAACTAAAGCCACTAAAAGACAAAGACATTTACAAATTTTGTTTTTTGACTTCATATCATTCTCCATCCATAGTTTCTCACTCTTATTTTACACTTAATTTCTACACATTTCAATTAAAAAAGGCACCCTAATTATAGAGTGCTCTTTGCCACATAAATTTGTATAGTGAGTTAAATTTCCCTAAGGAATTCTCATGCCAAGGCTTTCTTTTGCCACAAAAATGTAATATGGATGTCTTTGCCATCACATCTTCTATTTCATAATTATAAAGAATTTTATAAGTAGAAAATCTCCTTGCATCATAATTATATTTAAGCTCGGGTATTTCTTTTATTTCATTTCTAAAAACTACATTTAATAAATCTTGGTCAGGCATCATTAACCCCGCTTTAGATGTAGAATTTACATATGCTATTATCTTATCTTCATAAGAATTTTGACGAGCCTTAGCTAGATTTATCATTAGTATCCCAGAATTATAGTAATTATTTATATCTCTTTTTTCACTGGTTACTATAAGCCTAGCCTTATTGGCTGATTGGACAGTTGGAGTTGTATGGATAGCAGCCATAAATAAGTTGCCATCAAAACTTTGCTTATAAAGTTCTTCTAAAGAATTTAATACCAAAATATCAGGGTCTAGGTATAAAATCTTATCCAAATCTTCTGGCAAATATTTATAGGCAATCAACCTATAATACATCTCACTTGTGTAATAAAAAGTTGTGAGGGCATTTGAAAATTCATCTTCTACCCTTACATTTATTAACCTTGCTTTATTATTTGATTTTTTATATACATATTCTTCTAAATCTTTTATATCATCATCACTAATAGATGAGTGCATGATATAAATATCTATATCAGTTTTATTGGTTAAAAATAACGAATAAAACATAGTTTTTAGAGGTTTTATATAATTTGTGTCACAACTTACTAATATATTCAACAGTTACTCCTACTCTTTATCACTGGTTAAGTAAAATCCTTTACCAATTATTTTTGATGTATTGATGATGGTAATAAAGGCTGATGGATCTACTCCTTTTATATAGTTTCTAAATAATGGTGCTTCTTTAGGAGATAATACTAATAAAAATACAAATCTGTGGATGCCTTTATAAAGTCCTACCCCATTCATAACAGTAGCAGACCTATTTAAGTCCTCACGTATAAAGCTGCCTACTTCTTCTGGTTTTGTAGTTATAATTATAAAAAGTTTATCTGTATTTAGTGACTGGATTATAACATCTACGAAAACACCTTTTAAAAGTAAGCCTAGGATAGATAAGAGCCCAATTTCTATGTCAAATATCCAAATAGAAGCTACCGTAAAAACACTATCTACACATAAAAGAGCTTTTCCAACTTCTAAAGAAGAGTATTTTTTAATAATCATAGCAATAATATCAGTTCCACCAGAGCTTGCAGCAAGGTTAAATAATATTGCTGAACCAAAAGCTGAAATTAGCAAGGTAAAAATAAGCTCTAACAAATTATTATCAGTAAGTGGCCCAGCTATGGGTGCTATATAATCAAGACCCAAAGCTGTTAGTGAATTTAATATTGCTACATAACCTGTTCTTAAAGCAAAGTGCTTGCCTAAAACAAAATATCCAATAGTAAGTAAAACTATATTTATAAATAGAGTAATTTGAGGGCGGGTAAAGGGCACAAAAGTTGATGCAATAATACTCATCCCTTCTACCCCTCCAATTACAAAAGAGTTCGGATATTTAAAAAAATGTGTACCACAAGCCATAAGAATGGCCGCAAAAGACATCATAAGATACCTTTCTAGCTCATCCATAGGGTCGTGGTTGTATTTTGCTTCTGCTCTTTTTTCTATATAATCATTTACAAATTTTTTGCCAAAATTTTTGTTATCTTTCTTTTCCTGGCGCTCAGATCCATCCACAGCTAAAGCTCCTTAAAATTAATTATCTGAATAATTGTCAAAATATCCCTGGATTAGAACAATAGGTGTACCCTTATCCCCTGATCCTGATGTAAGGTCTGCAAGAGAACCTAAAAGATCGGTAATTTGCCTTGGAGTTGTTCCTAGTGTTTCGTTTTTGCCGACTAATTCTTTTTCTTTTTTAGAAATTCTATCTACCATAGCCGATGTTCTCTCTTCTATAGATAAATCTGCTAGCTCATTATCAGCTATATATTTTATTTTTAATTCGCTAGGAGTTCCGCCAAGACCCTTAGTAAATGCAGGAGATACGATAGGATCTGCTAGTTCCCATATCTTTCCTACAGGATCTTTAAAAGCCCCATCTCCATAAATCATAACTTCGATTTTCTTATCAAAATGATCTACCAATTTCTTTTGTAGGTTTGCTACAAAGTCTTCTCCATCTCTTGGGAAAAGTTTTACTTCACCTTCTGTAGATAAATTTGATCCAAGCAAACCATAATCTTTATTAAAACCAGATCCATCTACAGGCTCAGTTAATATCTCATCAAGAGATAGGATATTTTTCCCACCTGCTTCTTTTAATTGTCTTTTTATAATATTTCTAGTATGGATTGAACAAACTAAAACTTCATCAGCAAACTTTAAGCTATCTACCGGATTGTTTAGAAAATGTATTTCAGAATTTGGTGCAAGCTCTGTATATAAAGCTGGATAGTCCATACCAGTAAAGGTGTGTCTATATTCTCCTGCAATTTTTCTAAACTGATCTATATCTAATACATCTTGGTAAGGATTTATATTGCTATTAAATAAATCCATCTCATCCATCAAGTAATTTCCTACCTCATCTTGTGGATAAGATAAGCAAATATGTAGTTTTTTGCCAGATAAAGCTATAGCCTTTAATAAAATAGAGAATCTATTTCTAGATAAGATTGGAAATAAAACTACTAATTCATCTCCACTAAATTTGTTGTTGATATCTTTTGCAATTTGCTCAATACTTGCATAATTTCCTTGAGCGCGCGCTACAAGAGATTCTGTTACACAGACTACATCCTTATCATTAATTGTAATATCGTGGTTTTCACTTGCTTTTTTTACAATTTCAAAAACTATATCTTCTAAATTATCACCTTTTTCAATAATTGGTGCACGAAGTCCTAGTGATCTTGTTCCTATTATTCTTTCCATTTTTAACCCCTCTTTCTAGAAAAATTATACAACTTATCGCTTTAATTTAAAAGATGCTAGAATTAACTTCTAGCATCAAACTTAGTTCCACACTTTGGACATCTTACTTTTATTTTTCCTTTTTTCTTTGGTATACGTAATTTTTGGCCACACTGAGGGCAAGAAACATATTTAAATTTTTTATCTCCCACAGTTTCATTTTTAAAGCCTTTAAATGATTTTTTAATAGGAATTAAAAATCTTTGTTTAAACTGCATATTTTCTGCCATTCTTTTGGCCTTATTCCTAGAAAAAAATCTAAATATAGCATAGATTACATTTACTAAAGCTAAGGCATCTAAAAATTGTGAATGGGTAAAGTAGGCTAAAAGACTAAAAATAATCCCAAGCCATATCAAAAATATGCCGTATTCATCTATATTAAATCTATCTTTCATCAATATCCTCAACTAACTCTCTCATTATTTTACTAATATCTCCTTTAATAACATAATCAGCTGCACTTTCCCTGCCTGTATCATCTTTGTTGATTAAAACAAGCTTGTTACCATTATAAAAATCAATTAGGCCTGCTGCAGGATATACTGCAAGTGATGTGCCACCAATTATTAAAACATCTGCATGAGATATTAAATTTATAGCATGGGAAATATTATTTTGATCTAGCCCTTCCCCATATAAGACAATATCAGGACGCACAATACCTCCGCATTTTTCACATGTTGGCACATCTGTGAATTTATTTACATAGGCTAAATCATATTTTTCGCCACAAGAAACACAATAATAATCATTTAATGTTCCATGAAGCTCTATAACATTTTTACTTCCAGCCTTTTGGTGGAGACCATCTATATTTTGGGTAATAATCCCTTGAAGCTTTCCCATTTTTTCTAACTTTTCTAAAGCATAGTGACAGTCATTTGGCAAAACTCCTTCTATCATCAGATTTTCTTTTACATATTTCATAAATTCATCTGGATGACTTGCAAAAAAATCGTGGCTTAGCATATATTCTGGAGAATAATTAGAATTATTTTCCTTATTATAAAGGCCAGTTGCTGACCTAAAATCTGGAAGACCAGAAGCAGTAGAAACTCCTGCCCCGCCAAAAAATACTATATTATTTGAATCTCTTATAATTTCTTTTACTTCATTCATTATAGCTCCTATGATAAATCTATATTGTTTTGCATATTTTTCTTATTTACTAAAATAACTACTAACAAAATTATAAAATAATAAACCAATGGTGTTATATTTTTATAAAGGTCCATGGCTCCCACTGCAAATGGAAAAACAAAGGCATAATTCATAGGTCCTGCATGCTGGATAGCTCCATTTACTAAGACAAATGAAAAGTATTTACAGCTTATAAAACCTAGACCAAAAATGGCAAGGATTATTAAAAATCCGTAGACTTTATAAGATTTTTTTTGCCTAAATCTATTAATTTGCATAAAAAAGTAAACAAGATTTGCACAAATTAATAGCCACATTAGGCCTAAGACTAGGAAATATATAATATCTGATGTTATTTTATACCTTAAGGCCCATAAAAATATAAAAAGCAAAACCATATTTACTATATAAAATAAGGCTAGGTTTATTATTTTTGCCCCTATGCTTTTGTTTAAAGCATGAGGGAGGGAAAATCTTAATATTGTTCCCTTTTTAAAGTCCTTGCTAAGAAGTTTTACCATATAGATAAGATTAATTATTACAAAAAATAAAATAGATATAGTAAATATTCCATTGGCAAAAACTGGGTTGGTCAAGTAATTGGTACTCAAAAGTCCGTGGCCTAGAAAGCTTAGGCCTACTAAAATTATTTGTAGGATTAGTATATTTTTTATAAATCTACTATTCGCTTTTAAATCATATTTTACTAACTTATTCATAACTATCCTAAATAAATCTCATCATAATAATCTGCCAAATCCATGTCATGGCGTTCTCTAATATTTCTAGCATCACCAAAATCATGGATACTCCCCCTAGATAAGAAAATTGCTTCATCAAATAAGTTTTCAATATTTGCTATCTGGTGGGTTGAGATTATAAAAGTTTTTTCATCATTCATCTTATCAATTATTAAATCTATAATTTTTGTAGTTGATATAGGATCAAGACCATCAAGCGGTTCATCAAATATATAAAGCTCAGCATTACGCGCTAAATTTAAACAAAGTCCTAGCTTTTTATAATCTCCTTTGGAAAGACCTGCTATTTTTGCTTGTGGATTTAGATGAAAGTATTCCAAAGTTTTTTCAAATAAATCATAATTAAAATCAGCAAAAAAGTCCTTATACATAAACCCCGCTTCTTTTATAGATTGATAATCAAAAAGAAATTTCTCATCTGGCAAATAAGCAAGTTTGTTTTTATCAAATTTATTTATCTTTTCTCCTGCAAAGAGTATTTCTCCATTATCCGGGCGGATAAAACCAGCTAAAGCTTTTAGTAAAGTAGTTTTTCCAGAGGCATTTGGCCCCATCACTCCTGTTATCTTTCCTAGATTAATATTTATCGTAACATCATCTAGGGCAATGACATCCTTGTATTTTTTTGTAAAATTTTTAACTTCTATTGCCTTAGCCATTTGCCATATTCCTTTGCTCTAAAACTTCAATTGCCTGATTTAAACTTACATTTATATTATCTAAGTTTGCTAAAAAATCATTTATATACTCATGTAAAAATTCATCTTTTAGCCAAGCAATTTTTTCATCACTTGCAAAAACTATATAACTATCCCCATTTTTTCTGATGATGTCTTCTTTTTCTAAGTCTTTTAAAACATCATCTACGTATGAGGGATTTACTTTAAACTTACTTGTAAAAAACTTTTTTTCAAAAAGAGGATTGCCATATTTAAGCCTTCCTTTTATAAGTTCTGTTATAACAAAATCTCTCATTTGCCTTTGCTTATTTTTATATGCCATCGCAATACTCCAAACTTACTTTTGCACCGTAATCTTTAACTGCATCGATAAAAACAGTTACAAGTCTTTGTCCATATTCTCCTAAATTTATAAACATATACCTATAATTTATTATCCTTATATCATAATCTGTAGTAACCAAAAAATCATATAAGGCATCTAAATTTTCTACATAATAGTAAAATTCAATATTTTCATTTAATAATTTATAAAACTTTTCCTGGCTAGAAAAATCTTTTGCATCTAAAACAATCATACAATTCCCTTAAATATTAAAATATTTTACATTCTAATTTTCTTATGGTATTATTATAACAGACTTCTTACAAAAAGGTCTAAAATTAGCTTTGTAAAGATTATTTAAAAAACTTTTTACAAACCCTTGACATAATAAAAAAAAGAGTGTATACTTATATAGTAATCACTTAACGGGGTGTGGCGCAGCTTGGTAGCGCGCGTGTTTTGGGAACATGAGGTCGAAGGTTCGAATCCTTTCACCCCGACCAATTAATCTAGCGGTATGACCGCTTATTTTTTTGCTCTTTTTTATTTAATCATAAATACAATTGCCAGCTCACAGCTTTGAGAAGATGAGGCTCAAAGATTCCAACCCTTTCACCCCGACCAATTAATCTAGCGGTATGACCGCTTATTTTTTTGCTCTTTTTTATTAAATTAAAAATCCAATTGATAACTCTTGGCTTTGAGAAGATGAGGCTCAAAGATTCCAACCCTTTTACTCCATCCAATTATTTTAGCGGTATAACCGCTTATTTTTTTGCTCTTTATTATTTAATCATAAATACAATTGCCAGCTCACAGCTTTGAGAAGATGAGGCTCAAAGATTCCAACCCTTTCACCACGCCCAATTATTTTAGCGGTATAACCGCTTATTTTTTTGCTCTTTTTTAATATTTTAAAGGACTTTTTATTGTTATATTGGACTCTTGATTCCAACAAGAGATATATTAGTGTATAAGACTGTTTATTTCAATATTTAAGTTCTCTTATTGTCATTTCGACTGGAGCGAAGCGGAATGGAGAAATCTATCCTTGCTTTATGTGACTTTTGAACTTTAATTATTATTTTTATTAATCTTAATATTTAATATAATGATTACAATTAAGGACGTCTGAGTCTTATATAGATCTCTCCGTGCGCTACGTTTAGTCGAGATGACAATACAGTTGCATGCTCCGTTCTGGTCTAGCTTTCCTATTAAGTTCTTTTTTTTAACCTTATTTTTCATTCTTTTTATTTGAATGCAAACTAAAAATAATTTATAAGATTTCTTATTTAGATAATTAAGCCCCCATTGTCATTCCGACTGGAGCAAAGCGCAATAGAGAAATCTTTTTTTGTTTTATGTGACTTTTGAACTTTAATTATTATTTTTATTAATCTTAATATTTAATATAATAATTACAATTAAGGATGTCTGACTCTTATATAGATCTCTCCGTGCGCTACGCACGAAAACTCGCTTCTTTCGAAGCTCCTTCGTGCTATCGCACTACGTTTTCGGCATAAAAGCCCAAAATCAATGGGCTTTTATGTGGTCGAGATGACAATGCAGTGTTTTTCTTTGGATTAAGTTTGCTTTCTTTTATATTTTTATTGTATACAAAATAATATTAGTTTATAAGAATGCTTTATAAATAAATTTAAGCACCCTCATTGCCATTTCGACCGTAGCGAAGCGGAGTGGAGAAATCTTTTTTTGTTTTATGTGACTTTTAAAAATTGGTTTTTTTTGCTCAATTTTAATATTTTATAAAAAAATAAAGTCGACAAGTTTTACCTTATCGACTTTATCCTTAATAAGATTCCATTTTATTAAATGTTTGTCCTGCCATCTCACCTTGTTCTGCTACGTTTAATGCTCCATTTTCAAATTTCGCATTGATTGGTGTATCGACATTTACTCCCTCTATAGTAAGGGTCACATCTGATCCGTTTTCTTGCCATTTTCCTGTATGAACTCTTTGATCTAATTTATATCTTAAAGTCCCATCATCCTTTAATGACAACCTTGTTCCATTGCCTTGATATTCTCCGGAGACTCCATCAGATTTTGCAAAATATTTTGAAACATCTACTGATATAGAATCTTCAACGTTTAGTCCTGAAAGGGCATTATTTGCTCTTGTGATTACTTCTTCTAAGAAAGCAAAACCATAATATGGGATTTCATAATAGGTATAATCATCTTCTACAAAAAATTTATGGAAGATTTCGTTATCTGTCGTGATAGGTCCTTCTTGATAAAATTTACCATCACCTTCCTTATTATCTTTTACATTTTGATATTCTACAAAAGTGTAGTAGGTAAATTGATTTTTATAACGACTTTCATAATCTTCATTTGCTTTTACTTCATAGATGAGCATTACTCTATTTTTTAAATCCGCACTTGCATCTGAACCTGTGATAGCACCTAAGTAATTTATATCACTTATTTCTGTAAATGATCTACCACCAAATGTTTCTCTAATTAATTGGCCTGCATTGTATTTTAAAGTACCTAATAACTCTTCATTTAGATTATCAATTGTAGAAATATATCCACCTTCTAAATCTCCAGCAGCTGGTGTCTCTTCACTAGCTTCTTCGCTATCATTTGTTGCTTCTCCTGGAGCTGTGAAAGTTTTATCAGTTGGATCAAGCCTTACTCCATAGGAATTAAATAATTCTTCTTCATCGTAGTTTAGGCTAATGTTCACTTCTTCTCCACTAGATAATTGACTAGTTTTACTTGGGACTATTTCTATATTTTGTAAATATTCTGGAGCATCTTCTCTAAAGTTTGCTGAAAGAGTAATATTTGGACTTTCTCCCTCAAATTTTACATCCAGATATTCAAAAGCGTCTACATATTCTTGGGTGATTAGATTGTCTACAATTACTGATTTTATAGTATTTGTAAACATTACATTGTAATCATCCATTATTGAACTATCAGAAACATTCGCTACGACTGTGATTTCTTCACCATTTGAGAGGTTACTATCCTTACTAAATTGGAAGGTAGTGCTTTTTTCTAAATCTTCTACAAATTGGTTGGCTGGTGATGAATATTGGTCATCTTTCCTATCTTTATTTACATAGGCTATATCATTTCCATGATCTGCTAATAATTTTGATGTATTTAATATTGCGCTTGGACTAGCTGCTCCATCATCTCCGTTATAAGTTACATCTATATATTCGCTAAGATCTACTTCTACTTCTGGCGCCTTACGATTTTTTAAAAAATATACGCCAGCCAGAGCAAGAGCTATGATTAATAAAGGTAAAAGATAAATAGGTTTAAATTTGAAAGGTTCTTTTTCTTTTTTAATAGTATCTTCTTTTACTTCTTGGTTTTCTTTTATAAGATTATCATCATTATTGGCTGCTGGCTCATAGCTAGTAACTTCTGGTTTTTCTTCTGCTATTGGTCTATTAGCTGCATTGGTCCTGCCAGTAGTTTCATAAAAATCGTTCACTGGCTTATTATTAGCTAGTTTAGGTACGCCACCATTT
Organism: Anaerococcus cruorum; assembly: GCF_046365495.1. Classification (NCBI taxonomy): domain Bacteria; kingdom Bacillati; phylum Bacillota; class Tissierellia; order Tissierellales; family Peptoniphilaceae; genus Anaerococcus; species Anaerococcus cruorum. The sequence continues at coordinate 105,421 of NZ_JBGMEH010000008.1, read as the reverse complement.
ATTTGCCTAGCAATCCTTGCTTCTACAAATTCATTTGGTATGTCATCATAAGAAACTTTCTGATTTTTAGGCTCACTAGCTTTCTCATTTTCTACATTTGTATAACCATGTGCTTTTGCTAAGTTTTGAGCAATGCGCTTTTGAGCAGAAAGATTACTCTCATTTTCTAATTGCTTTGGGTTAATATTTTCATCAGAAGTCTTTGGATCTTTTTCATTTCTACTATTTAAAACTTTGTTTTGAACATAATCAGTAGGATTATCGTTTCTCAAACCAGGATTTCTAAGTTCTTTTCTCTTCCTATCATCTACAGGGTTATATCCATAATAAGATGGTGGGATATCACTAGTATAAGCTTTTTGAGGCTCAATTTTTTGATTTAGATGACTATAATTATTGTCATTATCAAAAATTTCTTCAGCAATATCCTCACCTTTGTGATTGATATCTTTATCCTTTGGATTTTTTTTGTTTGTAAAAGAACTTACAAACCTCATTAACCTACTATTTTTATTTGTAGGATGATCAGATTTTTTATTATCTTCTATTAAATTTTCACTCTGTTTAATCGATTCATAAGTAGATTTTTCTACACTCGGTTTATCCACATTTGTGGTCTTATTAAAATTATTATTTCCATCTGATTTTAGTTTATGGCCACATACAGGACAAAATCTTGCACTGTCATCTACTTTTGCACCGCAATTAGTACAATTCATACTTGCTCCTTTTAAAGCTATATATTATAATATACAACTTTTAGACAAAAATATAAACCCTATTAAGGGCTTATATCTTCATTATTTATATATTATCTATAGTTAAATAAGGTTTACCGGATGCCTTTGGCGCCTTTGACCTTCTTTGGAATATTATTAGGATTAATAATGTAGCTACATATGGAATCATAGATATAAATTCTATTGGTATATTTACCGTTGATCCTCCAAGGTAGGTTGCTATTGATTGGGCAAGACCAAAGAATAGTGATCCTATAAGTACACCTTGTGGTTTCCAGTTACCAAATATTACAGTTACAAGGGCAATATAACCTTGACCTGCTATAAGTGATTGGGAGAAGCTACTTACTACTGCAAGAGACATACTTGCTCCTCCAAGGCCTGCCATAAATCCAGAAAAGATTACAGACCAGTAGCGCACTTTTTTAACTGATATATTTAAAGTTTCGGCAGCTTTTGGGTGCTCTCCTACTGCAATAACTCTAAGTCCCCATTTAGTTTTATAAAGAAAAAGATAAAGAAGAGCTACCATTATTAGGGCAATATAGACTGTTGCATATTGACCAAAAATATTTAGGATAGCTTGGTTACTAGTTCCTCTAAATAATCTTGGAATTTTATTTTCTAAAGGTATAGATGGAGTTTGGCTAGCTCCATCAAAAAATAATCTTGCTAAAAATAAAGATAAACCAGGTCCTAGAGTATTTAAGGCAATACCAGATATAGTTTGGTCCCCACCTAATGAAATTGAAACAAAGGCATGGATTAGACCAAAAAAAGCTCCAGCAAGTCCCCCAGCCAAAAATGCTAGCCAAGGATTTCCTAGCTTGTATCCAACAGTTGCTCCAACTAAGGCTCCTATGGTCATCATTCCTTCAAGACCGATATTTACAACACCAGATTTTTCACTAATCATACCTCCAAGACCTGCAAAAAGTACTGGGGCAGCATTTGAAAAAGTATTTCCGATTATTAAAGCGAGCATTACTAAATTCATCTTACTCCTCCTCACTTTCTACAGTTCTTACAATAATATCTTCCCCAGTTTCATTTATTATATTTGGTGGAAGGTCATTTTTTACATGACTTTTATTCGCAATATTTTCTATACTTTTATCTTGGTCAATAGTTTTTCCATCAATATTGACTTCTTCCTTTTTGACTACTTTCTTATCTTTAGTTTCTAAAGGTGTTTCTTCACTTACCAATACTGGAGATTGTTCTTGTTGGGCTAATTTTTTAGCAGTTTTTCTATTTTTACTTTTTGCACGAATAATTCTAAATACTAGAGGTACAGCTGTAAATAGGATGATAGTTCCTATAATAATGTTTATAATTTCTGTTGGAACACCCATTACTCTTTGTATATTGCTTCCTGCATATTTTAAAGATCCAAAAAACAAACCTGAGAATATTACTCCTATTGGATTATTTCCAGCTAAAAGTGAAACAGCAAGTCCATCAAAACCATAGTTATCCATAGCAGATACTATTGAAAGTGCATAGGTAAAACCTAGTATTTGTGTAACCCCAGCCAGGGCACAAATTGCTCCAGAAATTGCCATTGATTGGACAATTTTTTTACCAGAATCAATACCACCGTATTCACTGGCCTCACGGTTTAGACCTACTGCCTTTAACTCATAACCTAAAACAGTTTTTTTTAAAATATACCAAACTACAATTACTGCAATAATCGCAAGGACTGTTCCATAATGGATAGGTGCTTTAAAAAACTTTTTGAAAAATGGTCCAAAAGTTTTTACTGTTGCCTTATCAAATATATTTATCTTAGCACTATCTAATACATCAAAAGAAGCCATAGAGTTTGGCTGCTGGTTGGCATAGCCTATAAAGTTTTGAAAGTAAAATGCTATCCAGTTTAACATGATAGTTGAAATTACTTCATGGATACCAAAACGTGCTTTAATAAATCCTGCCAAGGCTCCATATAAGGCTCCTGCTAGCATTCCTAAAATAATTGCAACAATTGGATGGATAATTGGTGGAAGTGGCAATTTATAACCAACTAAAAATCCAACAATAGTACCAATTATAAATTGGCCTTCAGCTCCCATATTAAATAGTCCGGTTTGAAAAGCAAAGCAAACACCAAGACCTGTTAAAATAATTGGAGTTGAGGTAACAATTGCCCATCCTATATTTCTAGGAGTTTTAAATACACCTTGGAAAAGAGCTTGGTAACCTTCTATCGGATCATAACCTGATATTAAAAGAACAATTGCACCTACTAAAAACCCTAATAAAATGGAAATTATGGTAAATAATAGCTTGGAATTGCCACGTGCAAGTTTTCTTTTAGCTTGTACTTGATTTGTATTTTCTGTCATTTTGCACCTGCCATTAGTCTTCCTAGTTCAAATTCATCAGTTTTCTTAGGATCTTTTTCACCAACTATTTGCCCATCATAGATTACAAGAATTCTATCTGATAAATCCATTACCTCATCTAGCTCAAAGCTGATTAATAAAACAGCCTTATTTTGGTTTCTAAGTTCTACTAAATATTGGTGGATAAATTCTATAGCACCTACATCTAGCCCCCTTGTTGGTTGAGCTGCAATTAAAACATCTGGATTATTTGATATTTCTCTTGCAATGATTACCTTTTGCTGGTTACCACCAGATAGGGCAACTGCCTTTTCATTGATATCATTTGGTCTAACATCAAATTTTTCTACTAGTGTTCTAGCATTTTCTTCAATGTTTTTAAAGTTTAACTTACCTCTTGTAGAAAAAGGCTCTTTTTGCACATTTTCTAAAATTAGATTATCTTTTATAGGATATTCTAAAACAAGACCTCTTTTTTGCCTATCTTCTGGGATAGAATTCATACCAGTATCTAGGATATTTCTTGGGGATGTGTTAGTAATATCTTTGCCATTTAGAGTAATTGTTCCTCTATTTGACTTTGCCATACCAGTTAAACAATCAATCAATTCTGTTTGACCATTACCATCTACACCAGCAATTCCCAAAATTTCTCCAGCTCGTAGTTCTAAATCAAGCCCTTTCAAGATATCTACACCACGGCGATCTTTGGCCCAAAGGTCTTCTACTTTCAGAACAACTCCACCTGTTTGCTGAATCTTTTTATCTACATTAAAGCTAACATTACGACCTACCATTTTTTCAGCTAATATATTTTCATCAACTTCTTTTACTTTTAGTTTATCAATATATTCTCCACGTCTAATAATTGTACAGTGATCAGCCATAGCTTTGATTTCAGCAAGCTTATGGGTGATAATTATTATGGACTTATCCATGGTTGTAAGTTTATTTATAATTTCAATAAATTCGTTAATTTCTTGGGGAGTTAAAACTGCAGTTGGCTCATCAAATATTAATATATCTGCTCCCCTATAAAGAGCCTTTAAAATTTCTACTCTTTGTTGTTGACCAACTGTAATATCTTCTACTCTTGCATCTGGATCTATCATTAGTCTATATTCTTTAGATAAATTTTCAATTTTCTCTCTAGCTGTCTTCCTATCTAAAAATAGGCCAGTATCTTCTTCATAACCTAGAATTATATTTTCTGTAACTGTAAGAGGCTCTATTAACATAAAATGTTGGTGAACCATCCCAATACCTGCATCTATGGCCATTTTTGGAGTCATACTTGTATATGTTTTACCATTGATAGTTATAGTTCCATCGCTTGGTGGAAACATCCCATACAAAATATTCATAAGTGTTGTCTTACCAGCACCATTTTCTCCAAGCAAAGCATGCACTTCGGATTTATGTAGGTCAAAATCTACATTTGATAATACTTTTTTATCTCCGAAAGACTTGCTAATATTTCTCATAGATACTACAGGATTTTCATTAAAATGTTTATCCATAATATCCTCGCTTTTTTAGTGTATATACATAATAATATCATAAATCTAAGTTTTGTAGTAGGATTTTTCGCAAATAAAAAGACCCCAAAATGAGGTCTTAAATTTTAAAATTATTTTTCAATCCATTCTTGTTCGATAGCTTGTTCTTCGTTTTCTGGAACTTCAATTTTGCCATCGATGATGTCTTGTTTAATTTCTTCTACTTTATCTTTAATTACTTGGCCAACAATACCATTATCTGCATATGCAATTGTTACTGCATCACCATCAGCTAAAGTAAATGTTTGTTCTCCACCTTCAAAGTTTCCTTGAGCGTATTCGTCAATAATTTGTCTTACTGCATCGCCTACACCTTTTACAGTTGAAACTAGCATGTTATCTGGAGCTTCATCTTGTTGGTCACGGTCTACACCGATAACCCATTTGTCATTTTCTTTTGCTGCTTCGATAACACCGATTCCTACACCGCCTGCTGCGTGGAAGATTACATCTGCACCTTCTTGGTACATTCTATCAGCAATATTTTTTCCTGCTGCTTGATCATCAAAGCTATTTGCGTATTGAACTTGAACTGTGATTGGTTCACCTTTTTCACGTGCTGCTTGTTCAACACCTGCTCTAAAACCGTATTCAAATCTATCTACGATTACACCTTTGATACCACCAACAAATCCTACGTTATTTGTTTCAGATTGCATACCTGCAATGTATCCTACTAAGAATGAGTTTTGGTGGTCAGCAAATGTAACACCTAATAAATTTTCTCTATCATTTTCGTTTGCATTGTCAATGATAACATAGTTTTGTTCTGGGTTTTCTTCTGCAGCTTCATCTGTAGCTGGGAATAGTGCATATCCTACTGTAAGAATTAAGTCTGATTCTGAATCAAGAGCTGATTCTAAGTTTGGCACAAAGTCTGCTTCTTTGTGGCTTTCGATATAATCGAATGTAGCTGCTCCATCTTCTTCAGCTTTTTGTAATCCTTCATAAGCTGATTGGTTAAATGATTTATCATTTACTCCACCAAAGTCTGTTACCATTGTTAGGCTAACTTCTTCACCTGTTGGATTAGCTGCTGTTTCTTCTTCATCTTTTTCTTCTTCTGGAGCATCAGCTGTATTTTCTTCTGTTTCTTCTGCTTTATCAGCTGTCTCATCCACTGTTTCTTCTACTTTTGTTTCACTATCAGTAGCTGTTTCCTTATTAGCATCATCTGTATTTGCCCCACATGAAGCTAGAACTAAAGATAATGAAAGAGCTGCCGCAACTGACATAAAGTTTTTAATTTTCATCTCTTCCTCCCAAAAAATATTACTTTATGCCTTAATTTTAATACATATAGCCTATTTTGTCTATAAATAACAAATTTTTAACTTATTTCTTTATATAATTTAAAAGTTATAAGTTTAATTTATCATTTATATTTGATTGAATAAATTTTAAAAGAAATGTTTGCAAAAGTCATTGCAAATAAATAACAAAGATGCTATACTTATCTGAGAAAAGGTTTACCTATTTAACAAAATTAAATAGTAATATAGTTTTGCTACTGACTTTTTCTTTTTAAAATCAGGAGGTTATTATGAGAGATATTTTTGTGGCAGAATTAGTAGGAACTTTCTTGCTAATTTTATTGGGTGATGGTGTGGTAGCCAATGTTTTGACCCGTAAATCTGGGATGTACGGAGGGGGACCAGTACAAATCACTATTGCTTGGGGTCTTGCAGTTATGATTCCTGCAGCCATTTTTGGAGCTATGAGTGGCGCCCACTTTAATCCAGCTTTAACTATTGCACTTGCTTATAAGGGTGATATTGGTTGGAACACCGTTCCTTATTACATCGGAGCACAAATACTTGGTGCTATGCTTGGAGCACTTTTAGTTTACCTACTATTTAAAGATCATTTTGATGATACATGTGATGAAGATCCTGCAATAGTTAAAGGATGTTTTTGTACAGCTCCATCCATTAGAAATACTTGGAGAAATTTATTATCTGAAATCGTCGGTACTTTTGTTTTAGTTTTTGCTATTTTAGGTTTTGGAAATGTTGATGGTGCTGGCACTGTTGGTTTGGATAAAATTTTTGTGTATGGTCTAATCGTTTCAATTGGTATGTCTCTAGGGGGACTTACAGGTTATGCTATAAATCCTGCCCGTGACCTAGGGCCTAGAATTATGTATCAAATATTGCCATTTAGGAAAAAAGTTGATGCTATGTGGGACTATGCATGGATACCAATTGTTGGACCTATTATAGGTGGTCTATTGGCAGTAGTTTTATACAATATCGTATTTTAAATTTTATTGAAAATTTTATCATTTGTAATATAATAATTATATAAATAATAAATAACAAATGAGTAAGAGCAAGTATAACTTTATACTTGCTCTTTGTCTTTTTATACAAAGATAGAAAGAAGGAAAGTATGTATGATGTTTTAGTAATAGGTGCGGGAGTTTCTGGCGCATCCATCGCCCGTCGCCTATCCAGATATAAACTTGATATAGCCATCGTAGAAAAAGCAAATGATGTCAGTATGGGAGCTAGTAAAGCAAACTCTGCTATCATCCACGGAGGTTATGCAGAGCCCCATGATGAACTGCGCGGCAGGATTTGCTATCCAGGCCGTACCCAGTTTGAGGAATTAGAAGATGAATTACATTTTGGTTTTGTAGCTAATGGCTCCTTAGTCTTAGCCTTTGAAGAAGATGAAATAAAGACTTTGGAAAAGCTTTATGACATGGGTATAGAAAACGGTCTGCCAGATATGGAAATAATTGATCAAGAAAAGTTACGCGAAATTGAGCCAAATGTTTCAGATGATGCTATAGCAGCCCTATGGTGTAAGGGAGCTGGAGTTTGCTCACCTTATGAATATGTAGTAGCTCTTACAGAAAATGCCGTTGCCAATGGTGCAGATTTATTTTTAAACTCCAGAGTTTGTGATATAGCAAAAGATAATGACCACTTTGTAGTAAAAACAGAAGATGGCAAAGAGTTAGAAGCAAAATATGTAGTAAATGCCTCAGGCCTAGAAGGAGCCATAGTTTCAGAAATGATAGCTGAAACAGATTTTGATATCCACCCTAGAAGCGGAGAATATTTAATTTTCCAAAAAGGAACAGGCAAAAGATTAAACAATGTACTTTTCCAAGTACCAACAGAAAAATCCAAAGGCATTCTTGCAACAAGGACCTACCACAACAACTTGCTTTTAGGACCAGATGCCATAGATGAAGATGAAATCGATCTATCAACCCACGAAGATAGGCTTATATATATCTACGAAGAAGCTCAAAAATCTGTAAAAGATGATGTAATAAACCTAAGAGAATTTATCAGATCATTTACTGGATTGCGTCCAGCAAGCTCTACCCACGATTTTATCATCGAAGAATCAAATGTAGCTGGCTTTATAAATGTAGTAGGTATCCAATCACCAGGAATCACCGCAAGCCCAGAGATAGCAAAAATTGTAGAAAGCATCCTAAAAGAATCCGGATTAAATCTAGAAGAAGACCCAGACTATAACCCAAACAGAGAGCCAATCATTGAGTACAAAGAACTAGAAGATATGAATAAAATCAAAGACCGCCTAGACCTACCACTTGGCGATCCAGATAGGATTGTTTGTAGGTGTGAACAAGTCAGTGAAAAAACAATCAGAGATGCCATGAACCGCGGCATACCAGTAGAAACTCTAGATGCAATAAAACGTAGGACCAGAGCAGGCATGGGCTTTTGTCAAGGACAATTTTGTAAACCAAGAGTCCTAGAAGTAATGGAAGATGAACTAGGCAAAAAGCCTCTAGATGATATGTACGATACAGAAAGAAACGGTTTATCAAGACTAAATAAACAAAGAGTTAATGAACTAATAAAAGAAATGAAAGAAACTTCTAAAGAAGAGATAGAAGAAAAGGAAGAAGAATAAATAAAAAAGTCCCTTGCTTAGTGCAAGGGATTTTTTTGTTTAATTAATTTCTTTTTTTAGTTTTAAATAGGCCAGCAATAGAAGTAGCTAATATAGCAAATACAGAATTTAATCCTGTAATACCAGTTTTTGGATTAGACTTAACTGTAGATGACATAGCTATAGAAGTCTTATTTTTAAACGCTCTACTAGGGACAATAATTTTTTCTGGATTATTATCAGTTTCGGAATCTGTACTTTCTTGTGCAGGTATTAAATCTACTAATGGTATACTTTCTTTAGTTGTTGTTGTTTTTTCTGCAGGAATTAGAGGAGTGAGTGGGATTTCATTTATTTTTTCTGCAGGTACTAAATCAATCCATCCAATAACTTCTTTTGCTGGGGTTAATTCAATCCATGGAATTATTTCTTTTGCTGGGGTTAATTCAACCCATGGAATTATTTCCTTAGCAGGTATTAATTCCTCCCAAGGAATGTAACTTTCTTCTACGACAATTGGATGGTTAGGTTGAGGTTGTGGCTGATTTTTTTTCCTAACTTTAAAAGTTTGTCCAGCATTATTGATATCCTCTTCTACTGCAACCAGTTTTCCATTTTCATAAACTTCATAAAAAATAACGAACTCATCACCATCTTCGTAATGGCTACTATCAAATACGTATTTTAAGGTAACTTCTCCGTTACGTACATCTTGTTGTGTTATCTTGTGAGAAATGGGTTCAAACTCTTTTATAACTTTACCTGTTTGTTTATCTACAATATAACCCTTAAATTCATAGTTAGACCCTACATTAAATTTATCATAGCTAACCTTATCATATATCTCAGAAGATTTTCCAATGTATATCTCTTTATCGCTATCAGCTTTATCAAAAGTATCTGTCACAAAAATCATTTTTTCGTTAACAACTTTGTATAGTTTAACTTTAGATTTTTCAAGTTCATCTATTTCTTTTTGATATGGGTCTTTAAATAAAAAGTTTGATATTTCATCATGGTATTTGGTATAAAGTCCAAAAACTATGTCAGATGTTTGACCATTCTCAGGGCTACCATAATAATCACCCCACCAAATAGCATCATCATCTAATGCATTAGAATATCCAATAGTGGAAGAATCCTCTTCCAATAACTTGTGAAGGTATTTCTTGATGTATTGCTTATATTGATCTTCATTCATACCTGTATAATTTTCTATAGGCTCTTCCAAAGCTTTGTTTACTCTGTCATTTAGTGTATCAAAATATTTATAAGTTCCCTCAAATCTTCCATATTCGTTAACCAAGTTGTCATAATTGCTTTCAAAATCACTTCTGATAAAGTCAATAGCTTGTAAAAATATTGTCTTATCAGGTTGTTCAACTATTCTGTTAGTTTCATTTACCGCTAAATCTGTAGTAGTTTTAACTCCTTCTTTTACAAAATCACTAAAATTGTTTGCAATATTTAATAAATAATCATTTGATAAGCCTTCTAATGTATCTTTTCTAATAAATTTGCTAAGCTGATCTTGAGTGATATCAGATTTGCCTAACTCTTGACGTAAATCAGAGTCTTCATAATTATCACGATTATCATCAGGTCGATTAAGCATGTTTAGCATAATTGATTTATAGTCAGGTGAGAAGTTTTGATACTCTTCTAGAGGTATTACCAATGATATAGTCTTATTTTCGCCTTCATAAAGACCCTTTAAATTATCGATGTTTTTAGGAACCTGATTTTGATATTCTTGCCAGCTACCACTTACTTCGTCATAAACATATTGCTGCGGATAATATACTATAAACTCTATAACTTCGTTATTATCCTCTGAATCAGTTGTAGTTAGTTGGAAGACACCGTAAGTATCCTTTTCATCACTTAAGTAATTTTGAAAATCAGGATAAGTATAGTCTATGAATTCAGAGTATGGAGCATAAGTAACATCATCATAATAATTTTCGCTAGGTTCCTTTTTAAGATCTATTTCTTCAATTTCTTTACCTAGGGCTCCCTGATACATCTTTAATCTATCTTTGGAAACATTTTGCTCATAGATTGTACTAAGCCATTTGTTTTCAAACTCATAAACATTAATAGGCATCATGCCCTCTTTTACTACATCTAGGTTCAGTAAATTGTACAAATCTCTAAGTCTTTTAACTTGATTTTGTTTTTCTTTTAATTTATCTATCTGTTTGTCAATATTTTCAATTTCTTCAGTATTAGCTATATTTAAAGGATTACCTTCTGCATCCGTAAAGGTTCTTATTTGATAGTCTTTACCTTCTGGTGTTTCTAATTTATATTTAAAGCTTTCAAGATTATGATTTAAATTTGATTCGCTCCTAAGCTCATTTATAGTAAATGTATCATTTTCTTTTAAATCATTAAATTCAATAGGATTATTTGGAATAAATCCTGCATAATATAAAAGATCAGAGCTATCTATAAATTTATCATTGTGATTTAATTTATTGCTATCTATCTCTTCTGTGTTTTTAAACACATATTTTCCATTCTCATCAGTTGCTATTATGTGTTTTTCACCAGTCCTATCGTTAATTACTTCGTAGATAGTATTTAGCCTTTTTCCATCATCACTAAATTTGATAAATCCACTGTCTAAAATTTCTTTTTGTTTAATAATTGGAAAAGCCATAAAATGTCTAGAGTTATTAATAACACTAGCACTTTCACCATTTTCTTTGCTTTCTTTTGTTATTATTTCTTGTTCACTATATACATTTGCTTTTCCAGCACTTGTTAGTTTTCTAAGTTCATTATTAAAAGCTGCTAGGCTTTCATCTTTGATTTTATATTCGAAAGTATATTCAATAGGATAAGTTTTACCAGCAATAGTATCTGCATGTAATAGACCTAAGTCACTTTCTGATTTTAAATTTAATTCATTTCTAGAAGCGTCTATTTCGGCACTTTCTCCAATTATTGGATTTGATTTTGTAGATGCTGAACCGTCCTCATTTAAAGGAATGTTATAAACTCTATTATTATTTTCAGGTTCCATATCACCATTATATATAGATCTATATGCTTTTACGTTATTGTATAGATAAGGAACTAATTCTTTTGGCACATAATCTGTTAAATATATAGTAGAATTTTCAAATGAAGGGTCTGACAAATCTTTATTAGGTGTTAACGCATGAACAGTTTTAAAGGAATTATTTCCCTTATCATAAATCACTCTTCCAACAACTGGATTGCTTTCATTTACCCATTCATTTTTATCAGTGATTGGCTTAGAGGTATCAAAACCACTATCATCAAATGTTGTGGTTGCTTTTGAATATGGATCATACTTTGATTCTTTATTAATCCATACCATCTCCATTAAAGTATTTTTGTAATTATCTGCCATGTCTTCTTTTAATTTTATTTTAACAGGATATGCGTATTCGGTATTTCCTTCAATATTTCCAAGATTATCAATATTAAATTGCCAATTTGCTTTATTTGCTTCTTCGGCTGTAAATTCGTGCTCTTGACCATTATTGCCGGTAATTACTATCTTCTCAATTTTTGACGCAAAATCAGGATTTCTGAATGTAAGATTTATAGTACCCGCATCAGGGTCGTTGTTACTCTTTTTCCAATTACCCGGTTTTCTTGATGCATATACTTCAGTCACTAAATTTAATTCTTTATTTTCAGAATCGTAGCTTTTATATTGGATATTACCGTATTTTAACCCTTCATTTGGATCGTCATAAACTTTTTCTCTTTTTTGAATATCTGTATAATCTTTTAAATCTGTATTTATATTTTCTGATGGAGTTGTAGAATTATCTGTATTTGCTGCTGGACTTAATGCAAATACACTTATATTTTTAGTTTTTAAATTGTTTGTTGAATCTGCGTTAGCATCAGACTGTGCTTAGCTGGTATCAGAAAGATTTTCATCACTTTCATTTTTATTATCAATTACTGAATTTAAATACTCTATATTTTTATCAGCTTCATTTTGAGTATCTAAAGACTTCTCATCACTTGGTAAAATACTATTTTCATTTTCATGTAACTGATTATTTGTGTCTACTAAATCTTCTTTTAATTCTGTATTATCAATTGCAAATGCAGGCTCTTGATCAGTTGTTTGTTCTGAGGCACCATTTGAGCTTTCAGAAGTTACTTTGCTTTCATCTACTTGAGTTGTATCTGATGTTACGACTTCGTTACTTAAAATAAGTGTATCATCGGCATGAGCATTATTTGGAGTTAAGACTAATCCTAAACCCAATGCTAGTGGTACTGTGTAGCATTTTAAATTATTATTTTTTTTCATTTGAAATCCTTATTAATTTACTTTCTCTTTTTTTATTATAGACTCTTTTTTTTAAAATTCAACGTTAATTTATATATTCACTGAATAAAATAAAATATAAAAAAAGACCAAGCTTTATAACTTGGTCATCTCTTATGCCCTCTCATCAGTGGCAATTATATTTACTCCTGTATCTAGAACATTTGCTATAACTACATCTCCTATATGAACTGGAGCTTTTATTTCTGCCTTGTTTATTTCTTTCATGCAGTCAAATATAAGGCCTTTTGGGATAGCAGTTTCTGTTTTTACTGGGACGCTGTAGGCTTTTGAATCTGTTACTTTTACTGTTGAAGTTACCATTCTTTTTGGATTTTTCACTTCATCTCTTACGTAGTTTTGACCACGTTTGCAGTTATTGCCTTCTATATTTGTTATCTCTTCCCCATCCATGGTTACTACTACTTGGCAACCCATGGGGCAGTTTATGCAGGTAAATTGTTTTTTCATATTTCCTCCAATTTTACTGTGATTTGTTTGGTATCTGGATCTATATCTTCTTTTTTAAGTCTTAGTAGTTCCATTTCTCCTGGCGCTAGGACTTTTTTCTTTCTTTCTACTATACACTTATCATCTGCATAGATAGCAAGTTTTCTGGATGGATATACGTTATTTACCCTAAATTTAACTATGATTGAATCATCCATATTTTCATAGTCAATGTATTGGGGCATGGTGTAAGATACGCCATCTCCTGCTGTTATATCTATTTTATTTTCTCCAGTCGTGCTAAAGTCGCCTTTGATATATTTTGCTGCGTTTACTGCTGCTTGTTCGCTTTCTTCTGATACAAAGTCTACTAAATCATGAACATGAAGAACATTTCCTGCGGCAAATACTCCATCAATGCTTGTCATAAGCTTATCTGAAACATAGGCACCCTTTGTTTTTCTATCTAGTTTGATGTTTGCCTCTTGGCTTAGTTCATTTTCTGGTAGGAGGCCTACGGATAGTAAAACTGTATCGCATTCTACAAATTTTTCTGTGCCTTCGATTACTTTCATATGTTCATCCACTTTTGATAGGTAAACTCCTTCTACCCTATCTGTTCCTTTTATACCGGAAATAGTTGTTGAGTAGTAAAGTGGGATGTCATAATCGTGGAGGCATTGGACTATATTTCTTTTTAATCCTCCTGAAAATGGCATTATTTCTGCAACACATTCTACTTTTGCTCCCTCAAGGGTCATACGACGGGCCATTATTAAACCTATATCACCTGATCCAAGGATGACAACTTTTTTACCTGGCAAATATCCATCTATATTTACAAGTTTTTGGGCTGTTCCTGCACTATAAACTCCTGCTGGTCTGCTACCTGGTGTATTTAGCGCTCCTCTTGGTCTTTCGCGGCAACCCATAGCTAGGATAACTGCTTTTGGTTTTATTTCAAACATGCCGTTTTCTTCATTCATAAGTAAAACTGTTTTATCTTCGCGTAGTTCTAAGACAATTGTATTCATCATTATGTCGATATCACGAGCCCTAGCTTCTTTTATAAATCTTTGGGCATATTCTGGGCCAGCTAATTCTTCTTTAAATCTTTGAAGGCCAAAACCATTATGGATACATTGGTTTAAAATCCCACCTAGTTTATCATCACGTTCTACAACTAGGATATTTTCTACTCCCTCATCATAGGCTTTTACTGCTGCGGAAAGTCCTGCAGGGCCTCCCCCTATTATTACTAAATCATAATCGCGCATTTATCTCTCCTTACTTAGCTCTTTTTTCAATGTAATAAGAATTGTTACCTTTTTTGGTAATTTCTTCTTCATCTACTCCCAGTTCACGGGCCAAAATTTCTATTATTGATGGTAAACAAAAGCCTCCTTGGCACCTACCTGCTGTTGCACGAACACGTCTTTTTATACCATCTACTGTTGTTGCACCTAGTGGACTATGGATGGCATCTACAATTTCGCCTTCTGTTACTTTTTCGCATCTACAGATGATTTTTCCGTAAAGCGGATTTTCTTTTATAAGTTCATTGTGAGCTTCTGTACTCATCTCACTTGTTTTTGGGATAGGGTTTCTACCTGCTTTAAATGCTTTATTATCTGCTAAGTCTAGGGATTCTTTTACTAAATTTGCCATATATTTTCCAATTGCTGGTGCTGAGGTAAGGCCTGGGGATTCGATACCTACACAGTCAAAAAAACCTTTTTGACTTTCTTCTAGGATAAAGTCTCCACCACTTTCATGAGCTCTGTTTCCAGAAAATGAAGTAATTACTTGGCGAACTGGAACATTTTCTACTGTATCTTCTACTTTTTCTATCACTTCTTCTATTCTTTTTTGAGTAGTTACTAAATCTGCCTTATCATCTACAAAGTCAGATGTAGGGCCGATTAAAGTATTGCCATCGATTGTAGGAGTAACTAGGATTCCCTTTCCTTTTTCTGTTGGTAAGTTAAATAACACATGGCTTACAAAACCACGAGTTGCCTTATCTAAAAGTAAATATTCTCCACGGCGGGCTCTTATTTCAAATTTATCATCATGCATAATAGCATCATGGATGGCATCGGAGTATAAACCTGCTGCATTTACTACTGAACGTGTTTCGATTGTTTCACCATTTTGAGTTGTTAATACGTAATGGTCATCGATTTTTTCTATACCAGTAATTTCTGTATTAAATTTATAGTCTACTCCATTTAAGTTTGAGCCTTCTGCATAGGAAATATTCATTAAAAATGGATCTACAATGCCAGCTTCCTCACAAAGTAAAGCGGCATATACATCTTTTTCTACATTTGGTTCCATTTCTAGTATTTCTTCATTGTAGATAATTTTCATACCGCCAACGCCATTTTCTATACCTTGGTCGTATAGGGCTTGTAATTTATCAAAATCTTCTTCCTTGTGGCATAAAACTAAGGTACCGATTCTATGGTATGGAAAGTCTAATTCTTTTGATAGAGCTTCCATCATGTGATTACCTTCCACATTCATTTTTGCTTTCATAGAGCCTGGTTTAGCATCATAACCACCGTGGCAGATACCAGAGTTTGCTTTACTTGTTTCTTCACAAACATCTGAGTGTTTTTCTACTACTAAAAAATCTCCCTCATATTTGGATAGATTATAAGCTACAGATGCTCCTGTGACACCTGCACCAATTATAACAACGTCTTTCATTATTTTCTCCTTTATATAAAACAAAAAAGAGCTACTTTGCTAGGTACTTTTGGGTAAAGTACGCCTATATCTGTCAAAGTAACTCTTTTCTCTAAACTATTTTGTTATATATTATTATTCTACTTCAAATCCTTCGCCCAGTCCACTGATCTTGAAATTGCTTTTTGCCAGTTATAGTCTTTTTTATCTCTTTCTTCTCTAGAAATCTCTGGAGTAAAGACTTTATCAACTTGACGATTTTCAATAATTTCATCTAAGCTTGTAAAGTAATCTACTGCAAGACCTGCTAAGTACGCTGCACCTAGGGCTGTTGTTTCTAATGTTTTTGGTCTTTCTACACTTGTTTGGATCATGTCAGATTGAAATTGCATTAAGAAGTTATTTGCGCTTGCCCCACCGTCTACTTTTAGCTCTTTTAATTCATTTCCAGAATCTATAGACATGGCTGAAAGTACGTCATTTGTTAAATATGCAAGGGACTCTAAAGTTGCACGAACGATATGGTATTTGCTAGTTCCTCTTGTAATACCAACGATTGTTCCACGGGCATATGGGTCCCAGTATGGAGCGCCTAGCCCTGTAAAGGCAGGAACTACATAGCAACCATCTGTATCATCTACCTTTGTTGCAAGATATTCTGTATCATCTGAAGCATCTACTATTCTAAGCTCATCTCTTAGCCATTGGATAGCAGATCCTGCTACGAAAATTGAACCTTCTAGGGCATAGTTTACTTTTCCTTCTTCTAGTCCCCAAGCAATTGTAGTAATAAGCCCATTATCACTTCTTACCGCTTCTTCTCCTGTGTTCATAAGTAGGAAGGCACCTGTTCCGTAAGTATTTTTTGCTTCACCTGCATTAAAGCATGTTTGTCCAAATAGTGCTGCTTGTTGGTCACCTGCAATACCTGCTATAGGAATTGGTGAGCCAAATAATCTATCGCTTGTTTCACCATAAACGTAGGAAGATGGTTTTACATCTGGTAGCATGCACTTTGGAATATTTAACATTTCTAGAAGCTCATCATCCCATTCTAAAGTATGGATATTATAAAGCATAGTTCTTGATGCGTTTGTATAATCTGTTATGTGAACTTCACCACGAGTTAGGTTATATACTAACCATGTATCAACTGTACCGAATAATAATTCGCCATTTTCTGCTCTTTGCTGACCATTTTCAATATTATCTAAAATCCATCTAATTTTTGTACCTGAAAAATATGGGTCAACTACAAGACCAGTTTTTTCTTTAATCATTTTGCCATAGCCATCTTCTACAAGTTTATCAGCCATATCAGCTGTACGACGACATTGCCAAACGATTGCATTATATACAGGACGGCCTGTTTCTTTTTCCCAAACTATGGTTGTTTCACGTTGGTTGGTAATACCAATACCAGCAATTTCAGAAGCATCAATATTTTCTTTTGCCATAGCTTCTGTACAAACTCCAAGTTGAGTTGACCAGATTTCTGATGGATCATGCTCTACCCAACCTGGTTTTGGAAAATGTTGGGTAAACTCTTTTTGTGCAACAGAAATAATTTCACCTTTTTTGTTAAAAATAATCGCTCTGTTACTGGTTGTACCAGCATCTAAGGCCATAATGTAATCTTTCATATTATCCTCCTACATTTGCCATACATTATAATTTGATGATGAGATTGCAAGCGCTCCAGAATTTATAGCAGCCATGACCTCTTCTTTTGAAGATATTAGACCACCAGCTACAATTGGGTTATTAGTTCGTTTTTTTATATTTGCTATCATATTTGGCATTATGCCAGGTAGAATTTCTATGACATCGCAGTTTATATCTTTTATAGTCTGTTTCATATTTTCATAGCTCATGCTATCAAATACAAAAAATCTTAAAACTGCAAAAAGCCCAAGTTTTCTAGCGTAAATAACGTTTGCAGGTTTTGTAGAGATAATCCCGTCTGCTTCAGTATATTTCTTTATAAAACTTGCTGAAAAAGTTGAGCTAGATAGACCCTCGATAAGATCTTCGTGAACTATTACAATCTTACCATTAGCCTTTAATTTTTTAACGATGACTGGAATAGTTTCAAGGTTTCCATAAAGTACAAATACTATTTTATTTTCACTTTCCAGGCACTTATTAAAATCTTTGTTATTTTTTATAGCCATAATGACAGGATTTTTATATAGTTCTTCGAAAATACTTTCGTTTGGCATATATCCTCCCAATAATATATAAACGAGCCCCTAAAATATTTACTTGGCTCGTTCTCATCACTCATATTATTACACCCATACTTTAACATAATTTGTCAAGGATTGCAAATATTTTCCTTAAAACTTTAGTCTAGAAGTTTTGTTTGCCTTCAGTTACTCCTTCACTTGACAAAACCTTTGGTATGGTCATCAAAAGAATTTTTAAATCATTGATGAAACTAATATTTTCCGCATATTTGCCATCTGTCTCAGCTTTTAATTTCGGAGATAGATTATCCCTGCCAGATATCTGAGAAAGTCCAGTTATACCTGGTTTTGCAACGTATGCTCCATTTGCTGCTCTTAAATCTAAAAGTTCTTTTTCTTTTAAAATAACTGGTCTAGGACCTACAAAGCTCATTTCTCCTCTTAAAATATTTATTAATTGAGGAAGCTCATCTAAAGATGTTTTTCTTAAAAATTTTCCTAAAGGAGTTATGAATTCTTCTGGATGTTCTAACTCCCATGTAGAAGCGTTTTTTGGAGCAGTCATTTTCATAGACCTAAACTTATAACATAAAAAAGGCATATTGTACATACCGGCCCTTTCTTGCTTAAAGTAAACTGTCCCATCTGGTTCTTCTATTTTTGAAATGATTGCTATTATCAAAAATAAGGGACTAAGAAGGATTAGTAGTATTAAGGCTAATAAAAAATCCAGAATATTTTTTATATATTTTTGATACATATAACCCTCCTTATTTATGCATCTTAATTGGGGAAAAGACTTAGCTCCTCCTCATGTAACTCTCTATAAGATCCTTCTGCTAAAAATGGATCTAATTCTAAATTTCCTATGGCTATGCGTTTTAACCCTACTACTTCATTGCCTAGATTTGAAAATAATCTTTTTACCAAGTGAAATTTGCCCTCGGTAACTTTTACGATTGCTTTTTTCTCATCTATTATTTCAAGTTTGGCAGGACGGGCTATATAGCCTTCTTCTTTTATTTCCACACCTTCTTTAAATGCTTCTATAAAAGATTCATCTATAGGATCACGTGTGTCTACTTCATAAGTTTTTTCTATATTTGAGTTTGGACTAGTAATAGTGTGTACAAATTTTCCATCAGTTGATAAAAGCAAAAGCCCTGTTGTATCTTTATCAAGCCTACCAGCTATAGATAAGTCAAGCATTTGGTAAAAATCATCTAGCAAATCTATCACAGTTTCATCTTGATCTACTGTAGCTGATAAAACTCCAGCTGGTTTGTTCATCATTATATAAATATTTTCAAAGTATTCTACATATTGACCTAGGTAGTAAACTTCATCAACATTTGGGTCAACTTGAGTTGATGTATCTTTTACAATCTCACCATTTATAACTAGGGCACCCTTTTTTGCATTTCTTTTTATATTGCGTCTAGTATCTAGCTTGGAATTGCCTATCATCTTATCTACTCTCATTTGTTCCCCTTTTCTATTACCTTATAAACTGCTTGGTTAAGTTCCTCATAGTTTACATAAAAATTTGTTAGATATTCTCTACCCTTTGCTGTAATATAATAATATTTTCTTTTGGGACCTATTTCTGATTTTTTGTAGCCACCTAAAATATAACCTTTTTTTGTAAGTCTGGTCAAAATTGGGTAGACTGTTCCCTCAGTCATAGTATAAAAACCACTGCGTTTCAGCTCTTCTACAATTTCATATCCGTAGGTTTCATTATTTTTTATAATATGAAGGATAACTCCTTCTATAACGCCTTTTAACATTTGAGATTCTATCATATTATCACCTAACTATATTGTATAACATAGTAGGATTTTATCAATATCTATCACAATAATATTTCATAGGACAGTACTTACATTCATTCTTGTCAGAAGTTTTCCTATATATATCATCATTTATGATTGATTTTGCAATATCATCTATAAAATCAATAGCAAAACTCGTGTCTTCTATTACTTTCAATTCATCCTTATTTACAAAATATAGGTAAAGCTTATTTATATCTTCCCTATTATACTCCATTAAAAACTTGTAGGTAAGGACTTGGTTTTGGTATTTTTCTAAGGTATTTATATCATAATCTCCAGTTTTTATATCTAAAATAGAACCATCCTCTAGGATAATATCTACATTACCTTGAAGGATATAAAAATTTCTATCAGCCTTAAAATTTACCTCACTTGCCTTTACAGCAAAATCCTTATTTTTAAAGTTTTCTAAGGGATCCTTGTAGGCAGGATTATTTTTAAATAAGTCTTTAAAAAACTTATTTTCTAAATCTATTTCTGGATTTTTTGCTAAATATTCGCTAAGCTTATGGACATTTGTACCAAATTCTAGGCTTTTACTTAAGGGCAACCTAAAGGATAATTTCCTTAAAAACTTGTATTTTAAAGGACAAGCAGCATATACTTCTATATCTGTAGTATAAGCTAGGATTGGTTTTTCCTTTTTTGGCTCATCTTTTTTAAAATCTATGGTTTTAAGTGCCGAGCTATCTGGCAGAGTATTTGCAAAATTAATTAGATTAATATTTCTAGAATTATCTAAAACAACTAAAAGCTTTTTAGCGCGAGTAAAGGCTGTGTAGTACTTCCTATAAAAGTCACGCTCGCCGCTATCATCATTGGCACTTGTTTTTTCATAGGCTGATAAAAAAGATTTTCTATCAGGTCTTGGATAGTCATTTAGCCCAGATACAAATACTACATCAAATTCTAGTCCCTTAGCATTGTGTATAGTCATAAAGTTTATGGCATCACTTGCCTCTGCTTGGTCTTCAAATTCTTTTATGGCCTTGGTTTTATAAAGGTAGAATAAATAGCCATAGATAAATTCTATGTAGTAAGTATCACTTTTTTTATCAAAAAGTTCTTCATATTCGCTTACTTTTTGGCTAAAAATCGCAATATTGTTTAAGGCTTTTTGGCTTCCCAGACTGTCTAATTTTTGATTTAAAATCTCTTTTAAAATATCTAAATTAAAAGACTTATATAAAACTTCACTAAGGCTAATATCTTTTGCGTTTTGAAAAGCTGCTATAAATTTATCCATCCTAGTAGACTTGAAAGATTGGTCATCAAATAAATTTGCTATGTATCTTCTAAAATAAAGCTTATCTAGCTCATCTTTGGACAAATCTTTTTGGTAGCCTAAGTTTGATGGGTAGGCTGTAAAAGTTTTAGCAAAGATATACATTAAAATTTTTATCTCATAGGAGTCAAAAAAATTGGTACTGGATTTATTTATAACTGGTAGACCTTGTTTTTCCAAATAATTTTGTAAATTTTTAGCATAGGTATTATTTAAAGTGGGAAATAGAAAGGCTATTTGATTAAGATTTATATCCTTATTTAAAATCTTTATTATTTTTGTAAGGTTTTCTAGATTCTCTGCCTTGGCCCTTACTATAGTATTTTGATTTTTTTCACCCTCTGCAGCCACTAGATTTTTAGTAAATTCTTTTTCTTTTTCGTTATTATTTATAAAATTTTGGGCAAGGTCTATAATTGCTTGGTTTGACCTATAATTTACATTTAGCTTGTAAAAATTTGCAGGCTCTCCCAATTTTTCTCTACAAACTTCATTAAAATTTAATAAGTTTTTTGGATCTGCTCCCCTAAACCTATAAAGAGCCTGGTCATCATCTCCAAATACCATAATATTTTTATTTTTTAATAGCTTAAAGGCTATTTCCTGTTGGATATAGTTGGTATCTTGGTATTCATCAATGATTACATAATCAATATTTTCTCGTATTTGAGGACCTATTTTAGGATCAGAAAGTAAATCGTAAAAGTTTTTTAAAATCATCTGAAAATTTAAAAGGTGGTTTTCTTCTAAAATTTTTAAATGAGTTTTATAAATTTCATAGGCTAGCTTGTCATCTTTGTTAGATGAATTTTCTAAGATCTTAACATCTATGAGGTTATTGGTTATTTTTGCAAAAATATCTTGGATAGTATAAATCTCATAGCCATTTATTAGGTCCTTAAAGCCTTTTATATGATAAAACTTTTCTATATTTTTTTCTAATAAATAACCCTCCATTTGAGGCTCTATTACCTTATTATCAAAAAATTTATCATCAAGTTTTTTATAGTTTGCTAGAAAAATATTGGCCAAATTGTGAAAGTTGCCAATTTTTAAATCGGCAAGGTCTGTATTTATTCCTTCTTTTTTAAATTCTGTAATTATCCTAGTATTAAGCTCTGCTGCAGCCTTTTTTGTAAAGGTAGTTATCAATATTTTATTGGCAGGGATATTGTGGTTTTTTACTAGGTCTACAACTTTTTTTACAATGGTAAAAGTCTTTCCAGTTCCAGGTCCTGCTATAACTGCAGCTGGAGTCTTTCCTTCTTCTATAATTAGTTTTTGAGCTTCATTTATCATAGCAATAATTCATAGGCTAGGCGTGGTTTAGTCTTACCATTATCTTTGATATAAATTTGACCTAAAAATTCAAAACCCATTTTTTCAATTAATCCACGCATTTTAAAATTATCCTCATGGGTGTCTATTCTTAGAGAGTCTTTTCCATTTTCCTTAGCAAAAGCTATTATTTCATCAAAAAATTTACTAGCAACTCCTTTGCCCTTAGCTTCATTTGCTACACAAAAAGTATGAATGGTATAAGCATTATTTCCTTTTACTAGATTCATAACAGAAGCATAGGTTGGTTCATATTCTTCTGAAAGATAGGCATAGGCTAGGATATTTTCATCCCTTTCATAGACATAGGAATTTCCACTAGTAATTTGCCTGCCTACTAGCATATTATCTGGGCTTCCATTTTGCCATTGGTCAACTCCATCATTTTTTAGAGCTTCTTTTGCTTGATCAATTATATTAATAATATTTTTTAAATCTTTTAAACTTGCTTTTTTCATACAAATATTATACCTTTTTATTAGTTTATATATTTTCTATTAAATCGGGTATTAGTACATATAGATTATAAACTTACTTATAAAGGGGATTATTATGTACGATTATTTAATTATAGGTAACGGTATAGCCGGCCTTTCAGCGACAGAAGAAATTAGAAAAAAAGACAGTGATGCTACTATACTTATAGTTTCAGAAGAAAAATCTAGCACCTATTGGAGAACAAGACTTTCTCATCTAATTAGCCAAGAGTTTAATAAAGATGATTTATTTGTAAAAAAACAACCTTGGTATGATGAAAGAAAGATAGACGAAAGACTTGAATGTTGCATTAAAAAAATTGATACAGAAAAAAACGTTGCCATTCTTTGTGATGAAGAAGAAATAGAATATGGTAAAGTTTTATTAGCAACTGGAGCTAGACCATTTGTGCCACCTATTAAAAATATCGATAGCAAGGGTGTTTTCGCTATTAGAACTATTGATGACTTGATGAACTTTAAAGACTATGTAAATGGCAAAGATAAGGTTGTAGTAATCGGCGGTGGGATACTAGGTCTTGAAGCAGCCCACGCTGCCCTACTTTTGGGTAAAGATGTAACAGTTATAGAAAGCTTTGACTACCTACTTTCTCGCCAGTTAGACCAAGACCTATCAGAAAAGTTAGAAAAAACTTTAAATGATATGGGCATTAAAACCTATACTGGTAAATTTACAGAAGAAATCCTAGCAGAAGATGGAATTGTAAAGGGAATAAAACTTGCTGATGGTACAGAAATCCCAGCAGATGCAATTATGGTCCAAGCTGGTATTCGTTCTAACGTTGATGTAGCCAAAGAATCTGGCCTAGATGTAGAACGTGGTGTCATTGTAGATGATAGTCTAAAAACAAAATATGATAATGTCTACGCAGCAGGAGACTGTGCACAAATAGGTGATTTTACTATAGGTCTTTGGACAAGCAGTATGGAAATGGGAAAAATTGCCGGAAATAATATGGTTGGAGATAGCCAAGTTTACGAAAAACCAAAACCATTCTCATTACTTACCATAGGAGATACAAAAATATTTTCAGCAGGTCTTAGTTCAGCAGAAGGTATTGAGGAATTAAAAGTTGAAAGAGACGGTAATATCTACAAGTTATTTAAATTAGATGATACATTTGTAGGTGGTATCCTTTGGGGAGATATCAAGTATCAAAATGATGTGAAAGATATTGTATTTAATGGAAAAGACTTGGAAGAGACAAAACTTGGAGAACTTTTTAAATAGAAAAATTTATTAATCTATTTTACAATTTGTAGCTGACTATATAAATTGCTTGTCAATTTTAATTTATAAACCCAAACAAAAAAATCGAAATGGACCTTCCATTTCGATTTTTTTAATTACAGTTTCATTGAGTTTTGTCTATGTCTTAGTCTTGTTATAGTTGCCCTATCATCTACTTCTACCATCGTCATATCTATTAGCGTATCTTTTGGAATATCAACTGTTGCTACTGTTTTTTCTGTTATCATACCTATTGGTAGTAGGGCTTCTTGGATAGATCTGGTGTGGCTAGTGATTTTCCCGTAGACTTTTTCACTTCCTATACCATCAAGTGTTTCACCTTTTTTAATATCTCGTTTTGCAATAGTGACTGTATCTGCTACTTGCCCTTGGATAGGAGCTATCGTTGCTTCATTTTCTACAACTGCCTTATAAATAGTAATTGGCGCTTCTAGGCTTGTGAGGTGGTAAGGTCTATACATTAGATAGTTTGGCCCATCTCCAAATCCTAAAAATTTCATCAAGTCACGGACATCTTCTTTATCACTTGTTACTATGATAAATACTCCTGGTGCCATGCCTTTTGAAAATTCTACAACCTTGTAGTTATCAAGATTTCCGCCATCTTGCTTTAGCTTAAAATCTTCTACTGCTTTTTCTGGACTGGTTTCTATACCGTGGCAGCCAAAGGTATCTGGTAAAAATCCTAAGGCGTTACAAACACTTGTTAGCTCAAGCATAGTATTTGTACCATCCACAAAACTTGTTAGCATTTTTGGAGAAAGTTGTTTTTCTCTTGCTTCTTCCTTTAATGTTTCTGGAGTAGCGTACTCATCAAGTCTGTTATTTTTACCTTTAGCAGCTACCAATACATCTAATCCCATACCAAAGGCATCTTCGCAAAGATCTATAATCGCACCTGGTTCATCACCTAGGATTCCTGTGTAAACTACACCAGCTTTTTTGGCCATATCATGTAAAACTGGACCAACTGTTGCCTCACACTCTACATTAAAGGAAATCATGTGCTTGTGGTATTGGATAGTTTTTCTAGCTATTACTGCTCCAAAAGCTGGGTTGCCTGTACAATCTATGACAGCATTTATTTGTAAAAGTTTGTAGCAAAGTCTATAGTTAGTTGAAACACAAACATAGCCTTTTTCTAAAACTTCATAACCTTCGTTATAGTCATCGGTATAAATAATTTTATCTTCAGCAATACCTGCTTTTTTCAAAGCTTCGATTGCTTTTTGAGGAGTTCTATCAAAAACAAGCTTAACTTCCATAGCATCCATATTAGATAGTTGGGAAATAAGGCTAGTACCCATTTTTCCAGCACCCATTATGGCAAGCTTGATTGACTCTCCATTATATTTCATTTCATTTAGTTCTCTACTTATTTTAAACATCTAAGCTCCTTAAATAATCACTGGCTACTTTTGCACTGGAGGCTGCCCAGGAAATGTTATATCCCCCACAATCACCAGCTACATCTTGGCATTCGCCTATGAAAAATACATCTTTTTGTTTTGTAGATTCCATAGTTTTAGGATTAATAAAATTACTATCAACCCCACCAAGAGTTACTTGGGCATTTTCTATATCATGGATTTTTAAAACTTCAAATCTTAACTCTTTTAAAGTACTTACTAAACTTTCAAAATCCCTTTCATTAATCTCAAAGCCTTTTTTATGAGACTTTATATGGGATATTTTTAGTATATCATCTAGTAATTTTTCATTTATTACACCAATTAGTATATCTTTTATGGACCTTTTAGCAAATTTTGTGATAAGGCTTGCTAGATAACCAGCAAACTCTTCTCGGGAATATTCTGGGAAAAAGTCTATATATATATGAGAGGAATTTTGCTCCATAAGATTTTGAGATAAGTCGTTTGATATATCTAAAATCGCAGTTCCAGTTAACCCATAATCTTGGAAAATTACATCATCTATAGAAGATTTTATAAATTTACCATCTACATATAGACTAGCTTTGGCAGTAACCTTGGTTCCCTTGGCTTTTTTTGAAAGTTTTTCGCGTGTTTCATAATTTGTTATAGCATAGGTCATTTGAGTTATTGGAATTTCTTTTTTTATTAAATCCAAAATTTTACCGTCAGATCCAGAATTTTTCAGGGTAATACCCCCACTTGCTATCACTAATTTATCATAAGCATAAGTTTTGCCCTTAGTTTTTACTTTTTTATTTTTAAAGTCAATATCTGATACATCTTCTTCAAAGATAAAATCAGCATTTTCCTTAGCTTCTAAAAAGAGGGCATTTCTTACAGTCTTTGAGCTCATAGTTTTTGGATAGCACCTGCCAGATGGTAGGTTGGTTGTAGCTATGCCTATTTCATTAAAATATTTTATCAAATCCTCATTAGTAAAATATTTTATTGTACGGTCTATAAATTCTTGGTTATTTGCCTTAAAATTTTCCCTATCAAAATTTAGGTTGGTAAAATTGCAACGTCCATTTCCAGTTGCAAGAAGTTTTCTGCCTGCAAATTCATTTTTATCAAGAACTATTACTTCATGCTTATCCATAAAGGAGGCAAAAAACAAGCCTGCCACACCTGCCCCAATTACTAAAATTTTCATTGCCTATCAATAGCCTTTTTTACTGTTTCCATTTCATTGTAAGGAGTTTTTTCATTTCCATGAAATTTCATAAAGTGCTCTTCACCCTTACCAAGCATAAGGATATAGTCTCCAGGATTTGCCTTTTTTATAGCAAAGGTCATCGCTTCTAAACGGTCTTCTATGCGTTCGTATTCTCCACCGATTTCATCAATGCCTGCTACAATCTCATCAGTGATATGCTCATAGTTATCAAATTTTGGATCATCAGTTGTAATTACTGCAAAAACATCATTCTTTGCACAAGCATTGCCGATAAGTCTTCTAAATTCTGTATTTCTATCTCCATTGATGCCAAAAACTGCATAAGTTTTTACATCTTTTGGTATAGATTCAAAAATAGCTTCAAAGGCTCTTGGTGTGTGGGCAAAGTCTATGATAATATTTTTTTCTAAATCATTTTCTACATATTGAAATCTGGATGGCAATCCCTTAAATGACTTTAGTTTTTCAGAAATTTCTTCAAGGCTTGCTCCCATATTATTTAAGGTTGCTATAGCAGCAAGTTTGTTATAAATTTCATAATCTGCTATAGAATTTATAGTAAAATCTACTCCATTTACCTTAAAATCAGTAGTTTTTTCATTTTTTACTATATCAGTTGCCCTGTAGTCTGCTTCTTTTTCTTTACCAAAAGTGAGGCAATCGGTAAATTTCGTCTTGGCTTTTTTGCCGTATGGGTCATCTATGTTTACAATTCTTTTTTTTGAGTTTTCTAAAAGTATCATCTTTGCAGCAAAATACTCATCCATTGTTTTGTGGTAGTCTAAGTGTTCTGTGGAAAGATTGGTAAATATTCCATAGTTAAAATCTATACCGTTTAGGCGGTCTTGGATGAGGCCGTGGCTAGATGCTTCTAGGACTACATGGTCGATATTTTTTTCTAAACTCTGATTAAATATTTTATTTAAAAGGTAAATATCAGGAGTAGTATTGGCAGTATCTGATCTCTCATCACCTATAAATGTACCATCAGTACCAATATTTGTAGCATTGCCATAGATTTCTTTCATCAAATAATAAATAGTAGTTGCAGTTGTAGTTTTACCATTTGTTCCTGTTACTCCTACAACGGTCATTTTCTTTGATGGATAACCCTCTAAGACATTTGATATTTGGGCTAGGGCATACCTACTATCTGCTACTTTTATATAGTTTATTTCATCTTTAAAGTCTATATCATTTTGGTAAACTATAGTCTTTGCTCCATTTTTTATGGCATCGTCGATATACTTGTGGCCATCGCTTAGCTTCCCTAAAACAGCTACAAATATATCCCCTTCTTCTACTAATTTTGAATTATTGCTTACACTTTTTATTTCATTATCATTTTGTTTTTTAATATCTATATAGTCAATTTGTTCTACTAAACTATCAAAGGTCAATGTATTATATATCCTTTCTTAGCTATGACATCGTGGATTTTTTTAACATGGTCAGGACCGTTTGTTTCTAGGGTGATTTCTACATTTATATTTTTAAATCTGCTGGCTTCTTTTAGACTATCATGGTCTATGGATATGATATTTGCCTTAGTATAAGCAATATCTGCAAGAAGCGCTTGAAGTTTACCTGGTATGTTTGGTACTTCTAAGTTTATTCTTGTTATGCGACCTGTTTCGTATAGTCCACGATTTATAAGTTGAGAAATAAAGCTCATATCGATATTGCCCCCGCTTATAATAGAAACTACATTTTTATTATAAAAATTAAGTTTATTAAGAGCTGCAAGACTTAGGGCCCCAGATGGTTCAGCAACTAATTTATGTTTTTCCATTAGGTTTATAAAAGCCATTAGGATTTCCTCATCAGTTACTGTTATCCAATCATCCACATAGTCTTTGGCAATGTCATATGTATATGATCCAACTTCTGCAACAGCTGTACCATCAGCTATTGTATCAACACCTTCTAACTTAATTATTTTACCTTTTTTGATAGATTCTTGCATAGAACGAGCAGAATATGGCTCAACTCCAATAACTTTTATAAGTGGACTTATTTGTTTAATACATTTGGCAATTCCTGCAATAAGTCCTCCTCCACCAACTGGTACAATTACATAATCTACGTATTCTAATTCATTTATTATTTCTAGCCCTATAGTTCCTTGGCCTTCTATAACATCCAAGTCATCAAAAGGAGGGATAAAGGTGTAGCCATTTTCCTCAGCAAGCTTTATAGCATGGTCCTTACAAGCATCAAAGTTTTCTCCGTATAAAACTACATTAGCACCATATTTTAAAGTACCATCTACCTTTATCATAGGGGTTTGCTCTGGCATGCAAATAGTTGCATTAATTCCTAGTTTGTTTGCAGAATAAGCTACTCCTTGGGCATGATTACCTGCAGAAGCTGTAATAATACCCACTTCTTTTGAAGCATCATCTAGTTTTGATAATTTGTTGTAGGCTCCTCTTATTTTAAAGGAACCAGTTTTTCGTAAGTTTTCCGGTTTTATGTAAACGTTATTAGAAGCAATATCAGAAAAATATTCTGAATAAAATAAGTGGGTTGGACTTATAACCTCATCTAGTCTTTTTTTAGCATTATTAAAATCAAACATAATACACTTCCTTTCATAGATGATTATAACAATTTATTGACAAATATAAAACAGTTTTATAATGGAGTAAACTTTGATAAAATAGAAGCAACGAAAGGGGAAGAAATGAAGATACTTTTGATAATATTGGTGGCCCTATCCCTTAACTCATGTGAAACAGCTCAAGATTTTATGTATGAAAATTTTTCTTTACAAAAAAATATAGATATGGCCGATGAAAATAGTAGAAAAAATATAGAAGGAGACTTTAAACTAGATGACTTTGGTTATACTTTCCCACCGAATGTAGGACGTTTTGTACAAAATGGCTTTACCTATAATGCTAGCCTCGATGGAGAAGCTCAAAGAGAAAACTTAGAAACCATCCCAGCTGGCAAGACTGCTGATATTTACTTAAAAAAAGATGATAATCAAATTTATGTAAAAGCTACAAATACTAGCGGATCTGATATAAATATCTTAGATGCACAGATTAATTATATAGAAATTTCAAACTTTGAACTAACTAATATGGATTTTAGCCTAGGGGATATAAAATTTGGCGATGCTCTTTATGAAATAGAAACAAAAGTTGCTGATAAAGAAATTATAGAACTAAGGCAAAATACTAAGGATGCTCAAAACGACCAGTACTATATGTATCTAAACGGACAATATGTAGCAATCTTTACCATGTACCAGGGCAAACTTGCTGGAGTAGAGATAATCCCTAATGAAAGCTTATCTAGCTATAAGTAATATAAATTTTTACCTGCACTTAAAATATGCATAAAAAAAGAGGGCTAAACGCCCTTTTTTTATTATAAACCTAATTTAGCTTCAATAGCTGGTTTATCAAATCCTACGATGTCTTCGCCATCGATATTGATAACAGGAACTCCTCTGTATCCTTTAGATACTAGGTATTCTACTGCATCTGGATTTTCATCTATGTTTAATTCTGTAAATTCAATGTCATTATCATTGAAATATTGTTTTGCTGCTTTACAGAAAACACAAGTATTTGATGTATAAATTTTAATATCTGCCATCTTTAACTCCTTCACTTTTACTCTACTTATATACTTATACCCATTTAGGATAATTCATTAGTTAAATTTATAAAATCATCGATAGATAAATTTTCTGCCCTAAGATTTTCTGCCAAATCAACTTTTGCAAGGGCCTCTTTTAATCTATCCTTTTCTACTACATCTGATAATGAATTTAGAATAGTCTTACGTCTTTTATTAAAGCCTGCCCTTACTAATTTAAATAGTAGGTCTTGGTTGACATTTTCATCATAAATTCTTAGTTTCAGATTTAAAATAGTTGAGTCAATCTTTGGTTGGGGCATAAATACTGATTTTGGCAAGTTTGTAATAACTTCTGCCTCAGTATAAAATTTTATAAATACCGATAATGAACTGTACTCTTTGTCAGATTCACTTGCAACCATGCGCTCAGCCACTTCCTTTTGGACCATAATAGTCATATCATCACAAGGAAGACCTGTTGTAATTAGCATTTCTATAATAGGGGTGGTGATGTAATAAGGTAGGTTTGATACTACTTTAAAGCTTTCCCCATCAAATTCTTCTTCTACTAATTTTTTAAGGTCAGTTTTTAAAATATCTTGGTTGATTACTTTTGCATTATCAAATTCTTCTAGGTTTTCATCAAGTATGGGTATTAGAGTCTGGTCTATTTCTATGGCAACCACTTTTTTTGCAAGCTTTGCCATTTCATAGCTAATAGTTCCTATACCTGGCCCTATTTCTAGGACATTTTGATTTTTTATATCTGCGGCATCTACAATTTTATCTACAAAATTTTTATCAATTAAAAAGTTTTGGCCAAGTGATTTTTTGAAGTTGAAGTCATAAAGGTCGATTATTTCTCTAACCACTTTTGGTGAATATAGTTTTTTCATAAAGTTTCCACCGCCCTTTCAAATTCCTCGCGGCTGATGGCAAAAGAATTTAGTTTACTTAAAAGCTGCTTAGAATTATAATAGCCAATGCCTAAGATATCTCCAAGTTTCTCTCTTTTTTCTTTGGCACCCTTTCCTATCGAAAGACCATTATTTACCAAATCTGCCATGACAAATTCATTTCTTTTTTCAACCGTTTCTGCTTTTGCATTATTTAAAGCTTCTATAATAACCTCAGGGTCAGCATTTTCTACACCAAGGTCATTTTTCTTTATGGCAAGCTTTCTGTCTATATAGGCGTGCTTGGCATCTGGGATGTGCCTTGCAATTTTTTCTCTAATTTTTTTGCCAGCATGGTCTGGGTCTGTAAGGATAATAATACCTGTGCGTTCATTTATTTTTTCTAAACGGTCTATCAATTCTTTGCCAAAGGCAAGGCCATTAGTTGCAATTATCTCACAATCAACAGCTCGTTTTACATTGGCTATATCATCTTTTCCTTCAACAACTATAGTTTCTTTTATCATAGGTTAAAAAACTCCTTGGTATTGTTGTAGGTCCTTTTGGCAAGCTTATCTATTTTCATATCTCGCAATTCTGCAACAACTCTAGCAACTTCTACTACTCTACGAGGATCATTGCGAAGGCCACGATAAGGCTCTGGGGTTAGATATGGACTATCTGTTTCTAGCATAAGCCTTTCAATTGGCACATTTCTTGCTGCATTTTGCTCATTTGTACCATTATTAAAGGTTACTACTCCCCCAATTGAAATATAAAAACCCATTTCTATATATTTTTCTAGCGTTTCTAGGTCATCTGAAAAACAATGGATTTGAATTTTTAAATCTTGGAAGTCTTTTAAGATCTCTATTACATCATCCTTACTGTCTCTAACATGGATTACAGCAGGTTTTGCTAATTTTCTAGCTAATTCTAGTTGGTGGATAAAGATTTCTTTTTGGCGGGCTTTATTATCATCTTTCCAATAATAATCAAGGCCTATTTCGCCAATAGCAACTACTTTTTCATTTTGAGCAAGTTTTTCTAACTCATCCAGGTCTTTTTCAGTAATTTCATCTACTTCTTCTGGGTGGATGCCTGCCATGGCATAAATATTATCATATTTTTCAGAAAGTTCTATTGCCATTTTACTATCAGCTAGATTTGTAGCAGGATTTATGATTGCCTTTATACCAAAATTAGACAGGTCATTTAAAATAAATAACCTGTCATCATCAAAAGCTTCATCTGTAAGGTGGCAGTGTGAATCTATTAATCTCATTAACTAACCTTACTTCCTGGTTTCATATCTTTAAGAGTTGTTAAAAGTGATAGGTCATCTTCAAAATCACTTGCTAAAATCATGCCTTGGGATTCGATTCCGCGCATTTTTCTTGGGGCAAGGTTTTTGACAACTATTACATTTTTATCAACTAAATCACTTGGTTCATACCATTTTTTGATACCAGAAATAATTGTACGAGGATTTTCTTCCCCCACATCTATAGTAAAGACTAAAAGTTTGTCAGCATCTGGGTGTTCTTTAGCTTCAAGAATTTTACCTACAACCATTTCAACTTTAGTAAAGTCTTCAAAACTTATTTCTGCCTTACTTTCTTCCTCTTCTTTTTTATCATCGCTATTTTTTAGTCTTTGGGCGATTAATTCATTGTTACGGTCGTGAAGTTTTTTAAGCTCTACTTCTACATCTAATCTATCAAATAGGTTTGCTCCCTTAGTAACTTTTGCTCCTTCTTCTAAAAGACCAAATTCTCCTGCAGATGCAAAACCTTTATTGTCTGTACCAAGTTTTTTAAGAATTTCTTTGCTGGTATTTTTCATCACTGGCTCGATTAGTTGAGCAACTATTCTTAGTGACTCTGCTAGGTTATATAAAACTGTGTTTAATCTATCCTTGTTAGCTTCATCGCGGCCTAAAATCCATGGTTCAGTTTCATCTACGTATTTGTTAGCACGTCTGATGAATGTCCATACAGTTTGTAAAGCTTCATTAAACTTAAAGTCATCCATTTGGCTTACAAAGTCATCGTAGGTTGTTTTTGCAAGGGCCTTTAATTCTTCATCGTAAGTATCAGTTTCACTTCCTTTAGCAACTAGACCACCATTATATTTATCTATCATTGATGTAGTTCTAGAAACTAGGTTTCCTAGGTCATTTACTAGGTCAGAATTATATCTTTCCATATATTTTTGACTAGAGAAATTTCCATCTGATCCAAAGTGGAACTCACGAAGAACAAAATATTTTAAAGCATCCACACCGTAAAGTTCTACAAGTGGTTCTGGGTACATAATATTTCCTTTTGACTTACTCATCTTATCATTATCAAAAAGTATCCAACCATGGGCAAAAACTTTTTCAGGAATCGGTAAATCAAGGGCCATTAAAAGGGCAGGCCAGATAATAGTATGGAATCTTACAATATCTTTTCCTATTAAATGCACACTTGCAGGCCAGTATTTTTCAAATTTCTTTTTATTATCCCCATAGCCAATTGCAGATAGATAACAAGATAGGGCATCTATCCATACATAAACCACATGTTCGTTATCAAAAGGAACATCTACTCCCCAATCAAAAGTATTTCTTGTAACTGAAAGATCAGAAAGTCCTTTATCAATAAAGTTATTTAGCATCTCTTTTTGTCTAAATTGTGGTTCAAGGAAGTCTGGATGGTCTTTAAATAATTCTTTTAGCTTATCTTCATATTTTGATAGTCTAAAAAAGTAAGTTTCTTCTTCTTGGTATTCTACATCACGACCACATTCTGGACACTTACCATCAACTAGCTGGCTTTCAGTCCAAAATGTCTCATCTGGTGTACAGTAATACCCCTTGTACTCACCTTTATAGATATCCCCTTTTTCATAAAGTTTTGTAAAGATATTTTTTACATCTTCCTCATGTTGTGGATCGGTAGATCTAACAAAGGTATCATAGTCAATTTCAAGTTTTTTCCAAAGTACTTTTGTTTCATCAGCTATGATATCAACAAATTTTTGAGGGCTAGTACCATGAGAAATTGCAGTTCTCATGATTTTTTGCCCGTGCTCATCAGTGCCTGTTACAAGGTAGGTGTCATAGCCATTTAAATTTTTGTATCTTTTTAAAACATCAGCAATTATTGATGTGTAAGTATTTCCAATATGCAGGTTACTATTAGGATAGTATATTGGAGTTGTTATATAATAAGGTTTTTTTTCTGTCATAAGCTATCCTTTCTTTTAGAAAATATATAAATATATCATACTTCAAATCTTATAATACTCATAGTTAAGTATTGATTAACTTTTACATTTACATATAATGTAACTAAAAAGGAAGCCATAGGATATGAAAAAAGATATAGACACCCACAAAAAGCAATGACCGTACTATTTTCCATATCTGCTCTTATCCTAGTACTTGGAAACAGGTTTTTAGCAGGTACTGACTATTTCATTTCGCAAGTTATTGGATACATATTAATTATTTATAGCATCTATTCTGGAAAAATATTTAGTAAAAAATTGGGAACTATTTTTATTATTTGCTATAGCTTAATGCTAATAGCAGAAATTGGCTCCTTTGTTAGCACCTATCTTAATTGAAGATTTATCAAAACAAAGGTATATTAAAACTAATTAAATAAAACTTGATAATGAAAACCCAGTAAGGATTTATATCCCGAATTACACTTTCATTGAGTTTAACACTATTCTTTGTGTAAAAGAAACCGAGTATAAAAAGAGGTGGTACCGCAGATTTCTGCCCTCTTATACTCTTTTTTTATGCCAATTTTTAGGAGGAGATTATGAGATACACTTACGAAAAAGAATACGACAATGTTTTTGATGAGCTAGTAGAACGTGGCTACTACGAGCAAGCTACTGACGAGGCTGAACTAAAAGAAAAATTAAAAAATGAAAAACTAACTTTTTATTGTGGTTTTGATGCAACTGCTGATTCACTAACAGTAGGCCATCTTATCCAAATTATGGTTATGATTCGTATGCAAAATTACGGTCACAAACCAATTGCCCTTTTAGGTGGTGGAACAACTCTAATCGGTGACCCATCTGGTCGTTCTGACATGAGAAAGGTAATGACAGAAGAAACAATTGATAACAACGCAGAAAGATTTTATTCTCAATTCCAAAGATTTTTAGAATTTGGCGAGGATGCAGCCATAGTAGAAAACAATAAAAAATGGCTTACAGAACTAAAATTTCTAGAATTTTTACGCGATGTGGGTAACGAATTTTTAGTAGGAGAAATGCTTAAAAAAGATGCCTACAAAAACCGTATGGCAGCAGGTGGACTAACATTTTT
Organism: Anaerococcus cruorum; assembly: GCF_046365495.1. Classification (NCBI taxonomy): domain Bacteria; kingdom Bacillati; phylum Bacillota; class Tissierellia; order Tissierellales; family Peptoniphilaceae; genus Anaerococcus; species Anaerococcus cruorum. Next base: position 69,580 of record NZ_JBGMEH010000008.1, on the reverse strand, counting down.
CGAATTTTCCTACATGCTTTTACAATCCTATGACTTTTTAGAACTTTACCGCCGCCACAATTGTACTTTAGAAATCGGTGGATCTGACCAATGGTCAAACATCATCGGTGGAGTAGACTTAGTTCGCAAAAAAGAAAATGACAAAGCCTACGGTATGACCTTCTCCCTACTTACAACTGCAGATGGGGTAAAAATGGGTAAATCTCAAAAAGGTGCAGTATGGCTAGATGAAGAAAAAACAAGCCCATACGAACTTTTCCAATATATGAGAAATGTTGATGATAGGGATGTTACAAAATTCTTACTCCAACTTACTTTCCTACCAACTGAAGAATGTAAAAAGCTAGGCTCTGCAACTAATGCAGCAGATATAAACCATGCCAAAGAAGTACTAGCATTTGAAGTTACAAAACTAATCCACGGTGAAGAAAAAGCCAAAGAAGCTCTAGATGCAGCAAAAGCACTATTTGCAGGAAAGGGTAACGAAGATGCTATGCCAACAACAGAAATTTCAAAAGCTGATCTACCAATTGGTTTATTACAACTAATGACAGATGTAGGGCTTACTCAGTCAAATGGTGAAGCAAGAAGACTTATCAAACAAGGCGGAGTTTCTATAGATGATGAAAAAGTATCTGACCCAAGCCTTGAAGTTACAGAAGATTTATTTAAAGATGATAAAATAATAATCAAAAAAGGAAAGAAAAATTTCCACAGAATACTTTTAGGATAAAAATTTAAGGGGCGAACTTGCCCCTTTTTTTGTTGTAAATTTATTCATAAATGAAGTAATTATGAAACACAAAAGTTATAAGGGCTAAAATTATCCCATCCATTATTGGACTTGCTGTAAGGTAAGTTAAATTATGAGTATCTCTAAAAATAACTGAGCCTGACAAAATTATCATTAGCAGAAACAAAAAGATGTTACCATTTCTCTTCATCTTTAACTTATCATTATAATATAATCCTGCTCCAAGTATTATCAGTAATGGAATAGTATTTTTAAAAACTATCTGACTTTGATAAAGCAAAAAATAAAGCAAGATACCAAATGCGAAAAAAAATGCAAACTGAGTTTTCTTTGCCATATAAACCTCCCTTTATCTATCCTCTTAACATTTTATACCCCACAAATTTATATAAAAAAACTTCTAAATAAGAATTTAAAGTCTCACTTAGAAGTTTTTAAAAATCATTTATTTTTTATAACCCTAGCAGGAGCACCTACTGCTGTTGCATTGTCTACCACATCTTCTAAAACAACTGCATTAGCCCCTATTTTTACATTATTACCTATGTTTATAGCACCAAGGACTACCGCTCCTGCGTCTATCATAACATTGTTTCCTACTGTTGGGTGTCTTTTGCCTTTTTTATTTTCAACTGCACCTAGGGTTACACCGTGATATATTAAACAGTCTTCGCCTACTTCTGCAGTTTCACCAATTACAATGCCCATGCCATGGTCGATAAATGTTCTTCTGCCTATTTTTGCTCCAGGATGGATTTCTATTCCTGTTTCTATCCTAGACTTATAGGCGATTTCATCTGCTTCATATAGATTGCCTAAAAGCCACAATTTGTGGGCCCTAAAGTGACTTAAAAGTGCTTTAATCCCTGGCGAGTAAAGAATGGCTTCTTCTTTACTTTTTAGTGCTGGATCTTTTTTAAGGGCAGCTTCTAAAAGCTCTTCTTTATATTTTTCATAACTAATCATTAGGATATAGGTCTGTAGATAGGTATCTTTCTCCTGTATCTGGCAATACTGTTACCACTGTTTTGCCTTCTCCTAGTTTGTCTGCAATTTCTATAGCACCTACAACATTTGCTCCTGAAGATATACCTACTGCAAGAGCCTCATCTTTTGCAATTTGTCTGCTCATTTTTATTGCATCATCGCTTGATACGCTTACAATGTCATCTACTACATCAAAATCTAGATTTTTAGGGATGAAGTTACCACCTATACCTTGGATTTTGTGGCCTGCTGCTTCACCACCTGATAAGAGTGGACTTTCTGCTGGTTGGATAGCATATACTTTTATATTACTATCTTTTTCTTTTAATTTTCTACCAACTCCTGATACTGTTCCGCCGGTACCAACTCCTGCTATAAAGGCATCTGGTGTTATTTCTGCTAGTATTTCTGGACCTGTGGTTTCATAATGTGCTTTAATATTTGCAGGGTTTGAGAATTGGTCTGGGAAGAAATATCCTTCTTTTTCTGCTAGTTCTTTTGCCTTATCTACTGCTCCTTTTAAAGCTCCTTCTGTTGTTCTTATAACTTCTGCGCCGTAAGCTTTTGCTAGTTTTTCACGTTCTTCACTCATTGATGCAGGCATAGTTAATATTAATTTATATCCTTTTGCTGCTGCAAGCGCTGCAAGAGCTACACCTGTATTACCACTTGTTGGCTCTACAATGGTATCACCTGGTTTGATTTTTCCAGATTTTTCTGCTTCTTCTATCATATAAAGGGCGATTCTATCTTTTACAGATCCTGCTACATTATTTTTTTCTACTTTTACATAGATATCAGCTCTACCCTCTTTTTTTAGGGAATTTAGCTTAAGTAATGGAGTATTTCCTATCAATTCTTTAGCATTGTTTTTAATAGTCATATTCCTCTCCTTTTATTAATATATTTGTAGTTAAATATACATAAACTTTCTGTGCGCTACCTATCTATATCATTATAGTCAAAGCTAGGTATTATGCAAGTAATATTAAATTAAAAAGCAACCATCCTAGATTTGCCAGGTTTGGTTGCTTTTTTTGAGTAATTATAAAATTACTTCGGTATGTTTACGCATTTATCTACCAAGTCTATATTTTTTTTAGGAGATCTTGCATGAACTTGATAGACTTTAGAATAATTGTTAAAATAGATTTACTTATGAAGTATCTATTTCTACTAATTTCATAAGTTTATACTTATTTCCATTAGCCTCTATATAGATACGTCGAATCTTATCATATAAGTTAAATAATTTACACTTATCTTCCTTACCTTTATAAACTTTCCAATAACCACTATAAAGGTAATTTCTTCCTTTATTTTCAATAAATCCCTTTACATCATCATAGGGATAACCGAGAATCAAGCCTATTTCATGTGGAAATTCATCTTCTAAAAATCTCTTTTTTAAGCAGCTAGTACAAGAATCGATATTACTTATATCATAACCACAAGTTTTTAAAAAACACTTTGTCTTTTCATAACTAAGAGATTTTTGCAATAAATCTTTTCTAAAACATAAAATTGAAGATGTTCTCTCTCTTTTTGCTATAATATGAAAATAGATTCCGTACTTATTAAAATCATCATTCCAAGTTTCAATAAGCTTATCCACATCATAAACTATATTAGATACAGTAAATAAGTTTGATGGTTTGATATTTGCTAAAACTTGGCTACAATAAAGGGATAATAACTCGTATCCCATCTTTATAAGTGTTTGATTAGCTCATCTGCTAAATCATGACAAGATTTGATATCCCCATCTGTTGGACTATCGTATACAGCAAGACCGTCTGCTGCCAAATTAATATTATGCTTTTTGCATCTTTCTTGCCAGTTTAGCATCCATTGTCCATCATTCCATTCATATGAACCAAATATTACTACTGGCTTACTATCTAATTTGCTTTCTACCGATTCAAACATAGGTTCAAATTCACCATCTTCTAATGATTCATCTCCCATAGCTGGGCAACCAAAGGCAAATCCATCGTAATCAGCTAGCTTTGAAGCATCAAATCCACTTGCTTGATATATATCTATATCAATTTCTTTTTCTTTTAGTCTATCTACTATAGCATTTGCCATTTCTTCTGTGTTACCTGTTCCTGACCAATAAATTACTGCTACTTTTGACATATTATTTCTCCTTTTCTTTTTTTATTATCAAACTATACAATAGTGATAATCAATATCATAAATTAATTAAAATTTTTTGAAAGCCCGTAATAATTTATACGAGCTTTCATATATTTTCTAGAAACTCTTATATTTTATTTTTATTAAATCCCTTTTTAGGATTATGACCTGGGCAATCCTTACATCCACCTACTGCATCATCTTTTATAAATCTATTATAAACAATGTATGAGCAAAGTAGGATGATTAGGATTAAAAGTATCCATGATTGTATATTCATATAATGCTCCTTATGCAAGTTCAGTCCTATATGACTTATTTTCTTTAATTTGGTGAGATGGTCTAAATATTAGGTATAAAAGACCTATAAAACAAATTCCTGCTATTAATGTTGCTGTTGTAAGTTCCCCATAAGCAATATAATTGGCAAATTGATAAAATATAAAGCTTATTACCCATGCAAATCCCATTTGATATGCTACTGTAAGGGCTGTCCACTTGTTATCTCCCATTTCTGTCTTGATAGCACCAACTGCTGCAAAACATGGCATACATAGCATATTAAATAATAGGAAGGAATATCCTGCTATAGGGCTTCCTATAGCTCCACCAAAGGCAGTAAGCAGTGCTCCACTTTCTTCTGTAACTTCTGCTCCAAGTTCTAGTAATACTCCCATAGTTGATACTATGTTTTCCTTTGCAATAAAGCCTGATATGGTAGCAACAACTGCTTTCCATGTACCAAAACCAAGTGGCTTAAAGATAAAGGCAAGAAGGGAACCAAGTACTGCTAGGATTGAGTCTTGTGAATCTTCTGCTACTAGGTTTAAACTAAAGTCAAAGTTCATTAAAAACCATATTAGAACTGCAGATAGTAAGATAACTGTTCCTGCACGTCTTACATATGATTTTGTCTTATTCCATACATCTGTAAGCACAGACTTGCCTCTTGGGGCATGGTATGGAGGTAGTTCCATAATAAATGGAGATGGATCTGATTGGAGTGTCTTAAATTTCTTTAAGATGACCCCGCTTGTTATGATAGCTGCTATACCAATAAAGTAAAAACTAAAGGTAATTAGGGCCCTGTTTTTTGGGAAAAATGCCCCAGCTATAAGGGCTATTACCGGAAGTTTAGCTGAGCATGGCATAAAGGATGTAGTCATTATAGTAATCCTTCTATCCCTGTCATTTTCTATGGTACGGGATGCTTGGATCCCTGGTACTGCACATCCTGTTGAAATCATTGCTGGTATAAAGGACTTACCTGATAGGCCAAATCTACGGAAGAGCCTATCCATAATAAAGGCAACCCTAGACATATATCCAACATCTTCAAGGATTGAAAGTAGGGCAAATAATACCATCATTTGTGGTAAGAATCCTAATACCGCCCCAACACCTGCTATCATACCATCAGTCACAAGACCGATTAGCATTTCATTTATATTTATTGCTTCTAAAAAGCTTGCAGACGCTGGTACTAGAGTATCTCCAAAAAATCCATTTACAGCGTCAGTACCAAGGGTTCCAGGTGAATACTTAAATACTGATAGGGAATAAACTAAAAACATCACTAGGGCAAAAATAGGAAGTCCCCATAGCCTTGATGTAACTATATTGTCTATTTTTTCTGTGGTAGATATTTTTGGTCCACCCTTTTTTAAAACCCTATCTTCTAGAGCATCAAGTCTTTCATAACGTTCATTTGTAATGATTGACTCAGCATCATCATCAAAGAATTTCTCGCAAGCCTCGCGAATTTTATCTATCTCTTCCTCATCTTCTTTGGATAGGCCAATCCTATCTATCATGGCCCTATCATCTTCAAAGGTCTTTATAGTATAAAATCTTCTAAGGTCCTTTTCTACATAAGGGTCTATTATATTTCTAATATCAGCAAGCTTATTTTCTAAATCATAAGAATATTCTAGGGGTATTGGATAATAAATATTATCCTTAGCATGGTTAATCTCATTGATTAATTCATCTATCCCTTCTTCCTTGCTTGCTACTATCTCTACTACAGGACACCCTACTAGCTCACTTAGGGCATCTTTATCAATATCATCTCCCCTATCCCTTACTATATCTACCATATTTAGTGCAAGGATTGTAGGAATACCTAGCTCTATAAACTGGCTGGTTAAGTATAGATTTCTTATTAGGTTTGATCCATCAACTAGGTTTACTAATAAGTCTGGTTTTTCATCTACTAGATAGGTTCTAGCAACCTTTTCTTCTAGGGTATATGGTGATAGGGAATAAATACCAGGTAGGTCTTGGAGAATTATATCCTGGTGACCTTTTAGATTTCCTTCCTTCTTATCAACAGTTACTCCAGGCCAGTTACCTACTCTTTGATTAGATCCTGTCAGAGCATTAAAAAGTGTAGTTTTACCACTATTGGGATTGCCCGCTAGGGCTACTTTAAAACTCATACTTCCTCCACTAAGATATTTTGTGCATCATGTCTTCTAATAGTTAGTTCAAAACCTCTTAGGCTTATTTGGATAGGATCTCCTAAAGGAGCTACTTTTCTTACAAAAACATCCGTTCCTTTGGTAATACCCATATCCATTATTCTTCTTTTTATGGGACCTTGCCCATTGATTTTTACTATCTTTAGATTTTCGCCAACTTGCGCTTCTTTTAAAGATTTCATAATTTCCTCCGTGACAACTAATTGCGTATATGTAAGTAGACTATAGCTACTTAATTTCTTAAAACAACAGTTTTTATATTTTATTAAAATATTTCTACAAAACCGATGGTCTTTTAATGTGATTAAAGTATAACACATAAAGTAATGATAATCAATATCATATTATAAAAATTTGTAATAATACTAATACACGAAAACTTGTATATATCAACAAATAAACTTACTTTACTCATATTTATAATTTAGAATACGCAAAATTTTCAAAATATTTTTTATAATCCCAATATTTTACAAAATTATTAGCTAATATTTAAAAGTTATATTATAGGCAAGCTATCTACAAATTTTAAGTTTTTGATATAATATAAACAGAATATATTGAGAGGATATTATGGAAAATAAAAAATTTATTTCTTATATGGGTTTAAGTCTTGTTGGTTTGATGGCTATATCCCTACTTTACTTTGTAAGTAAGGGGCCTAGTAAGGATGTCAAAGACTATAAAATTGATGATAATACCTACTACACCGGTACTGTTAGGGAAAATAAATTAGAGGGTGAGGGTATATTAACAAGTCCTGATGGTATTTATAAGGGTTCTTTTAAAAACTCAAGATTTGATGGGTCGGGTGGCTTTATAAATGATGATTACACCTATGTGGCAAACTTTAACCATAAATCTGGTAATAGTGATATAAAAATAAAACTGAAAAATGACAAAGTTTATGAAAAAACTAGTGATGGTTTTAATGAGGTAGAAAAAAATGAAAATTAAGGGTTTAGATTTTCTAAGAGTGTATGCGATGATTTTAGTTTTATGCTACCATTACTTCCCTGCTGCTCTGCCTGGCGGATTCCTCGGGGTTAGCATCCTATTTGTCATCTCAGGTTTTTTAATCAGCTACCACTTAATTGATGAATTATTTGAAACTGGAAATATTGATTACAAAAAATTTTATACCAAACGTTTTGTTAGGATATTTCCAGCCCTTCTTTTAATGATGTTTTTATCTACCTTATTTGTTCCTAGCATAAATGATGATTACAGTGTAGGGTTTTTTGACCAATTTTTAGCAGCCTTTACCTTTAATTATAATTTCTATGAAATTTTACGAGGCGGATCCTATGAAGGTCAATTTATCAGGGGGATTTTTATGCATACCTGGTCGCTAGCCTTAGAAATTCATTTCTATCTAATATGGCCATGGGTTATGGGTTTTTTATATAAAAAGGCTAGGCAAAAACGCGCTATAAAACGCAGATTTTCCGATTTATTTTTACAAATCACCTTTTACTTAGCTATTATAGGTTTTGTTTTAATGTTCATTTTAACCCTTATTAAAAAAGTTGATACAGGTATTGTCTACTTTTTTGACCTCACACGTATGGCTTCTTTTATGCTAGGTAGCTTTTTAGCAAGTTTTGTAAAAAGATTTTCCTTTAAGAAAATTCCTTATAATAAACCAACTTTGGTGGGCATTGGTCTTATATTTTTAATGGCTCTTACCATGACTTATGATAGCAAAATCACCTATATTTTAGGATTTTTACTTACAGATCTTATAACAGGATTTTTAATTTTAGTAGGTTTTGCCAATCCAAATCTTATGGAAAATAAATTTGTTAGTAGGCTTGCTGAATATTCCTACGGTTTTTATATCTTCCATTGGCCAGTGTGGGTTTTGGTAAGCAATTTTAATAAAACTAGCAAGGGACTTATAATAGCAATTTTAGTTACCATAATTTTAGTTTTATTTAACCACCATGTTTTTGAACCTATTTTTAAAGGTAAAAACTTAATTCCTCTTAAATACATGGATAAAAAATATGAAATAAACTACAAAAAATACGGTATTCTTTTCCAAGCCAGCCTTATTTTTATGATTATCACAAGCTTTTCTCTAAGTTATGCTATAGGAGATAATGCTGGTGCCATGATGAGTTTAGAAAAGCAAATCTTAAAAGAATCAGTAAATCAAGATTTAGAAAAGATAAAACTCGACAAAAAAGAACTGGATAATTTTATAAATAAAAATAATAGTGAATTTGTAAAAGAAGCTAAAGAAGAAACTTCTCTAACTCTAATCGGAGATAGCGTAATGCTGGGGCCTCGTGAATATTTAGCAAATAATATTTCCAATTTATATATTAACGCCGAAGGCAGCAGACCGCTAGAAGATGGGGCAAAAATTATAGCTGAGATGGAAAATACTGGCAACCTAGGTGATATTGTAATCCTTGCCCTAGGGACAAATGCAGAAAAATCTCCGATGTCAAGTCTTAAAAAAATTATAAATGATTTTCCAGAAGGTAAAAGGCTTATACTTGTGACATGCTATGACAACAGATATCCACAGCCTCATCCAGTAAGTCAAGCTATGCAAGAAATAGCCAAAAAATATGAATTTGTAACCCTTATGGAGTGGGAAGACTATGCTATAAAAAATCCAAGCTTTTATGAAGGTACCGACGGAGTTCATTTTTACGGACAAACTAAGGCCTATGAAGCTTACTTAAAGTTACTAAATGAAGCCATTGATAAGTCACTCTTAAATACAGCGAAAGGAGACTAATATGTATTTTTTCTTAAATGATTATAACGATATAGGCAGACCTGAAATTTTAGAAGCTATTTTAAAGGCTAAAGACGAATACAATATTGGCTATGGTTTTGATAGCCATAGTGAAAACGCTAGAAATTTAATAAAAAAATCCTTAAAAAACGAAAATGTAGATATTCATTTTGTGCCAGGTGGTACTCCTGCAAATGTCTTGGGAGTTACTTGTGGTATGAGACAAGAAAATTCTGTAATAGCTGCTACAAGTGGCCACATACAAGGCCATGAAGCAGGATCTATCGAAGCTACCGGTATAAAAATAGAAACTATAAAAACTCCAACTGGTAAACTCACAAGAAAGCTATTGGAAGAAAAGTTAGCAAACTTTAACTCAGAATTAGTTACAGTTCCTAAAAAAGTTTATATATCAAACACTACAGAACTTGGAGAGGTTTATACTAAAAAAGAGTTAGAAGATATTTATAATTTCTGTAAGGAAAATAACCTTTACTTATTTATAGATGGGGCAAGACTTGCAGCAGCCCTAGCTAGCGAAAAATGTGATTATGATATATCTGAATTTTGCAAGCTATGCGATGTTTTTTATTTAGGTGGTACCAAAAATGGCTTGATGTTTGGAGAAGCACTTGTAATAGTAAATGATGATTTAAAGAAAAGCTTTATAAATTTACAAAAGCAAAAGGGATATCTATTAGCAAAAGGATTTATACCTGGAATAATGTTTGAAACAATTTTTTCAAAGGAAGATGGTTATACAGCTGGTGCTGACCACGCCTATAAAATGGCTGAAAATTTAGCAAATGGATTTTTAACTAAGAGCTATGAGTTAGCCTATCCTTTCGAATCTAACCAAGTTTTTGTAAAATTATCTGATAGTGAAGTCGAAAAATTTAAAGATTTTGCAGCCTTTGAGCTAATGGGTGATATGGATAATAAAAAAATTGCACGTTTTGTTACAACTTATAGAACTAATGAAGAAGATATTAAAGGATTTTTAGCTAATATATAAAAAATAACCCAAAGTTTTAAAACTTTGGGTTATTTTTTATTTTAGTAATTGTCGTAAAAACTGTGTTTTACTTCTTTTGCATCAATTGTATTACCATTTTTGTCTAGTTTATCAGATGCTTCTTCTGCAAGGTCTTTACCAACTTCTAGAGCTTCTTCACCTTTTTTTTGAGCATCTTTAGCAATTTCTCTACCCTTACTTCTAGCATCACCAGCTAAATCTGCGATTTTATCACGGTTTTTAGTTAGTAGATAAGCACCTGCACCGATTGCAGCTGCAGCTAGGATAGCATTTCTTCTTTGTGCTTTTTCTATTTCTTCTCTTTCCCAAAAGTCTAGTTCGAAATCTGGTAAGTGATCTGTTGGACTAAAGCTTCTTACTTTGTGAGCTGTGCTTGCTAGTCCTATAATATCACCTGCATCTAGTAAGCCAAGTTTGTTATTGATTTGTGCTAATTTTGCAATTGTTTTTAATTTTCCCATAATAATCTCCTTTTATTTTAGTTATATACCCATTTTATCTTAAAGTTTGACATTCTTCACATTCTTCTTCATCATCCTCAGGATTGTAAGTAAAAGATGAGTTGATGCGTTTATATTTTGGTATCTCACGAGTTTCCGCTAAGCTATCTCCATAAATTATTTCCTGATCTGAGTACTTATCAGGAAACATCATACACGAGCTAAGACTTAGGCCCATAAGAGCAATTAATAATAATTTTTTCATATGATCCTCAGTTCACATTTAAAATTTTGACCTAAATTATCAATAAAGCAATATCTAGTCTTATATTTTTACTTATATTATTGATACCCTATCTTAGCTTTTCTAAGACTTAGGCGTGAGGATTTTCTCTAAGGCAAATAAATAATTTTGCACTAGCAATACTATCATTATCTTGATCATATTGGTAGAATTCTATATCTGGACCTAGACCATGGAAATATTTTTTGTTTGGAAAATACTCTTTATAAGTATAGATGTAGCCCTCTTTTAAGCCATCTAAACTTTCAACTGGTACTTCTAAGTAATCAGACTCTTCTACTTCGTAAACTATAAAATCATTTTGATTTATAGTATCTTTATCAGCTATCTCAAAACCGATAAAGTAATTATAATTTTGCTCTAGCGCATTATATTCCATAAGACCATAAGCCGCCCCATGTTCTTTTAAAATATTCTTATATTCTTTTAAAAAACTTGATCTTATTTCACTAACATCTTCCCTATTTTTTATAGTAAAACCTTTACCTGCTATTTTAAAGGCTAATTTTCTATCAACATTAACTTGCATAAAGTCTCCTTAAATTTTTATATACCAAGATTATACCCATGTATTATAAATTGAGGATAAAATTTTAAATTTGCCAAAATTTATCATATATATTATAATGATTCTAAACAAGTTATTTAAATAACGATAATATTTATATAATTAATGGAGGAGAATATATGAATAAAAAGTTTAATATTGCGACACTTATGCTTGCAACATCATTAGCTTTTGTAGGTTGTGCAAACGATACAACTAAGGAAGCTGACACTAAAGAAGAAGCAGTAGTAGAAGAAAAGGCTGAGGAAACTGTTGATACAGCTGATAAAACAGCAGAAACTGAAGAAACAGATACAGAAGCTGATACTAAAGAAGAAAAAACTGAAGAAACTACTGAATCATCTGATGAGGGAGAAAAAGAAGATGAGCAATCAGCAACAAGTGATGATAATGCTGAAGAAGGAAATGTAGTTTTACACAGAGCTTATCCAGATGAAGCTTCTAGATCATTTACAAATGTAGTTGTAGCTACAAGTGGTGATAAAATTGTAGGTGCCTTTATCGATGAGTACCAATACTTTGATAAAGATGAAAACTACCAAGCAGTACCAAACTCTGATACAGAATTTGGTAAGGGTGCTAAAGAAGGTAGAGTTCTAGCTTCTAAAGTTGCTAACAAAGATTTATACTCTGAAGCTATGCAAGAAGCTGGTGGTGAAGTTACACTAATGGATAACTACAACGCAGTAACTGATTTTGTAAAGGGTAAAACAATTGCAGAACTTGAAGACTTCTTAAATGAAAACGATGATGAACAAATCATCGATGCTTTAAGTGGTGCAACATTTAAATCAACACCAAACTTATTAAAATACGTAGTAGAAGCAGCAAAAGATGATGCATTTGCAATCTCTGGTAATGCGGAAAATCCTGAAGATATCGAATTAAGATATGTACTAGGCGCGCCACACGGTGAAAAATCATTTGCTAATGCAGTTGTAGCTGTAGAAGGTGATAAAATAGTTGCTGCAAGTATTGATGAATACCAATACATTGAAGAAGGAATTACAAAACAAGGTGAAGGAAGCGACTTTGCAAAAGACTATGCTGATAGCAAGACAGTTTTAGCAAGTAAGCTTGAAAATAATGATCTTTATTCTGACTTAATGGCAGAAAAAGCTGGATCTACAACAACTATCGTAGAAAACTTTGAAGCTATAGAAAATTTCGTAGCTGGCAAAACTATTGATGAAATAAAAGAAACTATTGAAGGTGCCAAAGAAGGCGAAGCAATAGATGCAGTTTCTGGAGCTACTTTAGTTGATACAGCTCACTATCTACAACTAATCATAGATGCAGTTGAAAATCCAATTAACAAATAAATATAAGTACTAAAAAAGCTAGGAGATTTTTCCTAGCTTTTTTATTCTATTAAAGTAAATCTTAAAAGTAAGATAAGCATGATAACCATAAGAATAATACCAATTATGGTAAAGGCGTCTATTCTCTTTTTTAGGGCAAGGATAACTAAAGATATGGAAAGTAAAAACATAAATAAATAAACTTGAAGGAACATGTATCCTCTTCTATTTATAATAAAATAAACAAGTGCTCCAAGACCTAGGATCATAAATACTAATGAACAATTGCGACTAGCTTTTTTGCGGTCTAGTATATAATCTAATAAACTAATAACTCCTATAGTTAGTAAAGCTGGCCATATCATATTGCTTAATAATAATGAAGCTTCCATATTCTATCCTCCCTCTATTTTTATTATTATAACACAAAAAAACTCTAGGAAATAATTTCCTAGAGTCTTCTTTATTTTATTTTGCAACTAATAGGTCGCTTCTAATATAGCCTGTTTGACCATCTATACTTATTCTAGTCCAGTTATCAGACTCTCCTAGTTTTAAGATATCATCTCCCGCTTCCACAGTTGTCATTACATTTGAGGTTTCACTTGGGGCTACCCTAACATTTACAGTATTTTCTACTGTGTAGTTGATACCATCATCTACCGCTTCTTCTGGTTGATTTTCTTCGTTGCTAGTATCTTCGGTATCTTGACTATCAGTTTGTGTTTCTTCTGGATTTTCAGATTGCTCTTGCATATCTTCTTCTGTTACTTCCCTTACTTCTCCTTCTGGATGTCTTTTTGATACATAATTATCATCACTACAACCAGTTAGAGCAAGAGTTAGAGTTAAGGCTAATAATAATTTTCTCTTATTCATCTTCTCCTCCAAATAGCTCATCAAGTTCTTCTTCTGCATATAAATAATCTGTGATGATTATTCCAAGAATATTTGCATTGGCTTTTTCAAGTTGTTTTAAGCTATCGCGAGTAACTGGGTTGTTGCTTTTATCATAGGTTGAAAAAACAACTGCAGCATCGGCATTGCCTGCAAACATATTTGCTTCTGGAATATCGATATTTGGTGATAGGTCTATAAATACATAGTCATATCTATCGCGCACATCATTATAAAAGGCCTTAATAGCTTCTGGTTCTAAAAATTTATCAGCATAGTCAGCAACTTCTCCTGCAAAAATGTAGGATAAGTCATCATAGCTATCATCATGTATAAGGGCATCATCTATAGAATAGTCTCCAAGGATTATATCTACAAAACCACGTTCTTTGCTTTTGCCTGTAACAGCTGGCAGATGAGATTCTCTAAGATTTGCATCGATAATTAAAACTCTATCCCCATCTTCTGCTAGGTGCTTAGCCATATTTAAAATATGGAGGGTCTTATCTGTATTATTACTTGATGCAGTAAAAGCAACAGTTACTAGGTTAGTACCTAATTTTTCTGTTAGCCTATCTTCTAAGTTATAAAAAGATTGAAGGGCAATTTCTCTTTTTTCATTTGTTTTTTTTCTAAACATCTAAGTCTCCTTTATCATAAGAAGGAATTCTACCTAAAACTTCGTATTTGCTTGATGAAGTTTCAGTTAGGTCAGCTTGTCTGTTTACTTCTTTGCTATTAACTACCTTTGTAGATCCACTTTCAAAGGCCATGCTATTACTATCTACCTTGCTAGTTTTTTTTGTAGCTGATTTGCTAGCTGACTTTTTAATTTTTTGGGCTGGTTTTTCTTTTACTTCTCTTACTTCTCCTACTTCATTTTCTGCTTTTGTGTTTGCATAAGATCTTGCAAGTTTGTTATTGTAGGAATTTATTCTAATCATTTTTATAATTGTCCAAAGAATAAATCCAAGTCCACCTGTAATTAGGGCATATCTTAATGTATTATCAATAGCACTCGCAGATCCGTAGGAATATTCCATAACCTTGGCACCAGAATTATAAATATTATTGATAACTCTTACTGTATAATCAGCATATTGGTCAGCTAAGTCCTCTGCTCTTAATTTGTTAGTATCTGTAACTACAATATCTATTATAGAAGTATTTTCGATTGGTTTAATTTCTAGTTTTGAGTCAAGTTTACCAACATTCCAATCTATTCCTAAAGTCTCTAGAGTTTTTTGTTTGATTTTTGGGCTGTTAATAGTTGCAGCATAGGTTGCAGCTGTTCCACTTGCTTCATCTAAGTTTTCTATATTTGTTGTTACTACTTTTGATTGGGCTTGGTATTCCTTATAGCCTCCAAAATTTAGGCCAAAATAAGTAATCATCCCAATAATTATTCCAGCAATAATTGCAGGTGGTATTGCTGAAAATAATGACTTTCTATTTTCCATTTTCTCCTCCAAAATCTTTCGCCCCAGCAAGCATAAGTTTGCGGGCTGTTTTTAAATCTATTTCTCTTGTCATTTCCTTATGGCGTCTTAAAAATTGTTCTATATATAGTCTATAGGTTTTTGGGAAAAGGGCCTTGGATAATTTTCCCTTATCATAGAAAAATTTCTCATTAAAGCCTTCAAACCAAGTTGACCCATCGTTATAAACTTTGGCAATAAGCTTGTTGCTGGTACGCACTTTTTTACCAGACCTTATAAAGTCGCTTATAAATATACTATCTTCACCAGATCCATTTGGTGTGCCTGCCCCAAAATAAGTAGAAATCCAAATATTTTCTCTTCTTTGGACTTCTCTTTTAAAGGCAAAGTGCACTGACCCGTATCTTAGCGAGTTATATATAGATAAATCTTTTTCTTCTTTTACCTTAATTATTTCTTTGCCATCTTGATATATTATAGTTTTAAATACGAAAAAATCCACATTTGGATGCTTTTCAAAGCTTGATAAAATCTTATCTTTATAGCCATTTTCGAAAACTTCATCATCATCACAAAAAACTAATATATCAGCCTTTGAGTTTAATAAAGCTAAGTTACGGCTAACACCTAAGCCCCTAGTATCAGTAGAAATCATCCTGATTTTATTGCCAGCTACTATTTTTTCTTCATAGTTATTGTGGTCAGTTTGATTTATAATTAGGGCATCTGTTTCTAAATTAAATCTCTTATAACAATCAATGGAATTTTCATTCATTGTTGAAATTAGTACTTCAATATTCATCTTACATCCTAGTTGTCTCTGCCTTTTCCCACGTTGGCTTACTTTTTCCAGTCGCTTCATTGATAGCTCCCTTTATTTGAGCTAGCATCATCATAGTGTAGTATCTTGGGAAATAAAATACTTTTGCCTTTGACTCAGTAAGTTTTCCTATAGCTGCTAGGGTAAAAAAGGCAACTTGGCCTAGGAAAAATAACCTATAAAATAAACCGTGGTTTAAAAGAGCTAGGTTTGTAATAAATAAGACTATATGGTTAAAGGCTTGTAAAAATCTTAAGGTCTTGTGGTTAAAGTGAAAAAAGCTAAACCAACCATAGTTAAAAATATTTAAGCGGCGAAGGTTAGTAAAAAGATTGGTAAGGATTCTTCTTTGCATCCTAACTTTTCTTTTAAATTCATCTTTGGTTGTTGCGCCAGCTTTTTCAACTGCTATGGCAGCTGGATTATAAAGGGCTCTTTTGTGATTTAGTCCTGCTGCAAGTGGCATCTCATAATCATGACTTGATACCAAATTATAATGCCTATAATCTTTTTTTCTTACTGCATATATAGCACCATTACCAGCAGCTATAGTTGAGATTTCCGATTCAATTTTTCTCATAAGAAGCTCAACATCCCAGTAAGAATTTTCTGCCACAACTGATGCTATATCATCATCTTTACTATATATCAATGATCCGCAGACATATTCTATATTATCATCTATAAAAAAGCTTACTAGCTCATCTATGGCATCAGTCTTAAACATGGAGTTAGCATCTGAAAATACAATTATTTCTCCCTCTGCTACCTCTACTGCCTCATCCTGGGCATTAGTTTTTCCCAGATGATTTTCAACTGTATTTAGTCTAATGTTTTTATCTGGATGGTTTTTTATAAAATCTTCGACAATCGGCACAGTCCTATCACTAGATGCATCATTGGCAACTATTACCTCATAGGATGGGTAGCTTGTTGCTATTATGTTTTCTAATTTTTTTTCTATTACTTTTTCTTCGTTATATGCTGATATGATTACTGAAACAAAGGGCTTATAGGATAAGTCCTTGGTATTTTTTCTCTTTAAGATTTTTTCTAAAATCAAAAGAGTAATCGGGTAACCAACCATTGCATAAAAAATTGCAAATCCTGCTATAAAAAATATTATCTTCATTTTTTCCTCTATTCTGTCAGTATTATATAAAAAATCTATGATTATAGCAATATTTCTTATATAATAGATAGGTAAATAATTTGAATTGAGGTAATTATGGAAATACAGTTAGATATTTTAGAATCCTTGGGTGTAGCAATCATTGCTTATATGCTAGGAGTCTTTATAAAAAACAGGGTAAAGTTTTTTCAAAAATTCTTTATCCCCTCACCTGTAATTGGTGGGCTTATTATAAGTCTTATAAATCTTATTTTAAATCAAAGTGGTTTAGGATTTTTTAAGTTTGATGATGTTATTCAAGATTTTTTCATGAATATATTTTTCACTTGCATTGGTCTTGCATGTAGTTTTAAGGTCCTTAAAAAAAGTGGTTGGCTTGGTATAAAACTTGCCATTGCCATTATTTTGCTTTTACCTTTGCAAAATGCATTAGCCGTTGGTCTTGCAAAAACAATGGGGATTAATCCTCTCCATGGAGTAGCTATGGGATCTACATCCATGACAGGTGGCATAGGCTCTGCTGTAAGTTTTGGAAAAATTATGGAAGGCTATGGAGCTTTAAATAATACTTCCATAGGAGTAGCAGCAGCAACTTTTGGTATGCTAATAGGTTCTCTTGTAGGCGGTCCTGTTGCAAGTAGGCTAATAAGAGTTCATAAGTTAAAGTCAACTGGCGTACAAATTGCAAATAAAGATGGTAAAAATATAAACCTTATCAACCAAAAAACTTTAATGGAGGCAATTGTAATCATTGCCCTAGCATCATTTTTAGGAACCTTTATTAACCGCCTACTAGCCCTTACTTCTCTAAATTTTCCCTACTATGTAGGCTGTCAATTTGGAGGTCTTGTAACTCGCAATATATTAGATATAGCAAAAAAAGATATAAATACAAAAAGCATTGATATTTTAGGAAATATTTCCCTAAATTTATTTTTATCCTTGGCTTTAATCAATCTAAATATAAGTGCCATGCTAAATCTAGCCTTACCAATGCTTGTAATAATGGTTGCTCAGGCAATATTTATTGCTATCTATACTTCCCTTGTGACCTTTAACCTACTAGAAAGAAATTATGATGCAGCAGTAATGGTTGCAGGCCACTGCGGAGTAGGCCTTGGTCAAACACCAAATGCTATTGCAAATATGGAAGCGATTATAGAAAAAGAAGGTCCAGCAGATGTGGCAATGTTTATTTTTCCAATAGTTTTAGCCATTGCAGTTAATTTATTTAACCCCATAGTGATTACATTTTTTATAAATTTCTTAAAGTAAAAAGACTTAAAAGTACCTCATTTCAGAAAGATGAAATGAGGTACTTTTTATTTACTAAGGCATTGTTTTAATATATATGAATTAGATTTAGCCTTCATATTTTAAAAATTTTCTAGACATTTTTAAAAATACTATAATTTCAATTATACCTACTAGCAATATATAAAATACTTCATCTATATACATATAACTAAAATTATTCATTTTTAAAGCTAAATTACTAATAGCAATTATATTGTTCAAAAGGGGAAATATATTTTGAGCACATAGCATAAATCCTAAGATTGAAATTCCCACTGATATTAAAACTACTATAGATAGTGATTTTATTTTTACGCTTAGGGCTGACATTATAAAAATTATAGGAACGGACAAAATTATACTAAATCCTACATAGTAGAAATAGAGTTTAAAATTTGTTGTTGGAAGATTACAGGCAATTTTCCCAAAAAATATGAATAGTCCTAGAAAGTATAACTGAGCTATAGCAACAATTACAAAGGTAATAAAAGCCTTAATGACAACAAAATTTATATTTTTTTTAGGGCTTGTTCTAATTAATTTTAATCCAGCCTTATGCTCCACAGACCATAAACTTGATACAACTATCCCAATTAAAGGTATTAGAAAGAACATGAAGTAAAATAAAGATACCTGAGTCCACAAACTTTGCCACTCATTAGTCAAAACTTCAATATTACCTTTATAATTTATTACCCCAAATATATTTGCCAATAGTGGAATAATAAGGATTGTTAGTAATAATCTTCTTAGTTTTAATTTTTTCATTTCTATATTTAACATATTTACTTCCTTTACAAATCCTTATTTAGCGAATAGCTATTAATATTTTTCAAAATCATAAATTCAACTATTATACATATTAAACTAATTATAAAAGTTAAGTAATTAATATCATTAACACTTTGAATAAATTCACCGCCTTGTTTTGTATAAGATATATTAAGCATACTTACAAACCAAGCAAATGGATTTATCTGTGATAAAACTTTAGAAGTTAGCATACAAATAATACCAGTCATTGCTCCTATTATTGAGAAAAATAAAGAGAAATACACTTTATTACTCTTCATTTCTACTATCATAAATAAATTTAATAAAAATAAATTTATAGAATATTCACTAAAAAAATAAATAACTAATCTTTTGATTGTACTGGTACCAAGAATTAAATTTGGATTTCGGTTTGCTAAAAGCAAAATGATTATCCACTCAATAATTTGTAAAGTACCAATTTTTATAGCTAAAATGGCAATTTTGTTTACCAAAATATTTGAAATATACTCACCAAGACTGGTCTGTAGCTGCCACATATTATTTTTTTCTTCCATCTCAATTACCTTTTTTGCAATTGTAGAGATAATAATAGGATTTATTAATAGGCAAGTCATAAAATAATTATCTAAAATCATATATAAGGGATAAGAGCTTTTTCCAAAACTTTTTCCTAAAACTGCAACTAAAATAAATAACATATGAATTGTAAATTCAATCAATAGCATAAAATTTAAGCCTAAACCCTTATTCTTTTTTATTTCTAAATTCTTCATATCAATACCTTAATTTGTTTCACTTATAAATAATTTTTCTAAGCTTTCTTTCTCTTCTTCCACCCTATATACGCTTACGTTATTTATTATAAATTTTATGATTCTAGAAACTTCTTCCTTAGGCTTGTTACCAAGGACCAACTTCTCATTTATAATATTAGATTTATCCATACCTAATAATTCAGCAGCAAGGATATTATCAGAAGTTACAATTGATATAACTGGTGGATGAAGTTTCCTATAATCATCAAGTGATCCATTGTATACTAGTTTGCCATCTCTTAATATACCTATATGAGTAGAAATTTTTTCAATCTCATCAAGGATATGAGAAGATATTAAAATGCTTGTTTCACTATTTTTTACTATATTCATAAATAAATTTCTCATCTCTTCTATACCATAAGGATCTAGTCCATTAATAGGCTCATCAAGAATTAATAGCTTAGGATTACCTATAATGGCTATAGCAATTCCTAATCTTTGCTTCATTCCTAGTGAAAACTCTCTGACTTTTTTATTTGTGTGCTTACTCAAATTAACTAATTCTAATATTCTATTTATATCCTTTGTACTTATGTCTTTTAGTTTGCAAATAATTTCTAAATTTTCATAGGCTGTCAGATGGTCATAAAACGAAGGATTTTCAATTAAAGATCCAATGCTCTTGTTTATTTCTTTTTGATTTTTTTCATTTACTTTTTTGCCATATAATGATATAGCTCCAGAATCTTTCTTAACTAATCCTAAAATTGTCTTCATTAAGGTAGACTTTCCTGCACCATTTTTTCCTATAAGTCCATATATGGTTCCTTTTTCAATTTCTAAACTAACTTCATCTAAAACGAGAACTTGATTATAAGATTTTTTTAAGTTCTCAATCTCTAATATATTTTTCATTTAAGCTCCTTTTGTTTTACTGATATAAGTATAGAATATTTAGATGAATCTAATATTTTACTATCCTCACTTTTACATCACAAAATAACAAATTAAACTTTTATTTGATACAATTAATAGGAAAAGAGGTAAATAATGAATTCATATGATGATGTATGTCTATTAATTGTAGATGATGAAATAGAGCTTTTAAAAAGTATGTACAAATTCTTAATAAAAAATAACTTCCACAATGTACTGACAGCAAAAAATATAAAAGAAGCAAAATTTAAATTAGATAATAATAAAGTGGACCTAATAGTTTTAGACATAATGCTACCTGATGGTAGTGGCTTTGATTTATTAAGCGAGACTAGAAAAACTTCTAAAATACCAGTGATAGTGCTTTCTGCACTTGATGGCAGGGATGATATGAAATCCGGTTTTGACCTAGAGGCAGATGATTATATCGTAAAACCATTCTTACCAGAAGACTTACTTTGGCGAATAAGGGCAGTACTTAGAAGAAGTTATAAACAATATAATAAAGATAAAATTAATCTTAACGGAGTGATATTCGATAGAGAAAGAGCCATATTAATTAAAGAAACTACAGAAATACCACTTACAGCTAAGCAATTTAAAATACTAGATTATATGTCTGAAAATTTAAATAAAATAGTATCCATTGATCAAATTATAGAACAGTGTTGGGAGGACACATTTGGATATGAGAATACTCTTATTACTCATATTTATAGA
Source organism: Anaerococcus cruorum (assembly GCF_046365495.1). Taxonomy (NCBI): domain Bacteria; kingdom Bacillati; phylum Bacillota; class Tissierellia; order Tissierellales; family Peptoniphilaceae; genus Anaerococcus; species Anaerococcus cruorum. The sequence goes on along the minus strand of NZ_JBGMEH010000008.1, from coordinate 48,035 downwards.
CTAAGAGAAAAATTAGAAGATGATCCATCCAACCCTAAAATACTAGTGACTATAAAAGGTCTAGGTTACAAACTTAAAGGCGTGCTATGATAAACTATTTATTAAAAGAATATAAAAAATTTATAAAATTGTGTCTAGCTTTTATTTTGGTTACTATTGTAACCATCAGTGCTATTTTATATACTAGTTACAAACTATTTAAACAATATAATAATCCAAATCTGATATATGATTATATAATAGAAAACAAAAAAGATAATACCTATCTAACAGATAATAACCGCAAATATTTAAAAAACAAAAATATATGGGCTATACGATTAAATGAGAACGGAGAAGTTGTAGAAAGCTTTAATAAGCCAGCAGAAGTAAAAAGTAAATTTACTCTTGCAGATGTTGGTCAATTTACAAGATATTACCTGGATGATTATCCTGTCTTTACTTTTGTAGCTGGTGATGGACTAATAGTTTTCGCTTATCCTAAGAAATCATTAGATAAACTGCCCTTTAACTATTACAATTATGATGTCTTTATAAATAACTTTTATATAATCATATTTTCTGTATTAATATTTTTGATTATAATTTATTTGTTTTATATTTTCGAAATAAAGAAATTGTATAAGAATTTAAACCCTCTCCTAGATTCTATAAATAACTTATTTAAAGATGATTATGCAAGATTAGATGAAAATGGAGAATTAAAAGAGATTTCAAAGACTATAAATGAGGCTAATAAAAAATATATGAAAATTAAAAATAGTAGAACAAATTGGTTAAGAGGTATAAGCCATGATATAAGGACACCTCTTACAAAATTAAGTTGGGGGCTAGAAGAAATAAAAACCAATCAAAATCAAGCGCAAATCTTGATAATGAATAATCAAATCCAAAGTATAAGTAAAATCATAGAAGATCTTAACCTTACAGAAAGACTAGATACTATAAATAAAGATTACTTTGTCGATACAGATCCCTTAATTATTATAAGAAAATTAATAGTTAATGAATTAAATGAACATCAAAATAAAGATTTAAACTTTGAAAATTTAACAAGCACTTCTATTAAATTAAAAATGGATGAACATTTATTTTATAGGATGCTTTTTAATGTTGTAGAAAATAGTTTAAAATATTCTAAAGGTGAAGTAGCAATACACACTAAAAATAATGAAGAAAATTTTATAGTTGAAGTAATAAATCAAGATAGTCATATCTCTGATGAAATAATACAAAGATTATTTAAATCCGATATCTCAAATATTGAAACTCATGGTCTTGGCTTGTTTATTTCTAAGCAAATTTGCGAGCTTCACAATGGAACAATGGATATTGAAAATCTTTATCCGGGCGTTTTAGTTAGATTTACTTTTTCACTTTAAAAAAGAGTCTAGAAAATCTAGACTCTTTTTTTATTTTATAATCCCAAAGTATAAAAATACTATGATAGATAAGATTATCCTATATATTCCAAATGGAATAAAATCGTGCTTGCTGATGTATTCCATAAATTTTTTAATAACTATGTAAGCTACTATAAAGCTTAAAACCATACCGACTAAAATCAATAACCATTGGCTTCCCGTAAAACCATGAACATTTTTAACTACTTTTAATAAAGTTGCTCCAAGCATGGTTGGAATCGCTAAAAAGAAAGAAAATTCTGCAGCAGCTTCACGGCTAAGCCCTAAAATCATAGCTCCCATAATAGTTGCAGCTGATCTAGATGTTCCTGGTATCATCGCAAGGGCTTGGAAAAATCCAATGGCAATTATAGTTTTATAGGAAACATTTATTATATTATCATTTACAAAACCGTTTTTGTTTTTATTTTTATTTCTTTTTTCAACAAAAATAATTATAGCACCCCAAACAAGTAGCATGGTTGCAACTACCATTGGGTTAAATAAATGTTCATCTATATAATCATCAAATAGCAAACCTAAAACCCCTGCTGGGATTACCCCAACTATTACTCTTTTCCAAAGCTCTATTGTTCTTTCATCTGGGTGGGTTAACCTATAGTAAAATCTTGATTGTCCATTTAATTTATCATAGTTTTTTGGATAATATTTGTAAGTCTTTTCATGATCCCAAGGATTTAGCTTTTTAAAATATAAGACTACAACTGCCATAATGGCACCTAATTGAATAATTACATTAAAGGCGTTTGAAAATTCTGGCGGATCTAGTTTTACAAATTCATTTACCAAAATAAGGTGGCCAGTGGATGATACTGGTAAAAATTCTGTTACACCCTCTACTATGGAGAGGATTAAAACTTTTAAAAACTCAATCATCAAATTCCTCCAAGAACGAATGTTTTTGTCCATGGAGTTGATAACCTACAACCATATCACAATTTACATTTTCTCCAGACCTTAAAATAGACATCTCCACTTCAGGATTGTTTTCTTTCATTTGAGCTATCATTTGCTTTATCATTTTTCTTGTATAAGCTTCTTGTGATTTTGTAACTGTGCATGCACAATTTAGGGCAAATAGCTCTACATGATCACGCCATTTTATGATATCTTCTTCCTTTACATAATAAAATGGACGAATTAGTTCCATATTTTCAAAATTTTGTGCTTTAAGCTTTGGTTTCATTGTATTAAACTTACCTGCATAAAGGACATTTAACATTATAGTTTCTATAACATCATTCATATGATGACCTAGGGCGATTTTATTGCATCCTAGCTCTTGGGCTTTGGCATAAAGGCTACCCCTACGCATTCTTGCGCACATATAGCAAGGATATTCGCCTTTGGAAACTTCTTCTGCTATTTTAAATACTTCTGTGTCAAATATCTGCCCATCTATTCCTAAATAGTCTAAGTTTTTTTCTAATTGCTCACGATTTCTAGGGTCATAGCCTGGGTCCATTGATATGTATACTACATCAAAGTTTACCTTGCTATGCTTATGAAGTTCTTCAATTACTTTTGCAAGTAATAGCGAATCCTTACCCCCAGAGATTGCAACTGCTACCTTGTCCCCATCATTTATCAATTCAAATTCTTTGATTGCTTTAATAAAGGGGGACCAAATTTGTTTTCTATATTTTTTTATAATTGATCTTTCAATATCTATTAGTTCCATAATTTAACTTTCTATAATTCTACTATGCCAGAAGGTACATACCTATCTGCCACTTCTAAAAGTATATCTTTTCTTGTATCTAAACCAAGACTTGTTAGATAATTATCTACTGTAAGCCTTGATAATTCTGGTGTATTATTTGTTTCTGATAGGTGACCTAAAAAAACTTTTTCTCTTTTACCCTCTAAGGCATCTGCTAAAACTTCTGCTGATTGGTCATTTGATAAATGTCCCATATTGCTCATTACTCTAAGTTTTAGAGGATATGGATATGGTCCACGTTTTAGAGCTTCTAAATCGTGGTTGGCCTCCATATAATAAACATCAGATCCCTTTATCTCATAGGCCATATTTTCATCAACTATGCCTGTATCGGTCAAAATTGATATTTTTTGATTGCCTAAATAAAGAACAAAACCCACCGGCTCATTGGCATCGTGGTGGACTTTTATGGGCATAATATCCATTGACCCAAAGGATAAAAACTTGCCACTATCAAAAACTCTTATATTTTCATCTTTCACCTTGCCAACACATTTTTCTATGCCCTTCCATGTGCCTCCATTGGCAAATATAGGAATATTGTAGCGGCGGGATAGAGTTCCTGCCCCTTTTGTGTGGTCAGCATGCTCATGGGTTAGAAAAATGGCATCTAATTCGTTGGCATCTTTACCTATTTCTTTTAATAAATTTTCTATTTTTCGCGCTGAAAATCCTGCATCCACCAAGATTTTACTGCCCTTATATTCGATAAATAAGCAGTTTCCTGACGATCCTGATGAAAGGATTGCAAATTTATCCATTAAAACCTCTAATCAAATATTTTTTCTAAAAATTCTGCTAGACCTGCCTCATCGTTAGTTGATGTTACATAGTCAGCAGCTTCTTTAGTTTCTTCTTTTGCATTTCCCATAGCTATACCAAGTCCTGCAAGTTTTATAGCCTCTATATCATTTGCTCCATCGCCAAAGTAGGCAACATTTGTTAAATCTATATCTAAATATTCGCAAAGCTTTTTTAGACTATTGGCTTTTCCAGAAGATTTTTTAAGAACTTCTAGAGAATATGTTTCATTTCTCATAGTCATATAGTCTTTTTCTAAAGCTTCTTTGTTTTCTTCATAAAACTTATCAAGCTCATCTTGATTCCCCATAAAATTGATGCGAGCTACTTTTTCTTCGATCTCATCAAAATCTTTAAATTTTAAACGTGGAAGTTTCATAACTTCTTGGTCTTTTTTAAATCCATCATTGACTACTTCTTCGTTATTATAAAGAACATCCTTGGTAAAAATTCCTACTTGCAAATCATAGTCCCCCAGGTAGGAGGTGATTTTTTCGTAATCTTCTTTTTCTAAGGGATTTTCTATAATGGCCTTGCTAGTTGCATTGCATCTTACAAAGGCTCCAGTATTACAAATTGAGTAATCATCAAAACCTTCTAGGCCAAGCTCTTGGCGGACCCACCAAAAACCATTAAAACATCTCCCGGTAGCTATTACAACCTCGATGCCCTTCTCTTTTATTTTCTTTATTGCATCTATATTTTTTTCTACTATCTTCTCATCAGATCCTAAAAGTGTCCCATCTAAGTCAATAGCAACTAATTTTATATCTTTATTCATAAGACCTCATTTGTTTTTACATACAAAAAAGACTGATTGTAATAACCAGTCCCTTAACATTCTTCTTTTATTTTACTTTCATATCTATTTTAATCAATTTTTTTATCATTACTTTTTCTGAATAAAGAGTGTAGTGTAATAGTGATCCATATACCCGAAAATACAGAAAGTATACCACCAGATATTATTGATGATATATGATCACCAAACATTCCACTGCCTGATTCAATTATCATATACAAACCAAATATGAATAAAATAATAAAAAGAATACTTATTATTTTTTTCATTTGAGAACCTCTCATTTTAATTTTCTATCAATACCGTACAAAGCAAAACGTGTAGGTACAGCAGCTTTTCCAGATTTAGTAGCAATTACTTGATTGTTAGAACTATTTAGTTTATATTGAGTGAATGATACTTTTTTCGCGTAAAATTGCACTCTAAACTCTCTAGTATTATTAGCAGCATATTCTGAACTTAAAACTTTAGAAGTTTTATATTTATATCCGCTGAATAAATTTGTACTCACATTGTTAAACGTACTAATATTTCTTATATTATTATTTAGAATACAAGGGTTCATACCATCACTTACTTTATGAATTGTTATTGTACCACCATCTCTTAAATTATTGCTGTCAAGCATTTGTTTTATTTCTGCTTGACTTAGAGAATCTAGAGCATTAGCTTGTGAAGCTACATTAATAATTGCTCCATCTTTGTTATTAACTTTCATTCTGACATTATAAGATTCTTGAGCATATGAAACTTTAGGGAGCAAGATTAAGATTACAAAACCATAATATATTTTATTTTTTTATTGATATTAATATCCCAATTGTTATGAATTTACATTTTATTAATAGTGTCATCCTATTTTTTATAATATAATGGCATTACTTGATATCCAAATTATAATACGCAACAATCATCTCCCCATAGATAAATTTATGATTTTTATAATTACTAGCTAATAAAGTATTCTAATTAATAAACTCATAATGATAACTATCACAAAATAAATATATCACCACTCTCAATATTTGTAAATAACAAACACGCAATTTTTCTAAAAAACATCTATCGTTATAATTATCTTATCATTTCAATTATTTTAAAGTCTTAATAGCATCACTTACAGCTTCTGCAATTCCCTGTTCAAAGGCTGAAGGGATGATGTATTTTTCATTTAATTCATCATCTTTAACAAAGGCTGCTAGGGCTTTTGCTGCTGCCATTTTCATTTGGTCTGTTATTTGTGGAGCGCGAGCTTCTAAGGCTCCTTTAAATATACCTGGAAAAGCTAGGACATTATTAATTTGATTTGGAAAATCAGAACGACCTGTAGCTACAATCCTTGCCCCAGCTTTTTTTGCCACATGGTAGTCAATTTCTGGAATGGGATTTGCCATAGCAAATACAATAGCATCATTATTCATGTTTTTGATATCTTCTTCATCTAATATATCCGGTGCAGAAACCCCTATAAAAACATCCGCTCCCTTTATAACATCGCTTACAGACCCTTCTATATCATCTGGATTAAACATTTCTGCAATTTGCGCCTTAACTGGGTTACCAGAATTTAGCATCATCTTATTAATGGCCCCGCGTGAATCACAAACTATTATATTTTTCACTCCCAAATCATGGATAAGTTTTGCACAAGAAAATCCAGCTGCTCCTGCCCCGCTTACTACAAGTTTGATATCACGAGGCTTTTTATCAACTAATTTTAGGGCATTTATCAAAGCTGCAACTGTTACAATGGCTGTACCGTGTTGGTCATCATGAAATACTGGAATATCTAGGGTTTCTTTTAACTTTTCTTCAATATACACACACCTAGGTGATGAAATATCTTCTAGGTTTATACCGCCAAATCCCGGAGCAATATTTTTTATGGTTTCTATAATTTCATCTGCATCTTGGGTATCAAGCACTATTGGCACAGCATTTACTCCACCAAATTCTTTAAATAACACTGCTTTTCCCTCCATAACAGGCAGGGCAGCCTTTGGCCCGATATTACCTAATCCTAATACTGCAGATCCATCAGAAATAACTGCAATTGTGTTTGCTTTTGATGTATATTCATAAGCTTTTGTTTCGTCTTTGGCAATTTCTCTGCAAGGTTCTGCAACTCCTGGCGTGTAGGCAAAGGTTAATTCTTCTCGGTTTGTAACTTTTGCCTTTACATCAGTCCCTACTTTCCCCTGCCAGTCTCTGTGTTTTTCTAAGGCTTTTTCGTAAACATCCATAAATCTCTCCTTCTTTTTAAAGCATCCTTTTTTACGATTATAACACAAAAAAGTAGGCAATTTTATCAATTACCTGCTTAATATTTTTAACTTTCTACTTTATAAAGCCATTTTTCTAATACTTTTTTGTAATTGTCATGCTCATCTACAAAGGGCATGTGGCGAGAATTGGCAAAAAGTTCCCATTTTGAGTTTTTAATCTCATCGTGCATAGTTTTTGCAATGATTGGTGAAGATAAGTCCTCTGCCCCACTTGTAATTAAAGTTGGGATTGCTATTTCATGTAGCCTATCTGTCACTTCAAAACCTGCTAGAGTTCCTGTTGGAGAAAATTCATTTTCTCCCCATCCTACTACATAGGATTTTGCTCCTGATTTCTTTTTTCTAGTAAGACATTCTGGATCATTTTCCCCGTATGGGCCTGCTGAGTATTTTTCCATGAAAACATCCAGGGCTTTTTGATATTCTTTTGAATCATAGTCGCCCGTTTTTTCTGCTTTTAAAAGCGGAATTTTGTACTCTTCATCCATGTAAGATATTCTTCTAAGCTGCTCACTTCTCCAAAGTTTTGCAGAAGAAAGGGTGGATGATAAAATAATTGATTTTACACCCCTTGGTTTAGTTAAGGCATATAAAATCAAAAGCATGCCACCCCAAGATTGGCCTAAGATGTGAACCTCATCTAATTTTAGATGATCTCTTAGAGAAATTAATTCCTCCATCCAAACATCTGCATTAAATAAATCTTCATCACCATCTACAAAAGAATTGCCACAGCCAATTTGATCATACATTACTATTGGCCTGTCATTTTTATAGGCAAAGTCATCAAAAACTTCAAAATAATTGTGGGTTGACCCTGGTCCTCCGTGGATTAATATCAGTGGAGTTTTCTTGCCTTCCGGATTTACAATTCTATAATAAGTTTTATAATCCTTAAAAGACATATAGCCTTCATTAATCATCTATATCTACCACAATTAAATCTTTTGTATAGTGATTTATAACTTCATTGCCATCTTCTGTGATGATTACTAAATCTTCTATCCTTACACCAATGCCTTCATCCATTAAATAAATGCCTGGTTCTACTGAGAAAATTTGTCCTGGTTTTATAATTGCATCATTTACACTAGAAACATCACCATATTCGTGGTCCTCTAGACCTATTGAGTGGCCTGTTCTGTGGGTAAAATATTTTCCATAGCCTTTTTCTTCTATATAATCACGGCAGGCTTTATCTACATCACTCATTTTATTGCCAGGTTTTGCTGCTTCTATACCGCGAAGATTAGCTTCTTTTACTATTTCATAAACTTCACGCGCTTTATCAGATACTTCTCCGATAAAAACTGTTCTTGTCATATCTGAGGCATAGCCCTTATAAAAGCCACCGATATCTAAAACTACGCTATCGCCTAGGTTTCCTTTAGAATTATCTGTTTCATGGTGAGGATCAGCTCCGCCTTTTCCGTAGGCTGTTATTGGCTCAAAGGAAACTTCTTCTATGCCATGATTTTTATAAATTTCTTTTACCTTTGCTGATAGTTCTTTTTCTGTAAGCCCCTTTGTAACCCAAGGAATAACTTCATCCATGACTTCATCATTGATTCTAGAAGATTCTCTCATCAAATCAATTTCTTCGCTATCTTTTATCTGACGCACTTCATCGATTAAAAGGGATGAGTTTACATACTTTTTATCTGGAAATCTTTCTTGTAATCTTAATAAAAATCCAGATGGCCAAGTTTTATCTATACCTATTTTTTCATAATCTTTTATTTCTTTGGCTAGGTAATCAATTGGATCTTCTATATCGTTATACCAGATTAAATCTACTCCAAGGTCTCCTTCTTGAGGAAAAAGTTCATTTATAACAAGCTTTTTATCCCCATCTGTATTTAGATAAAGAGCGAGCATTCTTTCGCCTGGATTAATTTTTTTGCCGATTAAATAATAAATAGCAATAGGATCTGTAACAATAATTTGCTCTAAACCCTCTGTTTCCATCTTGTCTAAAACTCTTTTAAATCTATCAGTCATTTTATAACTCCTTAGTTATCTTTATCTTCTGATTCAAAGGTCATTGTTTGGTCTTTATTGGTATTTTCTTTGCCATGAAGCTTTGCATATTCTCTTCTATCAGCTTCGTTTGGTTCTACAAGTCTTTGTAGTTTATTACTAAATATCCAAAGAATAGCTGCAGATATAATTGCAATTGCAGCAATAGTAAACATTACCTTATCAAATGGGAATTGTTGAGTAAATTCATAAATAGCACCATAAGATTTTCCTGAGAAAAATACTGCTACAACCCATACACTCATCATGGTTGTAATAAGTTTTGGTGGAGCATATTTAGCTATAAATGAGTTCCCAAGTGGTGAAAATACCATTTCTCCAAGAGTTAGTAATATACCAAAAACTATAATCCACATTAGTGACGCTTGGCTATTACCACGTACTACTTCTGCTGCACCAAAAACTATATAAGATAAACCTAGTAAAAATATACCTAGGGCTGTTTTTTGGAACATATTAAAGTCTCCTTTTGGAGATTTTGCTTTTTTAGTCCAATAAGCTCCAAGGATTGGTCCAAGGATGATACATAAAATAGCATTTAGGGAGTCAAACCAAGCTGTTGGTACTTCAAATGAACCTATAGTCCAATCTGCTGCTGCAGTTTCTCCAGCCCAGTGGAATAATACTGGTAGGGATGCTAAGTACCAGAATATCCAGAAAATGATTGAGAAAAATGAAACTAGGATAATAGCAAAAATTCTATTTTTCTCAAGTTTTGTTAAAGGTACTTTTTCCTCATTTACAGCTTCATTTGGATCAGCATTTTCATTAATTTTAAATGGTTTTTTACCAGCATTGCCAAAGTTTTTGTAGTTTACTATGTACCAAATAGCATCTATAAATACAATAATCGCACAAACTAAGAAACTAAATCTGTAGCCGTATTTAGCCGCTAAGATACCAATTATAGTAGTTCCTATAAAAGATCCAATATTTACAAAAGAATATTGGGTAGAATAGGCCTCATCAAGCTTGCTTTTATCAGTAAATAATCTACCGATTATCGCATTATTTTGTGATTTAAAAAGTCCTGTACCTATAGAAACTAAAATAACCATGATATTTATTGCAGTGGCACTAGTTGCCTGCCATGCCACTAAATATCCTGCTCCCATAAGGGATAAACCAATAGGTATTAAATATCTAGCTCCTACTAGATAGTCTGATATGTAAGCACCAAATAGTGGCAATAAATAAGTAAATGCAACAAGGTTTGCACTCATTCTTGCAGCTTCACCAGTGCTAAGACCTAGCCCACCATCCATGATAGATGCAGCAACAAAAACTGTCATCAACCATTTTGCTGAGTAAAAGGCAAAGCGTTCCAGTGAAAAAGCAATACACGCCGCATAAAACCCAAAGGGTTTCTTGCTAGAAAGTTCTTTTTCCATAAATTCCTCCTATAAAATATTTTATCTAACTATAACAAACTAGAAAACGTTTGTTAGCATAGATATACAAGATAGTGTGATAAAGTAATATGGTAAAATGATTTACTATATCCTTAATCACTATTATGTACCATGGTTATTATAACATATTTATAACAAATATAAAATGTCACTGCCTTATAAGATAACTGATTTACAGGCAAAATAAAAACACCCAGTTAGGGTGTTTTTTTGTGTGTTTTATTATGATTTCATTTGCTTAGTTATAGTAATCTAGTAAATTTTAAAACTCACTAGTCTTATAGAAAACTAAGCTTTTGGAGTTTAATCACTCAAACGCCGTTGGGCTTTTTGTCCTTACTTCGCTGCGGTTTTCCGTGCTAGTCCCAGAATTTTTTGGTGAAAAATACAAAGTATTTTTCATTTCTAAGATGAGCTTTGCGAATCCAGAAAACTCACGGGTGCTCTAAGGACGCCGGGCAGGATTTTAATCACTCAGGCACCGCTTGAATTTTTGTCCTCGGCGCTTCGCTTCTGCGGTTGTTTCGCGCTAGTCCCGGAATTTTCGGGTGGAAAATACGAAGTATTTTTCATTTCTGAGATGAGCTTTGCGAATCCAGAAAACTCGCGAGGCCTCTAGGGAAGCCGGCCAGGCGTTTCTCGTCGCTTCGCTCCTGCGACCATTCCATGGAGGGTCCTCTCCTGGCCGGACGGGCTTTCTTAGTACATAGGCATTTGTGGCATTTCTGGTTCTTCTTTTGGTATATCTGCCACTGCTGCTTCTGTTGTTAGTATCATTCCTGATACGCTTACTGCGTTTTGTAGGGCGCTTCTGGTTACTTTTGTTGGTTCTACGATACCTGCATCAAACATATTTACATATTCATCGTTATATGCATCGTAACCTTGGTCTTTATCGGATTCTTTTACGTTTTGAACTATAACTGATCCGTCCATTCCTGCATTTTCTACTATTTGTCTTAGTGGTGCTTCTAGGGCTTTTTCTATGATTGCTGCACCTGTTTTTTCGTCACCTTCTAAGTTTTCTTTTAAATCTGCAACTTTTTTGATAGCTCCGATTAAAACTACTCCACCACCTGCAACAATACCTTCTTCTACTGCTGCTCTTGTTGCTGATAAAGCGTCTTCGATTCTGTATTTCTTTTCTTGCATTTCTGTTTCTGTTGCTGCACCTACGTTAATTACTGCAACACCACCTGCAAGTTTTGCTACTCTTTCTTGTAGTTTTTCTATTTCATATGAGCTTTCTTCAGACTCAATTTGTTGGCGGATTAGGCTTACTCTTTCTTCTAGGGCATTTTTGTCGCCTTTTCCTTCAACAATTGTTGTATTATCTTTATCAACTTTAACTTTTTTAGCAGATCCTAGCATAGAAATATCTGTATCTTTTAGGTCCATGTTTAAGTCTTCTGAAATAACTGTTGAACCTGTAAGAATTGCAATATCTTCAAGCATTGCCTTACGTCTATCACCATAGCCTGGTGCTTTTACTGCTACAACGTTAAATGTTCCTCTTAATTTATTTAAGATAAGGGTTGTAAGTGCCTCGCCATCTACATCATCTGCAATAATTAATAATGGACGTGATTCTTGGACAATTTGTTCTAGTAATGGTAGTAAATCTTGGATATTTGAAACTTTTTTATCTGTTAATAAGATATATGGATCATCAAGTTCTGCAACCATTTTTTCATTATCTGTTGCCATGTATGGTGATAAATATCCTTTGTCAAATTGCATACCTTCAACAACATCTAAGTAGGTATCAGTTGTTCTTGATTCTTCAACTGTAATTACCCCATCATTGCCTACTTTTTCCATAGCATCTGCAATAAATTTACCAATTTCTGGGTCTGCTGATGAGATTGTACCAACATTTTCGATAGCTTGTTTATCTACAATGTCTCGGCTATTTTCTTTGATGTAATCAACTGTTACATCTGTCGCTTTTTTAAGTCCTTTATTTAAAACAACTGGGTTTGCACCTGCTGCTAAGTTTTTAAGACCTTCTTTGATAATTGCTTGAGCAAGAACAGTAGCTGTTGTTGTACCATCACCTGCAACATCGTTTGTTTTTGTAGCAACTTCTTTTACAAGTTGAGCTCCCATATTTTCAAATCTATCTTCAAGTTCGATTTCTTGGGCAATAGTTACACCGTCGTTTGTAATTGTTGGTGCACCATAAGACTTATCTATAACTACATTACGTCCTTTTGGTCCAAGAGTAACTTTTACAGCATCTGCAAGTTTATCAATACCACGTTCTAAACCATCACGGGCATCTTTTCCATAATTAATTTCTTTTGCCATAATTATCTATCCTTCCTATAAACTATTTTACAACTGCTAAAATATCAATATATTTTACAACTATATAATCTGTATCATCTAAGTTAACTTCTGTTCCTGAATATTGAGAATAAATTACCTTATCCCCTACAGAAAGAGAATTTTTTTTCTTTTCATCATTTAAAATATCTTCACTAATAGCTACAACTTCTGCATAAACAGGTTTTTCTTGAGCACTTTCTGGAAGCACGATACCTGATTGAGTTGTCTTTTCAGCTTCTGCTTTTTTTATAACTACTCTATCTCCGATAGGTTTTAATTGCATATTTAACTCCTTAGTTTAATACTCTTAGCACTCGATGGTGCTAATTGCTAATTACAATTATAATGTACTACCTTTAGTTAAAAAATCAAATCTATAAAATGGGTAAAAATAATAAAAAGATGAAGGAGAATAATATGTATAAAAAACCAAGTGATGAAGAACTTAGAGAAAAACTTACAGATTTAGAATATGAAGTAACCCAAAATGCAGGCACAGAAAGACCTTTCTCATCAGAATATGATGACTTTTATGAAGAAGGGATTTATGTAGATAAAATATCTGGGGAGCCACTTTTCTCAAGCAAGGATAAATTCAATGCAGGCTGCGGTTGGCCAAGCTTTTCAAAACCAGTTGAGGGGACAGAAATAAATGAGAAAGAAGACCTATCCCACGGCATGGTAAGAACAGAAGTAAGAAGTAAAAATGTCGACAGCCACCTAGGTCATGTTTTCCCAGACGGCCCACAAGAATTAGGTGGGTTAAGATATTGCATTAATGGTGCTGCTTTAAGATTTGTGCCTAAAGAAGATTTGGAAAAAGAAGGATACGGAAAGTATTTAAGTTTGTTTGAGTAGGTATAGATATAAAATTTACTAAGAAGATAAATAATAAGCACATAGGTAATACTTATGTGCTTTTTATGTACTCGAAATCACTGTGTGGTGGTATTCGTTTATTATTGGAAAGTTTATTATTTACTTTAACTTGCATTAGAACTTGTAGTGGATATTTGTAAGATTAATTTCTGAATCGACTTTATTCTCCCTTTTGTCATTTCGACTGGAGAAAATCTTTGATTTTCGGAATGGAGAAATCTTTCTTTGTCTTAAGTGTTTTATAGACTTAAGATGTTAATTTGATATATTTTTTTAACTGTGATTTGGAATGTTTAGCTCTCTGGTAGATCTCTCCACTTCGCTTCGCTACGAAAACTCGCTTCAAAGAAGCTCCTCTGTGCTACCGCACTAGATTTTCGGCATAAAAGCCCAAAATCAATGGGCTTTTATGTGGTCGAGATTTCAATAGAGTATCTTATTTGTTCTATTGTTATAGCCTTACTTACTGGTTGGAAAGTACTCAGTTGGTAAGATTATTTACTAAATAAATCTAGGTTCTCGCCATTGTCATTTCGACTGGAGAAAATCTTTGATTTTCGGAATGGAGAAATCTTTCTTTGACTTATGTGTTTTATAGCCTTAAGATGTTAATTTAATATATTTTTTAACCACGGTTTGGAATGTCTGACTCTTAGATAGATCTCTCCACTCCGCTTCGCTGCGGTCGAGATGACAATGAGGTAACTTGCGTTGCTCGTTGGGAAGTATCTATTATTACATAATTCAATCTAAAATTTAATATTTATAAGCTTATTTACTTTACAGAGCAAAGCTCTGCCACCCACATATAAAATGTAGTGCGCTCGGCTTGCGCCCTCGCTTAGTTCTGCGGACTCACTTGAAGCAAAGCTTCTACGTTCATCTCGCAGATGACAGAGCAAAGCTCTGTCACCCATGATGGTGGGACTACTTATGATACGGATGCCCGTTTATTATTCTAAAACCCCTATAAATCTGCTCAATTAGAACAACTCTCATTAACTGATGGGGGAAGGTCATTTTTGAAAATGATAATTTGTAGTTTGAACGATTGCTTACTTCTTTTGAAAGTCCATTTGAACCACCTATTACAAACACTAGGTTTCTACCAAAACCCTCTTGCATCTCATTTTCTATAAATTTTGCAAATTCTACACTATCTACTTGTTTGCCTAGGATTTCTAGACTTACCACATAGTCGCTATCTTCTATTTTTCCTAGTATTCTTTCCCCTTCTTTTTCTTTTACTTGTTCGATTTCTTTATCTGATAAATTTTCTGGAGCTTGTTCGTCGGGTACTTCTATTATTTCTATTTTATTATAGGCCTGCATTCTTTTTAGGTACTCATTTATGGCTTCTTTGTAAAATTTTTCTTTGATTTTCCCTACTGCTATTATTTTTATGTCCATTTTTTCTCCTTAAAAAAACTCAATCTTGCGATTGAGTTTAGTTTTGTGCTTGTACATATGATACGTATGAATCATAAATTTGGCTATAGCCTTCCTCTACTAAGGCATTTTTTACAAATTCCTTGATTTCATCTGTTCTAAATACTTTTCTATTTAAAGATTCAATACTTTTTTCTATATCTTGCATTAAAATTTCAACATCTGAGCTGGTTATTTGCTTGCCGTTGCGGTCTGCTGCATTTTTAATTGACCTTGCTATTTTGTCTGGAATGTATTCTTCTAAGTTCCCACTTCTTTTTATTACGTATACTTTATTATCATCTGATTTTTTTAGAAAATCTCTAATTACTTCTACTTTTAATTTATCAATTTCTGCTGCTATTTGATTTATATCGTAACCTTGGCTTTCAAATTCTTCTAATAATTTTCTACTTAGTTCACTCACTTTGACTCCTCCTTGGTTTTTGTGATTACCTTACTTTCTCTGTTTTCCGCAATTTCCTCCGCCCTAGCTATGGCTTCTTTTTTGCTATCATAATAACCTTCTACCTGGCTAGCTTTTTTTGATTTTACTTGCCATTTTTCTTCATCATAATTGTAAGAAACTTCTACATCAGCATCTTGCAAGCGGGCACCGGATTTGCTAGCAGATTTTTTATGGTCTTTTAAATCTTTTTTACGAATTTCTTTTAATTCTTCATTGCTGGCATCATTTACCCAATCTTTGGCTTGAGAAATAGCTATAGGGATAGCATTATCTTCATCATAACCTTCTTTAAGCATAGCATTTGTTATATCAATTGCCTTATCGCGGACTTCTTTGTCCAAATTTTTCATTGAGTTTGGATAATTTCTTCTATCAAAGGGCATGACCTCACCTCTTTTTTTATTTCTTTATATACTCTTACCCATTTTACATATTATAATGACGGGCTGGTAGGGTGACTATTTCTGTAAGATCACTTGGAAGTCCTATATCACGCTTGAGAGCTGCAAAAGTTATAGAATCCTTACCGTATTTTTTTCTTATATTATAAAGGGTGGTGTCTATGTCTTCGCTTTTCTTAAAATTTTCGTGGTTTAAAAATACATCCATTTGGCTGCCTCCACCTTCATTTCGCAATTTGATAGCCCTTATACCTACAGCTCGGACTGGCAGGGCCCACTTGTATTTTTCTTTAAAAGTTTCCATAGCACTTTTTACTAGAATAATGGAGCTTTGGCTAGCCATTTCCAAGGGCGCCGCAAAATTCCAGCTTTGCAATTCATTATTTCTAACATAAACTTCTACCCCGCATGCTTCAAGTTTTGCTTCTCTTAATCTTTTAGAAACAGAAAAGGAAAGCTCTTGCATGACATTAAAAACTTCTTTATTATTATTTAAATCTCGTTTGCAAGTTGAGCTATTGCCAATAGATTTTATAGGTTCTGTGTGATCGCGGTCTACTACTGGGCGGACATCTAGGCCATTTGCATATTGCCAGAGGTAGACACCATTTATTCCCAAAAGATTTTTTAACATATCAACTGGAGCTTTGGCTAGGTCACCTAAAGTAAAAATACCAATTTTATTTAATTTGCTTTCTGTAGCTTTACCTATGCCTACCATTTCACGGACACCTAAAGGCCAGACTTTTTCTTTAAAGTTATCTTCGCTTATTATCGTAACTGCATCAGGTTTTTTCATATCACTGCCAAGTTTTGCAAATATTTTACAAAAACTAACTCCAATGCTTACTGATATCCCTAATTCTTCTTTCATTCGTTTTCTAATCTCATTAGCAATTTCTTCTCCAGACCCAAAAAGATGGGTAGTGCCTGTCACGTCTAGATAACACTCATCAAGGCCAAAGGGTTCTACTTGGTTGGTGTATTCGTAATAAAGATCACGAGCCATTTTAGAATGTTTTAAATATTCTTCATAATGAGGTGGCACTAGGGTTATATTTGGACACTTGGCTTGGGCCTGCCAGATTGGCTCTCCAGTTTTAACTCCCATTTTTTTTGCTTCTTCACTTTTAGCAAGGATAATGCCATGGCGATTTTCTGGACTGCCTGCAACGGCCATGGGTATGCCCTTTAATTTTGGGTTTAGTTTTGCTTCGATAGATGCATAGCAAGCGTTCATATCAGAATGTAGTATTACTCTTTTCATAAAAACTCCTATTGATTTTAGATGACTATTAATGTATAATTAAGACATTAAATGACTTTAGAATTATTGTAAGACATTAGAAGTCTTATGTCAAGGAAAATTATAAAATTAACAGTCACTTACTGACTAAAGGAGATATAATGGCATTTGCTAACAAATTAAGAGATCTAAGAGAAGCAAAAAATCTAACCCAAGAAGAACTTGCAAACATGTGTGATGTTTCCCTAAAAACCATATCCCGCTATGAGGCTGGCCAATCTAAACCTAGATATAGAAAAACTTACGATGCCCTAGCAGAAGCACTCGATACTAGCCACGATTATTTAGTAACTGATGAAGAAGACTTTGTTTTATCAGCTAGAGAAAGATATGGAAATGCTGCTGGTCGTGATGCTGAAGAGTTAGTCCAAGGCGTCATAGGGCTTATGGCTGGTGGAGACTTACCAGAAAAGGATAAAAAAGCAATCCTTGATGCTATTAGCGAAGCTTACTATATAGCAAAAAATGAAAATAAAAAGTATGGAGCAGGTAAGAGAAAATAATGTTATCTTCTTATGATAAAATCTATACGGATAGTCAAAATTTGATAGAAAAATACAAAACTCGTGATCCTAAGGAAATATTAGAAGGTCGTGGTGTTTTTATAATTCCTTTCTCATCCCCTACAACTATATTAGGTATGTATAAGATAATTATGCGAAACCGTTTTGTATTTTACAATCCTTTTGTAGATGAAAGAATAATAAATATGGTTCTAGCCCACGAACTAGGCCATGATATTTACCACCAGAGTCAGGCCAAAGATGGTTTTGCAGAGTACGAACTTTTTGACATCAATACAGAAATGGAAATTGAGGCCAATATTTTTGCAGCCCACTTGCTTTTAGACGAAAAAAAACTAATGGAAGACATCAAAGAAGGCTACACCTACCACCAACTAGCTAGCCTCTATGATGTAAATGTAAATCTCATGGTCTTTAAGCTCAATGAAATGCACAGGATGGGACTGCCGGTAAATAAAAATATAGCTGATTCCAAATTTTTCACCAAAATTGACGGACGAGATGAATTTTACGGGAACTTAGAATGATAGATCATGCAACAGAAATAATAAAAGAATTGTTTTTAAGAGAAAAAGATATAAATATAGCAGTAGATATGACCGCAGGAAACGGACACGATTCTAAATTTATTTTAGATAAGCTAAAGCCAAAAAAACTTTTTGCCTTTGATATCCAAAAAATGGCTCAGGAAAGTACAAAAAATTTACTGGGTGATAAAGAAAACTTTACCTTTATCCTAGATAGCCACGCTAATATAGATAAATATATAAAGCAAAAAGTTGATTTAGTAATCTTTAACCTAGGTTATTTACCCAAGGGTGATAAAAATATTACTACAACATGGGATAGCACAATTACTGCCATAAAAAAATCCCTAGAAATTTTAAGTCCTAGGGGCAAAATTTTTATAACAGTCTATCCAGGTCATCCAGCAGGTGAGCTAGAATCTGAAAAAATCACTGAATTTTCAGCAAATCTTGATTATAAGAAATATACAGTTTTAAAAATGAATTTTGTAAATAAAATCAACAACCCACCCTATGTCTTGGTGGTTGGCCACAAAAACTAATTTGTGGTCTTTTTTTAATACTTGCTTGCTCCAGTTTTTGAAGTTGCTACAACTATAGTATTATTTTCAAAACGGATGCCAACTACATCCTCTACTTCATTAATCTCTTCGCGAGTTCTTTTATCCATAAAGGTAATTTTCATAGTTCCATCTGGATTTTTATCTATTCCTATTACAGAAGTTGGGGTAAAATAATTGGCCTGGTGCTTATCCCACGACTCATCTTTAGAATATATCCTGGTTTTATCAGAAGCATAAAGACTTATAATTTCCTTTTCATTTTCTAAGTCTTTGGATAAATAAACTTCTGGAGTTTCATAACCCACACTAATTAGCTCAGGAGCCTCGCCCTTTTTGCCTTCTTCGATAGATTTTCTGTGAAGTTCATAATAATTATTTTCGCTATTAAAAACTGTGTAATAAATATTATTTGGACTGACAATCCCATCTGTCAAAAATCCTCCAACACTTTCTATATCAGCTATGTTAAACTCTTTCAGGTCAATGAGACTTATGGTTCGTTTATCTTTATCTTCACCATTTTTATCATAGAAACTATGGATAAAGTAAATACTTCCATTATTATAACCTATTGGAAATATTTCCTCCCCTTGGTTAAATTCGTGAAGGGTCTTAACCTCTTCTTCTTCGATTTCTACTAATTTGTATTTATGATTTGCACTATCACCCATAACAAAAAGATTGTCTGCATTATTTATATCATAGGCAAAATCGCTATCGGCTTTATTGATTGTTTCACTTTGATTGCCATTTGGATTAAATTTTACTAGTTTTTTATCAATTGGGTCATAGTATATTTGCACTTTGTTTGTATCCATAGGATCTCCTGTAAGGGTGACATTTGGAGTAGTAGTCTGGCATCCTACAAGAAAAACAAATAAAAATCCCAACAAAATCTTAAATCTTTTCATAAATTCATTATACTATGAAATATAAGAAAAGAACCACATTTGTGGTTCTAATTTTCATTTTATATTTAAAGTTCTATATCAACTGACTCTAGCTCATTGTCTGTATTTATATAATAAAGCTTATTGTTTGAAATTTTTAAACCCCTAATTTGAGTGTCTAAAACAGTTTCTCCACTTGTCATATTTATGACCTTAATTGGTCTAGATAATCTATCTTCAGATTCACTTGACTCATAATAAAAGATATTGTTTCCTATAATCTCTTGCATACCTTGTTCTGCCCATAGGAATGGAAACTCTTGGTCGTTGGCATAAAGGTTATCGTTATCTGCCCTATATATTTTCCAAACTGGATTACCATTTTCAAATCTTTTTTGTCCAAATAAATACTGCAGATTAAAATCTTTTTCAACCAACTCTGCTTCTTGGTCATCTCCTTTTGATAAATCTAGCTTGTACAAATCATAATTATAAGCATCTTGCTCGCTGTTATCACCAGGTTTGGTAAATTGTAATTCGCCATCAATTACTACAGCCCCACCTGTTAGTTCATCAACTGTTGCTTCAAAATCGTGTACTTCACCAGTAGCTAAATCTACATAACCAATTGCAGATTTTTCTGTATCTAAGGTAGGTGTTCCATTTATCTCAGCCTTACTTTGCTTTTGATGAAAACCATAAATCCTATCACCAATCATACCCAGTGGTCTAAAATCATCAACTCCAGGGAATTCAAATAGGGTCTCTACATTTTTATCATTCATTCTCACAATTAAGACTTGGTCATAAATATCACTTTTAGATTTTACAAAGACATTGTTAGTGTATTTTACATAATCATAATGGTCTGTATTATCAATTGTTATTTCATTTCCATTTTCATCTACAAGTACTCCATTCTCATTTACGCTTGAAAATGGTCCTAGTGGGTTAAAGAATAAGTCATCTTTATTGACTTCCTCATCAGAAACTTCTTTATCTTCAGTTTCTTCCTCTGTTTTTTCTTCATCTTCTTCTTTTTGATCGTTTTCGGAGTCTTCTGTTTGCTCTACTTCTTTGCTATCTGTATTTTCAGCTTCTTCGCTATTTTCTTTATTATCTTCTGCTTTTTTTACATCTATTACTTGAGTACTATCATTATCTTCATTTGTTTCTACTTTTTCTTGTGGGCTTACTTCATTAGCTGGGGCATCAGTATTGTTACACCCGACTAGGGCCAATGATAAGGCCATGATTGGTACAAATTTTTTCATAATATCCTCCTTAATTTGCCCTTAAAGCATCAATGGCAGATAGTTTTGTAGCTCGTCTAGCTGGTAGATATCCTGCGAGTACTCCAACTAAGGCTGAAAATCCTACTCCAACTAAAGCTAGCCATGCTGGTATGATTATTATTTTACTTACCATATCAGGATTCATGCCTGCAAAGGCGTTGTTAATTATATTACCCACTAAAAGAGAAATTAAAAGGCCAAGGACTCCTCCAAAAAATCCTATAAAACCAGATTCTATTAAAAACATGG
This sequence comes from Anaerococcus cruorum, assembly GCF_046365495.1. Lineage (NCBI taxonomy): Bacteria > Bacillati > Bacillota > Tissierellia > Tissierellales > Peptoniphilaceae > Anaerococcus > Anaerococcus cruorum. Next base: position 26,686 of record NZ_JBGMEH010000008.1, on the reverse strand, counting down.
TTTGGATATCAGAAATGGAGGCTCCTATTACTTTCATAACCCCTATTTCTTTTTGACGTTCATAGATACTCATAAGCATTGTATTTATAATACCTATGGCAGATACTATAAAGGCAATGGATCCTATACCACCTAAAATCATCATAATAGTATTGGTTTGACTTTCTATCTCTTTACTCGCTTCAGCCATAGAATTTGTCTGATAACCTAGTTTTCTGATGTCTTGCTCAGCTTGTTTTACATTTTCAGGCTTATCTACTACAACTTGGAGATTGTCATATTTTATCTTATCATCGGTTGTTTGGATAGGATTTCCTTGCTCATCAAAGTCTTGGTTTAGGGTTGGAGTGGCTAATTTATCATCTTCTTCTTTTAGTTTTTTATAGGTAGATTCTGAAATATATGATCCCCAACTATTTAATATTGAAGTGTTATTTAATTTACCTGCAACTTTTATAGGTACATCCACAGTTTGGGGTTTGTTTATTTCTTTACCTTCGCTATCTAAAGGATTTTCTTCTTTACCAAAATTTACCCCATCATCTTCACTTTCATCTTTGTATCCTAGGCGGATAAAATATTCATTATCTAGATAGTCAAAGTCTTCCACAGGTTCTGCATAAAATCCGCCATCACCTGTGTCAGTCATTTTACTTGCTGCAATATTTGGTCCTAAAAGAATGGTGTCATTCTCGGATGGGTTAGGTATATTTCCCATTTCTAACATATCATCTGTTAGCAAGGAAAAAATATTATCTGGTACGACATTTATTGAACCATCTATTTCATATTCATCATTATCTACTATTTTAAAATCTGCATAAATATTTTTACTAGGAACAACTGCCTTTACATTCTCAATATTTTTTAGCTTGTTTATAACTGAATCATTTATATCTAAGCCGGCACCACTTTCATCTATGATATTTATAGAAGTAAGCCCTTGAAAAGACTCTATCATTTCTTTTTGTGAATTAGAAATTCCTTGCGCAAAGGCTAGCATCAAAATTATGGATGTGGAGCCTATGACTACTGATAAGATAGTAAGGATCGTCCTAGATTTCCTGCGCCACAGATTTCTAAGGGCCATGATAAATCTATCAGATATCCTCATCGTCTATTATTAGCTCCTCATCTTTTTTATTTTTATTGCGTTTTCTAAGTAAAAGTGCAACTAAGGCTAGGATAATTATTAATCCAATCCATAAAAATGGAGATGATAGTAAGCTACCGCTTTCATTTGCATCTTGATTCATCCCTTGATCAACCGGAATCATTTCTCCAGTTTCAGGATCTTCTATCATGCCGCCCTCCATATCTTCTGCTCCCATACCAGTTACATCTGCATAAAAATCTTTGGTTTGGGTGTGCATATTTCCTGCAGAATCTGCATAACTTAGCATAATTTTACCTTCTACTTCTCCCTCACGTTCTGGGGTTACATTGAAGGTGAAAGTTTCTGTAGTTCCAGAATTAAAATTTCCTATAAATTTTCTATCATTATCTATAGTAAAACCCTTACCAATTACATCACACATAAAGGTGTTTAAATTATCTTTTCCTGTGTTATAAATATTTACACTTACTTGGGTTTGTCCGCCTGCCATTAAGTCTTCATGCTTTACTTCGCCAATAGTTACATTTGCCCTTTGGACAACTGGGATGCCAATTGATTCTTTAGTTTGGTATTGATTACCATCATAGTCTTCATATTCTAAGGTTAGGCCTATGACATAGTTTCCTGCAACCGCATTTGGATTTACTTTCATATTTACATATTTAGTTGTAGTATTCCGTGGGTAAAGGGCTGATACATAAAAACTATTTGATGTATCCACTGGAGCAAAAACTGATCCATCGCTTACTAGAGCATTATTTTCACCACTGGCTTGAGGTTGGGCTGCTAGTTGCTGGTCGATGCTTACTTTCAGGTTATAAATAGTATTTTTATTATTTGTATTATAAAGGGTAAAGGCTAGGTTAAAGTCTTCGCCTGCCTCAACAGTTTTTGGGCTTATTGTATAGTTTGAAATTATTAATTTAGGCTGATTTCTAACTTGGACTGGGGAGTCGTTTACCTCAGTAGCTGCATCCGCCCCTGTATTTTGATCGCCATTATTTATTTGTTGGTAGTATGTCATCTTCTAAAACCTCATCAATAGTTAAATTTTTGTGGATCTTTCTTATCTTTCCATCTCTCATAAAAAGTGTTCTATCAGCAAATTCTGTCATTTCATCATCATGAGTTACCATGATAAAAGTTTGTTTGTTCTTTCTTGTGATATCCTTTATTAGCTGCATGACCTCAAAACTTGTTTTAGTATCAAGATTTCCTGTAGGTTCATCGGCAAAAATTATTTTTGGTGTACCTACAAAGGCACGAGCAATGGATACTCTTTGCTGCTGGCCACCGGATAATTCGTTGGGCCTATTATTCATCCTGTTTTCAAGGCCTACTTGTTTTAAAATTTTATAGGCTTCTTCCTTGCGTTCATTTTTATCAATCCCTTTAAAGGTTAAAGGTAAAGACACATTTTCCCAGGCTGTAAGATATGGCAAGAGATTATAGGACTGAAAGACAAAACCTATATTTAAATTACGAAATTTTGTAATATCAGTCTCTTTTAGCTCATTTAAAACTATATTGCCATATTTTATAGATCCTTTGCTGGGATATTCTAGGCCTGCTAGCATATTTAATAGGGTTGATTTACCAGACCCACTTGTACCCAGTAGGGCAATAAATTCTCCTTTTTCAATATCGAGATTTATCCCATCTAGCGCCTTTATAACATTGCCGCCAACCTTATAGTATTTTTTTAAATCGCGTACTTCAATAAGTGCCATGTGGACTCCATAATTTATGTATATTTACTGCTTTCAAAATATATTATAAATAGTGTTATAGAAATCACCACACACTATTTGTAGAGGATTATATCATCATGCATTTAGATTTGCAATCAAATCTATATTTTATATATATTTAATAAGACAATAAAAAAAAGCAGATAAAAATCTGCTTAAAGTTTCTTTATTTAATATAAGTTATTTGGTCAGTGTTTATATCCCAAAATATTTCTTTGTATTCACCCTCATAAATTTTTAAAATCTTATCCATAGATAGGCTCATTCCATCCATTTTTTTAAAATCTTCATAGTCTATCCATGAAAGATTTCCTTCACGATTTTCAGCTACTAAATCTCCCTTGTAATCACTTGTTTCGTAGAGAAGGCCAGTATCCTTATATTCTTTACCAAGCCAAGTTATAAAGCCTACAAATTTTAGATTTTTTATATCAAGACCTGTTTCTTCTTTGGCCTCTCTAATGGCTGCAGCCATTAAGGATTCGTTTTCTTCTACCTTACCACCAGGAAAAGTAAGTCCCTCCCAACCTTCTTTTTTTACCTTATCTAGGACTACTACTTCATTTGTATGAGGATTTGTTATTTTTATCATATTCATCAGTCTAGTTTTCATAATTCACCTTTAAAAAAAGAGTAAATATTAGATATTTACTCTTTTACTTCTTAGATACGTGTAACTTTTACACTTATATTTTTATCATTTAATTCTATTGGACTAGCATCTACATTTTCATTTGTTAATTTATCTGCTAATGTTTCTGCTTTTATTTCATCAGCAAATTTTTCGATAGCTTTGTTTAAGTCCTCATCAGCTTCATAAGCTATTTCGATGTGGTCTGTTACTTCAAATCCACTTTCTTTTCTTAGATTTTGGATTTTAGAGATAAATTCTCTAGCATATCCTTCATCTAATAAGTCTTCTGTAATTTCTGTATCAAGTACCACAAAAACATTGCCATCTATTTCTACATCAAAACCTTCTTTAGCGGAGATTCTGATATCTAGGTAGTCTTTAGATACTTCGTATTTTTCGCCATCTAAATCTATCTCTACTGGGCCATCTTCAACGCTTGCTACAAAGTCTTTGGCATCAACATTTACTAGATATTTTGCAAAGTCATTTACTTTTGCTTGGAAAATACGTCCTACTACTCTGAAATCTGGTTTTAAGAAGTAGTCCATAAATTCTGATAGGTCTTCTGCAAATTCTATCTCTTTTACGTTTAACTCTTCTTTGATTAGGCCATCAAGGTCTAAAATTTGATCTTTGTAGCTTCCATCAACGATGATTTTAGCTAGTGGTTGGCGAACTTTGATAGATTCTTTCTCACGAGAAGCACGTCCTAGGTTAACTATTTTTCTAACTAGTTCCATGTCAGCTTCTAGGTTTTCATCAATTAAGTTTTCATTTACTTCTGGTAGTAATTCTGTGTGGACAGTTTTTGCACCAGTTAAGTTTCTATAAACTTCTTCTGCTATAAATGGTGTAATTGGTGCTATTAATTTTGCAAGAGTTGTTAGCACATCATAAGTAGTTTTGTAAACTGCTTTTTTAGAGTCAGTAAGTTCACTATTCCAAAATCTTTTTCTGTTACGACGGATGTACCAGTTTGATAAGTCTTCTACTACAAAGTCAGAAATTATATGAACTACTTTGTTGAATTCAAATATTTCCATTTCTTCATAGTAATTTTTGATTAGGGTATTTAGTCTTGAATATAACCATTTATCGATTTTTTCAAGTCTTACTTCGCCTATATTTTGTAGGTCTTCTACACTTAAACCATCTGTATTTGCGTATAAGGTAAAGAAGTTATATACATTTTCGTAAGTTCTAAAGAAGTTATTTTTTACTTCTACAAGGCCAGCTTCATCAAATTTTGTTTGCATCCAAGCTGGTGATACATATAAAGAATAAAATCTAACTGCATCTGCCCCGTATTTATCAAATAGAGCAAATGGATCAAGGGTGTTACCGCGAGATTTACTCATCTTTTGACCGTTTTTATCTACTACTAGGTCATTTACAAGTACATTTTTGTATGGTGCTTTTCCCATAGTGATTGTAGAAATAGCCATTAATGAATAGAACCATCCACGAGTTTGGTCGATTCCCTCACAGATAAAGTCTGCTGGATAGTAGTTTTCAAATAATTCTTTATTTTCAAATGGATAGTGCAGTTGGGCAAATGGCATAGCTCCTGAATCAAACCAAACGTCAATTACATCTGGAACTCTGTGCATAGTACCACCACATTTTTCACATTTTATAGATACATTATCTACATATGGTCTGTGAAGTTCGATATTTTCATCTATATCTTCTATAGCAAGATCTGCTAATTCTTTTCTAGAGCCTACTGAACGAGTGTGATCACAATCATCACATCTCCAAATATTTAAAGGTGTTCCCCAGTAACGGCTTCTAGATATTGCCCAATCTTTAACATTTGCTATCCAGTTGCCAAAGCGTTTTTCACCTATGGTTTCTGGGAACCAGTTTACACTATTGTTATTTTCTACCATTTGGTCTGAGAATTTGCTCATTTCTATATACCAAGATGGTGTTGCATAATAAACAAGTGGAGTTTTACATCTCCAACAGTGTGGGTAATTGTGCTCAATTGTTTGTTTTTTAAATACTTTGCCTTCATTTGCTAGGTGATGCCATATATCTTCGTTTGAATCAAAGATAAATTGGCCTTCCCAAGGGGTTTCTGTAAAGTTACCCTTTAAATCTACTGGTTGGATGAAGGCTAGGTCATATTTACGTCCGATTTGGTAGTCATCCTCACCAAAGGCTGGTGCAGAGTGAACGATACCTGTACCATCTTCTGCAGAAACATAATCAGCTAAGGTAATTATAAAGGCATGGTCTGGATCTACATCAACATATGGAAGTAATTGCTCATATTTCATATATTCCATATCAGCACCCTTTAGAGTTTCTACCACTTCATAATCGTGATCTTCCATAAGTTTTTCACAAAGGGACTTAGCCATATAATAGTAAGCATCATCTGTTTTGTCATAGACTTTTACATAATCAAGGTCTGGATTTACTGAAAGAGCCACGTTTGATGGTAGGGTCCATGGTGTTGTTGTCCATGCTAGGAAATATTCATTTTCAGTATCTTTTTTCTTAAATTTAACTGTAAGGGTAATGGTTTTATCCATTTGGTAACCTTGAGCTACCTCGTGGCTTGCAAGCCCTGTTCCACATCTTGGACAGTATGGCATAACTTTTGCACCTTCATAGATGTATCCTTTTTTAAAGGCATTATCTAATAGCCACCATTCTGTTTCAATATAGTCATTATCCATTGTTACATATGGATGGTCCATGTCATATAAAAATCCCATGCGGTCTGACATATCGCGCCACATATCAGAATAAGTCCACACTGACTCCTGACATAATTTATTAAATTTTTCTATACCAAAGTTTTCAATATCATTTTTATCGTGAAAATCTAACTTTTTCTCAACTTCAATTTCTACTGGAAGACCATGAGTATCCCAACCAGCTTTTTTAAGGACCTTATATCCTTTCATATTTTTATAGCGGCTGGTCATATCCTTTAGTGTTCTTGCTATAACATGGTGGATACCTGGTTTTCCATTTGCTGTTGGAGGACCATCATAGATTATGTATTCTTCAGCATCTTCACGAGTTTTAAAAGTTTGATCTAATAGGTCAATCTCTTGCCAATATTTTTCTACATCAGCCTCACGGCTTTTTGTGTCATTAGTATTTAAAGATTTAAACTCACTCATATTCTTCTCCTTACTAAAAAAGGGACCGTCCATATAGACGGTCCACTTATTTCCTAAATTTACTCTTAACGATTGGTTTTCGTAATAAGCTACTTACCTTTCACTTACTAAACTAAAAGATGATATTCACTTTTATTTTCACTAGCACATCCCACCAATCGTGCCTCTCTAAAGCTTCCATAAAAGTTACTGGTCTTTATAACATTTGTATAATATTTATATTTTTATAATACTTATTAATTTTTTTAAGTCAAGCTAGATATGTTTATTTACCTTAAATTTCTCTAGAGTAAATACATCATGGCTATCTACATTAGCTATTTTTATAGCATCTTCAAACATTTGATAGTCTGACTCATAGTCGCTTCTAAAAACGAGAGCAGAATTGTTATTGTATTTTAAATATAGACCATGGTACATACCAAATTCTTCCATATATTGGATTTGCTTAATTTTTGTAACTTCATAAACAGAAATATAAAGCTCATCTATTTTTATATCTGATAGGTCTATGGCGTTGTTAAAAACGGCCACGTTTACTGCTTCATGAATAACATCAAGGCCTATATCAGATCTAGTTGGGTAGATAGATCCACTCCTTTCTGTTTTTCCATCTTTATTTACTATTACAATAACTCCATTGTTATTATTTTTTAAACTCTCATCATATTCTGTTAGGTATTTGCCAGTTTCCAAGTAATGTTTTATGGACTCTTTGGCAAGTTTTACTAAATCACTCATTTTATTTATCCAATAATTTTTCTATTTCTTTTGATAAATTTTCTGGTTTCTTTTGAGATGAGTAGCGTTCTACTACATTACCCTCTCTATCCACTAAAAATTTTGTAAAGTTCCACTTAATTTTATCGCCCAAAAGTCCTCCTTGGGATTTTTTAAGGTAGGTATAAAGTGGATCTTCGTTTTCGCCATTTACATCTATTTTTGCAAATCTATCAAAGGTTGTGCCAAATCTTGCTGTGCAAAAATTTTCTATCTCAGCATCTGTACCTGGAGCTTGGCCTCCAAATTGGTTGCTAGGAAAATCTAAGATTTCAAATCCTTGGTCTTTATATTTTTTGTAAATTTCTTCTAGACCATCATATTGAGGGGTAAAGCCACATTCTGTCGCTGTATTTACTATTAGAAGAACTTTTCCTTTATATTTATCAAGGCTAACATCATTTCCTTGGTTATCTTTTACTATAAAATCATAAATTGTAGTCATAAAAACTCCTTTTATTATACATTTATTATACGTTATTTTTATAACATTTAAAGGTATTTGAGACTTTTAAAATACTTATCCACGTAAAAAGCAGGAGGACTTAGCTCCTGCTTTTTATCTATGTTAACTATAAGGAAGGGTATTATGAAAATTCATTTTACCAAACTGGGAATTCTGATCCCTTTGATGTTTCTTCTACGATTTTTTTAGTTTGGTCTGTATGGTAGTAATTGTCTATAAGATCTTTTAGTGTAGCACTGTCTTTTTTATCTTGAGTTGTTGCTACTATATTTACATAAATTTGCTTATCTGTATCTTCTGGATCTTCTAGGAAGATTGCATCTTGTGATGGCACTAAACCTGCATCTACAGCTATACCTGAGTTTACACAAGCTATATCTACATCATCAAGACTTCTTGCTGTTTGACTTGCTGCAAGTTCAATAATTTCGAAGTTACGTGGGTTTGATGTTATATCATCAACGGTTATAGCATCTCCTTCTTCACCATTTACTTCTATAAGTCCTGCTGTTTGTAAAAGGAAAAGTGATCTTGCACCATTTGTTGGGTCATCTGGGATAGCAATTCTTGCTCCATCTTCTAGGTCTTCAATATTTTCTATTTTTGATGAGTAAATTCCTAAAGGTGCGATTAAAGTATCTCCTACAGCAACGATATCTGATCCTGAACTTTCATTAAAGTCTTCTAAGAATTTTTTGTGTTGGAAGGCATTTGCATCTATATCGCCTGCTAGTAATGCTTCATTTGGTTCTCTATATTCTGAGAATTTTACAAGCTCAATTTTCTTTCCTGTACCTTCTTCGAATCTTTGGATGATATCTTCCCATACTTCGTTTTTCTCGCCCACCACACCGATTTTTATTACATCTTTATCTGCTAATGGGTCTTCTGAATTTTCTGTATCTTCAGTTTCTTCTGCTTTTTCTACAACTTCTGTTTGCGCTTTTTCTTCTGCTGGTGCTTCGTTATTTGCAGTTTCGTTATTATTTGCTCCACATGCACTAAGTCCTAAAATTAATGCTAGACCTAGGCTAAATTTTTTGCTAATACTTTTCATTTATATTCTCCTCTTAATCTTCCCAAGCTGGGATCCATGCTCCGTTAGTGTATTTTTCGTAATCTGCTTTTGTTTCTTCTGTTTGATAATATTTTACAAGCTCTTTATAATCTTCGTTATCTGCATCTTCTTTTCTTGCTGCAATAACATTTACATAAATTTTTGTACCTGTACCATAAGGATCTTCTAGGCAGATAGCATCTTGACTTGGACTTAATCCTGCATCTAGAGCGTAGTTATCATTTACAGCTGCTATTGCTACATCATCTAGAGCTCTTGCTGTTTGAGCAGCATCCATTTCTATAAATTCTAAGTTCTTTGAATTTTCTGTTATATCATCTACTGTAATTAAATCTCCTGGCTCACCGTTTACTTTTATAAGTCCTTGTTCTTGGAGTAAGAATAAAGCTCTTGGTCCATTTGTTGGGTCATTTGGTATAGCTACTTTTGCGCCGTCTTCTAGTTCATCAAGACTTTTTATTTGATTAGAGAAAAATCCGATTGGTGCAAGCATTGTATCACCAATAGCTACTAGTTTTTCTTCGCCTTGCTCTTTATTGTATTCTCCTAAGAATAAGTAGTGTTGAAAACTATTCACATCTATATCTCCACTTGCTAGAGCTTCGTTTGGTTGAGTGTAGTCAGAAAATCTTACTAGCTCTGCTTTTTTGCCAGTTCCTTCTTCATATCTTTTGATAACTTCTTCCCAAACTTCGTTTTTCTCACCTACTACACCAATTTTGATTGGCTCGCTATCTGTTTTTTCCTCTACTTTTGTTTCTGGGGCTGTATCTGCTGCATCCTTGTTTGCTGCTTGCTCATTATTTGATGAGCATCCTGCAAGTCCTACTAATAAGCTTAAAGCTAAAGCTGATTTTTTTATGATATTCATTTCTTCTCTCCTTTAATTGTTTTTATTACCACATACAAATTACTGATCCCTTGTATTCTCTTTCATATACTTCTTTTGTTTCATCTGTTAAGAAATAATTATTAACAAGGTCTAAGATATCTGGGTCTTCTTTGTTTTCTTCTTTTACTGCTATTACGTTTATAAAGTTTTTAGATCTTTCATGTTCTGGATCTTCTAGATATATAGCATCCTCAGTTGGGATAAATCCTGCTTCCATGGCCATGTCTGAGTTTATAAGTGCTGCATCTACATCTTCTAGAGATCTTGATACTTGGTCAGCAGGTAATTCTATAAATTCTATATTTTTTGGATTTTCTGCTATATCATCTAGGGTGATGAAATCTCCTGCATCTTCTCTTACCTTTATAATTCCTGCGGCATCTAGTATGTATAGAGCCCTAGAGTTATTTGAAACTTCTACAGGAATGGCTATTGTTCCTCCATCTGGGATATCTTTATAATCTTCTAGCTTGCTAGAATAAATTCCCATTGGAGCTATAACTGTATCTGCAATATAGTAAAAACCTGCATTTTGATTTTTGTTATAATCTTCTATAAATATTCTTGTTGCAAATGATGATAAATCGATGTCTCCATCTTTTAGGGCATCATTTGGTTGGTTATAGTCTGAAAATCTTACAAGTTCAACTTTATTTCCTGAGTCTGCCTCATATTTTTTGATAGCCTCTTGCCAAGGCTCGTTACGTTCTCCAACTACTCCAAGTTTTAAAGTTCTAGGCTCAGCTTTCTCTTCTACTTGAGTATTATTTGCAGTGTCTGCTTCTTTAGCTGGAGCATCATTACCTGTGTTTGCTCCTCCACAAGCAGTTAATCCTAGTAAAAGTCCTAGACTTAGGGCAATTTTCCTAAATTGTGACATTGTTTCTCCTTATATTTTAGTGTTTGGTTTTTCTTATTAGGTAGTTTGCTATAGCTTGGATGATAAATACTACAAGTAGAATTAAAACTACTGATACTAGTACAACATCATCTTTATATCTATTGTAACCAACTGATATGGCAAGGTCACCTATACCTCCTCCCCCTATTAATCCTGCCATTGCTGTTAATCCTAAAAGTGAAATAAGTGTAATAGATCCAGCCCTAATTAAATTTGGTAGTCCTTCTCTTAAATAAACTGAAGTAATAATTTCAAAAGGTGATTTCCCCATAGCCTCTGCTGCTTCTATAACCCCTGGGTCTACTTCTGCAAGAGCTTGTTCAACTTGTCTTGCAAAAAATGGCACACAAGAAACTACTAGAGGAACTATAGCTGCCTTTGGTCCTATCCTAGTATCTACAATAAATCTTGTAAGTGGTGCTACTAGAGCTAATAAAATAACGAAAGGAATGGACCTAAATATATTTGTAAGTTTATCAAGGATACTATAAACCACCTTGTTTTCGAGTATTCTCCCACGATCTGTGACAACCATTATAATTCCTAAGATTAAACCAAGTAATCCTGCAAATATGGCTGAAAAAAACAACATGTAAAGGGTAGTTTTAAAATCATCAAATATCCTATCTTTTATGGACCAGGAATAATCAAAAAATCCCATCTTTACCTCCTAAAACTTCTGTATCAACATTTTTTTCTGCTAGATAATCTCCAATTTTTCCTAAATTTTCCTTATCTCCTGATAGAGTAACTATAAGGTTTCCTACTGGTACTCCAGTAATAAATTCTATATTCCCAGCAAGGACATTGGTTTTTACTCCAAATCTTTCATATAAATCATTTATAAGAGGCTCTGTAGTAGCTTCACCAATATAATTTAGCTGTACTAAAAGTTCATTTTCCTTTAAGATTCCAATATTTTGTTTAACTTCCTCTATAGTTTCAGCAACATTTGTAGAAGTTTCGACAAATTCTTTTGTAAGCGGATCTTTTGGATGGGCAAATATTTCTAGAGTAGATCCATTTTCTACAACCTTACCATCTTGCATTACCGCACATTTATTGCAAAGGTCTTTTACAACCTCCATTTGGTGGGTGATGATTACTATTGTAAGTCCCAATTTTTGGTTAATCTCTTTTAAAAGTTTCAAAATTTGCTTGGTGGTTTTTGGGTCTAGGGCACTGGTTGCCTCATCACAAAGTAAGATTTCTGGCTCTGATGCAAGCGCTCTAGCTATTGCACATCTTTGTTGTTGACCACCTGATAATTCACGAGGATAATTATCTGCCTTATCACCTATACCTACTACTTCTAAAAGTTCACGAGCTTTCTTTTCCTTCTCTTCTTTTGAGATATTAAGTTTTTTTATAGGGTAGATTACATTATCTAAGACTGTGATATTGTTTAAAAGGTTAAAGTGTTGGAAGATCATCCCTATATTTTTTCTTTTTTCTCTAAGTTCTTTGTTTGATAGGTCTAGGAGGTTTTCTCCATTTATTAGAACTTCTCCCGCTGATGGTCTTTGCAAAAGATTTATTGTTCTAACTAAGGTAGATTTTCCAGCTCCGGAAAATCCTACAATGCCGTAGATATCATTTTTTTCAACCCTTAAGTTTACGTTATCTACAGCTTTAAATCCGTCAAAGTCAACTGTTATATTTTTTAAATCAATCATTGGCCCCTCCTAAAAAATCGGTGGCAAATTTTACTTGTAATCCTACTGCATATTTGAGGCCTTCTGGGTTTAGGTCAAACTCTGGTGTGTGAGCTCCTGCTGTGATTCCATTTTCTTCATCTCTTACGCCAAATTTAGTATAAACTGAGGGGCAAAGTCTAGAATAACCGAAAAATGATTCTGATCCAAAGGTTGGCTTACCATCTCTATATGAGCCTGGATAAATATCATTTAAAGATTTTATAACTTCTTCAGCAAGGTCTGGATCATTTATAGTTGGATAGGCAACTATTCTTGTATAATCAGAAAACTCTACTTCGCACTTATGAGCCTTGGCAGTTGCTTCTGTTACTTCCTTTAAGACTTCTAAGGCATCTTCTCCTGCCTTATCATCAAAAAATCTTAATGTACCTTTTACATTACATCTATCTGGAATAACATTTGAAGCAGCTCCACCATTTATTGATCCCAGTCCAAAGGTAACTTTTTCTTTTACATCTAGTTGGTTAACCCAAGCAGTTGTAAGGGCTGTTACAATATTTGCAGTAGCAGTTAGTGGATTGATACATAAGTCTGGACGAGATCCGTGTCCTCCCTTGCCGATGACATCAAATTCTACACCAGCACAACCTGCATGGGATGGTCCTTTAATAACTCTAATTTCTCCAACTTCTAAAAATGAAGCTTGATGGTTACCATAGCAAGCATCTAGTCCTTTATCTCTTAAATGTTCTACCATTGCCTCGATACCACCGCCTGTTTCTTCACCTTCCTCAAAGATAAAATAAATTTTGCCGTCTATTTCATCTTTTAAATCAGTCAGAATTTTTGCAGTGGTTAGCAGGGTTGCCATGTGTGAGTCATGACCACAAGCGTGGCTTACACCATCATTTTTTGAAATAACAGATTTTTTAAATTTTTTATTGTACTCGCTCTCATGGATTGGTAAAGCATCTATATCTGTTCTAATTCCTAAAGTTTTTCCAGGTCTACCAGTATCTAGTAAGGCTGTAAAACCTGTTGTATTTGCTGCATCTTCTACAAGCAGCCCTAATTTTTCACATTCATTTTTTAAATATTTTGCAGTTTCGTATTCCTTATCACTTACATCTGGGTTTTCGTGTAAGTAAGTTCTCCAGTCTACTGTTTGCTCAAAATATTCTTCTATTTTTGATTTTATAAGTTCATTACTACTCATTAATTATTAGTCCTCTTTCTAAAATAGGCCATAAAAAAACGCCCTTAAATTCTATTTTTTAGAATTTAAGGACGATATTATTCGCGTTACCACCTTATTTTATGTATACTCACGCATACATACACTCATCAAGTACTTCCATACTCTACTTCTGTAACGGGAAGTCCCGTGCAAGTCTAACTATCGACTCACCCCAAGAAAAGGCCATCTTCATCTAAACTTTTATTCGCCCATCTCACCAAAACTGGGCTCTCTGTAGAATATCCATCTAGACTACTCTTCTTCTCATATGGTTTTGTAAAACTATTCGATAAGTAAATATTACCACGCCTTAAAATAATTGTCAAATACTTTTTTAAATTTTATAGAAAAAAATGTATTTTATTCATTTGACTATAAAAAAGTTGGAGGCATGTGAGCCTCCAACGGGTGGTAAAATAAATTCACTTATAATATACACCTCAGCATTTGTTTTGCAAGTCTAGTTACCACTTTCTCTAAAAAGATTATAAGGAAACTTATACCACCTTGGTCTTGGCAAGTATTTTTCTACAGGTTTTTCTAATCTGCTAGTAAAATATTTTTCTAGTTCATAAAGTCTTTGCTTTCTTTGGTCAAAATATGGATTTGTTCCGTGTTTTTTTGCTGTTTTTTCCGCGCGCTTTTCTATGCCTAAGTATTCTGTTTTTATAATTCCATCTAGGTATTGGATTAGCAGGTCATAGTCTGTGTACTTGTTATACTTTAAAAAGTCAGCCACAAAAGACTTTTTATCAGCTGCTATATTCCACTCCCCTACATAGGCATCCACATTTTTTATCTGAAAACTATGGGTTAAAGCTATACGAGCTGGAAAAAAATAAGAATCAGATCTTAAAATCTTATAACTTTCATAAAAGTGCTTAGCATCTTTTGCTCCAGTAGATTTTCCTATATCATGAAGGGCTCCACAAGCAAAAGCTATATCAGGATCAAGGCCCAGTTCTTCTGCCATATTTTGGGCAGTCTTTCCTATAATCCATAAATGCAAAACCCACTTACCGGGATTATTTTTATATCCTTCTTCTAAGTATGAAACTATCTTATCTTTATTAGGTATATTTCCAAAATTTTCCTTATACATTTCTTATAATCTTTCCATAAGTATAAATTGTTTTACCATCTACTGACCTTAGCCTATAATCTATTTGACCATCTTCTTCTGTGTATTCTCCAATAATAGATTCTTTATTTCTAATCTCATGTTTATAGACTATATTAAAAAAGTTGATATCTTTTGTATCTATCTGACATAGGTCAATAATGTAGTCAAAATAAACAGCATTATTTACATGAAAATTACTGTCAATGTCTGTATATCTTATCATAATCTCTTTAGAATTAGCAAAATCTTTTTTATAAGTTAACTTAGGCTTTTTATAAATTAGATCATCTTTGATATAAGCTTCTAAAAGTGCAGCTGGCATCTTTACAGGGCGCATCCTATCGATATCAACTAATAAAAAGACTCCATAGGCCTTTACAACTATTTCATTATCTCGTCTTACAATCACATTTCTATAAGCATAAAATTTATTCATATCTACTACATAGGTGCTTATCTCTAGTTCATCATTTTCATTTATAACTTTTAAAATTTCTATATCCCAAGAATAAACTATCCACCTAAGTTTTGCCATATCAAAACCCTTTTCTAATATGTAGGAATGACTTAAAGAAACATCACCTATAATACTAACTAAATTTCTCATAGATAAATTTTCATATCTATCGCATAGCATATATGGAACTTTAATTTTTTTACTATATGACATAAAAACCCTTCTTTCTGAAGTTATTATATTTTAAAGCTATTTTTTTGCAAAAGAAAATCACACCAGTTTTGGTGTGATTGTTTTTTACTTATATATTAAAAATAAAATAAATAAGCATCCGTTCGCAAAAATTGAGTAGAATTCAAATTGAAGAAATTCGATCAAAAATTGCACTGTTTGAGCGCAAGCGAGTTTGCAATTTTTAGAATTTCAAAATTATGAATTCTTCAATTTTGAAGTCGGTACAGCGATTTATTTTACTTTAATTATTACTTTTTAAATCCCAGGAATAATTATCTGAGCAATTGTAAAATAAACTATTAATGAAAGGGAGTCTACTATAGTTGAAATAAGTGGACTTGCCATAATAGCTGGGTCAAAGCCTAGCTTCTCTGCTGCCATTGGTAAAAGTGACCCAACTGCTTTAGCTAACACAACTATAAATACAATAGTAAGTCCTACTATTAAAGATACATCCATAGCCACCTTATCAAAGAAATAACATTTTAAAAATGCTACTATACCCAAGGCTAGTCCACAGATAAAACCAACTGTTACCTCTTTTAAAACTACCTTTGCCCAATCATGTGGCTCCACATCATGGGTTGCCATGGCACGGATAACAAGGGTTGATGCCTGGCTACCAGCGTTTCCACCGCTATCAGTTAGCATTGGTACAAACATATTTAGAGCAATAACTGCTTGAACTACATGCTGGTAATTTTTTAAAATAGTTGAGGTAAAGGTTGCTGAAATCATCAAAAACATTAACCAAGGAATTCTATTTTTTGCCAGTGATAAGGGAGTTCTTTTTGAATAAGCTTCCTCATCTGGTGTGGTTGCTGCGATTCTTTGGAAGTCCTCTGTAGCCTCTTGCTCGATGATCCACATGATATCATCTACTGTTATTAATCCAACTAAACGATCAGTCTTATCTACAACTGGTAGGGCTGTAAACCCATATTTTTGGAAGGTGTGGGCTACATCTTCTTGGTCATCTGTTGTATGGACATAGATAACATCTTGAAACATCAAATCATCTATTAGAGTATCTGGTTTATTGGTTACAATAGACCTAAGGGAAACATAGCCTAAAATCTCTTTTGTAGGGCTTGTAACATAGCAAGTGTATAAAGTAACCATGTCATGGCCTACCTTTTTAATATGGGCTAGGGCATCTTTTACTGTCATATATGGTTTTAACTCTACAAATTCATTAGTCATTAGCCTTCCCGCAGAATCTTCTGGGAAGTTTAGGTACTCATTTACTAAGGCACGAGTTTCTTTATCAGATGATTTTAAAATCCTTTGGACCATAGCCGCTGGCATCTCTTCCAGGGTGTCAATCATATCATCAAAGTTTAGGTCTTCTAAAAGCTCTTTAAACTCACGTTCTTGCAATCCTGCTTGGAGTTTTTCTTTTTCTTCAGTTTCAAGTTCGGCAAAAACTTCTACTGCATCATCTTTTTTAAGTAATCTAAAGACAACTAGGGCTTCCTCTGCTGATAGTTCTTCTATAAATTCTACTATATCAACAGGGTTGGTACGTCTTAGTAGTTGAGATAATTCATTTGGTCTTTTTTTATCTAAAAGATAATGAAGTTCTGTTAACCTATTTTCACTAGATTTGTAAGTGTACATTATTTTTGCCTCCCTTCTTAAACGCCAAGCCCAGGCAAGATTGCTTGAGCGATGTTAAAGTAAACAATAAGTCCAAGTGAGTCTACAATAGTTGTAATTAGTGGACTTGCCATAATAGCTGGGTCTGCGCCTAATTTTTCTGCAACAATTGGTAAAAGTGCACCGATTGCCTTAGCAAGAACAACTATAGCAAGTATTGTAAGAGCTACTACTAGGGCTACATTTACAGCTACCTTATCAAAGAAATAACATTTTAAAAACGCAACAGCACCTAGGGCCAGCCCGCAGATAAGCCCTACTGTGATTTCTTTTATAACAACCTTTGCCCAATCACTTGGTTCTATATCATGGGTTGCCATAGCACGAATAACAAGGGTTGAAGCCTGGCTACCAGCATTACCACCAGAACCTGTTAGCATTGGAATAAACATATTTAGGGCTATAACTGTTTGGATGACATCTTCATAACGTCTTAAAATAGTAGATGTAAAGGCACCTGAAATCATCAAAAACATTAGCCAAGGAATCCTGTTTTTTGCCAGTTGCCAAGGAGACATTCTTGAATAGTCTTCTTCTTCTGGAGTAGTACCTGCTATACGTTGGAAGTCTTCGGTATCCTCTTGTTCGATAATCCACATGATATCATCTACTGTAATTATTCCAACTAGGCGGTTGGTATTATCTACAACAGGTAGGGCTGTAAACCCATATTTTTGGAAAGTATGGGCTACATCCTCTTGGTCATCTGTAGTTAGAACATAAATTACATCCTCATACATAAGCTCAGAAATTTTTGTATCTGGCTCACGAGTCACTATCATTCTTAAAGATACATAACCTAAAAGTTTGTGAGTGCCATCTGTAACATAGCAAGTGTAAACTGTTACCTTATCCTTACCAACTTCTTCTAACATAGCTAGGGTTTCTGCTACAGTCATATCTGCTGTTACTTCCACAAACTCTGTGGTCATCAAGGTACCAGCAGAGTCTTCTGGAAATTGTAGGTATTCATTTACTAGGTCACGAGTCTCGCTATCAGAAGTTTTTAAAATCTCTTGGACCATAGTAGCTGGCATCTCTTCTAGGGTATCGATCATATCGTCAAAGTTTAAGTCATCTAAAAGTTCTTTAAACTCATCTTCATTTAAACCCTCTTGAAGCTTTTCTTTCTCTGTTTGGTCAAGATCAGCAAATACTTCCACTGCATCTTCTTTTTTTAATAGCCTAAATAAAACTAAGGCCTCTTCAGCAGTTAGGTCTTCGATGCACTCTACGATATCAACTGGATTTGTCCTATTAAGGAGGTCAGATAATTCATCTAACTTTTTATCTGCTAGTAGATATTTAAGTTCTTCTATTCTAGCTTCTCTTGATTTATATTGATCCATAAATCACCTCATTAGTCTAATTCTTTAAGCAATTCATTAAGGGCAGTTACAAATTGCTTATCGTTTTTAAAGTCCATCTTACTTAGGTCTAGGTCTTCATCACTTTCTACTTCTATATCAGGAGTAACCCCAACCTTATTTATTTGTGTTCCATTTGGTGTGAAATATTCACTAATAGTGATTTTTGCACCAGCTCCATTATCTAAGTTAAATACTTTTTGAACAACACCCTTACCAAAGGATTGAGTTCCTATAACTTTAGCTCGTCCACGATCTTTCATAGCCCCAGCTAAGATTTCACTAGCAGATGCTGAGTTTTCGTTTTGTAAAACTACCATAGGGATATCACTGGCAGAGGCATCAGATTTTTCTGTTACTTCCTTGCCATTTTTATCTTTAGTAGTTACAATAACACCTTCATCTAAAAAGTTATCAGCTACATTTATAACTACATCTAAGGCTCCACCCGGATTATTTCTTACATCTAAAACTAAGCCATCGATATCTTGGGCCATTAACTTACTATAGCTATCTGAAAAGTCTTGCCAAGTTATATCATCAAAGGCTTTGATGTGGATGTAACCTATTTTTTTGCCACGTACTTCAAGGATATCATCATCTATAGTATCTACATTTACATCCGCACGGGTTACTTTTACATCAAATTCTTTACTATCAGTCTTACCTTCTTCTGTTCTTAAAACAGTAAGAGTTACATCAGTTCCAGGCTCTCCTTTAATTTCAGCTACTGCTTCTTCTAGCTGGTTAGCACCAAAGGATTCGCCATTTACTTTAACAATATAATCACCAGACTGGATACCCGCTTCTTTAGCTGGAGAGTTATCAAACACAGATACTGCCTTAATGTAGCCTTCCTTACTAGCTTGCACAGATAGGCCAATACCTGAATAACGACCATTTAAAGATTCCATAAGTTTTTTAAACTCATCAGGTGTGTAATAAGAAGTATATGGGTCGCCTAGGTTTGCAAACATACCCTTTAATGAACCTTCATATATTTGATCTTCTTCATAATCAAAAAGAAAGTTTTGGTCTAAGAGACTTTTTAGCCCCTCCATCTCAGCAATATGTTCAGCATCACGAGTAGATGTTTGACTCGTAAAGTTAGCATTTTGACCGAGAGTAAAACCTGTAAATCCTACCCCTGCTACTAAAATAAGAGCAAGTAGGAATTTTCCAAATTTTTTCATAAGTCCTCCTTGGTTTTTTTTTATCATAATCATGACTTAAAAAAGACAATAATAACTAAATTATACTATTTATTGCCTATAACTGAAAGCTTTTTGCCATTTACTTTTTACCCTTTCTTAAGCCTTAGCCAAAATTAAAATATACAAATTTTTCTTATATCTTCTGCCCTTTAGCTAATTAAACTTTTTTGCTATTTTATCTTATGATAATCCTGTCGACAAAATAAAATAATAAGCGCGCGCTTTGAAAGGATTTATTATGAAAATAAGTTTAGAAAATTCAAAGCAAGTAATGGATGCTTATATGCCCCTAATCATAGCCAATGCCAGAAAATTCTCTGCCCTAGACTATGAGGAAGTAGTAGATGAGTCAAGAATTATCCTTATAGATGCAATTTTAGAATATGATGATAGTAAAGGAACTTTTGGTAACTACCTAAAACAAAAGCTTTACTACCACTTTTTAGATGAATGTAAAAAAGAGCAAATATCTTCCTTAGATGATTTTGATAAGGAAGGTACCCCCTTGATAGATTCACTAAAGGATGACTATGATTTGGGAAAAGATTTAGAAGATAGACAAAAATATAAAGAACTTTATGAAGCTATAGAAAATTTGCCTGATGATTTAAGAAAAATAATTGTAGGTAAGTATTTTTTGGCTATGACCAATGATGAGCTTGCCACAAAAACAGGTCTTTCCTATAAGACTATTGCCAACAAAGCTAGCATCGCCCTTAAGATTTTAAGAGAAAACTTATAAACTAATACAAAAATAACCCCAAAATCCACATGGGACTTTGGGGTTATTATAAAGCTTAGGCTATTTCTAATTCTCTTTTTGTAACAGTTTCTAGTTCTGCCTTATCTTTTAATGTTACAGGACCGTATTTTGTGATAAGAACATTTGATGCAAGCATCCTATCCATAGTAGCTTTTAACTCAGCTGGAGTGTAGTCAGTTTTTGGATAGTCTACAGAAACTGATTTTTGGTTTTGTGATGCGTCTTTAAAGTATAATTTTAATTTTCTATTAGCCATTTATATCCTCCTTATAATTGTTCCAATCTTACAAGATAAACTTCGATATCGCTAGCCTCAGAAAGTGAAGTATAGGCAAGGGCAAAATCTTTTAGTTGATCTTCTGTTGCTAGTTCATTGATTTTAGAAAAAGTTTTAGTAACTTTTCTATCAGATCCATCAGCAGATGGTGCTTTAAATTTGATTTGTAATTTCATATATCCTCCATATGTTTAAAATTTTTCTTTTGTAGGGGCCCTACACTTATATATAGAAAAATATGGAGTTTTTTCCCGATGAAATTTAAATTATTTTAATAGCTCCTGACTTTTTGTCTGATTTTCATAGTTTATAAGGTCAGCTATTAAATATAAGGACCCACACCACACTATCAAGTCGCCCTTTTGATATAGACTTTTAGAGTATTCATAGGCCTTAATATTGTCTTTAATAGCTATAAAATCTTTTCTTTTTTGACCTACAATATCCTTAAGTTCTTCTAAGCTAAAGGCCCTAGGATTATCAATACTTGTAACTACAAGCTCATCCGCCAGGTCATTAAGGCTATCAATTATATAAGTATAGTCCTTATCCTTTAATACTGAAAAACCTATAATGAGTCTTTTATAAGTAAATGTTTTTAAAGCTTCTTTTAACGCATCTATAGACTCTTTATTGTGACTGCCATCTACGATAACCCTAGGTTCCTTGCTAATTTCAGTTAGTCTCCCAATATTTTCTGCCTTTGCTAAAGCTTTTTTAATAGTATCTTCATCTAAGGAAAACTCATCTTTAAAATAATCTAAAATCATTAAGGCCAAAGAGGCATTATATATTTGATGAATTCCTAGCAATCTTAGATGGACATCCTTGTAGGTCCTGAAGTTAAATATATTAGCCTTTTCATCTGCTCGTTCTATTTCTATTTCATCTTTATTAAAAGTATAGACCTTACTATTAGTTTCTCTAGCTTTGTCTAATAATACATCCATTGCTTCTTTTGTCTGAGGATAAATAAAAACGGGTACACCTTCTTTTATTATTCCAGCTTTTTGGTAGGCTATTTCCTCTATGCTATTACCTAGTATGTTTGTATGATCCATGGATATAGTAGTAATTACAGATGCTATAGGTTTTCTGATAATATTTGTACTATCTAGTAAGCCTCCAAGGCCAGTTTCAACAATAGCTATATCTACATTTTGCTCGTAAAAGTATATATACATTATAGCTGTAAGGACCTCAAAATAGGTTAAGTAAACACCTTCCTTATCTAAATTTTCTACCGGATTTTTGATTCTACTAACTAAATCAGCAAAATCTTTATCACTAATCTGCCAGCCATTAATTGCAATAGCTTCATTTATTCTACTTATATAAGGAGAAGTAAAGATACCCACCTTATTTTGGCTAGAGAAGGCTTTAGCTAACATTTTGCTAGTAGACCCTTTTCCGTTCGTACCCGCTACATGGATGGCCTTTATCTTATCCTGGGGATTATCAAAAAGATTTAATAACCTTCTAATTTTTTCTAAGCTATGCTCACCCTTAGCCGGTGGCCTTTGTAAAATAAATTCTTCAGCACTTTTATAATCAAATTTATCCATAAAAACTCCCATTTTAAGAAACATTAAATTCATTAAAATTAATAAATAGAAATAAATTCATACAATTATTTTAATATAGCTACCAGTATTTTTAAAGGTGGGTAATGAGAATTACTATATTATTTAAACTTTTAGATGTGTGCGATGTTTTAAATATAAAATTGCTTGAAACTTTTGAATGATACACAGAAAAATCTGTTATGAGTAACTATAGTTAGTTCCTAAAATAATAAATGTAATTTTATATATAAGAATAGAGCATTTTTATAAGGGAAAAGCAAGTAAGAGCATCAATAATAGCATATTTTTATGTACTATGCTGAGTAACAGAGTTTAAATTTTAAATCTTATAAATAGTATAGAAAATCTAAAAGGTATTAAGAATTGAAATAAAAAACACAATCAAAGATAAAGTTATTCTAGGGATTTCCAGAGGCATGAACTCTATAATCTAATAAAACCCTAAAATTCACTACCTAGCATATGAGCGTTTAGTTAGAAGCATATTTTTATGAGCATATAAATTTTGGAAATATTGCATTTAAAACTTTGGAGTAAACCTAGTAAGCCATAAAATCTATTATAAAAACTTCTAACTATATTCTCACATAAGAAAATAAATTTGAGCGAAAAAATCACTATATAAGGAATGGTAGTTAGCTATACATTTAGAAGATTAAATCCTGTGGCCAAGTCCCCCCGTGGGGTTTTAAATGCATGGCATTTAAAATTTTTGTGGTTAACTTAGTGAACCCAAAAAACTATTATTAGGTACTCATAACCGCTTTCTAAAACGGAAGATTAAATTTAAATAAAAGAAAAGCACCACATTAGTGGTGCTAGTCTGGTGGGCCACCAGGGGCTCGAACCCTGTGGCCTAGCCCCCTTTGGGGTTTCAAATCCAGAGGATTTGAAAACTTTGAGATGAGCATAGCGAATCCAAAGAGCTGTTAGGAGCCGAAAGGCTCATAACCGGTTCTTGAAACAATGAATTTAATTCTATATACAAGAATAGCACCCCTAATGGGGTGCTAAACATGGTGGGCCACCAGGGGCTCGAACCCTGTGGCAAAGTCCCCCGAGGGGTTTTAAATGCATCGCATTTAAAATTTTTGTGGTGAACATAGTGAACCCAAAAAACTGTTATGAGATACTCATAACCGGTTCCTAAAACGGAGTATTAAATTTAAATAAAAGAAAAGCACCACTAATGTGGTGCTAGTCTGGTGGGCCTCCAGGGGCTCGAACCCTGGACCTACCGGTTATGAGCCGGGCGCTCTAACCAACTGAGCTAGAGGCCCACGAATTATTAACAACGTCGTAGCTTTCTAACCAATCGCACTTCGTGCTCTTGGGAAAGCCTGACGGCCGACCTGCCAGACATTTTGCTATGCAAAATGTGGCTAGGTCTTGCTGGTGGACCTGAGTAGACTCGAACTACCGACCTCACGCTTATCAGGCGTGCGCTCTAACCACCTGAGCTACAGGTCCATAATAAATTATAGTATAAAATTTTGTTGGCAGGGGAGACAGGACTTGAACCCGCGACATCCGGTTTTGGAGACCGACGTTCTACCAGCTGAACTACTCCCCTATAATTTTGAAAAAAATAAGACCCTATAGAGGGTCCTCGGTCCGTTAGGACCTGCGGTTATTTCGTGCTTAGGCACGAGTCCTCCTTAAGCCGGACAGGCTTTGCATCGTCTGCGACGACCATCTCATGGAGAGTAATCCATCAGTCGCACAGACTAGTTATGGTGCCCAGAGGCGGAATCGAACCACCGACACGAGGATTTTCAGTCCTCTGCTCTACCGACTGAGCTATCTGGGCATATATATTAATTTGGCGGAGAAGGAGGGATTTGAACCCTCGCATCCCTTTTGAAAGGATCTACTCCCTTAGCAGGGGAGCCTCTTCAGCCACTTGAGTACTTCTCCATTGGCGGAGAGGAAGGGATTCGAACCCTTGTGAGCCGAAAGACTCTAACGGTTTTCAAGACCGCCCCGTTATGACCGCTTCGGTACCTCTCCATATGTACTTATATTTTTAAATAAGATTTTTATTATATTGTAAGTAATCAAATGGCTAAAAGTTTTAAAGCCAATTTAATGACTTTCGCCTATTATTTTGTATTAGATTAGCCTATCTCAAATGAAATAGGCTTTTCTAATTTGGTGACCCATCGGAGATTCGAACTCCGGACACCCTGATTAAAAGTCAGGTGCTCTACCGGCTGAGCTAATGGATCATATTGGCTGGGATAGCAGGACTCGAACCTACGCATACCAGAGTCAAAGTCTGGTGCCTTACCGACTTGGCTATATCCCAATATTAGTTGTTTTGTGCAGTAACAAAATATATTATACCACACTTTTATAAAATAACCAAATTTTTTGTAAGGTTTTTTTAACAATTCTTAAAAAAAGATTTGTTAGTGGCGCGCCCTCCAGGATTCGAACCTGGGACACACGGATTAGAAGTCCGTTGCTCTATCCAGCTGAGCTAAGGGCGCATGGAGCGGGTGAAGGGAATCGAACCCTCGCAACCAGCTTGGAAGGCTGGGGCTCTACCACTGAGCTACACCCGCATTATGCGGATTATAATGGTAAAACAAATTTCATCTTTATGTAATAGATAAAAATTAAATGGTGGGGATGAGCGGATTCGAACCACTGAAAGCAAAGCTAACGGATTTACAGTCCGTCCCATTTGGCCAACTCTGGAACATCCCCATATATGATTTTTTTGATTAATTACTATTAAATAATTAATTGGAGCTGATGATAGGACTTGAACCTACAACCTATTGATTACAAATCAATTGCTCTGCCAATTGAGCTACATCAGCACATTGGATCACTATTGCAATCCAAATGGCGACTCGGATGGGATTCGAACCCACGACCTCCGCCGTGACAGGGCGGCATTCTAACCAGCTGAACTACCGAGCCATATTTTTAACTACATAAGTTAAGTAGTGGTGGAAGTAACAGGGCTCGAACCTGTGACCCCCTGCTTGTAAGGCAGATGCTCTCCCAACTGAGCTATACTTCCATATAGGCAATACTCACAGAACTTTTTGTAGTCCTCGGACTTCGTCCTGCGGTATTTCGTGCTGTTGCACGACTCCTCCATGAGCCGGAGGGGCTTGCTTATTGGTGACCCTACCGGGATTCGAACCCGGGATACCACCGTGAAAGGGTGGTGTCTTAACCGCTTGACCATAGGGCCTTATTAAACGACTTAATAAGTATAACATATTTTATTTCTTATTGCAAGTCTTTTTTTTAAATTTATGTAATTATTGGTTGCGGGAGCAGGATTTGAACCTACGACCTTCGGGTTATGAGCCCGACGAGCTACCAAACTGCTCCATCCCGCGTCATATAGTCATTATAAAGTAACAAACCATATAAGTTGGTGCCGAGGACCGGAATCGAACCGGTACGGTGTTTAACCACCGCAGGATTTTAAGTCCTGTGCGTCTGCCAGTTCCGCCACCCCGGCATAAATAACATTTTAATCACCTACAATAAACTATACTAGCAAATAGTTTACTCTTAATCAATACCATAATTTCATAAATAGATTTCGTATCAAGCCTGATAGGCGATTTTTGGCGCTCAGGGTGGGATTCGAACCCACGACCTGCCGGTTAACAGCCGGATGCTCTACCACTGAGCTACCTAAGCATATATATTTATACTTAATTTAAATTTCATTTTTTACATTTAATACTTTACTAGCCATATTGGCTAGTATGTATTAGATGTTTAGCAACTTCCTACTCTACCGGGAGGTCACCCTCCGAGTACCATCGGCGTTAATGAGCTTAACTTCTGTGTTCGGTATGGGAACAGGTGTATCCTCATTGTTATTGTCACTATATAATATTTTGAACCTATTAAATAGCCGCTCAGTTAAACTTACCATCATACGGATTGATTATCCATACGATTGGTTCGTAAGTGTCTGCCAAGCTTAAGACTTTTGGTCTTAACCATTGGGACACTCTGAACGAGGACCTACCATCAATTCATTTTTGATGAATTGGGTTAGGTCTCTCAACAATATTTCCAGTCAAGATTAAAAGTATTAGTATCCATTAGCTAAATGCATTACTGCACTTACACCTTGGACCTATCAAACGTATTTTCTTTACGTACTTTAAGAAATCTTATCTTTATTTAAACTTCTCACTCAGACGCTCCCAGTACTTATCACTTCCATACTTAGCTACCCAGCTATGCTCCTGGCGGAACAACTGGTACACCAGTGGTATGTCCATCCCGGTCCTCTCGTACTAAGGACAGGTCCTCTCAAATTTCTTACGCCCACGCTGGATAGGGACCGAACTGTCTCACGACGT
>NZ_JBGMEH010000007.1:0-70830 GCF_046365495.1 Anaerococcus cruorum | reverse complement strand
AATCACGCGGCGTCGCTGCATCAGGGTTCCCCCCATTGTGCAAAATTCCCCACTGCTGCCTCCCGTAGGAGTCTGGGCCGTGTCTCAGTCCCAATGTGGCCGTACACTCTCTCAAGCCGGCTACTGATCGTTGCCTTGGTGGGCTTTTTTTCTCACCAACTAGCTAATCAGACGCAAGTCCATCTTACACCGCTAACACTTTGATTACTACTTCATGCGAAGTTGTAATATCATAGGGTATTATTCTCCGTTTCCAGAGGCTATCCCCTTGTGTAAGGCAGGTTACTCACGCGTTACTCACCCGTCCGCCACTAATCCGCTTAAGTTCATTCCGAAGAAATCTTTTAAGTTTCATCGTTCGACTTGCATGTGTTATGCACGCCGCCAGCGTTAATCCTGAGCCAGGATCAAACTCTCATGAAAAATATTTTTTACTACTAATATTAATAGTAGATTAAAGTTTAATTCATAAAAGTCTTTCTCGGACTCTGTCCTGCGACCACTCCGTGGAGGGTCCTCTCTTGGCCGGACAGGCCTATTTTGATCTAGACTCTTCATTTACATCAACATTCTGTTAATGCGTGATTTAAAATATCCTATCTATATATAATAGATTGGAATCATTTTGACTTTCATTATATAAACAAAAGTCGGTTTTGGTTACTCAAATTAATTGCTTAAAGTTTAATTACTATTTACTTTTTAGATAAGCTTTAACTTATCTGGTTCATTGTGTCGTCTCTTAACGACAAGATATATAATACCATGCTATTTTTATCCTGTCAACACTTTTTTTAATTTTTTATTACATTTATTATTTTTTGTCCAATATTTGCCCAGGCAAGTGTGTTGATTTCAGCGTTTACTTCTTCAGTAAATAAATTTTGATCTAGTCTATTTATTTGCTTTTCTATATTCTCACTTAATCTTTCTACATAAGCTGGGATATCTTCTTTGACTGGTTTATCTATATCATATATTCTTGGTAGCTTAGTGAATTCTATTAAATGATTATTCTTTATTTCTTGACCTACAAGTTTTTCTAGCCCATCAATTTGACTTGCTACTACTAATTTATGGCAGGCTAGAGCTTCTATAGCTATAAGACCTAAGGCTTCAAAGTATGATGGTAGCACAAATATATCTGCATCTTTTAATAAATTTGCAAGTTTTACCTGATCTAGGGCATGATATATTGATAGTCTCGGTGAATGGTTTGCTAGGTCTTTCATCTTATGGCAAGATTCTATATCAGCATTCCCTATCATATGAAGTCTTATCTGTGGATATTTTTTTTCTAGAATAGGCAAAGTTTGGACTAGCTCAAAAACTCCTTTTGACTGGCTAATCTTACCTGCATATACTACATCTATGGTAGATTTTTTTATTTTTTCTTTTGGCGGATAGAATACTTTCTCATTATATCCCCCACCTACATTATGGATTTTACTTTTATCTACTCCTAGTAGATTGATAATAGCATCATCTTCCATATCTGTAACTGTAAGTACATAGTCTAAATCTTTTATATGGCTAAGTCTTGGTAAAAGCGTGTGGTGTTTTTTAACCTGTCTTATATCTGTACCGTGAGAAATACCTACTACTTCTGTATCAGCAAAAATTTCCCTAACTAAGTCAGTGATAAAAAATAAGTGGTGGGAAATGATTATATCTGGTTTAAACTCTTCTTTTACTTCTATTAATGCTTTTCTAAAATTGCTAATTAAAATATCAATTTGCTCTTCAGACATTTCACTATAGACTGTAGAGTCATAAGGCATCTGGTCACTCATCCCACATATTCTAAAGGGCATATCTTCTGTATTATAGTAAACCGGTTTTAAAATTTCGGCAGTTACCTGATTATCATAAATCTTTTCTGTACCAAAGACAGCTGCATTTTCATAACCCATATTATCTAGGCTATCTATAAGGTTAGTAAAATATACTCCACTACCAGTCTTTGCTGGCAATTGGGTTAGTACATGTAATATTTTCATTTAATCTGCTCCATATCATAAGTTAACTTAATTGTATCACCAATTTTTCTATCAAAGTTATCATTCAGTAAAAGTGCTTTTAGTCTTTTATCTCTATTTGCTACAAAAATTTCTATAGTGCTGCCCATAAAAATAATATCTTTTATGATAAATTCTTCCCCATTATCTGAAATTTTAACTTTCTCAGGCCTAATATAAGTATTATTTATTATATTTTTCTGGCCGATAAAGTCTAAACTTTCTTTATTTGCAGGTTTATTATAAATTCTTTGGGGTGAACCTTGATCTATAATTTTTCCTTGGCTAAGAACTATGACCTCATCCGCCATCTTAAAGGCTTCTGCTTGATCGTGGGTTACAAATATTGTTGTGAGTCCAAAATCTTTGTGGATTTTTCTAATTTCTAATTGCATTTTTTCCCTAAGATTTTGATCAAGAGCACTAAAGGGCTCATCCATTAAAAGTAATTTTGGTTTCACAACTAAACTTCTAGCAAGGGCCACCCTTTGCCTTTCTCCTCCAGAAAGTTCAGTAGGTTTCCTATTTTCATAGCCCTTTAATCCTACCATCTCTATTGTTTTATAGGCTAAATCTTTTTTCTCTGTTTTACTTAAAGATTTCTGATTAAATTTTAATCCATACATCACATTATTTAAAACTGTCATGTGAGAAAATAGGCCTAGACTTTGAAAAACTGTTGAAACTTTTCTATCATTGGGCTCTAGATTGCTAATATCTTCTCCATCCAATATTATTTGTCCGCTAAAATCTATAAATCCTCCTATCGAATGAAGAATAGTGCTTTTACCCGAACCAGATGGGCCTAGTAAGCACAAGAATCTACCCTCTTCTAAATTTATATTTATATTATCTAAAACCTTATTTGCCCCATAGCTTTTAGTTAAATTTTTAATTTCCAAATACATAAGTAGACCTTTCTTTTGAAGTTCTCTGCCCAAAAATAAAATTGATAAGTAAATCAAAAACAATACAAATTACCATTATAAGCAGAGCGATGACTGATCCTTCGCCATATCTTCCGCTATTTATAACATCAAACATAACAAGAGTCAAAAGCTTCTTGCCAGGATAGACTAAAAATATAATCGATCCAACTGTTGTCATAGTTGTTGTAAAGCTATTTATTAATGATATACGCAAGGATGGTTTAATATTTGGGATAATCCCATCTTTAATTTCATAAAAAGTATTGGCTCCTAGGTCTCTTAATGAATTAATCATATCGCTATCAATTGCTTTCATGGCTGTATTTCCAACCCTACTTGAAAATGGTAGTTGTTTAAAAAGCACATTTAAAACAACTATCATGCTTGTCCCCGTAATCATAAGGGGTGGGGATTTAAAATACAATAAATATCCTAAACCAAAAAAAGTACCAGGAATTATATAAGGCATATTTGAAATAAGGTCTATTAGCTTCATAAATTTACTATTTTTAATTATCAAATAATAGCCAATTAGCATACCAATAAGAGTACCAACCAAGGCTGAAATTAGAGAATAACCAATAGACCTTAGCATGGCATCACCCATATAATTTTTAGCTTTTGAAAAATTATCCAAACTAAAAACTAAGGACCCTTTTTTCATTGTTGTAAAGGCACTTAGGATAATTGCAACATATAAACTTACTAGTAAAAGTAAAATTAATATGCCTATAATTCTAAATATGTTATAGACTATCCCCATTCGTTGAACATTTATCTCTGTTAATTCATTAGCATTTGCAGTTGAAGACTTTTCTTTATTTAAATAACTTACTACAATAAATACTAGTAGAATTGGCAGCAAAAGTAAAACATTCATAGCACTAGCTTTAGCTAAGTTTCCATTTGCTATAACTTCAAAATAAGATTCTAAAGCCAGCACATTAAATTTCCCTCCAATAATAGAAGGAGTAGCAAAGTCTGCCACTGATTTAAAAAAGCTTAATAAAAAAACAGTATAAATTCCATTTTTAAGTTGGGGAATAAGGATATCTAAAATTATAGAATTGGTATCAGCTCCCAAAGACCTAGCGGAATTTATCACATCATTTTTCATTGTAGATAAGTAACCTAGTAGAATCAGACAATTTAGGGAAATGTAGGATAGAGTCTGCATAAAAACTACTCCCCACATATTATAAGGATTTATGGAAAGTCCTAGTAAACTGTGAGTTATAAATCCCCTGCGTCCAAATAAGGTAATGTAGCTAAGACTTGTTACAAAGGGAGGGCTGACCAAAGTAATTAGTAAAATCAGGTTAAATATCTTTTTTGTTTTTGACTTGGATAGGTAAATGTAAATTGCTAAGATAGTTGCTAATATAACTGAAAAAGCTGATGTGAGGGTACCTAATTTTAAGGAATTTATTAATAATTTTTTATTTGCTAAGATATTTTTATAATAGGAAAAATCAATGTTACCATCAATTATAAAACTTTCTTTAAAGACACTTAAAAAAGGCATTAGCACAAAAAGTACTACTGCTAAGACTAGGATAAGTTGTATTAATATGTCGAATAAATTTCTTGATTTTAATTTTTTCATAATATGTAAATATAAAATAAAACCAAGGCTAGGCCTTGGTTTATTTTATTCTTCGCTGGCTTTGTCTCCAGCTATTTCCTTAAATTTGTTAAGTATTTCTTCTCTTTGTGATCCAAATGTTGATAGGTCTTCATCGATAAGCTTATCTTTTGGTAAGCCTAGGTCAAGTCCTTTGATATCTGGAACTATAAGTTGGTTAGTATCTTTTCCATCGATTTCTGCAATCATGGTTTGTGCTTTTTCACTAAGCATAAAATCTATAAAGGCTTCTGCGATATCTGTATTTTCGCTATCTTTAAAGATTGCAACTCCTTCTGGGACCCATGGAATACCATCTTCTGGATAGATGACTGTTAGGCCATAATCTTCTGCTGCATCAAAGGCTTTTTGATCTACTGGGATAATTCCAATTGCAAATTCT
This sequence comes from Anaerococcus cruorum, assembly GCF_046365495.1. Taxonomy (NCBI): domain Bacteria; kingdom Bacillati; phylum Bacillota; class Tissierellia; order Tissierellales; family Peptoniphilaceae; genus Anaerococcus; species Anaerococcus cruorum. Next base: position 65,856 of record NZ_JBGMEH010000007.1, on the reverse strand, counting down.
CCTTGGGCTGTTTTTTCTTGTGGGTCTTTTCCTCTTTTGGAGTAGAAATCTATATTATCATTTATTTTTTCAAATAAAGACCAACCTTCTTCTTCTCCATATAAGTCTAAAAGTCCTTTTAAGGCTGCGTAGTTTGTTCCAGAAATAGCAGGGTTTGACATGATAACTTCGCCTTTGTATTTTGGATCTGCTAGGTCTTTCCAAGTTTTTGGCGCTTCTAAACCTTTTTCTTCAAGAATAGCATCATTTACTAAAAATCCTACTACTGTAAGACCTTTTGAAAAATAATATCCGTAAACATCCTTATATTCTTCTGGAATTTTATAGGTCATATCTGAATTATATGACTCTAGTAAATCATCATCTTTTGCTGCCATAAAAGCATCTAAGCCGCCACCAAACCAAAGGTCTGCCATAGCTTTTCCTTCAGCTTTAGTTCTTGAAATAACTTCACCACTAGACATTGATAAAAACTCTACATCTGCACCAGTTTCTTTTGTAAATTCTTCAAATAATGGTACATATGAATCACTAGTAGCTACTACATTTAAAGTTCTTCCCTCAAAAACTTGATCTTCATTAGCTACTTCTTTTTCATCTTCTTTGCTAGTTTCTTCCTCTTCTTTAGCAGTATCATCTACTGCTTCTTCTGTTTTTTCGTTAGCTTTTTGTTCTACACTTGTATCATTTGTAGAAGCTTCTTCTGCATTTTGCTGGGAACCACAAGCTGTGAAGGTCAAAAGCATAGCAGTCGCTAAAGAAATTTTACTAATAAAATTACTCTTCATCTCTTCCTCCTTAATAATATTAGTAACTTAATTATATATTATATTTACTTTTAAATAAAGTTACTTATAAGCTAGGTCTATCATTAAGGTTTATGTGACAGTAACCTGTTGGATTTTTTTCTAAGTAATCTTGGTGGTAGTCTTCTGCCACTATAAAGTTTTTAAGCTCTTCCACTTCAACTTTTATTTCGTTATCTTCGTTAGCTTGTTTTTTATCTAAAAATTCTCTAGCTTTTTCTAAATCTTCTACATTTATAGAATAAATTCCAGTCCTGTATTGACGACCTCTATCGTTTCCTTGTTTATCAACACTAAATGGATCGATAATGTAATATAAGTATTCTAATAATTTTTCTAAACTAATTACTTCATCATCATATTTTATATGAACTGTTTCTGCATGGTCTGTAACAGGTACTTCTTCATAAGTAGTTTGTTCAGTTTTACCATTTGCATATCCTACTTCTGTATCTACTACTCCTTCTATTTCTTTAAAGTATGCTTCTACTCCCCAGAAACATCCGCCTGCTAAATATATTTCTTTTATCATTTTTTTCTCCTTAGATAATTTGTTCTATTTACTGTTCTTGTTCTAAAAGTTTTAAGCGAAGTTGAGAAAGAACTTGCTAATAATATCCCAAAAGATATAGATCCTGCTACAACTATGGTGCTGTAAAAACTTTCTATGGCTAACTCGGATTGGTTATTTACAAAAAATCCCATTGTATTATATATACCCTCTCCTGGAACTAGGTTTATAATACCTGGAATTATAAATACTGAAGCTGGGTATCTGAGACGTCTTGCTAGCATTTCTGAAACAAAGGTAATACTTAAAGCTGATAAAAATACTGCTATGTACTTACTTCCTGTAGTATCTATAACATATTTAAAAACTATCCAGCCAAATCCTCCATTTACAGCAGATACCAATAAGGTTTTTAAAGGTACTGCAAATACTAGGGCAAATCCTACTGTTGACATGATTGCGGCTATAAATTGTATTAAATATGACATTTAGAATAACCTCCATATACTAATAGGTGTTGCAACTCCTACTGCTAGGGCAATTGAAATTAATATGGCCATGGCTGTTCCTGTTATCCCACTTAGGGCATCCCCACTCATTAAATCTCTTACAGCATTTGTAAGCATAACTCCTGGTACAAAGGCCATCATTCCCCCGATGATTACTATATTTATACTTATTGGTGTAATTTCATTTATAGCTAGAGCTAAAAAAGATAATACAAAGCCATATAAAAAATTGACCACGAAAAAATTTAGATTATTTCGCTCTAAAAATAAGGAAAATCTATAAGCCAAAAATCCTACAAGAAATGCTGAGAGTATATCTATAATACCCCCACCTAGTAGAATCGAGTAGGATCCAGCTGCAATAGTTGCCCCAAAAATCTTAAGGGCAACTGGGACAGATTTTTCTTTTTTTATCTTATCAATTTCTAAAAGAGCCTCATCTAGAGTATAAAGTCCTGCAGAAAAGTTTCTAGAAAAAGTATTTACCCTATCTACATAATAGAGGTTGTTTCCACGGCTTCTAACCCTACGCATATTTGTATGAATCTCTCCTTTATAGGAAAATGAAATGATAATTGTATTATAAGAAGAAAAAACATCTACGTCTTTAATAGAATCTTTTGACCTAATTATTCTTTCAACTGTATCCTCTACCCTGTAAATCTCAGCCCCATTGGCAAGCATCAGGGCTCCTGCTGATGATGCAATCTCTGAAAGAATTACAGCTTCTTCCAGAGTTTTTATTTTTTCATTTATCATTGGCTATCCTTTTTAAATATTTTTTCTAAAGGTAAGTTTGCTTGTATTTTTTAATATTTTCCTCTGTTAAAAATTCGTAAGCTTCATTAACTTTAGTAAACATTGTAGTAGCATCTGGATCTTTATTAATATCTGGATGATACTTTTTGGCTAGTTTTCTATAATTTAATTTTACTTCATAAATATCAGTATCAACACCAACACCTAAAGTTTGGCAGGCTTTTTCATATTTTTCCTTAAAACCAAGGTCATTTACACCATTGTAACCCGTGTATTGGCCTTGATTATAACCAGTATTATAACCACCATAGGATCTAGAATCTTGGTAGCCACCAAAGTTTCTAACAAATTCTTCAAAACGACGGTTCATTTCTTCCTGTTGACGGCGAGCTTCTTCTTCTCTTTGACGGCGGCGCATTTGTTCTTGTTCGTAAATATATCTATCAGAATAATCTGAAATACTTTCATATCCAACCTTTTGGCCAGTTATCATAGAATCAGCCCTATCATACATCCACTCAGTAAGTGTATAGTTGATATACCTTAAAAATGAAATAAATTTAGGTCCAAGTATTGGTATAAATATTACTGCAAAAATAAAATACATTACCTCTTTTGGTAATATTAAAGGAATTATTGGGAAAATAAATATTGTTGAGCAACCAAAGATAAATATCATAAATAATAGTTGCCTGATACCCTCAAAGGTTACTACTATTACATTCATAATATTTATTAGTACATTAAAAAATGTACCCAAGCCCGTTGCAAGGCCATGTAAGATTTTTCCAAAAAACTTCATAAATTTCTCCATTCTAATAAAAGTATATCAAAGTTTTCTTTTTCTTGAAAGCAAAAAAAGAATGGTCTTTTAAACCATTCTTTACCCAAATAATTCTTCATTGTTACTATTATATAAATTATAATATATTCCTTTTTTATTAAGCAGGTCTTTGTGATTGCCTCGCTCTACTATTCCATCATAGGTTAATACTAATATTTCATCAGCATTTATAATAGTAGAAAGTCTGTGGGCAATGGTGATTGTTGTCCTTCCCTTAGATAAAGTTTCAAGAGATTTTTGAACAATCGCTTCACTTTTATTATCTAGGGCACTAGTTGCTTCATCAAGAATTAAGATTGGTGGGTTTTTTAAGAAAACTCTAGCAATAGAAATTCTTTGTTTTTGACCTCCAGATAATTTTACACCACGTTCTCCTATATGAGTATCCATACCAAAAGGTAAGTCATTTATAAATTCTGTAGCTCCAGCAAGTTCTGCAGCTCTTAAGATTTCTTCATCTGTGGCATTTTCCTTACCATAACGGATATTATCTTTTACAGTTCCACTGAATAAATAAACATCTTGTTGGACTATACCAATATTATCACGAAGAGATTCTAAAGTTAAGTCTCTTATGTCAGTATCATCTATTTTGATAGAACCTTTTGTAATATCATAAAATCTTGGAATTAATTTTGAAATAGTAGTTTTTCCTGCGCCAGATGGACCTACTAGGGCGATATTTTCACCAACATTTACATTAAAGTTTATATCTTCTAATACATATGGCTCATCTTCGCTAGTTTCTGGATATTTAAAGTAAACATGGTCAAAATCAATTTTACCTTTTACATTAGTTAATTCTTTGGCATATTCATCATCAAAGATACTATTATCCATTTCCATAACTTCTGTAAATCTTTCTATACCAGTAGTTCCTGCTTGGAAGACATCTGTAAAGTTAATTAATCTTTCAATAGTAGTTACTAGCATATTTAGATACATGGTAAAGGCAATAAGATCCCCTGGAGAGATTTCTCCTCTTATGACAAAAAAACCACCTACAAAGATGAGGATTGCATACATGAGCCCTGCAAAAGCTTCATTTATCATAAAAAATCCAGCCATATCAAAATATCTTTTTTTCTTAATAGCTACAAATTTATCATTATTTACTTGAAACTTATCTTTTTCTGTATCTTCATTAGCAAATGATTTTACAACTGATATACCAAGTAGAGTGTCTTCTACTCCTGAGTTGATATCACCAATTTGTCTTTTAACATTCATAGTTGCTTTTCTAAATTCTTTACGTTTTTTACTAGAAAATACAAACATAATTGGAATAATAAGATATATTATTAAAGAAAGTTTCCAATTTATTGTTAAAAGCACTACAAATGATAAAATTAATTTTATTGCTCCCACAAGAAATTCTTCAGGAACATGGTGGGAAAATTCTGTAATATCAAATAAATCTGTAGTTATTCTACTCATCAAAGCACCGATACGAGCTTCGTTAAAAAATTCTGTATCCATAGTTAGCAAATGATTAAATACATCCGCTCTCATATCTCGTTCAATCTTTGCCCCCATGATATGGCCTAGAGATTGCATAAAATATCTAGCAGCTACTTCAATTATTTTTGTAACTGTATATACAATTCCTACTTTGACAACTCTACTTGCATCTAAAAGTCCCAGCTGGGCCCAGTCTGTTAAACTTGATAATAAAAGTGGTAATACAAGCTGGGAAACTGTTGTTAGAGCAGAAGCAAATAAGTCTGCAAAGAGAATTTTTTTATATGGGTTATAGTAGGGTAAGAATTTTTTAATCAAAAACTTATTACTATAAGCTTGTCTATCCATAAGCCCTCCTTTTTATAAATTTCACATAATAGTATTACTGTACTCTATTTTTTTAAAATTTAACTGATAATGATTATTTATATTAATTAAATTTATAGTACAAAGATTTTACATAAAATTTACAATATTATGCAAATTATATAACACTACTTATATATAATAGCTTTGAAAAATTTTATGGAGGTTCTTATGAAAAAATATAACAAATTAGTCTTAGCCCTAGCTATTGCCAGCGCAAGTGCTGCAATTTTACCAGTACAAGATACATATGCAGCAGAAGATATAGCAGTAAAAAATGAGACTGCTATTGAAGAAAACAAAGAAATATCTGATGCTCCTAGTACATATGAAGAAGACTTAGAAGCAACTGCATATGAGGCAGAAAATCCTTTTAACTTTCAAGATGATGAAGTTACATTTCCAAAAAATGAGGCAAATGTAAGAGAATCTGATGGAACAAATAAGTTTAATAGGGCTACAGAAACTGAAAGAGAAACCTTTGGTGAAGATAAAAATGTTACAAACATCGACCCAGAAGTTGCTAAAAAATTAGAAGAAACTAAGGGTGAATACGGTAAGAAAAATGGAGAATATGCTAACCATAACCTAAAAGCAATCACTACTCCAATTAAAAATATCGTAGTAAACAATGGTAAAAACGAAAACGAACTAGCAATTACTTGGTTTGCTAAGGGTGATGTTACAGAATCAAGACTCGTTTTTGATGGAAAAGAATATGAACCTATTAGAGCTAGAAAAACTGGAGATGTAAATGATTACAGCACATATACAGCTATAGTAGATATTACTCCAGGTAAAACTTATAGCTATTATGTTAAATCAGGATCATACAAATCTGACACCTACACTATAAAAACAAAAGCTTTAGGAAAAAATAACGAATTTAAAGTAGGATACTTTGGTGACCCACAAATGGGATCTGGGGATAGTGTCTGGGACTCTAAGGGCCTAAATAAAAATACCCAAGCAAAGGTTGACCAAGATAAGGTAGACTTTGCAAAAACAATAAATAAGGCTCGTGAACTAGACCCACACTTCTACCTATCAATGGGAGATAACGTAGAAATTGCAAACTACGAAGGTGAATACGACTACTTTTTGGACAATGATTTATTTAAAGATAGTATCTTCTCAACTGTAGTAGGTAATCACGAAACTTATGTAGATGATAAAAATGGTAGCCAAAGAAATACAGTTTTCTCTGATCACTTCCACCTACCTAACGAATCAAAATTAGGTTCTATTTCTAAAATTAATGAAGATGGAACTGCTTACTATATTTCTGGAGACTACTACTATTCTTACGGTGATACACTTTTCTTAAACATCAACTCAAATGTAAATGACTCAAAAGAACACGAAGCATTTATCAAAGATTCTATTGCAAAAGCAACTAAAGAACGTGGTAAAAACTTCTCATGGAAAGTAGTATCCTTCCACCACGCTCCATACTCAACAGCAACTCACACATCTGATACAGATATCCTTCAAAGAAGACATGAACTAGTAAGAATCTTTAATGAAAATGGCATCGATATTGTACTAAACGGCCACGATCACATCTATACAAGAACTGGTCAAATGGTAGCTGGTGAGCAAGTACTAAGTTTTGAAGATGCTTATGGTACAGATCCAAAAAATGAAAATGCTGGTATCAATGATGGATTCTCAAAAACCTATAACAACAAAGTCTATAAAGATAACAAAGTTGTAGTAGATGGTATAAAATTAGACTATGACCAAAAAGAAGTAACAAACCCACGTGGAACTTTATTCTTAACAATGTCTACATCAGCAGGGTCAAAATTCTACAACCCAATTGGAGAGGACCAATGGTTTGTAAATAGAAGTTTAGATGATAGAAGCCAATTATTCTCAAGCTTAACTTTCTCTAAAAACCTGTTTAACGTACAAACAATGAACCCATACGGAGAAATCGTAGACTTTTACACTATCAGAAAAACAGATGACTTTATTGAAAACCCTGCTATAAACAATGAGTTTTCAAAAGCAAAACTAGAAGTATTTATCAAAGAAGCTAAAAATAACAAGCCAGTAGATGAAGAAAGTAACATAGAATTATACAAGCTAGCAATCGAGAGAGCTGAAGAAGTATTAAATGCAACATTTACTAGCCAAGAAGAAGTAGATGCAGCAATTAAAGTACTTGAGACAAGACTTTCAAATGTAGAGTTTATTGCTGAAAACACAGTAGATAACAAAGTAGATAATAAAAAAACTGCTAAACAAGTAAAAGGTGAAAAAGCTCCAAAAGCTGTTAAAAAAGTAGAAAAAGAAACTAAAGTAAATAAAAAAGAAATCAAAACTTCTAACAAAGTTGCTAAAAAATCTAGCAACCCAAAAACAGGTATTGGTGCACTTACAGGAGTTTATGCAACATTATCAGTTGCAGCAGCAGGATTATTTGCTACAAAAAGAAAATAATTGAATAAATTATAAATAAAAAGACGAGTGAAAATTACTCGTCTTTTTTATTTATAAGGTCTTACTTATTCTTTTTTGTTGATTAGTTATTAGCCGTTCTCGCTACACTAGTTTGTCTTGAATTTTCTACTACTTTTGAAACTAAAGTTACTAGTACTAATACTACAAGAGTTGGCAGTAACCATGATAACCCTTCTACATATAATGGAAGAGAAACAAGGGCATCAGTAAGAACTCCCAGTCTTAGATTAAATGTTTTATTTAAAACTTCATGTAATGGAAGTACAACTGATACAAATGCAGCAGCTACATAAGAAGCGTTAGAATAATCTACATAATCATGGCTTATACCCATTACTATAAGCACTAGAGCTACTGGATATATTATTTGTAAAAGTGGTACTGAAAATGCTAATAATCTGTTTAAACCAAAGTTTGCCATTAAAAATGAAAATAGTGTCCATATAAATACCCAGTTTCTATAAGATAATCTATGATTAAATAATTCTTCAAAGTATTCCCCACCACTTGTTATTAAACCAACACAAGTTGTAAGACAAGCAAGAGTAAATATAACTGCTAATAAAACTAAACCAAAATTGCCTAGTACCAATTTTATAGATTCAGTAAGTACTTGGGCGCCATTTTCAAGTCCTGGAAATTTTTGAGATCCTATCATACCTATTGTTGCAAGCATAGCATAAACTACAAATAAAACAACTCCTGCAAGAGCACCAGCTTTTACTTCGTACTTTGTAACCTCTTTTTCATCTGTCACACCAAATCTTCTTATAGCTTGGGCTATTACAAAACCAAAATTTAGGGCAGCTACAGCATCCATAGTATCATAGCCAGCTAAAAATCCTTTTGTAACAGGTCCTGTTGCATAATCACCAGTAGGCAAAGAAACATTTCTACTCATTGTAACAACTCTTATAAACATTATAAGTATAAGAACTAATAAAGTTGGTGTAAGGTACTTGCCTATTCTTTTTACTAACTTATTAGGCTTTAGACATATAGCCATAGCTATAGCAAAAAATACCAAAGTATATAAAAATCTTGCTAGACCTAGGCTAAAAGTTTCAGGCACATAAGGAGCTATGGCCATTTCAAACGGAACAGATCCTGCTCTTGGTATGCCAAGTCCTGGTCCTATTGATAAATATATTGCAGTTGTAAAAACAACTGAAAATACTGGACCGACCCTATTAGCTAGTTTTGTTAAACCATTAGTTTTTCCTACTACAATTGCCCCAACAACTGGGAATAATACAGCAGTAACACTAAAAGCAAGCAGTGAAATATAAGTAGCAGATCCAGCTTGGTTACCTAAAAGTGGCGGGAAAATTAAGTTTCCAGCTCCAAAAAATAAACCAAATAGCATTATGCTAACTTGTAAAAACTGACTTCTTGATAATTTTTTCATTATTTCCTCCAAAAAAATATTCCACAATATTTATCCATTAAAAAAGTCCCTTGTCTAAAATAGACAAAGGACGAAAATTTCCGCGTTACCACCTTTATTCTTATATAAAATAAGCAACTCAAGCATCTAACAATGCCGGGTCCTGATAACGCCAACCATAGCGACACATCTTACTTAGTTCAGATGTGCAAAAGAAAAATGATTTTCGAACTTATTTCTAAGGATGGATTTCACCAAACTCCAACTCTCTGTGCTTATAGATAAGCCTACTCGTTTTTTCATAATTTTTATAAATAATTATTGTTAAGATAATTATAGGGCAATTAAATTTTCTTGTCAAATATTTTTACATAAAAATAAATATTAACGTAAATTTATTTAGTTAAATATCTAAATATCAAAGCTATATGAAAGCCTGATAATAATATTACATATTAGCAGCTTTTTCTAACCATTCTTTATCTTCTGGATTTGCAGAATATCTTTCTTTTTTATCAAGACTTGCTAAAGCATTCATATCTTCATCTGTTAAGTTAAAGTCAAATAAATCTATATTTTCATATATTCTTTCTTCGTGAGATGATTTTACTAAAACCATAACTCCTCTTTCGATATTCCATTTTAAGGCAATTTGAGCTGGAGTTTTACCATATTTTTTAGCTATTTCATCAAGGACATTTTCTTTTAATAAATTTGATTTTCCTTGAGCAAGTGGTCCCCATGCTTGGTGAAGGATTTTGTTTTCTTTTAAAAACTGATGAGTATCTTTATCTTGTAAGTGGAGGTGACTTTCTAATTGGTCAACAACTGGTACTGTGCCTTCTTTTAATAATTCTGACATTTGATTTACAGAAAAATTGCATACACCAATACTTTTTATAATCCCTTGGTCTTTATAGTCATTTAAAACTTTCCAAGCTTCTCTAAAATCATCTCCATACCAGTGTAATAAGGCTACATCTAGGTAGTCAACTCCTAAGTCTTTTAAGGATACATCAATAGATTCTTTTGCCTTATCAGCAGAATAAGCATTTGGCCATACTTTTGTAGCTATTTGATAATCTTCACGATTTTTACCATAGGTCTTTAAATATTTTCCTAAAAGATTTTCATTTTCATAAAATTTCGCTGTATCAAAATAAGTATAGCCAGCCTTAAGAGCAGTTTCTACTGCAAGGTCCATATCTTTTTCTTCAGTTATTTTATAAGTACCAAATCCTATTGCAGGTACCTTTGTTCCATCATTTAATGTAAAATAATCCATAATATTCACTCCTTCATTATTATCTATACCCAGTTGTGATATAATTTTAATATGAGAACAGTTTTGATTACAGGATCTTCTCGTGGCATAGGAGCTGCCATTGCTAGAAGGCTAAATGATGAATACAAGATAATAATTAATTATAATAAAAGCAAAGATCAAGCTATAAATCTTATGAATGAGCTTAGAAAAACAAATCCCAATGTTATAGCAGTAAAAGCTGATGTATCTAATGAAGATGAAGTGGAAAATATGTTTGCCATTGCTGAGCAAAACTTCGGTCATGTTGATATTTTAATAAATAATGCTGGGATTTCTCATTTTTCCCTTATCCAAGATATAGACTTTGCCACTTGGAAAAATATTATAAATACCAACCTAAATTCAGTTTTTTTAAATAGTAAGCGTGCTATACCAAATATGATTTCTAACCAGTATGGAGTGATTATAAACATGAGCTCTATTTGGGGAGATTTTGGTGCTAGCATGGAAGCCTTATATTCTACATCAAAGGGTGCTATAAATACTTTTACAAAAGCTATGGCAAAAGAACTAGCTCCCTCTGGGATAAGGGTAAATGCTATTGCCCCAGGAATTGTAGAAACTGATATGATGAAAAATGATTTTAGCAAGGAAGAATTAGAAGCATTAAAAAATGAGGTTGCGATAAATAGGTTTGCAAAACCAGAAGAGATTGCAGGCCTTGTTAGCTATCTAATTTCAGATGAAGCAAGCTATATAACTGGAGATATTATCCATATAAATGGAGGTTTTTATTAAAAAAAGTCTCATAAGCTAAAACAATAGCGTATGAGACTTAAATCAATATTAAATTATATTATTGGTACACAAAGCTCGCATAAGTGATTATCGACCAAACTTTTTTTATATCTTTCTATAATAGGCCTTTTATAATCCTGAGAGTATCCTTTCTGTATCAATATTTTGTGATAATTTATCCAGATACTTTGTATACTCTCTTGGGTGTGTGGAATTAAAAATATTAGATACTTTCCACCTCTAATTTTTCTAGAATAAATTTCTTCTTCTATGTCGTTTTCTATAAAATTATCTTTAAAAATCACTCCTACATCATATCTGCACTCACTTGGACTAACTAGTTCTGGGTTATCTAAAGCTATAGAAAGTATAGTTGTGTCTTTATCAAATGCAATATTATTCCTTAACCAACTTTTAAATCTTTCCATTAATATTTTATTTTCTGGTCCATATTCACCTACTCTTCTCATATATATAAATTCTGAGTCAGGGATATTTTCCAATTCACATTTTAAATAAAAATTCAATTTATATTCTCCAATATTTGTTAGTACATCGATGTCTAAGGAAATTGTATATCGATTTAAAATGGATTTCAAATGAATTTTAAAAATTATGGTTTACTTCTTCTAACTCAGAAAAATTGTACCAATAAATATATGACTTATTCACTGGTTTTTTTAAACTTTCTTCAATGGCTAATTTATATATTTTTAGCTGGTCATCATAGAGGCTTTCTCTTTTGATTTTATCAGTTTTAAAGTCTAGTAAAACTATTTCATCTTCAAGTTCAAACATAATATCTATCTGCCCATTTACATAATAGTCTTCATATTTCATTAAGAAAGTTTCTTCTTTTCTGATATTTGCTGCATTTTGGTAGAGATTTTTTATTAGAGGGTTTTTAAAGTAGGCTATAATTTTTTCTTCTTCTATGACCTTTAGCTCATCTTGTTTTACTTTATTTTCTAGAACTAATCTTTTAAGCGCTCGATCTAGGCTCCTATTATCATATTTTTGATAAGATAGTCCTTGGAAAACTTTATGGATGATAGTTCCCCTATCGGTTGGCTTGTACTCTCTTACTTCAGAAATAAAGTTTGGTTTTCTAAACTCTCCTGTTTCTTCAAATTTACTGTAGGATGGTAGTTCGTATCCATCTTCTTCTGGGTTGAAGTTTTTGCTAATCTCTGTTACAGATTTTTTGATAGAATCTTTGGTATCAGCCTCATATTTATATCTTTTTGTAAATAACTCTACAAACTTATCATAAAGCTTATCGTGAGCATTAGCTGCTAAAATATCTGATATATCCTCTCCCTTACTAACTTTATAGTCACTTTCTTCTGTAAAGGTTAAAATTTCTGCTATATTAGAAAGTTCATCTGTAGTATATTCATTTTCTAATAAATCTAGACTTATCTTATCCTCAGAAAGACTTGCTATAATCCAATCTAGGTAGGTTGACATATTTAGATAATCATCCCTACTATTTAATTTATTTACTGTGTTTAGATTTCTATTTCCCACTATTATAAGTTTATTTATAGCACGAGTTAGAGCAACGTAGAGGACTCTCATCTCTTCTCTTTTATTTTCCATGGTCATTTTTTCTGTAATCAGGTCTTTTTTAAGAGATGTTAGCCTTATTTTATTTTCATAGTCTGCTACATTTATACCTATACCTAGCTCATCGTCAAAAACTACACTTTCTCTAAGGTGCTTGTTGTTAAATCTCTTGTTAGCATCTGCTAAAATAACTACTGGAAACTCTAGTCCCTTGGACTTATGAATGGTCATAATTCTAACTAGATTTTCATTTTCTGATAGGTCACGGGCTGGGTTTATATTATCTGTTTGGTATAAGGATAAATTTTCTACATAGTCTAGAAATCCATACAAGCCATTATCGTTATTCGCTTCATAATCACTCATAAGATCTATAAAAGCTTCGACATTGGCTATCCTGTCACTTGCCCTATCACGGGCCATTAAAAATTCGTAAAACTTAGAATTTTCAAAAATATAGTTACCAAATTCATATAAGTCCATAAGGGATAGTTGGTAGGAAAAATCATTATATGCTGTTTTAAAGTCATTTATTTTTACTAAAATGTCATCATCTTTACTATAATTTTCAAAGGCTTCATAAAATTTGGCATATTTTGAATCTAGCCTAATAGCTGCTATATCATCTTCGCTAAACTTATAGATATCACTGCGGATAACTGATAAGAGAGTGATGTCATCTTTTGGATTTGCAATAAGTTTTAACATATTTATAAAAAATGTAACTTCTACCGCTCCAAAGGAAACTTTACTTATATCGTTAAAAAATGGGATGCCTGCTTTTTTAAAGGCATTTTCGTATAAATAAGATTTAGAACCACTTCTTAAAAGTATTGCTATATCCTTATACTCGTATCCCTCTTCTATTAAATTTTCTATTACCTTTACCAAGTGATTTTCTTCGGATAGTTTTTCTTCTAGAACATGGACTTCTGATTTTGGATTAGCTTTATCAAATTCTTTGGTAGGATTTAGCCTGTGCCCGCCATTTTTATAATCTATGCCAGAAGCTTCTTTAGTCATCAGCCTATCAAAAATATAGTTTACAAATTCTATGATATCCTGATCTGTCCTAAAGTTTTCATTTAGGTTTATCCTAATAGAGTCTTTATATTCATCGCTATCGTATGATTCTAACTTATCTAAGAAAAGTTGTGGCTCTGCACGTCTAAAACCGTAGATAGATTGTTTGACATCGCCTACAAAGAATAAATTGTCTTCTCTTTTTAATTTTTCTATGATATAGTTTTGGATTTCGTTACTATCCTGGTACTCATCAAAGAATATATAGGCAAATCTTTCTCTTAAAACTTGATTAGCTTCTTCATTGTCTATTAATTTTATAAACTCCGCCTCAATATCGTTAAAGTCAAGGTAGGACTTATCTCTCTTTTTAACCTGGTATTTTTTTAGAAATCTTTTGGTCAGATAATTGATTTCTTTTAGAACTTCTACTTCTTTTTTGCCAAATTCACTTATGATATGGGAATTTGTATTTAAAACTAGGGAGCTAATATTTTTTAATTCTTTTTTATAAAGGTCCCTGTTATTTTTTATAATAGCTTGGATGTCTTTTTCATCTTTACGAGCCCTTACCATGGTAGTAAATTTTGCCTTATTGACTTTTTCTATAAATAAGTCCCAGTCTGTAAATATTAGCTGGTTTAGACTATTTACAAGGTTATAGTCATCACTAAGCATATCCTCATATTCGACACGCAAATTATTTTCCCTAGCTATGGTTTTATTTTTGCTGATGTCTGCTAAGATTAAATCTACTTTTTCCCTTACTATTTCTTTAAAAATATTAAAATCAAAAGGACTTTCTGTTTTGCTATCTAGCCAAGCTATAGGGTCTATTTGTGATGTTAGTTTATCGTAAGTTTTTAAAATGATTGATTTTGCTGCCCTGTCATTGCGGCTGGTGGCAAAATTGTGGATAAAGTTATGAAAGTCAGCACTTTTTTTTGCGTATTCCTCATCAAAAACTTCATCTATGGCCTCTTCTTTTAAAATTACATTTGCATTTTCACTAATAATGCTAAAGTTTGGACTAAGATCATCAAAATAGTAAAAGTATCCTCTAAGCATATCTGATGCAAAGGAGTGGAGGGTTTGGATATGGGCGTGTTTTAATAATTTTAGCTGGTCTTTTAAGAATTTATTAGAAGTATCATTTTCTATTTGATCTTCTAAGGCCTCTCTTATCCTATCTTTCATCTCAATGGAAGCTTTGTTGGTAAAGGTAACTATAATCATCTTATCTATAGGAACTTTCTCATCTAGCATAAGGCTTATTACTCTATCAACTAAGACCCTAGTTTTACCAGATCCAGCTGCGGCAGAAATTATTATATTTTTATCTCGCTCTTTTATGGCCTTTGCTTGGCCTGGTGTATAAACTATATCACTCATCTAGATCCTCCCTATCTTTATAAAGGTCAGTTATAGTTTTCTTTTTATCAAATTCCCTATATTTATCACTATCGATACTCTCATCAAACTTACATATGCCTTTAAAATCACAATACTGACACTCATTTTGTGTATCAGAATATCTTATAGGATGAAGTTTTATATTACCCATTTTAATTTCTTTGATATATTTACTGATAAGGTCTTTGGCAAAGTCATTTACTATTTGCTCTTCTTCAGTAGATAAAATATCGGTGTTTTTTGTATCGATAACCCCAATATTTTTGCTATCGTAGTTTTCCTTGTCTATAAGCTTAAAGACCTCCTCATTTACTTTTACAATGAGCCCATTCATTTTAAACTTATCTTCATAAATTTTTTCGATATTGGACTTTTCGTATGCGCCATCCATTTTTTCAAGTTCATCTGATAATGGCATATAAAATGATCCTATTGGAGTAATTTCGTTTCCCCCGGCTTTTGCACTCATCATATAAACTAAAAGCTGGAGATCTAGGCCATTTAGAATATTTACTATTTTAAATACTTTTTTACCAGTCTTATAATCTATAATCCTTAGATAATTTGATGCCTTATCTATCCTATCAATCCTACCTCTGAGGTAATTTTCCTCATCTACATATACTCCTGGCAAGCCATTTTCTTTGTCATAACCAAAGTCTACCTCTACATCTGCTACTTTAAATTCTCCTTTTTTAAGTTGGTTGATGACTTCTTTGGAGTTATTTTTGGTATTTTTGATTAAGTTATTTAAAATAAATTCATTGCGTGGGTCACTTCTACGAGCCGTATCTAGGTAATTATCTATGCTAGTAGAAAAATTTTCTATAATTAATTGGTCAAGCTCTTCATTTGTAATATTTTCTATATCACTATCTTTAATTAGCCTTGATACATCTTCTAGGGAGTTATGAACTATAGATCCTAGCTCTCTGGCATCTACATCATAATTTTCTTCATAGTAAGGTTTGATACCAAAGTTTACAAAGTACCTATAAGGGCACCTAGAGTAAGTTTCTATTTCTGTAACATTAAAATGATTTTTAGGGTATAGATTTTTGGCGTTGGTTTTATCCAAATTATTTTTAATATTTGAGTAATATAAACCATCCACCAAAGTCTGAAAGTCTCCATGATCTTTTATGTAGGATAAGTAAGATTTAGTAAATAATAAATCATTTTTATCTACCTCTTCCCCTTTTCGTACATTCCATAAAGTTTCCATGGCATATTTTTGTGACAATTCTTCAGAAAAAATTATTTCATTTAAAGGTAGACTAGTTAAATCTGTCGTTTTCATTGCCGGGAATATTTTTAAAATATCATTTAAAACTATGGACTTATTAATGGCTCCCCCATCCTTATCACTTAAGGCATAGGATAAATAAATTTTATCTGATACACTTATCATCTTGTAAAGATTAAGCTTTTCGCGTTCTTCCATATCTTCTTCATAGATTTTTAAATCTAGATTAAGGTCAGCTAGTTTATCCTTGTCTTCTTTGCCTACTAGAAAATCTCCACTAGCTTTTGATGGGAAAAATGTATCGTTAAGTCCTAGGGCAAAGTTAACTGGTCTTTGGGAAACTCTTGGTCTTTTAAAATTTGTGACCGTTATGTGATCTTTAGTTGGTGGTATGATACCTATATCAATATCAGCTGCAGTAGCTAGGATAATATCGTAAATTGCTTTTAAAGTTGCTTTCCTATCTGCCATTAGGTTCATAAGTTCTTCTAGTATAGAAATAAACTTATCCCAAACCTGGTCATTCTCATCATAATCATCCAAGTCTCCTTCTTCTAAGAGGATATTTTGATAATTGTTGATTCCCCTTATAAAACCAGGATTGCTTATCATAGTATAAATAGCATTTATAATTTCAGATGTACTGGTATTTTCTTTATTTTTAATCGCTAATAAACCATCTAGAAGGTCTAATATTTGTCTTCTAATCTCTTTTACAATTTTTTCTTTATTTATCTTGGCAAGTAATTTCTCATCTTTATAAGGATCATCCTTGTAAAGATTTTTATAAAAGTCTATGTCTAAGTCAAAGTACTTATCTTCTAAGAACATAGATCCTTTTATTTTACGGGTATTGATATAGTTTTGGAATATTATTATCTTATCAGTCCCCGCTTTTCCAAAGTCAAAAATATTGGACCTTAAAAAGTAGGATAAATCATGACTATTAAAATCATAGATTACAAGCCTAAGGGCTGCCAGCCAGCTTTTTACAATATGGTTTTCGGACAATTTGTTAGTTTTATCAAGAAAAACTGGCAAATCATATCTATTAAATACTTTTTTAATCTCATTTTCGTATTGGTCAGCATCTGTAATATAGACTGCTATATCCTTATAACGTAAGTTTTCTTCATAGACTAATTTATTTATAGTTAAGGCTATATTTTCTACTTCATTTTTTGTAGAAATAGATTCTAATAAATGGATACTTGAAGGATTATCCTTATAGGTTACTGGATTGTATCTTTCAAAATTTATACACAGATGATTGATATCATCGTGGGGATTTATTTGAGTATCTAGATTTATTTCATTTATTGTGGCGATATCATTAAGCCTATAATAAAATTTATTGGCCATATCATAGATTTCTAGGTCTTTGGCCATAGGATTATTTATAAATGTTTTATCTAAGGTAAGGGCTACATTTACCTTTGCCCCAAGTCTTACAAGCTCTGCTATAAAATCCATTTTTATATCAGAAACATAGTCAAACTTATCAAAATAAAAATTTGCATCTTTTAAAAAGTCGCAAGAAGGCAGTCTTGTAATGACTTGGTTTAACCTATCTTCTGAGTCTAGGAACTTATCCTTTATTTCCTTTTGGTAGGCCTCATAGATTAACTTTATTTCTTTAAATTTTAATTTTAATATCTCATCATCAGAATTTTCTTTGATGTTTTCATAAAAAGCTTGGTCAAAGTTATTGTCTTTTATATTTGTAATGATAGATTCTATGTCATTTATAAAATCAATATTGTTATACTTGACCTTAAAAAGGGTTAAATCATCGTTGATATCTCTTAGGATGTTGCTAAGTAAAATAATTTTTCCAGACTTACTTAGGATATTATCAGAAAGGCCCCCGGTCCTATCTATTATAAATCTTGATAGAGATGAAAAGGATAATACCTTGGCATCCATAACTGTCTTATAAGAAATATTATCCATAAGATTTATATCAGACTGTAAGGTATATTGCTCTGGGACTATTAAAAATGCCCTTTCTTTATTATCTAAATTTTCTTCTATTTTTTTGTAAATATACCTGCTATTAGCATCAGGTGACTTTGAAATAATTGTATTTATCATGCTATTACCTCTAAGCTACTTCCTTTATCTTCCCTGTAAGTTACAAGGATTTTGCCATCTATGGCATCTTTTAGTTCATTTACGTGGCTGATTAGGCCTACAAATTTATTATCATAAGAAAGTTTTTCTATCTGTTCTATAACTTTGCCTAAATAATCATCAGATAAGGTTCCAAATCCTTCATCTATAAATAAAGTATCAATGGTGATTCCACCATTTTCTGCACTTATCTCATCTGATAAACCAAGAGCTAAGGAAAGGGAAGCTAAAAATGATTCCCCACCAGAAAGAGTAGATGCTGGACGAGTTTTTCCTGTATTTGCATCTAAGATTTCTATATCAAGTCCAGATTGCGATCTTAGATTTTGTCCCTCTGAAGTTCGAGCCATGGTAAATTGGCCATTTGACATTTGTAAAAGTCTTTTGTTTGCATAATTTAGGATCCTATCAAAATAATAAGTTAGCACAAAGGTCTCAAAATCAACTTTTTGCCTACCGGCTACCTTTCCTGTTGCCCCATTGGCAATTTCTGATAATTTATCTAGGATTAAACTTTCATCAGATAATTTTTCGTATTTTTCTTCTAAAACTTTTATATTTGCTAATATATCTTTGATAGATAAGATTTTGACCTTGGTATTAGAGATTTCTTCATTAATTTGACCTAACATTTGGCTAGCTTCTTCAATCTCGCCTTCTACTTTTTCTAAATCAACTAGGTCTCTACCCTCAAACTCTTTTAAGTTTTTAAAGTTGATTTTTAGTTCCTCTAAAATTTTAAAGTAAGTATCAATTTGATTTGATTTAGCTTTTATTTCATCAAATAAAGCAAGGTATGATTTATATTCATCAAAACCTATAAATTGTTCTGATATTTTATTATCTAAATCAATCGTAGTATTTTCAATATCTTCCTTAGTCTTTTTAATATTTTCTTTATAATTTTTTACCTCAGTTTGAGTTTTTGTTTGAATGTTTAGGAGATTATTATGTTTTGTAGCTATTTCTTTTATCTCTTCTTCTAAAGAGTTTATCTTCTTATCTAGATTTTCTAGTTCACTAGATAAATTTTCTAAATCAAGGTCTGCCATCTTTTCTTTATTAGACTGGTAGTAGATTTTTAGCTCTTCTGAATTCTTAGTTTTTTCTTTTAACTGGTCTAATAGATTATTATTGTTCTCTATATGAGCTGTATTTTGACTTAGATTTCCCTTTTTATCCTTACTTGCTACTAGTAGTTCATTTATCGATTTTTCTATATCTTCTTTTTCTTTTTCAATATTAGCTATTTTAATATCAAGATTGGAATTTACTTTTAAGATTTGATCAATTTCTTTTACTTTTGTTATAGAGTCTTTATAAAAATTATTTTCAGTTTTAAGCTTGGTTATTTCAGCATTTATCTGATTTAAATTTTTATTTATAAGCTCAATGTCTATTTCTTCTACTGGTAGCTTTTCAAAATGATTTGTATGTTTATCCCCACATACTGGACAAGTCCCTGTTTCATTTAGGTCATCTATGAGCTTATTTATTTCTATTATTTTTCTGTTTTGTTCAAAATTTTCTACTTGACCTAGTAATTGACCTTGCTTTTTTTCCTTAGCAAGCAGGTCTTTTTCATTTTCATTTATTTTTTCCAATAAATCTTGATTTTTCTTATAGGTTTCTAGTTCATCACAAGCTTCTTTTTTGCTTTGCTTTAAATCAGTAAGATTTTTCTCTAGGGCTAGATTCTCATTTCTTTTATCATCCAAACTATTATTTAACTCGTATAAGTCCTTGCGATTTTTCTCTAGATTTTCTTTTAACTCTTCATTTGCTTTGCTTATTTCACTTATACTTAGTAAGTCTTTTTCTATTTGTAGGTAGGCTTGCTCTTTCTTCTTAAATTCTTTTAAACTATTAATAGAATCTATTATTTTAGTTTTACTTATTTTAAGCTCATCTAAATCTTTATTTTTCTCATCGATTAGTAAGTAATTTTCTTTACTTTTTTCTATTTCCTGGCTGATTTCTTCTAAAAGCTTACTTGCTTTTTCCAATTGATTTTCATTTAACGCTAGACTTGTCTTACTTTTTTCTAGGTTTTCTTCGATAATTGCTATATTTTTAGCATAAGTAGCTTTTTGTCTTTTTTCACGAAGGTCAATATAATAGGTTTCATCTATTAATTTTTCTTCTAGATTTGTCTTTACCTCTCTAAATTTTAGGATATTTTCATTTAAGTTTTTGTCCTTTTCTCTTTGTTCTAAAAGTGAAGTGTAAGTTTGATTTTCCTTAGCATATGCTTCTTTCTTGCTAGTTAAGTTTTTTTCATAGCTACCACTAATATTTTCAATCTTTTCTACAATTACCTTAAAGTCGTGTGTAATTCTTTCCCCACTATCGATTGCATCATTTATCTCGCTATCTTTTTCTATTTCATTTTGTAGATTTTTATCTATATATTCTAGGTCTTTTTTGCTAGCGCGTGATTTTTCTTTTATGGTTTCTTGGATTTTTTTGTATTGGTCTGTTTTAAATATTTTACCTAATAGATCTGTACGGTCTTTGGAACTAGCATGTAAAAATTGCTGGAATTCTCCTTGGGCTAGTAGCATCACCTTTGTAAATTGGTCTTTATCTAGACCGATTATATTTATTATTTCTTTTTCAACATCCCCTATTTTTTCTGCTAGCAGAATCTTCTCATCTGTTATATCATAAAGGCTTGCTGTATGTTTGATGTCCTGATCTATTTTTGTTCTTTTTGCCCTTTGGCTGGGAATTCGCTCTATTTGATAAATTTTATTATCAACCTCAAAGCTAAATTTTACATAAGTATATAAATCTTCTGGTGTAAGAAAATCTGATCTTAGTTTATCCATGGGAATATCACGGGAAGTTTTTCCATATAGGGCAAAGCTTATAGCATCAAAAATACTAGTTTTACCTGATCCGGTATCTCCAGAAATAATAAATATTTTCTTATCATAAAGCCTGGTAAAATCTATGTCTATTTTCTCCTTGTAGGTTATAAATCCTCTTAGTTCTAGTTTTATAGGCTTCATTCTATAATCCTTCCTATTAAATCTAGTTCATCATTACTTATTTCTTCATCCATCTTGTACTTATAAAATTCCTTAAAAAGTTCGAGGCTATCTTTATTTGCCAAATCAAGCTTTAAATCACTGGTCGCATTAAATATTCCGCTATTTTTATAGGTGACTTGTACTGAATGGGGGAATTTTTCCTTTAATTTACCCATAGCATTATCGATTGTGTGGTCATCTTCTAGGATAAATTTTAGATAATCATCACTAGCATCCATTTTTATTATGTCAGCAAAGTGTCCTTCAATTATTCTAAAATCTCTTAAAGGCTTTATTTCCACATCAAAAGTCTCCACCTTATCTGTTATATCCACTATAGTAACAGACTTACTAGCCTTTGCTTCATCAAAAGAATATTTCATAAAAGTTCCTGAATATCTTATTTTTGGATCTATGACATAGTGTTTGCCATGCAAGTGGCCTAGGGCTACATAGTCAAATCCTAAAAACAAATGCCCATCCATGGCATCTGACCCACCAATTATAAGGGGTTTCTGCCCTTCATAGTAAGCATCCTCATCTTCTATACCGATATTATTGGCATAGCAATGGGTAATTAATACATTTCTATCCTTATAAGATTTGTCCTTTAATAAGTTTTTATAAAGGTCGGTGAAATTTTCTATATCTTCATCAAATAAAAGTTTACCTTGGTTTAGGGAAATGTATGGGATTAGGTGAAAGTTTACCTTACCGTATTCATCTTCTAGAGTGATTACTTCATCTTTGTATTCCCCAAATAAATAATAATTTTTCTCTGTAAAAAATTTAGTATTTACATCTAATCTTTTAGCAGAATCATGGTTACCACTTATAGCTAAAACTGGTTTTGCTCTTTTAAAAATAATTTCATCTATAAAATCAGAATAAAGTCTTAGGGCATCTACACTTGCGATTGTCGTATCAAAGATATCTCCTGCTATAATAACTACATCGATATTTTTTTCATCAATAATATTTAGAATCTGATCTAGAGCGTACTTTTGATCTTCTATTAGAGAATAATTTCCTATATACTTTCCTAAGTGTAGGTCTGATAAGTGGAGTAATCTCATGAATGGCTCCTTATATATACATACTCATTTTCTGTAGAGTTATATGGATCGTATTTGTAGCCATTTACTACAAGTTTTTTTATATCTTCTGGGTCTTCTATTTTTTTACTAATAATTTCCTTTAGCATCTGCCCACGGGCTTGTTTCATCCAGGCTGTATAGGAACGAAGTTTTCCATCCTTATCATCTTTAAAACTTAGGCTAAGAAATTTATCATCCTTTTTTAAAAATGGTCTTATAGTTTTTGTGTACTCCTTGCTGGCTAAATTTATTATTAAATCATTATCTTTATATAATTCCTTATATAAGTCATCTCCCCAAAACTCATATAAGTTAATATCCGAGTTATTAAAGTATAGCCTATAATCAGCCATCCCAGTTAAGGGTTTTAATAATCCATAGAGAGCTGAAATTATATAGACATGGTCATTTAAATATCCCAAATCATCAAAATCTTTTTTATCAAATTGTTTAAAAACAAGGCCATCATAAGCAAAGATTGCTGGATTATCAAGGTTTTCAAAGTCAAACTCTTGGTAATCGTAATAGGCTTTTTCTGTTAATTTATCATTAGTTCTATTGAGATTACCCATCTCATTCATAGAATATTTTTTAAATTTATCTACCAAAATCTTGGTTTTTTCTGGAAATAGTAGACCTTCAGTCTCTATTCCCTCATTTTTCTTAAAACTTTTTGCAGGTGAAATAATTATTTTCATTCTAATTCCTCCATCTATATAAATTATAGCATAGAAAAATAGCAGGCCCTAACCTGCTATTTGCGTGTTTTGATAAATGATATTAAAGATATAATTATGAAAAATCCTACTGCTATTAGGACTATGGCTCCACCAGGCTTTACTCCCATATAGTAACTAGCTATAATTCCTAAAATCATAAAGATAGTAGAAAAAACTATGGAAAGTTTAAAGGTCGACTTATATGATTTGGTAAAAATCATAGCTGAAGCCACCGGGATTGTCATAAGTGATGTAATCATAAGGGCCCCAACAGTTTTTGCTGAAATAGCAACTGTAATTGCTGTTATAAAGGTAAATAAATTATTAATTAGCCTTGTATTTACCCCTGCAAGTCTTGCTAAAACTGAGTTTATAGATGTATATAAAAGTCCATAATAAAAATAAATCGAACTTATAAGAACAATTACAAAAATAAGAGCAACTATATATAAATCATCCTGGCTCACTGTAGTAATTGATCCAAACATAAAGGACTCAAAGTTTGTCCCGCCAGGAGTAAAGTCAGATAAGATTGATGCAATGGCAATACCTGTACTCATTACAATAGCTGTCGCCATATCCCCGTATTTAGGAAATTTCTTCCTTAAAGTTTCTATAGCAAAACTTGCTAGGATACAGACTATAATTGATGTCCACATAGGATTGATACCAAAAATTAATCCAAGACCAATCCCAGCAAGGGAGCTATGACTTAGGGCATCTCCTATCATAGATGTTTTTCTATTTATCATTATAATACCAATCATAGGAATAATAATTGCAAGCATGATTCCTATGGCAAAGGCTCTGCGCATAAAGCTAAATTCAAGCATTTATAAGCCTTCCCTCCTTTAAGACCCTAGTTTTATTTACAAACTTATCTATCAAATCCATCTCATGGCTAATGATAAGAATTGTTATATCATGTCTTTTATTTAAATGGGCCAGCAAGTCCAAAAACTCTTCCTTACTTTTTTGATCAATACCTACTGTAGGCTCATCTAATATAAGTATTTTAGGATTTGCTACCATTGATCTTGCAATCATCACTCGCTGCTGCTGGCCACCTGATAACTTATTAAAAGGCCTATCTTTTAGATTTTCTATATCTAGTCTTTTAAATATATCATTAGTTTTTCTAACGACTTCTTTACTAGGTCTTTTAAAAACATTAAATTCCCTATAGAGATTTAAAATTACATACTCAAAACATGTCAGAGGGAAAGTAATATCTCTTGACTCACTAAGTTGAGGGACATAACCTATATCACTAAAGTCATCAATATTTTCAATAGCTTTGCCTAAAATATTTATCTTTCCATCTTGTTTTTTAAGCTCTCCGGTAAGGATTTTTATTAGGGTTGTCTTACCACTACCATTTTGCCCAGATATGGCTAGAAAGTCTCCTTCATCCACTTCTAAGTTTATATCTTTTAATATTAATTTTTCATTATATCCAAAATTTAAATTTTTTATTTCAATAACACTCATTTATTTTTCCATAGATTTGTATAATTCTTCAAGGTTATATTTTATCAAATCTTGATAGCTAGTTCCATTGTTTAATTCTTCATCAGTTGCAAATTCTAAAGTATTTAAAGGCACTGTCGTAGCATCTATTTCATCTGCAATAGTTTTAGCAGATTTATCTGACCCACCCATTTCATAAAATACTGTATCTATACCTAGGTCTTTAGCCTTGATTATAGCATTTTTTAAAGTTTTTGCATCAGCATCTTCTGTTGCACCAAGGCTTGTAAGAGCTATTTGATTTAGGCCAAAATCGTTAGCTAAATAACCAAAGGCTTGGTGACTTACCAAGAAGTTTTTATTATCTATACTTGCAAATTTTTCCGTATATTCATCAATCATTGCATTAAGTTCTTCTTCAATTTTTTTGTAATTATCCATATAATAGTCTCTATTAGCTGGATCTATTTCAGATAATTTTTCTGCTATTACCTTTGCTTGAGCTATACCATTTTTTGGGCTAAGCCATGTGTGGGGATCAAATTCTCCATGCTGGTGGTGTTCATGATTATCTTCATAGTCATGGTGGTGATATCCATTATCATTTTCATGGTCATGGTGGTGATGTTCATAATCATCTTCATATTCATGATGGTTAGTTCTATAATCATTTTCATAGTCATAGTGGTGATGTCCATTATCATTTTCACGGTCATGGTGGTGATGTCCATTATCATCTTCATAGTCATGGTGGTGATGTCCATAATTATTTTCATGATTATAGTATTCATCGTCGTATTCGTGATCGTGGTTATGGCTACCTTTTATAAGTTCTACATCTTTTGTAGTATTTACTAGCTCAATGTCAGATGAACTTTCTAAAGATTCTTCCCATTCTTCCATGCCAGCACCATTTATAAACATAACTTGGCTATTTGATAGCTCAGCAATATCTTTTGCTGATGGTTCCCAGCCATGGCTTTCTGTTTTAAGGTTAGTAAAAGATTTTACATCAAATTTATCCCCTGCTATTTGCTTAGTTAGGTTATAAATTGGGAAAAATGATGCATAGACACTTACACTTTCCATATTTTGATTGGTATCTTCTACTTTTTTATCAACCTTCTCATTATTAGTTTCATCAATAACTTCTGTTTGTGTATTGTTTTCTGCTGGTTGTTGATTATTACAAGCACTTAAGCCCACACCTAGGGCCATTACTAATGCCATTTTTTTGTATTTCATAATTGCCTCCATTTAGTTAATGCAAATCATTTGCATTTAAGATTATATAATAATTTTTTTATATGTCAAATGCTTGTATAATAATAATTGGAGGTTAATAATGACCATAGATGACCTATTAAAAGAGAAAAACTTAAAAGTTACAAAAAATAGAAAAATAATATTAAAATCCTTGCAAAAAGAAGAAAACCCTATATCAGCAGAAGAGCTTTTTGATAAATTAAAAAGAGAAAATGAAATTGACCTATCGACTATATACAGAAATTTAAATATTTTGGAAGAAAAGGGTGTATTGTTAAAAACAACAAATTTAGATGGAATAAACTATTATCAGATTAACAATAGCAACCACAAGCACTTTTTAACATGTAATAATTGCCACAAGAAATTTGTAATAGAAGACTGTCCAGTTCATGAACTAGAAGAAAAAATAGAAAATCAAACTGGTTTTATTATAAATGGGCATAATTTTGAATTTACAGGCATATGCCCTGACTGCCAAAATAAATATTAAATAAAAAAGCTGTTATAAGATTATAACAGCTTTTATTTTATTCTCTATTAAATTTTTCTTTATTAAAGGCTCCTACTGAGTTTGCCACTATCATTGTTCCTGCAGCATCTCCTGTTAGATTTACTGTTGTTCTTGCCATATCTAGGATTCTATCTATACCCATAATAATTGCTATTCCCTCTACTGGAAGTCCTACTGATTCTAGAACCATTGATAAGGTAATAAGCCCAACTGATGGGATACCAGCTGTACCTACTGATGCAATTGTTGCAGTAAGGATTACAGTCATAAAATCAGATGCAGTTAAATCTATACCATAAGCATTTGCAATAAAGATTACTGCTACCCCTTGCATGATTGCAGTACCATCCATATTTATGGTTGCACCTAAAGGAATAGTAAATGATGATATTTTTTTATCTACACCCATATCATCTAGAGTTTGAATATGGATTGGAACTGTTGCTGATGATGAAGCAGTTGAAAATCCAAAGGTCATAACTGGAGCAAATTTTTTAAGAAACTTAAATGGATTTACCCTTACAAATATTACTATCAAAAGCATATAAACAATTAATAGTTGGACTGCAAGACTACCTAGTACAGCTCCCATATATGAAAGCATCGAAATAATAGCATCATAACCAAGACTTGAAAAAGTTCTAGTGATTAAGAAAAATACACCAATTGGTGCAAGTTTCATAACCCACATAGTCATACCCATCATAAGGTCATTCATTTCTGTAACTATATTTCCTAAAGTTATTAGCCTATCTTCCATAGTAGCTATTAAAAGACCTACTAAAACTGCAAATATAATTATTTGAATCATATTTCCAGTAGCCAAGGCTTCTATAGGGTTAGTTGGGATAAAGTCTAGAATAGTATCTGATAATGATATATCAGTATCGACAGATTCAAAACTTTGATCTCCAAGACTCATATTCATTCCCTTACCTGGGCCTATTACACTTGCAAGGCTTAGGGCAATAAATATGGCAAGAGCTGTTGTAAACATATAAAATATTACAATTCTTATACCAATTTTTCCTAAAGTTTCTGTATCTCCAAGGTTCCTACAACCATCTGCAATTGAAAAAAATACTAGAGGTACAACCAGCATTTGCATCAATCTTATAAATAGCTGGCCTATGGTATAAAATATACCATCAATTAAAATATCATTTTTAAGGTGCGAATCGGGCACAAAAGAGTGCAAGACTATTCCAAAAATAAGACCTAGAATAAGACCTACAAATATCTTTTTGGATTGGGACATCTTTCCTTTATTTTTTTCCATTCAATCCCTCTCTTTCTATATATGCGTGTAAGCTATCTTTCCAATTTGGAATCATTTCTCTACTAGTTAATTTTACAATATAATCATCTATAGCAAAGAACCCAGGCCTAATACCCATCCCTAAGTCATCCGGTATCTGATTAATCTTTGCATCAATTCCAGTACAAGCTAGTATTTCACTTGCAAAATCATGCATAGAAGTAAAACCATCAGCAGAAGCATGGTAGGTACCAAAGGAATTTGTTTCGATAAGTTTGATAATAAATTGGGCTAAGTCATAGGCTGATGTAGGTGACATATATAAGTCTTTAGCAACCTTTACCTCACCTGTCTTAGCTTGTTTTATAATATTTTCTACAAATTGATTTTCTCTAGAATAAAGTCTACTTACTCTAACTATAAAGTGATAGTTAGAAAATGTTCTGACATAATTTTCACCTTCTAGATTACTTTTTCCATAAATAGTTTGAGGATTTACCTTATCAAATTCTGTGTAAGGCTTATCAGTATTTCCATCAAAAACATCAGCAGTAGATAATTGAACAAGTTTTGCCATATACTTATTAGATGCTATGGCTATATTTCTAGCTCCAATAGCATTTAGTAAATATGCATCATCAGGATTTGCCTCACACTTATCCCTATTTGATAATCCAGAACAATTTATAATAGTATGAGGTCTAATACGTCCTACAAATTGACTTACCTCTGCTTGATTTGTAATATCTACCTCATGCTCATCAGTAGCTATGATTTCCGCATCTAATGGATCTAGAAGTCTTAGCATGGATGAACCAAGCCTACCTGAAGATCCTGATATCCAAATTTTCTCACGTGCAATTCTCATAATTTCTCCTTAATAAAAAATTTCATATATAATCTTGTTAGTTAATTATATATGAATTATATCAAAAAATATGGGTTTTATCATCTTTGGGTGTTGTTTTGTGGGTGAATTTTGCCATTTAGATTTAATTCTTAAACTTATAAAGCTTGTGTAGGTTTGCTGACAAAGTTGATAAATCAACTTTGAAACGCCACGACATCTGACCTTCCATCAATTAAGCTACGCTGAATTGGGATAGGTCCTCGGCGATTTTATAACTTGAGGGTTTTCGTACGGGCTTTTAGTTTTTTTAATCTTCAGATTGCTATGTTTATAATTATAATATTTTACTAACTTCTTGTCCTCGTCGCTTTGCTCCTGCGGTAATTTCGCGCTTGTAGAGCGCGACTCCTCCTGAAGCCGGAGAGGCTTGTAATCGGCTTGCTGTCAAAGTTGATAAATCAACTTTGAAACGCCGCGACATCTGACCTTCCATCAATTCAGCTACGCTAAATTGGGATAGGTCATTATGGCATGCCAGGAGAGAATCGAACTCCCATCTTAGGCTTCGGACACCTTTGTTTTACCACTAAACTACTGGCACAAGAGTGATATTACTATACTGGATTTGATCTAAAAATCTTAGGGGTAAGAATGTATTTCCTAGTCCACTATCTACATAGATGGTTGAGTTTTTATATAGAAAGGCTCCCATATCAAAGTCTGGTAAAACTCCTTCTCCCGGGGCTAATAGACCTCCTACTATTGGCATTCTTACTTGGCCTCCGTGGGTGTGGCCTGAGAAAATAAAGTCTTCATCTCCCCTATAATTATCTCTTACATTTTTAGAAAAATGGCTTAAAATAATATTTACGCTTTCTTTGCTTGGCTTATAATTTTCATATGAAAAGCTAAACATACTTGTTCCATATAGGTAAATTTTATTGTCATTTACATTTAAAAGCTCACCCTCATTTTTAAGGTATTTTATGCCTAGTTTGTCTATTTCTTTTAAAAAAACATCTAGATTTGGGCCAGCTTCTTCATGATTTCCTGTAATATAATAGGTCGATTTATTTAAAGTAGATAATTTTTTTAGAAAATAAACTGACCTTTCTATTTTACTTACTGTCCCATAATCAATTATATCTCCAGTTAAAATAATAAAATCTGGATTGAAATTTTTAATATTTATAAGGAGCTCATCCAAATTTTTTATGGCATTTGAATGAAAATCACTAATTTGGGTGATTTTAATAGGGCTTTGTAATTTTTCACTTGCCAAAGTTATTTTTTCTTCCTTGGCTACAAAACATTGCTTGTTTATATATAGACCCAGGGCTAGGGCTGATGTCGTAAGCCCTAGGGCAATTTTCGTTTTATTTTTCATTTAAGTTTTCTAAATATCCTTCACTTCTCATATCACTTGGAATTTTAAATCCTGCTCGTGGGCTAAATGACCTTCCTGTTATATTTGGACCATCTACTGCAGTCGAGCGTTTAAATTGACTTGCTGTAAATCTTTTAAAATATGAAATCAACCATTTTTTGATAGTTTTTTTGTCATACTTATCCTCAAAGGCAGAGATTGCATCTTCCAATATTTCATCCGCTGGCAGATGATAGGTCAAATGTTCGTAGATAAAAAAGTCTATCAATTCGTATGGCCCTATGATGTCTTCTGTTTTTTGACTAATTTCTTTTTTATCTTCACTTATTAGTTCTGGAGATATTGGTGTATCAAGTATATCATTAAGAACTGCTTTTAGTTTTAAATTTTCAGTAGTCTCTGCTATAGCTCCTACTACATAACGAATTTCTGTTTTTGTAAGACTTGCATTTAGTGAATAATTACTCATCTGATCCCCATTAAAGGTTGCAAATCCTTGCATGGACTCAGATAAATCTCCTGTACCTATCACAATCCCATTATGCATATTTGCTAAATCAAATAATATTTGCGTACGCTCACGAGCTTGGGCATTTTCATATGCAGTATCCGGGGTAAGTCCATCATGGCCGATGTCTCTTAAGTGGATTTTTACAGCTTCTGTAATATTTATTTCTTTTAATTCTAAGCCCAAGGCCTCACAAAGTAAATAAGCATTGGATTTTGTTCTATCACTTGTACCAAAGGCTGGCATTGTATAGCAATTTATTCCTGATAAATCATAACCTGCTTTTTTATAAGCATGGACTAAAAATAAAAGGGCCATAGTTGAGTCAAGGCCACCAGATACTCCTAAAAATACACTTTTAACACCAATTTTTTGCATACGAGTTAAAAGTGCGCTTGCTCCTATATCAAGGACATCTCTTACATAAGCATCCCTCTGTTCATATATAGGCAAATATGGGAATTTTTCCCTAGTTATATTTTCACCAAACTTATCAAAGTGTAGTAGCTCTTGATCAGTATATAGCCTATATCTGTTTACATAATCTATCTGATCATTGCAAATAACTTTTTCTATTCGACCATCCTCAGCTATTATATTTAAGCCGTTATATACAAAGTCTGTTGAGCTTTCTCCTCTGCCTTGAGAAGTATAGACGTAGGTTACATCTTTTGATAAAAATCTTACTCTATTTAAAATTTCTTCTTCATTTAAAGCCATTTTTACCTCTGCCGTTGGATTTAAAATAATTTGCGGGCAATTAGCTATATCAGACTTATAAGTTAAGCTTCTTGGTATACCCATCATCTCATCTTCGCCAATGCTTACTGCTATATTTAATTGGCTGATACTTGTTGATGATGGATTTACCTCACACCAGTCATCTAAAAACTGTATAACCTCTCCGTCTGGCATATCACTAGCAAATACATTTTTTTCTATTATAGATAGGTTTTTTTTGGTACATAAATCTACTAAATATCCATCCATTATTAAAGCTATGGCATTATAAATTTTTCTATTGTATTGTAAAGGAAAACCAACAGAAAATAAAATATTATATCCTTTTGAAAACTCCTTTAATTCAAGGATAGCGTCCTCACATAATAAAGCTATATCTTTATATCCATCATAAAGACTAGCTCCTGTAAGGGATAACTCAGGTAAGGATAATATACTTACACCGTCATCATATGCACTTTTCACCAAATCTTTTATAATTTCTTTATTTTTATTAATATCTCCAAGAGATACTTTAAAGTTTGTAGATCTAATTTTTAAATTTTTTCTCATAATCCACCTCTTAAATGTATTTTACCACAAATCAACTTTTCTATTTACAATTCTTTTTCCTAGGTAATTTTAATTATTTTTTCACAAATTATTTTATTTATAATCCTAAGAGTTGTATAATAATAATTGAGATATGTATTTAGGAGGAAAAATGCAAAATATTAGACAAATCCTTGATGGTATTTACTATGTAGGAGTAAATGATAGAAGAATTGATAGATTTGAAAATATGTTCCCAGTTGAAAATGGTGTTTCATATTCTTCATATGTTATAAAAGATGAAAAAAACGCTTTAGTAGATAGTGTGGAGTCTGCATTTACTAGACAATATTTAGAAAATATTGAAGCTGCTCTAGATGGTGAAGACCTTGATTATATAATTGTTCATCACATGGAGCCAGACCACTGCAGAAACATTGATTTTTGTATGAGAAAATGGCCAAATGCAAAACTAGTTGGTAATGCAAAAACTTTCCAATTTTACGAACAATTTTATAATGAGGAATTTAAAGATAGATACTATGAGATAAAAGAAGGCGATGAACTAAATCTAGGTAATCACAACCTTAAATTTGTATTTGCACCAATGGTTCACTGGCCAGAAGTAATGATGTCATATGATACAAACAATCAAATTTTATTCTCAGCAGATGCCTTTGGATCATTTAATGCTATTGAAGGACACTTAAGAGCAGAAAATGTAATCCACAAAGGTGACTGGTTAGACCAAGCTCGTAGATACTATATAAATATAGTAGGTAAATATGGTAAACAAGTACAAGCGGTATTTAGCAAAGTAGCTGACCTTGAAATTAAAGCTATCCTTCCGCTACACGGACCAGTATATGATGATCAAGAATCAATTGGTTTTATCATGAACAAATACAACAAATGGTCAACATACACACCAGAAGAAAAAGGTATCGTAATTGTTTATTCAACCATGTATGGTGATACAGAACAAGCTGCAGATATCCTTGCAAAAGAACTTGCAGAACTAGGTGTCACAGAAGACATTAGAATTTTCGATGTATCTGGTTGGGATCCATCATATGTAATTGCAGCTTGCCATAAATACAGCAATGCAGTATTTGCACCAATTAACTACAATGCAGGCCTATACTACAGAATGGAAGCATTTTTACAAGAACTTGCTGGTACAGGCTACCAAGATAGACACATCTCATTCTTAAATAACTGGTCATGGGGTGGTAACAGTCTTAAAATTTCTAAAGAAATCTTAGAAGCTGGTAACCACACCTATGTTGGAGAAGATGTATTAATCAACTCATCAGTTAAAGATGAACAAGTAGCACAATTAAAAGAACTAGCAAAAGCTATTAAAGAAGACTTAGATAGTCAAGAAGAATATTAAAAAAAATTTAAGGAGCCATTAAGGCTCCTTTTTTATTAGTTATTTTAATTTTTTTAGTAAATTTAATGCTCCATTATCATATGGAGGATATTTCAATTTCATTTCAAAACTAGAATTTGCTTCCATAATTGATTTTTGATTAGAGAAATTTTTAAAACCATAGTACCCATGGTAGCCACCTTGACCACTATAACCTACTCCACCAAATTGTAGGTAAGGGTTTGAGACCATCATTAGAGTGTCATTTACCATACCATTCCCAAATTCCATATTATACATTACTTTTTCTTTTATTCTCTCATCTTCAGTAAATAAGTAAAAAGCCAGTGGTTTTGGTAAAGTTTTTACCTTGTATAAAACTTCGTTTAGATTTGTATAGGTAATAATTGGGAAAATTGGCCCAAATATTTCTTCATCCATAAGCTTATTAGAAAAATCAACTCCATCTACAATAGTAGGTGCTAGTCTTAAGTTTTCCCTATTATATTCTCCACCGTGGATAATATTTTGATTTTCTAGTAGCTTTATTAAACCATCTAGGTGGTCTTTATTAATAATACTTGGATAATCATGGCAATTTATTGGGTCTGGCCCATAAAAATCTAATAAGGCTTTTTCCAATTCTTTAACAAAGCTATCCTTTACTGCTGCATGTACTAAAATATAGTCTGGTGATACGCAAGTTTGACCAGCATTTACAGTATTGCCCCATGCAATAGATCTTGCAGCAAGACTGAGGTTTGCGTCCTTTTCCACAACTGCTGGAGACTTACCTCCTAGCTCTAAGGTAACCTTTGATAAATTTTTGCTAGCAGTTTCCATGATGGTTTTTCCTACTTTTGACCCACCTGTATAGAAGATGTGATCATAGTTATAGGATAAAAGCTCATCATGGCTTACCTTATCATTATCTACAACGTGGATATATTTTTCATCAAAGTTTGCATTTAAAAGCTCCCTTAATAGGCTTGAAGTATGTTTTGATTTTCTACTTGGTTTTAAAATCATAGTATTTCCAGCAGCCATAGCCCCTATTATTGGGTCAATTGCTAGTAAAAATGGATAGTTCCATGGAGAAATTATTAAAGTAACTCCCATAGGTTCAAAAAGTGTATAAGATTTGCCTGGCATGGCCGTAATAGGAGTTTTTTCTGCTATCGGTCTCATCCACTCTTCTAAGTTATCCATGGCAATTTTTATTTCTTCATAGGCCATAGTAAGTTCTGTTGCATAGGCCTCAAAGTTTGATTTACCTAAGTCTTTGGCAAGGGCCATTAATATATTATCTTCAAATCTCACTAGCAAATCTTTTAATTTCTGTAAATTTGCCAGTCTAAATTCTAGGGTTTTAGTTTCTCCTGAATAATAATATTCTCTTTGGAGATCTACAATACGTCCTAAATCCATTATCTGCTCCTTAATCTGCTTTTTCTTTTTATATTTTTACCCTCAATTGGATAAAAAATAAAACCTCCTAGTTTAACTAGAAGGCTTATAATTTTATTATAAGTTTTCGATTACTTCTTCGATATCAGGTAGTTCAGATGGTTCATAAACTTTTACCCATTTTACATTACCTTCTTCATCGATTATTACATTTGCTCTTTGGCTTGCTCCATTTTCTTCATTAAATAGGCCATAAGCTTTTGTTACTTCTCCATATGGGAAAAAGTCTGATGCTATTTTTACATCTTCTATGCAAAGAATATCAGCCCATTTTTGTTTAGCTGGGAATGGATCAATTGAAAGACCTATTACTACTGTATCACCTTTTTCTTGAATTCTGTCATAGTTTCTTTCTAAACTTCTCATTTGATCTGTACAAACAGATGTAAATGCAAGTGGGTGCCAAGAAAGAATAACTTTTTTACCCTTAAGGTCAGATAAATTAATATCATTTTTATATTGATCTTTTAGTGAAAATTCTGGTGCTTTTTCATTAACTTTAATAGTCATTATTTACTCCTTTAAATTTCTAGTTCGATATATTATATATACCCAATTAATTAGCATTTAAAAATTCATTGGCAAATTTAACCATAGCAGTTGCCCCTAGAGAAATAGATTCCTCATCTATATCAAAGTATTCATTATGGTGCTCAGCCCCAGATCCTACTTCTGGATTTTTTGTACCGACAAAGGCAAAAACTGTCGGGCAAAGATTAGCATAACCTGCAAAAGTTTCTGAAGCAAACCAGGTCATATCTTTATAAAGACTTCCCGGCATAAGGTCATTTATAGAATCTTGGGCAATTCTTGCTAGACTTTCATCGTTTATAACTGGTTCATTGTCATGTCTTATATCATTAGCTATAAACTCACATTCATGGGCTTCGGCTGTTAAGCTTCCAACTTTTTTTACAAGTTCAAGTGCCTTTTTACCTTCATCAGTATCAAAATATCTAAGGGTACCAGCAACCCTTACCTCATCTGGAATAACATTTGCAATTTTTCCACCATTTATAAGCCCAAGTCCTAGGGTTACTGTTTTTCTAACATCAACACGATTTACCCAGGCACTAGATAGTCCATTTATAATATTTGTTGCTGCAAAAATAGGACTTATGGATAAGTCTGGTCTAGATCCATGGCCACCCTTACCACGTACGGTAAAATCAACAATACCATTACCAGCCATAACTGGCCCACCATCTACGGCAATTTTGCCAGTTGGTAAAAATGCTGCCAGATGTTCTCCATAAACTGCATCTAAGTTCTCTTTTTTAAGGGCATCAACCATCTTATCAATACCACATCCGGTTTCTTCACCCTCTTCGTAGATAAAAATAATTTTTCCTCTAAGATTATCCTTATGAGCTACTAATACTTTCATTGCTCCAAGTAAAGTTGCCATGTGTCCATCATGACCACAAGCATGAAATACTCCATCTACATTTGATTTGCAAAGTCTAATTGATTTTTGATTTGACTCTTTTTCTACTATTGGTAAAGCATCTATATCAGTACGTAGACCTAAAGTTTTACCAGGTTTTCCTGTGTCTAGGATAGCATAAAATCCTGTACCCTCTACTTCTACTAGAGGTAAATTTAATTTTTTAACTTCATCTTTTAAAAAATTACTAGTTTTAAACTCTTTTCCAGATAACTCTGGATTTTCGTGCAAATATCTTCTGGTTGCTACTAGATATTCTTCTAAGTTCTCAATATCTTTTAATATACTTTCATTTGAAATACTCATCTTATCTCCTGTTCATTGGTCTAGTTAACTCAGTAAAATTTATAAAAAATTTACCAAATTTAATTTAAATTAAATTTTATAGACCTATAGATTTACTTTACTCTGATAAGATAAAAAAACGACAATGGATTTCATTGCCGTTTGTTAGTTTAAAATTATTATAATGAAGCGATTGCTTCTATTTCTACTGCTGCTCCTAGTGGTAGGGCTGCTACTTGTATAGCAGATCTTGCTGGTTTATGGTCGCTAAAAAATTCTTTGTAAACTTCATTAACTGCTGCAAAATCATTGATGTCTGCTAAAAAAACTGTGCATTTAATAACTTTATCAAGTGATGAACCAGCTTCTTCTAAAATAGCTTTAATGTTATTTAAAGATTGTCTAGCTGCAGCTGAAATTTCTGTAACTAATTCTCCTGTTTCAGGATTTAGTGGAATTTGACCAGATGTAAATACAAATTCTTCTGTACCAATTGCTTGTACATATGGTCCTACTGCTGCTGGAGCTTTGTCTGTGTGAAATGATTTCATAAATATTTCTCCTTAAATTTTTAAATGTTTTATATTACATTTATATAACAAATTTACGAATAATTCAAGCAAATATCTAATTAATCTTTAAGTATTCCTCTAAGGTTAAATCATTTTCATAGATATTTTTTGCATTTTCTACACCTACAAATCTAAAGTGCCAAGCCTCTGCTTTATGGCCAGTTTTATTTTCCTTACCCTTTGGATATCTTTCAATAAAACCGTATTTATAAGCATTTTCGGCTAACCATTGATAACTTGCTGTTTTTTCAAATTTATCGTTATATTTGCTACCCTCTGTAAAAAAGTCAAAGGCAGATCCTAGTTGGTGTTCATTTGTTCCAGGAGCTGAGCTATCTGGCTCACCTACCTCATGCATTTTCTTCTCTAAATCATATCCTCTATAGTCAGATGCTATTTTTACATCTAGGTTTTCTCTTTGCATGTCTTGGCGCATAGTTTCAAAAGCACGTCTAGCGGTTTTATCTACTCCCGGATCAAAGTCTTCTGGCAGAGGATAATTTTCACTCACATAAGCTAGTCCATTTACAACTTTTATTTGCTTATCTTCATCTAATTTTGCTAGGCCAAATTTGTTTACATAATAATAAGTATCATCTATCTTTACCTTAGAAAATCCATTTTCTGTGCCGAAATATGGAACATAGGTTCCTTTTTCTATGTATTTTTCTGTCTTAGAATAATCATTTGGAAATTGGTAGGCATACTGAGTTTGGGCACAGATAACATATTCTTTTAAATCTTCTGAATATTTGTCATCTTCTAGGGCCTTGCTTTTATCAATATCAGCCTCTTTAAAACCCACATCAGTTGCAACATGAACTTTGTTATTTACTTCTTCTACTGTCTCTTCTTCTAATTCTTCAAAGTTTCCTGCTGCCTGCCTAATTTCACTTGGTCTTGCAATTTCAAACTCGTTGTCATTACCAGTAAAACCAAAGTGGTAAAGTGAACCTACTAGTACTAGACTTAATCCCGCTGTTGTAAATATCTTTTTGTTTCTTGCTTTTCTTTTTCGTGCTTGTTTTCTCTTTTTTTCTCTGATACCTTTGTTAGACATATAAAGTTCCTATTCATTTATTTCAATATTATAGTAAGTATATTTATTTAAGTATGGTCTGTGGGAAATCACTTTTATAAAATGTATCTCAATTTTATATATAGTGACTATTTACCTATTTATTAACATTATAGCACGAGTTTAGTTATTTTAATAGGGGTAAAAACGCTTTATTTGCATAAATAAGAAAAAAATCGACTATAAAAGTCGATTTTTTTTTAATTTTTGTCAATATTTATTTTTTTCTAAAGATATCTGCTATTCTTTGAAAATAGTTTTTCTCGCTCTTAAGCTTTTTTCTTTCTTCACTTACTTCAATTTTTTCATGTCTTCTATTTCTTTTTGCAACCTTTTCTACCGCCCTTGTTTCCTCAGCTTCAAGACTTCTTTTTTGTGCTTGACTTGCTAGAATATCTTGGGCATCAATATTATTGATATTTTGAACTTTAGTATATTGGCCATTTGCTAATAGTTTTCTAATTTTTACATCATCTGAAAACATTAGGTCCATAAATTCAATTATGCGATTTTTGATATCTTGGTCAAATATTGGAATAGCTACTTCCATCCTATGTCTAATATTTCTTGTCATAAAGTCTGCAGAAGAAATATATACTTTAGCATCTTCACCCTTACCAAATTGGTAAACTCTATGGTGTTCTAAGAATCTACCTACAACTGAATATATTTCAATATTTTCAGTACGGTCTTTAACACCTGGTAAGATACAAGTGATACCTCTAACTAACATTTCTATTTTTACACCAGCATTAGATGCTTCTGATAATTTATCTATCAAAATCCTATCTGAAATTGAGTTTAGTTTTAATCTTATATAACCATTTCCACCATTTTTTTGGATTTTGATTTGCTCATCTATTAATTTATCTAGGCCTTCTTGCATGGATTTTGGACTAACCATAAGGTTTTTATATTCTCCATCAAGGTTACCTAGCATAACATTATCAAATAAATCTTTGGCATCTAAGCCTATGGCACCATTAGATGTCATTAGAGAAAAATCTGTATAAAGCTTAGCTGTTTTTTCGTTATAGTTTCCTGTCGCTACTTGAGTTATATAGTTTATATTTTCTTGGTGGTCAACTCTTGTTATTAAACAAATTTTTGAGTGAGTCTTGTAATCATCAAAACCATAAAGGATTTTACATCCTGCATCCTCAAGTTTGGAGGACCACAAAATGTTATTATCTTCGTCAAATCTTGCGCGAAGTTCCATTAAAACTATAACATCTTTGCCATTTTCGCTAGCTTTTATTAAAGCTTTTGCTATTTTACTATCATGGGCTATTCTATAAAGAGTAATTTTTATAGAAACTACTGTATCATCTTCTGCTGCTTCTTCTAAAAGTCTTATAACCGGATCCATTGACTCGTAAGGAAATGATAAAAATATATCCTTATCATTTATTTGATCTAGCATTTTTCTATTTGGGTCAACCATAGCTGAAGGTTGAGGTGCAAATGGTTTATAAGTGTGGTTTGCAATAAGATTTTCTGGTAAATCTTCTACAAGTCCAAATAAAAATCCTGCTTGCATTAAAGATTTAGTTACAAAGATGCTTTTTTTATCTAAATCAAATTGAGTGCTTAAAAAGTCTAATGCACTATCTGATAAATCTGTATCGACTTCTAGCCTTACTGGATGCAGTCTTTTTCTTTTCTTAAGCTTACCTTTCATATAATCTCTAAAGTCTTGGTCTATATCATAATCGTCATCGTCATATGATATATCGGTATTTCTTGTTAGAGAAATGGTGTATTTATTTACTACTTCATATCCTTCAAAAACTTGGTAGCCAAATTCTTTTATAATATCTTCTATAAATACAAAGCTTGTATCATTTATTTTTAAATATCTTTTTACTTTATCTGGAACTTGGATTAGACCAATATTTTTACTTTCCTCATCCTTATGCCCTATAAGAGAGAATAGTACTGATAAGGCAAGGTTAGGTAGTCTTGGGAATGGGTGCACCCTATCTACTACCTGAAAATTTAATATCGGCTCAATTTTTGTATTAAAATAAAATTCTACTGATTTTCTATCTTTTTCGTTTAGTTCAGAAACTTTAAGCAAATTTATACCATTTACTTTAAGCTCATCTACTATTTGTCCGTAAACTTGGTCTTTCTGCTTGTATAAATCAACACAATCTGATAATATTGCATCAAGTTGCTCATCACTTGTCATACCAGACTTACTATCAACTGGTTTTTTCTTTAGATTCTTAAAGTCAGTTAAACTTCCCACTCTAACCATAAAAAATTCTTCTAGGTTAGTATCAAATATTGAGAAAAATTTAATTCGCTCTAAAACTGGTACATCTCTGTCATTAGCTTCTTCAAGGACTCTTTGGTCAAACTTTAGCCAAGAAAGTTCTCTATTCTGCGTAAAAGATATATCTTTCATTTTATTTTTTATTTCCTTCCTAGTAATTTATTATATACATACCCTTCTCTTACACCTGTCTGACTTATACTTATTTTTTCACAATAAAAATATTTAGTCAAACGATTTAATATTACCATACCAGGAAGTAAGGTGTGGACCCTATCAGGTTTTACCGCTAAGATAGCATCTAAGATATCTCTTGGCTCTCTATCTATAACTTCTTTTACCATATCATTTAATTTGCTTGCTTGCATTACTGTATTATAAGAAGGCTCATCATAATATTCATTATAAAATTTCATTGTCGCACGGGCAGTACCACCTACTGCACACAAAAGATTGTGTTCTTCCCTGTACATTTTATTTGATTCTAGTAAATTTTTCACTTCACTATCTATATCTTTTTTCTCATCTTTACTTACAAATAGACCATCAACGTAGTCATTGAAGGCAGAAAGAGAACCTATAGAAAGCGAAGTTGATTTTATAACTTTATTTTGATCAATAATTACAACTTCAGAAGATCCTCCACCTATATCTGTTAAAATACCGCGAGATACTTCTACAGAAGAGCTTGCTCCTATGAATGCAAGTTTGGCTTCTTCCTCTCCACTAATAATTTCAATATCTAAGCCAACTTCATTTTTTACTCTATCTAAGATTTCACTTCTATTGGCTGCATCACGGATAGTTGCTGTGGCAAATGGGTGAAGCTCGTCTATATCTTCAAAATTATCTACAACTGCCTTAAACTTTTTAAGGGTGCTTACTAATCTATCTATCCCTTTTTCTGATAGAACTCCATCTTTTATATAGGTTTTTAAAGAAGCTTGTTCCTTTTCATTAAATAAATTAGTAACTTTATCCCCATGTATTTTATAAACTGAAAGTCTAACAGTATTTGATCCTATATCTATTACTGCATAAATCATTTTAAATCTCCTTTAGCATAAGCTTGTAGTCACAAGCTAAGATTTTATCAATTATTTGCTTATTTTTTTCATTTACTTCTGACATAAAAATATTTACAGAAGTTTCATCATCTTCTTTAAAGTTAAGTTTGCTAGAAATATTAACCGCAGGATTGATAATATTTGCCTTATACGCAAGGTTTCTTTCTATTTCATTTTTTATTATCGGATAGTGAGTGCAACCTAGAATAATATTTGGAATATGATTTTTATTAGCTATTTTTAAATATTCTTCTAAACTTTCCTCAAGTTTTTTTCCTGATATTACTCCATCTTCAATTAGTGAAACTAAATTTGGAGCTGCAACTTCATGTACAAAAGCTTCAGAATTTTTTTCTATATTTTTTTTATAAAAATGACTGTTAACAGTCGTTTGTGTTGCCAAAACCAAAAAGTCACCCTTAAAAGTTAAGGCATCTTCCAAACCCGATTCAGTTATTGGATAAAAGGGTTTTTTATATTTTTCTTTTAAATAATCAGTAGCAAGGGTAGAAATCGTATTACAAGCTATGATGTATTGGTCTATGTTATAGTTTTCTAAAAACTTAACTATCTGGTCAGAAAAATCTATTATTTTGCTATTGGAAAGATTACCATAAGGAGCTCTTAGGCTATCTCCAAAATAAAAGTAATTTGCTTTTTTATCCTTTACAAGCTCTTTTAAAACTGTAAGCCCACCTAGACCAGAATCAAATACACCAATATTTGTCATATTAATTCCACCTTCCTTACAAATTCATATTTTTGACTCATTTTTATATAAGCGTTGCTAAGCGACTGATTATTCATAAAAATTCCAAATATAGATGCTCCACTCCCGCTAATAAGGCTTAGCTCAGCCCCATAATTTATTAATTCACTTTTTATATCTAGCAAATGAGGATGTAAATCTATTACTACATTTTCCATAACATTTTCAAAGTAGGAAATGGCTGTTTGATCTCCATTTTTTAATTTTTTTACAATTAAACCATTTTCAACATGACCATAATCAGCAAGATTTTTATAAACTTCTGCCGATGAAATCTTTGTGCCATCATTTACTAAAAGTATTTTCATATCAAGATTGTTATTAAAAGGCTCTAAAATTTCTCCAATCCCCTTAGCTCTTGCAGAAGATTCTTCAAAGAAAAATGGAATATCTGCACCAAGCTTTAATCCAATTTTTTGCATATCTTTTCTAGATAAATTTAAATTCCAAAGTTCATTAAGCCCTTTTATCATCTCTGCTGCATCAGTTGATCCACCAGCAAGGCCTGCTGCAAGAGGAATATTTTTCTTTAAATAAACATCCACCCCTACTTTATTAGTTTTATCTTTTAATAATTTCCATGCTTTATAGATTAGATTATCTTCTAGGGGGCAAATGTCATTTAAATTTGAAGAATAGTTAAACTCTCCACTATCATTTGGCTTTATAGAAAGCTCATCAAATAAACCTATACGAGTCATTATAGTATCTATTTCGTGATACCCATCATCTCTTTTATATAGGCTATCCAAAGTTAAATTAATTTTTGCAAAACATTTTCTATTCATTTTAACCTCAGCTCTAATTATAACAAAATTTAGCAATTTTGAGCAAAAAAATAATATGCTTACTACCAGCATATTAATAAAAAAGTTATATATAATGGTGCAGGATAGAAGACTTGAACTTCCACGACCTAAAATCGGTCACAAGATCCTTAGTCTTGCGCGTCTGCCAATTCCGCCAATCCTGCGTAAATACTAAATTATGATACACCTAAAAATAAAAAAAGTCAAATAAGAGTTGCCTCTTAGATGACTTGTGATAAAAATTGTTTGCTTCTTTCATTTTTTGGATTAGCAAAAAATTCTTGAGGATTGCGACTTTCTTCTACAATGTGACCCTTATCCATAAAAACAACTCTATTTGCTACTTCACGCGCAAATCCCATTTCATGAGTTACAACAACCATGGTCATGCCTTCATCTGCAAGTTCTTGCATCATTTCCAAAACTCCCCCTACCATTTCTGGGTCCAGAGCGCTAGTTGGTTCATCAAAAAGCATAAGTTTTGGATTCATCATTAATGCTCTTGCGATAGCCACTCTTTGTTTTTGACCACCAGAAAGACTAACTGGATATACATTTTTCTTTTGGCTTAGACCAATTCTTTCAAGAAGTTTTATAGCCTTTTCGTTTGCTTCTTTTTTTGTCATCTTTCCCCTCATAACTGGAGCAAGGGTTAGATTTTCTATTATAGACATATTTGAAAATAGGTTAAAGTTTTGAAAAACCATACCCATTTCTTCTCTTAGTTTGTTGATGTCTACGCTTGCATCATTTATTTTTTTATCTTCAAAATATATTTCTCCACCATTGGGTT
Organism: Anaerococcus cruorum; assembly: GCF_046365495.1. Classification (NCBI taxonomy): domain Bacteria; kingdom Bacillati; phylum Bacillota; class Tissierellia; order Tissierellales; family Peptoniphilaceae; genus Anaerococcus; species Anaerococcus cruorum. The sequence goes on along the minus strand of NZ_JBGMEH010000007.1, from coordinate 21,976 downwards.
TTTCTAAAAGGTTTAGGCACCTTAAAAATGTTGATTTTCCCGATCCTGATGGGCCGATGATTGAAATTACATCATTTTTTTCAACATCAAGACTTACCTTATCAAGGACTTTTAAAGGACCAAATGATTTTTCTAAATTATTTACTTTAAGCATACAGGTACACCCTTTCTATTTTCTTAAATATTTGTTCTATCAATAAAACTATTAATAGATAAATGATAGCTGCTGAAAAATATGCAGTTGCAGCATCAAAGGTTTGACTAATTACAATTGATGCACCACGGGTTAAATCAGCTAGACCTATAAATCCTGCAATAGAAGTTTCTTTAAATAAGGTAATTACTTCATTACCCAAAGCTGGCAATGAATTTCTCAAAGCTTGGGGCATAGTAACTTTTTTCATAGTTTGAAAATTGCTAAGACCCAGACTTCTTGCAGCCTCTTTTTCTCCTTTAGCAACAGAATTAATCCCGCCCCTAAATAGCTCTGCCATGTAGGCCGATGAGTTTAGAGCAAATGAAATAATTGCAACTAACATTAGGTTATCTAAGTTTACTAAAATAACATTAAACATAATTAATAGCTGAATAGTTGATGGTGTACCACGGATAATTGATACAAAAAGAGTAAGTATTTTATCTAAAATATTTATAAGGACACTAAAAAATCCATTATTTTCATAAGCACTGTCTACATTTGCAGCTCTTACTAAGGCAATTAATAAACCCAATGCAAATGAAATAACTAAAGCACAAATAGTTACTATAATTGTAGTTTTTAGACCATCTAAAAGATATTTATACGCGCCATTGTCAATTATATTTGACTTAAATCTACCAATTAAACCAGTACTAGCCTCAGTATCTTCACTTTTTTGGTATTTTTCCATTATTTTATCAATTTCACCAGATTCTTTTAAGGCAGCTATGGCTTCATTCATATCTTCTAAAAGTTCTGGCTGATCTTTGCTGATTGCTATGGCATATTCTTCTTCAAGGTAAGGAGTTTCAATAATAGTCAAATCCTTATTTGCATTTACAAAATTCTCTGCAGAGTGCTTATCTAGGATAAAGGCATCTACTTTTTTATTTTGTAGGGAAAGGATGCCATCTGGTACTTTATTAAATGAATTTACATTTTCTTCACCAAAATCATCCTTGGCAATGGTATCTCCGATAGTTCCTAATTGAGTACCTATCCTTGCTCCATTGTTTAAATCATCTACTTTTTTAATTGCAGAATCCTTGCGAGTAATTACAACTTGGCTGGTTTTTGTAAATGAATCTGTAAAGTTTACTGATTTTTTACGTTCTTCTGTAACTGTAAAACCTGCTGCTCCCCCATCAATTTTTCCAGAACCAATACTTGCAATGATATTATTAAAGTCCATATCGTGAAGCTTAACTTCAACTCCCATGTGCTCACCAATTGCATGCAATATATCTGGATCGATTCCTACTATTTCATCGCCTTCATAATATTCATACGGTGGGAAATCAGCACTTGTTCCAAAGTCTATAACCCCATCTTCTAAAGTGTTAGTTGCTGCAAAAGTTTTGCCTGGTAAAAATAATACCAAGGCAAAAATAATTGCAAAAAGTTTTTTAAATTTATTTTTCATTACTACTCCATCTAATTTTTTCTATGATATTTTATCTAGGACAAAATTTATTTGTCTTTCTACTTCATCTTTGGCTGGACCACCAAGAGATGTTCTTTTATTGACACATTTTATTATATCAATTTCTTCATAAATGTCTGTTTCAAATAAGTCAGATTCTTTTTTATAAATTTCTAAATCAATCTCATCCAAAGACTTATCATTTTCCATTCCATATTTTACCAGTCTTGCAGAAATATGGTGGGCATCTCTAAAACTTACTCCCTTATTTACCAAATAATCTGCAACATCAGTGGCATTTAAAAATCCATTCTTACAAGCCTTTAACATTTTTTCTTTATTTGCTGTAAGAGTTGATATTTGCCCTGTCATAACTTCTAGGGATATTTTTATAGTATCTATGCTGTCAAAAATAGATTCCTTATCTTCCTGCATGTCTTTTGAATATGCAAGTGGTAAGCCCTTCATCATTACAAAGGATTGGTTCATATTTCCAATTAGCTTTGCAGACTTACTTCTAATTAGCTCTGCCATATCAGGATTTTTCTTTTGTGGCATTATAGAAGAACCAGTGGAAAATTTATCGTCTATTTTTAAAAAATGATAAGGCTGGGATGACCAGATTATTAATTCTTCTGAAAGTCTTGATAAATGAATTGCTATAATTGATAAAACTGACTGAAGTTCTAAAATATAATCCCTATCGCTTACCGCATCCATAGAGTTTTGCATAATAGATTCAAATCCTAATTCACTTGCAGTAAATTCCCTATCAATTGGATAAGTTGTCCCTGCTAGGGCACAAGCTCCTAGTGGAGATTCATTTATTCTTTTTTGAAAGTCTTTAAGTCTATCAAGATCACGCAGACCCATCATTGCATAGGCCATCAAATGGTGGGCAAAGGTTACTGGTTGGGCTGCTTGTAAGTGAGTGTAGCCTGGCATGATTGTTTGTGTATTTTTCTTTGCTTGCTCACATAAGGCATTTATATATTTTTTTAATAAATCAACTATTTCTTCACTTTCATCTCTTAGATTAAGTTTTAAATCAGTTGTTACTTGATCATTTCTTGACCTTGCAGTGTGCATTTTTTTACCAAGATCGCCTATTTCTTCAATTAAGGATGCTTCTACAAAAGTGTGGATATCTTCACTAGTTAAATCTATAGTAAGTTTCTCATCTATAAGTTTTTGGCCAATGGTATGAAGGCCATCTATAATTTGGTCTGCTTCATCGGCTGCTAAGATTTTTGTTTTTTTAAGCATTTTTACATGGGCTATAGATCCTTTTATATCATCAAAAACTAATCTCTGGTCTATTTTGATTGATGAATTAAATTCTTCAGCAAATTTGTCTAGGTCACCTGATAGCATGCCACTCCAAAGTTTCATCTTAATTTACTCCACTTTCTTTTACTGCTTGTGCATACATCTTTGTGCTAAGGCCAAATAAGTTTATAAAACCTGTTGCATCTGATTGATCATATACATCATCTTCTTCAAAGGTCGCATATTCTTCTGAATATAAAGAATTTGTTGCATATATACCTGCTGGTTGCATAGATCCCTTATAAAGTTTTACTTTTACTGTTCCACTTACATTTTCTTGAGTTTTTTCTATAAAGTTATCCATAGCTTCTTTTAAAGGTGTCATCCATTTCCCAGCATAAACTAAATTAGCATAGTCTAAAGCCATTTTTTGCTTATATTGGAGGGCATCTGGATGTACTGTAACTGTTTCTAGTTTCTCGTGGGCAAAGTATAAAACACTTGCTGCTGGGTTTTCATAAACCCCCCTGGATTTCATCCCTACCATCCTACTTTCAACTATATCATCCACACCGATACCGTGCTTACCAGCTAACTCATTTAATTTTTTAACTAGGTCTGAACCCTTTAGGTTTTCCCTATTTAAAGCTACAGGTTTACCTTTTTCAAATTCTATTTCAATAATTTCTGCTTTATCAATAGCTTTTTCTGCGGGAGTTACCCATTTAAGAATTTTTTCTAAATTTGCAGGATTTGCAGGGTCTTCTAAATCTAGACCTTCATGGGATAGGTGCCAAATATTTTCATCCATGGAGTAATCCTCATCTTTTTCTACTTTTAGAGGGATTCCATGCTCTTTTGCATAGGCTTCTTCTTCGCTACGGCCTTTGATATCCCAAATTCTCCATGGTGCTATAACTTTTATTTCTGGAGCAAGGGCCATAATTGAAAGTTCAAAACGAATTTGGTCGTTTCCCTTACCAGTACAACCGTGGACAATTACTTCTGCATCTTCTTTTTTAGCTACATCTACTAAAACTTTTGAAATAAGTGGGCGAGCAATGGCTGTTCCTAGTAAATATATATTTTCATATTTTGCGCCAGCTTTTAATGATTTAAAGGCATAGTCTTCTATAAATTCATCTTCTACATTTACATTATAAAATTTGCTAGCTCCAGATGATAAGGCTTTTTCTTCTAGGGCTTTTGGATTTTCTACTTGACCTAGGTCAACTGATACACAAATGACTTCTTTTACGCCATGTTCTCTAAGCCATGTCACCATTACAGATGTATCTAGGCCACCAGAATAGGCTAATACTACTTTATTTGCTTCTTTTAATACTTCGTACTCGTTTTTTATCATAACTTTCTCCTTTTTTTATTTTTAAAATATAGTCATTTGTGTATTTTCTTGGCAATAAAAAAAGCTTTCATCCCAAAAGGGACGAAAGCTCGTGATACCACCCATATTTATTTATTTCTCGCAAAATAAACCTCATCAAGTACAAATAATACTCTAACTCTATAACGGGAGTTCCCGAATAAATCTCCTTGTATCGACTTATTAGCTCAGAGGTTCTTTTCTTTACCTAACCACTTATCCCCTCTCACCATCTAGGATTCGCTTGAAGCTTTTTAGATAAATACTCTTCTCTTCAACACATTTTTAAGACTAATATTCTAATTAGTGATATTCTATCTTATTATATTTACTTTGTCAAATCTTTTTTAAATTTGGCTCTTATTTTATAATTTGCTATATTAGTAATCTACTAAAATTCCCAGCAAGTTTAAATAGGTTTTGGTAGGCATTTTACTTTAAATGATCAGCATTTTTATTTGATGTCGCTATCTTTTAGACCTAGGCTATTCCAGTATTTTGAAATAAATTCTTCTTTACTTATTTGGGAATCAATTATTCCAAGTTTTGTATAATCTTCTATTACTGTCTCTAAAGTTTTTTCTGTATCTTCTAAGGATACTGCCCAGTTGTATGATTCCATCATTTCTACAGCTGTATCAAAGTCCCCGTCTGCCCAGTTATTATCAAATAATATTTGGGTAGCTTCTTCTACATTATTTTCTATCCATTTTTGAGTTTCTAGGACTGCTTCATTGTAAAGTTTTGCCATTTGTGGATTTTCTTTTACAAAATCACCATTTAGGGCATTTATACAGCAAGCTTCATTCTTGAAATCTTCATCAAATGATAAAGATCTGATTCTTTTAATTGTTCCATTTTCTATAAATTGGCTTGCATACTCATCTGATAAGATAGCCCCTCCAAGTTCACCGCTTTCTAGCGCTTGAATTATAGCAGCATTATCTACTTGCCTATATTTTACATCATCTACATCAATTCCATCGTTGTTAAAGAATCTAATAGCTATATTATGGTCTGCACTACCAATTGCTCCTGGAAATCCTACTATTTTGTTTTTAAGTCCCTCAGTATCATTTATTTCGCCATTATCTAATACATATAAAGACTTACAACCTGTGTGAGCTCCAGATGCAAATACTGCATTTACTCCATTAATTGTAGGAGGAACAAATTTTGCAATATGGCCAATTGTGGCATCGGCTGTGTGGGTACCTATTGAGTCAACATCACTTTTTACATTTATAAACTCAACTTCTAGGCCTCTTTTTTCAAATTCTCCACGTACATCTGCAATTCCTGGAGCACCTGTACATAGACCACCATTGTAGGCAACTTTTATAGGCTTGCCATAGTGAGGCTCATCTTCTATTTTGCCAGTAGTTTCTACATTATTATCTTCATTTTCGTTATCTTTTGCATCTTTGCCTGTTTCTTCTTCAACTGTTTCTGGGTCTTTTTCATTTACATTTTCGCCTGAAGTATCAGTTTTAGGATCACCTGCTGGCATTTCTGCTTGGCTATTTTCTGGTTTTGTTTCTTGGTTATCATTTACACATGCTGTAAAAGATAAAGCCATGGCTAATGTTAGGGCTACTTTTTTAAAATTGTTCATTATTTTCTCCTATTTATGTATAAATTCTAGTTTTTTGCATAAAAAAACCTGTAAAAAGTTTTACAGGGATGTCTCTTTTATATAATTAATCTTTTAAGTTTTTTACTTATAGATTAGCTAAAAAAGAGCGCACTTTCCCCATTCGAAAGCAAACTTTCTCTATCAGTCCAAAGTGTGTACTAAGGATAATCCTATCTTTAGACAATCTATATAGTAAAATAATATATTTTTATGATTATAAGCAAGTGTACTTAATTATCTTTATAGATAATTTTGCTATAAATCAAATATATTACCTATGATATTTAAACATATTTACTTTTTGTTGTCAATGAAGTTTATTATTAGTAGTAAATAAACATAAAAAAACGGAGGAAATTCCTCCGTTTTTATCTTCTACTTATTAGATAAATAATCCAGCAAATACTACTGAAACTATTGTCATAAGTTTAATTAGGATATTTAGAGATGGTCCTGATGTATCTTTGAATGGATCACCTACTGTGTCTCCTACTACTGCTGCCTTGTGAGCATCAGATCCTTTACCACCTTCTACACCAGATTCGATGTATTTTTTAGCGTTATCCCAAGCACCACCAGCGTTTGACATAAAGATTGCCATCATAACACCTGTTACTAGTGCTCCTGCTAAAAGTCCACCAAGGGCATAAGGTCCAAGGATAAGTCCAACTATAATAGGTACTATAATTGCAAGTACTCCTGGAATAATCATTTCTTTTAGAGATGCTGTTGTAGAAATGTTTATACAATTTGCATAGTCTGGCTCTCTTTCACCAGCTAAGATTCTATCATCTTCTCTAAATTGTCTTCTAACTTCTTCAATCATTTCACTAGCTGCTTTTCCTACTGAGTTCATTGTTAGAGCTGAGAATAGGAATGGTAGCATACCACCGATAAACATACCAGCAACTACTCTACTATCTAGGATAGAGATTGCTTCAAGGTTGATTGATTCTGAGTATGTGATAAATAATGAAAGCGCAGTTAAGGCTGCAGATCCGATTGCAAAACCTTTACCAATGGCTGCTGTTGTGTTACCTATTGAGTCAAGTCCATCTGTAATATCACGTACATTTTCTGGTAGGTAGCTCATTTCTGCAATACCACCAGCATTATCTGTAATAGGACCATAAGCATCTACTGTTACTGTTGTTCCTGTGATTGAAAGCATACCTACAGCTGCAAGAGCAATACCAAATACTCCCATAAGATTAAAAGCAACCATGATTGCAATTGCAATTACAAGGATTGGGAAAACTGTTGAAAGCATTCCTGTTGAAAGACCAGAAATGATGTTTGTAGCAACACCTGTTGATGATTCTTTTGTAATGTATCTTACGTGTCTATATTTATCTGATGTGTAGATTTCTGTTAATAGACCGATTAAAATACCTGCAACTAGACCAGTAATTACTGCAAGTGCTGCACTATAGTTACCAAAGTATTTATTTGATAAAACTAGGGCACCAATTAATACGATAGCTCCTGAAATATATAGTGTACGCATTAATGATTTTTGTGGGTTAGCATGTTTTCCTGCTAAAAAGATTATTGATGCAATAATTGATGCAGCAATACCTATAGATGCTAGGAAAAGTGTAAATTGTAGACCAGCTTCTTCGAAATAAACTAATCCAAGAGTCATAGCTGAGATAATAGCTCCAGCATATGATTCAAATAAGTCAGCTCCCATACCAGCAACATCCCCAACGTTATCTCCTACGTTATCAGCAATAACTGCAGGGTTTCTTGGGTCATCTTCTGGAATTCCTGCTTCTACTTTACCAACAAGGTCAGCTCCAAGGTCAGCTGCTTTTGTATAGATACCACCACCAACACGGGCAAAAAGTGCTACTGATGATGCTCCTAGTGAGTAACCCATAAGGATTGTTGGGTCTTTAAAGTAAAGGAAAGTTAAAATAATACCTATAAATCCTAGACCTGTTACAGCCATTCCCATTACTGCTCCACCAGAAAATGCAACTTTTAATGCACCATCTTGGCCATCTTCGTAAGCTTGGTTAGCACATCTTACGTTACTTGCAGTAGAAACTCTCATTCCTATAAATCCTGCTAGCATAGAAAGAATAGAACCTAGTAGGTAGCAGATCATAATTTTAATATCTAAAAATATTGCTAATAAGATTGCTACTATAACGACAAAAATTGCAATGTATTTATACTCTCTTTTTAGAAATGTCATTGCACCATCTCTGATATAGCTTGAGATTTGTAGCATACGTTCATTACCAGCTGATAATGGATTGATTCTTCTTGTGATTGTCACAATCATGAAAAGAATTGCTAGTATTGCTACTATCAAAGATAAAATCTCTACAGACATATGTCCTCCTTATATAGTTTTTTATATTTATATTGTAATAGTAAATTTGAAATATTACAATTATAAATCATATTAAATATTTTTTATAATAAAAGGACGCTAAAGAGATGCAAGTCTGCATTAACTTTTAGCGTCCTATTTATCGCTTATTGAATTTGTTTTATATTTATAATCTAATTATTAATTTTCTTCGTATGGTAATAATGCAACTTGACGAGCACGTTTGATAGCACGTGTTACTTCTCTTTGGTGTTTTGCATTAAGACCTGTTACTCTTCTAGGTAGGATTTTTCCTCTATCAGAGATAAATCTTTTTAAAGTTTCTGTATCTTTGTAATCGATCACTTTTGAAGGGTCTTTTACAAATGGATCAACTTTTCTTCTTGGTTTATATCTTCTTTGAGCCATGATGTTCCTTTCTTAATATTTTTAGAATGGAATCCTTCCATCATCTTCTATTTCAGTGAAATCATCATCAAAGAAGTCATCATCACTATCAAATCCACCTTGGTTTTGATTGTAAGAGTTATTGTTGTAAGAATTATTTTCTTGATAGCCTGTTTGTGAGTAGTTATCATTTCCATAATCTTGGTTATCACCATAATTAGGGCTATAATTTGAAGAACCACCTTGGTTATCTGAACGAGAACCTAAAAATTCTACGTTATCTGCAACAATATCTGTTGTATAGACTGTTTTTCCAGTTTCTCTGTCTTGGTAAGATCCTGTTTGGATTCTACCCTCAACAGCACATTGACTTCCTTTTCTTAAATATCTTTCACAATTAACAGCTTGAGGACCCCATACATTTATACGAATGAAATCAGCTGTTGGACGATTTTGAGATTCTGCTTCTTGCCTTCTTTCTCTACTCATACGCTTATCAACAGCTAGAGTAAAGTTTGCAACTGATTGGTTTGATTGAGTATATCTTAGTTCTGGATCGCGTACTAGTCTTCCTATAAGTGTTACTCGATTCATTAAATTAGTCCTCTTTTCTGATAACCATGTATCTGATTATGAAATCTGAAAGTCTAAGTCTTCTTTCAAATTCTCTGATATGATCAGGTTCTGATTTGAAGTTTACGATATAGTAATAACCTTCTTTAAGATCATTAATTTCGTAAGCTAATCTTCTTTTACCCCAGTCATCTACATCAGAAACTTCACCATTTTCAGAAATGATTCCTTTAAATCTTTCTAATAGTTCAGTTCTGTCTGCATCTTGCATATCAGCTTTGAAAATTAAAACTGCTTCGTAATTATTCATCTTTTCACCTCCCTATGGTCTATGACCCCGTTAATTACTTACGGAGTAGAGTGTTTACCGCTATATTTTACTACTAAAGCTAGTTTTAGTCAATACTTATATATAATTTTCTTGGTTATGAATTTCATTTAAGCTATAAATAGCATTAGCTATAGCACGGCTCATAACATCAGCCGCCATTACACCTACTAGATTTATATCAGCTTTCACCTCATTGGTTGCAAGGGCAAAAACTGTATCGCCATCAAAGCCAGTATGAACAGGATTTATGGACCTTGCAAAACCATCGTGGGTCATTTGAGCAATTTTTTTAAGTTTAGTTTTATCAAAACTTGCATTTGTTGCTACTATACCTATTGTTGTGTTTTTGTTAGCAAGGCTTGAAAAATCTTTCATTATATTTCTCATAGTATTATTAGTTTTTATCATCTTGCCATCTTTGATAGGTCCTGCTATTTGTATGCCTTTTTCATAGTCATAGATATCACCAAAGGCATTTACTGCAGCTAGAGCTGAAACTTTCAAATCTCCTTCTGTAAGAGTAGCTGAACCTAGTCCTGCTTTCATAATATTTTCCATGCCTAAAATTTTGCCAACAGTAGCTCCAGTTCCAGCTCCTATTATTCCCTGACAATTTTCGTTTAATGACGCATTATTATAAGCTTCTTTTCCCATATTTTTATCTGGCCTTATTTTAGAATTTTTATAGGCTAGGTCAAATAAAACTGCTTGCGGCACTATAGGTACTATCCCTACTCCAACATCTAAACCATATCCATCAGCTTCTAATGCTTCCATAACTCCACTGGCTGCATCAAGTCCATAAGCAGATCCACCACTTAAAATAATAGCATTTACACTATTTACCGTATTTATAGGATCGAGTAAATCTGTTTCACGTGTGCCTGGAGCTGAGCCTCTTACTTCTACTGCACAAGTATTATTTGCTGGTGGAATTAAAACTGTAAGACCAGTACCAGCCTCAAAGTTTTGAGCATGGCCTACTTTTATTCCGTTAATATCTGTGATATATCCCTTATACATAATTCTCCTTTAAAAAAGACCCCACTTAGGAGGCCTACAAATTATTGGGCAACATCTTCGTTTCTATATTTATCCATCAATTGTCCAAATACTTCTGAGCTTGATGGAGCAGTATAGGAAATGGCATTAGCCCCAGCTTCTATGGTTTCTAGGATACTTTCACCTGTTTTCCCACCAGTTGCAATTATTGGGAAGTTTTTGCCTATATCTTTTCTAATCTCTCTTACCAAATCTGCAGTATATCTACCACCAGATATATTTAAAATTTCAGCTCCTGCTTGAATTTTGCCTATATAGTCATCTTCTATACTTGTTACAGTCGCAATAACTGGCACATCGACAAAGTTTGCTATTTCTTTTACATCTTTATTTGGCATTGGAGAATTGACAACTACTCCATAGGCACCTGAAAGCTCAGCATCTATAGCTACGTATTTTGATCTAAGACCTTGAGTAGTTCCCCCACCTACACCTATAAAGCAAGGTACGTTTGATACATCCAAAATTGCATTTGAAATTGAACTTTGTGGGGTATATGGGTAAACTGCCATGATACTATCTGCATTTGAATTTCTAATAATTGCAAGATCAGTTGTAAATAGTAAAGATTTTATTCTCTTTTCAAAAATCATTATTCCTGATGCCTTATAAATCTCTTGTGGTACTTTTATAAAAGATTTTCTAAGTTTGGAGTGCACCAAGGGTATATATTTCTCTTTTTTTTCGCTCATAAAAGTCCTCCTATTTTATCATTTTTTATTTTTACTCTCTAAGGTTTTTATCAATCTTTGTTAAAGATATCTCTAGTATAAACTTTTTCTTTTACATCTTTTAACTTTTCATCTAGTCTATTAGCTACGATGATATCAGCTTTTTTAAATTTATCTAAATCATTTACTACTTTTAGATCTTCAAAGTATGCTTCATCTACATTTGGCTCGTATATGATAATTTCAGTTTTATCTTTAATATTACTTATTACATCAAAAATAGCAGACTTTCTAAAATTGTCCGAATCTTTTTTCATAACTAATCTATATATGCCCACAGTTTGTGGTTTATCTTTTAAAATCCTATCGCTAATATAATCTTTTCTAATTTGATTAGCATCGATAACTGCTCCAAACATCGCATTTGGAACATTTTCAAAGTTTGCATAAAGCTGCTTACTATCTTTTGGTAGGCAATAACCGCCGTAACCAAAGGAAGGATTATTATAGTAATTTCCTATTCTAGGGTCAGCTGATACTCCCCTTATAATATCTTTACTAGATAGGCCTTTAGTTTCTGCAAAAGTGTCTAGCTCATTAAAGTAGGAAACACGCATAGCTAGATAGGTATTTGCAAAAAGTTTTACAGCTTCAGCTTCTGTAGAATCCATAAATAAAACTTCAGGGTCATTTAAGGCTTCCTTTTTATATAAAGTAGCTATTTTTTGACCTAAGTCTGTCTTATCTCCTACAATTATTCTCGAAGGGTTAAGACTATCGGAAAGGGCCTTACCTTCTCTTAGAAATTCTGGGGAAAATATTATGTTTTCACATGAAAATTTTTCCCTTTGTTCCTTACTATATCCTATTGGAATAGTAGATTTAATTAAAATTGGTAAATCTTCATTTTCTTTTTTTATATTTGCTATAACATCATCTACAAAACTTGTATCAAAGTATTGGGTTTCTTCATCATAATTTGTAGGCACTGCAATTATAGCAAGATCACTATCTTTTAAATGATCTTGGTAGTTTTTTGTAGCTAATAAGTTTAATTCTTTTTCCTTTAGATATTTAATAATCATCTCATCGCTTAGGGGTGATTTTTTATCATTTATTAAATCTATTTTATGTTGATCTGTCTCTATCCCGATGACTTCATTTGATTGGCTAAGTAAGATTGCATTAGCAAGACCTACATAACCTAATCCAAAAACTAATATTTTCATAAACTCTCCTTAAATAGTTAAGATTATTTTACAAGAAAAGTTATTTTTTACAATAAAAAAAGCCTGGCAATCGCCAAGCTTTTCATTTACTTTATGCTCTATTAAATATTTCTCTATTTAATTTATTTTCGCTAGCAGCAACTATAAGGGCTGATGAGTTTGCAGCTGTAACATTTGTAGCTGTTCTACCCATATCTGCTAGAGTTGAAATTGGTGCAAGAAGTACAACCATTTCAAGTGGCAATCCCATTGCAGCAAATAATGCTGTTGTTGTAATTGTCGCTGTTCCTGGTACTCCTACTGTTCCTAGGGAAACTAAAAGTGCAACTAAAATTAGTTTTCCATATTCTGCTGGTCCCCAAGCAAGTCCCATAACATTAGCAACAAAGATTGCATTAATTACTGGCCAAAATCCTGCACAACCTGGCATACCCATAGTTGCACCAAGTGGTGCTGTAAATGATGCAATTTCTTCAGAAACTCCCTGCTCTTCTGTTAGATTTTCAACATTGGCAGGAATAGCTCCCATAGATGATTGAGTTGTAAAACCAATCATAGTTACAGGCCATACTTTTTTAAAGTAAGCAAAAGGATTTACTTTTGCAAAAGCAGATACTAGAATACCTGTACTTAAGAAAGTATGAATAGCTGATGCTACATAATTTAATACAAGTATTAAAATAAATGGAGCAATAGCTGTAGAATCTACTCTACCAACTGCATTTGTCATTAAAGCAAGCACTGCATATGGAGTAAGGCTTGTAATCATACTTGTTAGCTTAAAGATAATTTCTGCAAAAGAATTTGTAAATGCTGCAAATGGACGAACTGTTTCTTCTTTTCCAGATTCAATTAATTTTAGAGCAGCTAGACCCACTAAAACTGAAAATATAATAATAGGTACTACTTGGCCTTCAGCAGCGTTTGAAACTATATTTGAAGGGAAAAAATTAGTAATAGTTTCTGCAACTGTTGGCACCTCACGGATTTCAGAATCAACTGGTACATCAAAGTGTACTCCTTGGCCAATCTTAAAAGCAACTGCAAGGATAAGACCAATTAAAGATCCCAATACATTATGCAAACTTAAAATACCAACTGACTTTAGACCAACTGATCTAAGCTTTGTAAGGCTTCCTGTATTTAGCATAGTTCTAACTATGGTAGTTAGTAGAAGTGGGATAACCATAGCATAAAGTAGATTTACATAAATACTACCAAAAATTGATACATACTCTGTATTACCTCTAAAAACAAATCCTAAAATAAGACCTGCTATAGTACCGGTAATTACTCTTAAACCAAATGATACTCCTCTTTCTTTCATTTGGTGGAGTATATAAAATAATACTAGAGTTACTAGTACGGCAACAAATTTCATAATTCCTCCTATAATATTTTATTATGATAATTATTATTTTAACATTTTAGAATTATAAATACAAATATTTTTATAAAATATTTCACTTCCATAATATTTTTATAAATTATTTTATAAAGGCTATAAATTCATAGGGTCTTAATAGAAGATTTTTTACAATCCTGCGCCTACCATAATTTCCTATAAGATAGTTAAAATCATTTATGTCTATAAAGTGAAATCTTATGTCAGCAAGTATTTCCTTTTGAGTAAAATTTGCAAATACTATAATTTTATTATCTTTATAAGTTCTAACAAAAGCGTAAATATCTGGATCTTTATTAAAAATTTCTCTGTAAGTTCCTTTACTTATTACTTCATTACTAGTTTTTATTTTTATCAATTTTTGGTAAAAGTCAGACGTTTTATTAGTTTGCTCCAGGATTTTATAATCATTTGAATAAGTTTTATTATCAAAAATCCCCATTTCTTCAAATTTATTTAAAATAATGCTACCCTTTAAGAAGAAACTTATACCAGCAAGCAAAGATCTAGTTAAAAACGGGAAATTTTTATTATTTATAAAGTTCACCAAACCGTTATTTGTGGAGTAAAGCTGGTTTATACCTTCATTTTGACTAGCAGAAAGATATTTTTTAGTATCTACTAAATTTTTAGTTTCTTTTACTAAGTATTTGTTATAAATATAGGAAAAATTATTGTAATCTCTGGAAGCGATATATTTTTGGTATATAAGATCAGCTGTATCTACTTCGCCTATGCTGATAATATTTTTATCAGCAAGAGTATTTTTGCTCAACTCCCTTATATAAAAACTAGGATTCTTATCAAATAGATTTTCAAAGTTTGTAAAATAAAAACCAGATAAGCCATATTTTTTTAAATAATTTATAAATTGGTAAAAGGACTTACGGATTTTAGGATCACTCCATTTTAGTCTACTATCAAGATTTAATAATAAAGCAGATATGTTTGTCACATCTATTTTTACTATTATTCTAATACCTTCACTTTCTAGGATATTATTTAAGGACAATACTTTGTTTATAATTTCTTCATCAATTTTAATAAAGGGATCTATTAAAATAGCATTTATTCCAAGTTTTTGGTAGTATTTTATTTTATTAACAATATCTATTTGATTTTCCTTATAAATTACTAAATTTCCCATATTTTCTCCTCTAAAATATATTACATTTTACTTTAGTTTTGACAAATTTTTAAGGTATAATATGTTGGTCAAAGAAAGAAGGTAAAAATGTTAACTTTAAAAAGTATCTCTAAAATATACAAAACTGGGAACTTTGAACAAAAAGCCTTAAATGATGTTTCTATATCCTTTAGGCAAAATGAATTTGTTTCTATCCTAGGTCAATCAGGTGGTGGAAAAACCACTCTTTTAAATATAATTGGTGGGCTTGATCACTACACATCTGGTGATCTATTAATAAATGGTAAATCTACAAAAAACTTTACTGATAATGATTGGGATTATTATCGTAATGTGTCAGTAGGTTTTGTTTTTCAATCATACAACCTTATTAGCCACCAAAGTATCTTATCTAATGTAGAACTTGCCCTAACCTTATCTGGTGTTTCGAAAGATCAGCGAAAAGACAAAGCTAGAGCAGCTTTAGAAAAAGTAGGTCTTGGTGAGCATATAAATAAAAAACCATCAGAATTATCCGGTGGACAAATGCAAAGAGTTGCTTTAGCTCGTGCTTTGGTAAATAATCCTGATATAGTCCTTGCAGATGAGCCAACAGGAGCTCTTGATACAGAAACCAGCAAGCAAATTATGGAATTATTAAAAGAAATCGCCAAAGATAGATTAGTAATAATGGTAACTCACAATCCAGAGCTTGCAGAGGCTTACTCAACTAGAATTGTTCGTATCAAAGATGGACAAATAATTGGTGATAGTAATCCGTATCACGAAGTAAATGAAGAAGATAATTTTAAAACTAGAAAAATAAGGTTAGGCCTTCCTACTGCTATTAGTTTATCCTTTAATAACCTTTTAACCAAAAAGGCAAGAACATTTTTAACCGCCTTTGCAGGATCTATAGGAATTATTGGTATAGCCCTTATTTTATCAATATCAACTGGAGCCAATGACTTTATAGCTGATAGCCAAAGAAAAGCACTAAAATCTTATCCTATCCAAGTTCAAAAACAATCTGTAAATCTAGGAAATTTAATAACTCCACTCAAAACTGAAGAAAAAAGTCACACAGATGATAAAGTATATACAAATAACTTCATCCTAGATCGCAGGTCAGACTTTGCATCTAATGTTAAAGAAAATAACCTAACTCCTTTTAAAAAATTTGTTGAGGAAAATAGGGATGATTTAAAACAAAACGTCGGGTCAAACTTTATAACCTATCTTTATGATATGAACTTTGATATATTTACCAAAGACCCAAATGGAGAACTTGTAAACACAAATGGTGAGGACTTTGAAGAAAATAAACAACCACCAATTGCTGATTTATTTACTCCAAAACAAGATAATAAAAACTTTACCCAGCTAATAAGCTCGGATGACGGAAAAGTAAGTCCAATAATCACTGATGAATATGAAATAGTTGATGGACATTGGCCAAAAAATGCTGACGAATTAGTATTGTTTACAGATTATAATAATGAAATATTTACAGGTCAAATGTACGAGCTAGGATTTTTACCAGCCAAAGATTACAAAGAAATTATTTCAAAACTAGATAATAATGAAAAAGTATCCCTTGATAATATCGGCATAAAACCACAAGATATCATTGGTCATGAATATAAAATCGTATCTCCTTCTGACTATTATGAAAAAGAAGGCGATAGCTTTATAAATGTAAAAGATGATGAAGTAAAAGTAGACGATATTGTTGACAAAGGCGTAAGTGCAAAAATAGTTGGTATTGCAAAAAGAAAAAGTAATGACGATAACCAAGTAGTAAATGGAACAGTTGGCTTTACAGAAGGTCTAACAGATATGATGATAGACCATGCTAACGATTCTGAAATTGTAAAAGCGCAGGTAGCTGATAAAGATAAAAATGTCTTAACCAACTTACCATTTAGTGCAAAAAATGATGACGATAAACAAAAATCTGCAAGATATTACTTAGAAAACTTAAACGAGAAAGATTCTCTAAGTTTTTCTACTTGGATAGTTAGAAATAAGCCAGAAGTAGCTGAAGAAGCACAAAAAAAAGCAGAAGCAATGGCGCAACAAACTATGGCAAACCCTACCCAACTAAATGAGCAAAATAATACAGCAAATCAAGGCAATAACCAAAATCAACTTGCCCAGTATGTTTTAAATAAAAATGACAAAAAAACTTTGATTGATGTCTATGATGAGTTTTTATCAGGCAATTCTTATAATAAAAACCTAGAAGCTCTAGGAGTAGTAAGCAAAGATGCACCAGCAGAAATAGATATCTATGTAGAAAACTTTGAAAATCGTGAAAATATCAAAAATGTAATCGACAAGTACAATGAAGGAAAAAGCGAAAAAGAGCAAATCACCTACACAGATTATATAGGGTTGATTACCAAGTCTGTTACAGATATCATAAATGCAATTTCCTATGTATTAATAGCCTTTGTCGGTGTTAGCCTTGTAGTTTCATCAATCATGATAGGAATCATTACCTACATTTCAGTATTAGAACGTACTAAGGAAATAGGTATCCTAAGATCAATTGGTGCTAGCAAATCTGATATCAGAAAAGTATTTATGTCAGAAACCTTTATTATAGGACTACTATCAGGCCTAATAGGTATTGGAGTGACCATGCTATTAAATATACCAATTACAAATCTAATTAGAAATCTAACAGGAGTAGATTATATATCATCTACCCTCCCACCACAAGCAGCAGGTATTTTGGTCTTAATATCAGTTTTACTTACACTGATTGCAGGTATTATTCCATCAAGTATGGCAGCCAAAAAAGACCCAGTAGAAGCACTTAGAGAAGAATAGAAAATAAAAGCTAGCCAATAGGTTAGCTTTTTTTATGGTAAAATTAGTACTATGAAAAAATTGTTTTTAATAAGCTCTAATGCAGGAGCAACTGAATTTTACTTTAATAAAAATGATATAGAAAAAGTTTACAAAAACCATGGCAAAGAAGATGAAATTATAGTTTATGAGACAAAATACAAAACCCACTTAGAAAAAATAGTAAATGACTTTATAAAATTAGATTATAAAGATAAAATAATTATTCTTTTAGGTGGAGATGGCTCATTAAACGAAGTAGCAAATCTATGCTATGGTCATGATATAGCCCTAGGATTAATACCAACAGGAACCGGCAATGACTTTGCAAAAAATTTTGACTACAAAAACTTTAAAATAGAAGATACTTTTAATATAAATATAAAACCCATCGACCTTATAAAAATAAACGATAAATATTGTGTAAATATAACAAGCCTAGGCTTTGATACAGAAGTTTTACTAAGGGCCTACCAATATTTAGAAAAAGATAAAACACTGGGAAAAAGAGCCTATATCAAAGCAGTTAGAGAGCAAGTATTTCATTTAACTTACAATAATTTATCCATGGACCTAGTTTTGGCAGATGATAGTAAAATAAGTTTTAAAGATGAATTTTTAATCTCTGCCATCTGCAATGGCTCCTACTACGGATCAGGATTTAATCCAGCTCCAGCTGCTAAAATCGATGATGGAATCATAAACATAGTTTTAGCAAAAAAATTCCCCAAACTTGCATTACCAAGTTTAATTTTAAAATATAAAAAAGGTAAGCACCAAAGCTCAAAATACCTAAGTGAATTAAAAGTAAAATCAGGAACTATAAAATCCGATAAAGAGTTTTTGGCAAATATAGATGGGGAGATATTTAAAGATAAGAAAATAAACTTTGAAGTAGTTCCTAAAGCTATAAATTGGGCATACTTTTATAAGTAAATTTAAAATTAAAAAACTTCTTAAGATTAATGTTCTTAAGAAGTTTTTAATTGCCTATAAACTTAATTTTCAAAATACCTTTTAGTATAATTTATAAAATATTCTGATCCAGTTTTTAATACTTTTTCATCTATAACAAATTTTGAGTTATGGTGAGGATGCTCTTCTCCTTCTACTTTTGCTCCTAAAAACATCATTGCCCCTGGGATTTCTAAAAGATATTTTGCAAAATCCTCTCCACCCATTCGTGGCTTGCTAGCTACTACTTTGTCTTCTCCGACAATTTCTTTTAAAACATCAAAGCCTAGGTCTGCAGATGCTTTTTCATTTACAGTAGCTGGTGTTCCAAAGTTATACTCGAAATTATAGCTAGCTCTATTGGCTTCACACACTCCTTTTACAATTCTTTCTATTGTTTCAGGAAATTTTTCTCTTAGCTCATTATCAAAGGCCCTGGTTGTTCCTAGTAAGGTAGCTGAGTCAGGGATCACATTTTCGCTATTACCTGAGTTAAAAGAAGTTACTGATAAAACCATAGGGTTTGTAGGTGATATTTCTCTGGATGAAATATTATTTAGATTTTGAACTAAAAGGGATCCTATAGTTATCGGATCTACAGTATGGTCAGGCTCTGAGCCATGGCCACCTTTTCCTAGCACTTCTATTTTGAAAGTATCAGCTGATGCCTTAATTGGCCCCTCTTTTATTGATGTGAATCCTTCTTCTAAGGCACTACTTATATGAAGGGCAATAATTCTATCTACGCCTTCTTTTTGTAATATTTTTTCTTCCATGACATGCTTTGCACCAGAATCTTTTATAAATTCTTCTGCAGGTTGAAATAATAATACTACCTTTCCTATCTCATCTTTGATTTCTTGAAGTTTTTTTGCTGCTCCTAAAAGGATGGCTGCATGAGTATCATGGCCACAAGCATGCATTACTCCATCATTTTTTGATTTGAAATCAAGGTCAGTTGCTTCACAAATAGGAAGGGCATCTATATCAGCTCTAATAGCTAAAACTTTACCCTCCTTTTCTGGATTGATTACTCCAAGCACTCCAGTTTTAACAATTTTTTTGACTTTAATGCCTAGTTTTTCTAGTTCATTTAAAATATAGTCTGAAGTCTTTTCCTCTTGCCAGCTTAATTCTGGATTTTGGTGAAAATATCTTCTGTGTCTGATAATATAGTTTTCTAAATTCTTGTCTACGTATTTATATGTCATTTTTCCTACCTTTACTTACTTTTATTATGATTAAATACTAATTGTATATTCTATCAATGATATTGGTACAAGCTTGCAAATTGCAAATATCTTGTTTATAATACTTAATAACATTATTTTCTAAATACTTACTTGTTATTGTTAATTCAAAATTTACAGTTCATACCCTCCTCCGTACATTGTTAAGCATTATACTTTTAGCAATAATATAAATCAAAAATATTAATAAATATTTAAAGGAATTTAGTCTGAAATAGTAAAATTCTATTAAATCTAGATTTAAAAAAAGCCATTTAAAGATGGCTTCTTTTTACTTGTATAATATTTAGTTTTTCTTTAACCTTCTTCTAGTTCGCTTCTTGCAAAATCTTCTGCTGCTTGCTCTATTTGCTCGTTATCTATATTTGATCTTTCTATTAATTTTTCTAATCTCTTTTCATCTTCTTTACTAAAGTCTTCATTATCATCTACTTTTTTTCTCATATAATGGCTAATGCCTAAACGCTTGTAGGATTCGTATTTTATAGCAGATCTTTCTTTATACCAAGCTGCTACTAATACTATCATCATAAGGATGCCTACATATCCAATTATTGGGTAAAATATTGAAACTAATTCTTTAAATCCACCAAAGCTTAATACAAAACCGATTAGGGTTAAGACTATTAAGAATATTTTAAATCTTTTTTCTTCGCCCTTGGAAAACCTACGTGCTAGGGCATAAAATAGAGAGATTCCTGTATTAAATATCATTCCAAATATTACTAGAGCCATTAGGACTCCTAAAATAGGGTTTATATCTTCAATGATATATAGCATTGGTATATCAAGCTTACCTACTTCACCTACTCTTATAAAAAGGGTAAACGATATTAAAATACCAAGTATTCCTGCTATTGCTCCACCTAATAGTCCACCTATTCCTGCATCTTGGGTATTTAATTCTTCTCCACCTAAAACAAGCCCCATGGAAACTCCACTCATCAAACACATTCCATAATAGTTAAATGTGGAAAATATTACACTATTAAAGTTTGATGGCACTTCTATGGCCATATTATTTAATTGATTCCAGTTTGGATTATAGTTAAAGAATGTGTATAAAGAACCTATTAGTGTAAAAATAATTATCAGTGGTGTAAAAGACCCTATAATTTTGGATACTTTTTCAAAGTCCATCATCCCAATTACGATTATAAGACCTGCACTTATAACTTGGCCAATCCATTTTTTAATGCCAAAGGCTTCATTTAAATTTGATCCAGCTCCAGCTATCATTACAAAGCCTATTACAAAGCAAGTAAATATTAGAGAGTAATCCATAAATTTACTCATGTACTTATTGGTAATTTCTCCAAATACTTCTGAATGATCTGTTGCCATATAGTGAGAGCCTAATTGTAAAAGTACTCCCCCTATTAATGTATGTAATAATCCTACCACTCCTGCTCCAACAAGGCCTGGTATCCCTAATGAAACAAAGTATTGTAAGAGTTCTTGCCCTGAAGCAAGGCCTGCTCCTGTAACTACTCCTACATAGGCTAACATTATTACTAATGATTTCTTATTCATATTTCCTCCATTATATATAGTATACTTTTTTATAGAAATATGTAAATTATAATTAATATTTTAAAATTTGATTAAAGTAATTTAAAGTAATTTGTATTAATTTTTACTACTTGTTATAAAGTCTTTAATAAATTTGCATAAAAAAAGAGCAAGCCTAAGCTTACTCTTTTAGTTTATAAATATAATCTAGAATTGTAATTATCTCGAAGAGTCTGAAACTCTTCTCGCTTAGTTATGCGGATCTGGCTTTGCCTTATCTCGCAGATGATAGATTAAAATCCATCAACCATGATGTTGTCCTCTCGAAGAGTCTGTGACTCTTCTCGCTTAGTTTTTCGGACTCA
>NZ_JBGMEH010000006.1:0-428546 GCF_046365495.1 Anaerococcus cruorum | reverse complement strand
ACTTTAAATCTTGACTGGAAATATTGTTTGAGAGACCTAACCCAATTTGCAAGGCAAATTGATTGTAGGTCCTCGTTCAGAGTGTCCCAATGGTTAAGGCCGAAGGTCTTAAGTTTGGCAGACACTTACGAACCAATCGTATGGACAATAAATCCATATGATGGTAAGTTTAACTGAGCGGCTATTTAATAGGTTCATAAATACCAACCTAAACTTTAAAATTGGCAGGTCGGCTTCAGAACGAAATCAGTCCTATAGCGTGCGGACAGCATGTTTTCTATTTCGCGACATTTGACTTACCAACGAAAACAAGTTTTCGGGTTAGGTCAAGAATATAGTGACGATAGCAATGAGGATACACCTGTTCCCATACCGAACACAGAAGTTAAGCTCATTAACGCCGATGGTACTCGGAGGGTGACCTCCCGGTAGAGTAGGAAGTTGCTAAACATCTAATACATACTAGCCAATATGGCTAGTAAAGTATTAAATGTAAAAAATGAAATTTAAATTAAGTATAAATATATATGCTTAGGTAGCTCAGTGGTAGAGCATCCGGCTGTTAACCGGCAGGTCGTGGGTTCGAATCCCACCCTGAGCGCCAAAATAGAAAAGTTTCTATATTTAGTTGGCGCATATGGTTTAATTTGCTTTAAGTAAATATGATTGGTGCTAAATATCTAAGTATAAATCCTAAGTATTTTAAGCAAATATACAATAATGTATGAGAGCAAGTTTTAACTATCGCGGGATGGAGCAGTTTGGTAGCTCGTCGGGCTCATAACCCGAAGGTCGTAGGTTCAAATCCTGCTCCCGCAACCAATTTTAATATTAGTTTAATTATTGAAGTTTTGGAGTTTTCTTTAAAATAAACTTAATAGTTAGTAGTCTATTCCTAGACAACATTACATTTGTTTATATGGCGAAGTAGCTCAGCTGGCTAGAGCATTCGGTTCATACCCGGAGTGTCGGCGGTTCAAGTCCGTCCTTCGCTACCATTTTTTAATATCTTTTACTCTGTTGAGATTTTCAACAGAGTGATCCTTATTAATCTTTGGCCCCATGGTCAAGCGGTTAAGACATCGCCCTCTCACGGCGGGTTCTCGGGTTCGAATCCCGATGGGGTCACCAAAAAATATCTTTATAAGGCCCTATGGTCAAGCGGTTAAGACACCACCCTTTCACGGTGGTATCCCGGGTTCGAATCCCGGTAGGGTCACCATAATGACCTATCACCATTTACAAAGTAAATGGTGATAGGTCAGACGTCGCGGCGTTTCAAAGTTTCTAAGAAACTTTGTCAGCAAGCCGACGCGGATTATATAGCTTCTATTTAAAATGTAGAACTATAATCCTATATGGAAGTATAGCTCAGTTGGGAGAGCATCTGCCTTACAAGCAGGGGGTCACAGGTTCGAGCCCTGTTACTTCCACCAAATAACTAGCTTATTTAGTTGCTGGAATACTAAAACTATCTATTAATGAATGCATTATCGAAGCATTAATATCAGCATAAAACTTTGCGTAGCTAGTAAAATAAATATTAGGGTAAATTTTACCCTAGCCCAACCCTTTACATATAGGCACGCTGATGTAGCTCAATTGGCAGAGCAATTGATTTGTAATCAATAGGTTGTAGGTTCAAGTCCTATCATCAGCTCCATAATAAGCCTATTAAATAAGTAAAGTTTAAATCTTTGAATGGCTTGGGCCTTAAAGCTAGAAGCTTTCATGTTTATTTATGGCCTGGTAGTTCAGCTGGTTAGAATGCCGCCCTGTCACGGCGGAGGTCGTGGGTTCGAATCCCATCCAGGTCGCCATAAAATTTATAATTAAATAATACAATTATGCGGATGTGGCTCAGTGGTAGAGCATCGCCTTGCCAAGGCGAGGGTCGCGAGTTCGAATCTCGTCATCCGCTCCACAATATCACCAGATATCCCGAACAGTAGATGTTTGGTTTGGTGATTTTTTAATATGCGGGTGTAGCTCAGTGGTAGAGCCCCAGCCTTCCAAGCTGGTTGCGAGGGTTCGATTCCCTTCACCCGCTCCATATGTGCCATTAGCTCAGCTGGATAGAGCGTCTGGCTACGGACCAGAAGGCCTGGGGTTCGAATCCTCAATGGCACGCCATAATTAAAGCACCTTTATAAGGGTGCTTTTTTTATGCTTATTTTTAAAAACTATATAAATTAATATATTAATTTTATATAATATATTAAAATAGTACTTAGATATAAATTTATCATTAATGGAGGAACTATGATTATAGCTCACAAAGATGAAAACGGTAGAGAACAATCACTATTTAATCATTTAATAAATGTAGGTAATGGAAGTTTTAATTTAGGTAAGCAACTAGATATTGAGTATATATCCTTGTTAGTTGGTCTTTTACATGATCTTGGTAAGGCAGACCCCTTGTTTCAAGATAAAATAATGAATAATAAAAATATCAGTGTAAACCACTCTTCAGCTGGTGCAAAATATTTATATCAAATTTATTGTAAAGTAGGCGAGAAAAATGAGGACTTTAAAAGCCCTATATGCCAGTCGTATGCAGAAATTCTAATGTATGCTATAGAGGCCCACCATGGAGTTTTTGATATTGGTACTTATAATAAACAAGTTATCAATAGTATATACCAAAGAATTGAAAATTATACTCTAAATAGAAAATATAGTTATAACTTAGTAAGGAATTATGCAAATAGTATTATAGACGAATATTGTAATAAAAAGTATAAGCTTTCTATTGAGGAAACATTTACAAAAGGATTTGAAGAATATAAGAATATTATAGAAAAGCTAGAATTAGAAAAATCAGATAATCCAGATATAGACTTTAATTATTATAACCACTGTATAATTAGACTTATCCTATCTATACTAAAAAATGTAGATATTTATGACACTATAAATGCCTATGAAAAGATTATTGATAAAAAAACATATGATGAAAGTCAAGCTATTATAGAATATTTCTACAAGCGAATAGAAGCTGAGTATGGGTCTTATCCTCCGCCAATCAGTGATATAAATAAGGTAAGGGCAAGCATAGTAGATGATATTCGCACCAGATACGATACAGATAGTAATGGAATTTACAAATTAGATTTGCCTACAGGGGCGGGGAAAACCAAGCTATCATTGCTATACTCCCTCCATCAAATGAAAAATAATCATAAAAGCAAGATGATTTATATAGCTCCTTTTTTATCAATTCTTGAGCAAAATGCATATGAATATAGAAAAACTTTAGCAAATGATAATTATATATTAGAACATCACTCAAATGTAGTTGATAATATTCCTTTTGATAATGAAGATAATGATGATGATAGTATATCTGCTATGAAAGAATATATAAAAGAATCTTGGGATCAAATAGTAATCCTATCTACTATGGTACAATTTTCCAATACCTTATTTAAGTCAAGATCATCAAACCTTAGAAGATTTTATAATTTAAGTAATAGTGTAATCATCTTAGATGAAGTCCAATCTTTACCAGATGAGATGACCCATATCTTTAACCTAATGCTCAATTTTATAAGTAAGGTGATGAATTCTGTAATTATCCTATGTTCAGCTACTCAGCCTAGCTTAGACCATGATTCTATTAATCATAAAATTATATATGGTGGATCTAATAATGAAGATTATAACCTGATACAACTAGATGATAGGCAAAAACAAATCTTTGACCGAGTAGAGGTAAGTTTACTAAATGATGGCAAAGAATCAAAGCTAGCTGACATATATAACTCTGTATTAAATGATAATCAAAAATCTACCCTTATAATATTAAATACTAAAAAATCTGTAATGAACTTGTATGAAATGTTTGAAGAAGCTATGGATGATAAAAGCAAATTATATTATTTAACTACCAATATGTGCCCAAAACATAGGCTTGATATCATAAATGAGATAAAAGATAAGTTAGATAATGACATAGATGTTATAGTTATCAGCACTTCCTTGATAGAAGCAGGGGTGAATTTAGATTTTAGAAGATTATATAGGTCATATGCAGGCTTTGACTCTATTATCCAGGCCATGGGCAGGTGTAATAGAGAAGGAAAATATGATAAGGGCGAGGCCTACTTAGTAAATCTAGATAAGGATGATGAAAAGATAGGTAATCTAAAATCTATTGAAAATAAAAAGAATATAACAAAAAAAGTTTTAGACAACTATGATGGAAACTTTGATATAGAAGATTTAAATAAAAAATATTATGCTAAGCTATTTTCTAACCTAGATGACCTAGATAAAAAGGTGGTAGATAATAAAACACTACTGGATTTACTTTCTTTAAATAAAGAAATTAGACAAAGTGGGGATATTGAAGGAATAAATGCCCAAGCTCTAAAAGAAGCCTCTGATAAGTTTAGCCTAATAGAGGATGATAGTGAGTCTGTAATCGTTTACCATGATGAAAGTTACGCTTTGATAGAAGAACTGTTAGCAGCAATAGAAGAATTTAGAGGTTATGATGGTAACAAAGAAAAAATTAATGAAATCAAAATTCTATTAAATAAACTTCAACCCTACACTATAAGTATCTATAATTCCAAAGATTTTGAAGATAAGTTAGTAAAGATAGATGGACTAGATATATTTGGAATAAAAATATTAAACGAATCAAACTATGATGAGAAAGTTGGATTGACTGAAGAATCTAAGCTAGAAAGTTTTATGATTTGATATACCAAATAGAAAAGAAATGAACTTTTCTATTTGAGTATAAATAAAACATATTTTCAATCCGCTAGTAAGTGTTACTAGATGTATCATAGATTATACTTTTTATTTATATAAAAGCATTTGACTTTTTTATTTTAAAAGTATATTATAAACATATAGATTCTAGAAGTATAAATAAAACATAGAATTAAATAGGAGGTAATATGGATCAATCAAAAACCTTTTTTGTAAAGGTTTATGGGGATTATGGGCTCTTCAGTTCCCCATCTTCCAAAAGTTCAGGTGATAAAGCAAGTTATCAAGTTCTCACAAAAGAAGCTTTACGTGGAATAGTTGACCAAATTTATTTTAAACCAACTTTCAAGAATATAATTGAAGAAGTGAAAGTTTTAAATGAAATAAAAACAGAAGCTATGGGAGCTAGAACTTTAATGATGGGTGGGTCTAATGATTTGAACTCTTACACTTATTTGAAAGATGTATCTTATCTAGTCAAGTTCCACTTTGAGTGGAACCTAGATAGGGAAGACTTAGCTCATGATAGAAATATAAAAAAACATGAAGCTATCATGGAGAGATCTTTAAAAAAGGGCGGAAGGCGCGATATATTTTTGGGTACAAGAGAGTGCGTGGGATATATAGACCATATAGATAAGGAAGAATATGAAAATGCCAAGAGCTTCTATGATGGTCAAAGTTTATCCTTTGGTATCATGTTTTCAGAATTTATCTACCCTACTCAGCCAGGTGGGGAATTGGTATCGTGTTTTACAGAAACTAGCATGGTTGACGGAGTTATCACCTTTAAAGATAGTGAAGATTGTGAGATAAAAAATACTCTAGATACCTATAGTTTTAAATATCCAGATGAAATAAAATCTGCTGATAAGGAATATGAAGAATATGAAAATTTTGAGGACGGTGGTCTATGAACACACTAGAAGCTCTTCTTAACTCCTATAACTATGCTGAGGATATAGGACTTGTAGATAATAACGACTATCCTATATTGTTACCTATCTACCATAGTAAGCTAAAATCTAATGGGATAAATATTATAAAAGTTGAACTCAAAAAAGATTCAAGTTTATATCAAGCTTCCTACTTAGACCAATATAAAAGTAAAGCTGATGAAGATAATAATATAAGTGATGTAATACTATTCCCAGTAACTAAGGATTCTGCATCAAGATCAGGTAGAAAGGCCCCATCCCACGCCCTAGTGGATAAGGTTAAGTATATCTTTGATGAAGATGGAAACTTACTTAACGACTATAAGGAAAATCTACTAGCCTGGATAGAATTTGAAGAGAACCAAGATATTAAAACATTTCTTAAGATTATTTTTGATTTTCTAGATAAAAAAGATACTTTAAAAAATATAGCTAGTAATTTAGTTAGCGATTTTAAAAATCTAAGTGGCTATGATATAGAATATGAAGATAAAAAGTTAAATATATCAGATACTTTTTTGGAGTTTGAGATAAGTTCATTTTTAGGGGATAAAGATATAAGCGTAAGCTCTTATAAAGAATTGCACAAGTCTTTTATAAGCTTTACAAACTCCATGGATAGACCAAATGGTATATGTAATATTTCTGGAAAAGAAGAATATATTACTCAAAAACATAGGGGACTATTAGGCAACGCAAAACTTATAAGTGTAAGTAATAACAAAGAAGCCTATGTGGGTAGGCTTAATAAAGATACTTCTAGCTTAAATGTAGGTAGAGAAACTTCTGAAAAAATTCACCTAATGCTTGCTTACCTTATAGAAAATAATAAGTCTCATATAAGGATAGCTGAAAAACAGTACTTAATAACATGGTTTTCTGAAGATATCAAAAACTCTCAAAATATAGATATAACCTTCAAAAAATCAAGCGGGAAAAATTTGGACTTTCTTAACCAACTTGCAAGTACTAGTATCAAAACAAGTCCTGCCAATATAAATACTGAAAATATAAGCCAGTCTTTTAAGCTAGGAAAAGCAAATTATAGTGATGATTCTAACTTTTATTGTATGATAATTGATTCATTTAACCCTGGTAGGGTAGTTATAAAATACTTTAACCAACTAAAAGTTTCAGAATTACAAAATAATTTAGAAAAATGGGAAGAAAGATACCATTGGGAAAGATACAATGAAAGTATTGAAGATTTTAATCCATTTACTCCATCATTTTATAGTATCTTTATAAATGCCTATGGCATAGAGAGAACTTTAAAAAATGGCAGAAGTTTAGACTATGATAATAAAAATTTTATGAATAATCAGTACGTTTCTTTAGTAACTAGTCTACTTAATGGAAGTTCTTTACCTAAAAATATAGAAAATAAATTTAAACAAAATATTAGAAAAAGAAGCAGTTATAAAGAGCCTAGGGTCTGGAATAATTTGTTATTTGTAGCAAGAGCAGTACTTAAAAACTCAAATGGAGAGGATTTTACAAGAATGATTGATAAAGATAATAATGATAGGTCTTATCTTCTTGGAAGATTACTTAGTGTCTATCACAATATTGAATTAAGCACATATACAAGCAAAGATTTAAATGCAGGAAATGAAGAAAACTATCCACAAAGACTTACAAATGCTGAGAAGTTTTGGAGTAACTATCTAGATAGACCAGCGACAACAATTACTATATTAGAAAAAAAGACCAATACTTATTTAAATAAGCTAAAGACAACAGATTATAGGATGTATAAGGGACTAGATACTATAAAGTCACAATTACTTACAAAAATAAGTGAAAATTATAAGCTAGATGATAAAAGTTTTAATATGCCTTTAGATTATAAATTTTTATTTGGATATACCGCTCAAAACAGTTCTATATATGGACTAAGAAATCAAGTAAATAAGGAGATAGAAAATGCTAAATAATAAAGTTGATTTTTTAATGACTATTGAAGTGAAAAATGCCAATCCGAATGGTGACCCACTAACTTCTAATATGCCGAGAATAGACTCGCTAGGATATGGAATCATATCTGATGTTTGTATCAAAAGAAAAATTAGAAATAGGATGCAAGACCAATTTAAGGAAAATGATTTGGGAGAAGGCTATGATATCTTTGTAAAAGCAAATGATAGGATAGATGACGATTTTAGATCCTTAGAAAAAAGATATAAGGCCTATTTTGATAAAGAAAAAGATAACGAAGTAATAGAAAAATCTATGAATCAAAAATGGATAGATGTAAGATCATTTGGACAAGTAGTAACATTTAACAAAAAATCAATAGGTATTAGAGGCCCAGTATCAATATCTATTTCAAAATCCCTAGACCCAGTAATTACAGAAACTATGCAAATAGTAAGAAGTACAAATGGACAAGATGCAGGTGAAAAGAGATCATCTGATACTATGGGTAGTAAAAACTTTATAGACTATGGAGTTTATCTAGTACAAGGAAGTGTAAACTCATTTTACTCAGAAAGAACTGGTTTTGATGAAAAAGACCTAGAAATTTTAAAAGAAGCTTTAAGAACTTTATTTATAAATGATGTATCAAGCGCTAGGCCAGATGGAAGTATGGAAATAAAAGAGATTTACTGGTTTACCCACAGCAACAAGCTAGGCAATGTATCAAGTGCTAAGATTAAACAGCTAGTAAACTATAATGAACTAGACATAAATAATACCAATCCTTCCTATGAAGACTATAACTTTAGACTAGATGAAGAAAAGCTAAACGAATACAAAGATAAAGGACTAAGTCTCGAGATTATTGAAGGAATATAAATGAATACCCCAGATGATTACCTAATGCTAAGCGGCATCCAGCACTTTTATTTTTGTAAAAGACAATGGGCCCTAATCCATATAGAACAGGTATGGTCTGACAACTCCTTTACAGCTGAAGGTAACAAGCTCCATGAAATAACTGATGACCCTTATTTAAAAGAAAAAAGAAGAGATGTTATTATTTCAAGAGCCATACCAGTTAGCTCAAAAGACCTAGGCTTATCAGGTATCCTAGATACTGTAGAATTTATAAGAGGCGACAAAGGCATAGAAATTGCCAACAAAAAAGGATTGTGGATGCCCAATATTGTCGAGTATAAGAGAGGAAAAGCCAAAAAAGATAACAGGGATGTAGTACAGTTAGTAGCACAAGTAATGTGTTTAGAAGAAAAATATAATATCAAGATAGAAAGTGCCGATTTATTTTATTTTTCTACCAAGAAAAGAGATACTATAGCCATAACCGATAAGTTAAAAGACGAAGTTAGACTCATAGCAGCTCAAATGCATACCATGTATGAAAATAGATTAACACCAGATGCAGAGTACTTTAAAAATTGTACTATGTGCTCCCTTTATGACTTATGTATGCCAAGGCTTACAAAAAAGAAAAAATCAGTACAAAATTATTTGCTAGGTGAATAATATGAAGAAATTACAAAATATCCTATACCTAACCATAGATGATGCCTACCTATCAAAGGATGGGGAAAATGTAGTAATTATTAAGGATTCTAAAGTTTTAAAAAGGTTTCCTATCCATATATTAGATGGAATTATGTGTTTTAATTACACAGGAGTAAGTCCAGCTTTGATGAAATTTGCTATGGAAAATAATCTGCTCATTTCATTCTTTACACCAGAAGGTAGATTTTGTGGTAGGGTAATAGGTAAGACAAATGGCAATGTTCTACTAAGAAGACGTCAATACCAGCTAGCCGATAGTGATGATAGCTTAGAGTTTGTTCAAAATATTATCTATGCAAAAATATTTAATTCTAGAAAAGTATTAAAAAGAGCAATTAGAGATCACAAAGAAAAGATAAATTCAGAAAAACTTTTATCAACCATAGACTTTATAGACCTTGCTTTAAAAAATATATGGAAGACAGATAATAAAGATAGCCTAAGAGCTATTGAGGGTAATGTAGCCAGCAGATACTTCGCTTGCTTTGATGAAATGATAGTATCCCAAAGAGATGAATTTTATTTTATAGATAGGAATAGAAGGCCGCCAGAAGATAATACAAATGCCCTCCTATCTTTTATGTATTCACTTTTGACATATGAGATGCAATCAGCCCTAGAAGGAGTAGGTATAGATAGTTATGTAGGATTTTTCCATGTAGATAGACCAGGCAGAAGTTCCATGGCTTTAGATATGATAGAAGAATTAAGAGCCTATATGTGTGATAGACTTGCTCTAACCATGATCAATAAAAATATTATCACTGCTAAAGATTTTGAGAAAAAAGAAACAGGAGCAGTATTATTAAATGATAAGGGCAGGGCAAAGGTATTAGAAAATTGGCAAAAGAGAAAGCAAGATGAGATAAACCATCCCTTTATAAATGAAAAAATAAAGATAGGACTCATACCTCATGTCCAAGCCATGCTTTTAAATAGATATATAAGAGGGGATCTAGAAGCTTATCCGCCATTTTTGATGAAAGGATAATAATTATGATGGTACTAATTACCTATGATGTAAATACAAAGTC
The DNA here is from genome assembly GCF_046365495.1 of Anaerococcus cruorum. Taxonomy (NCBI): domain Bacteria; kingdom Bacillati; phylum Bacillota; class Tissierellia; order Tissierellales; family Peptoniphilaceae; genus Anaerococcus; species Anaerococcus cruorum. The sequence goes on along the minus strand of NZ_JBGMEH010000006.1, from coordinate 418,357 downwards.
AGCATCGGGTATAAAGAGATTAAGGAAAGTAGCTAAGCAATGTGTCAACTATGGTCAGAGAGTTCAAAACTCTGTTTTTGAATGTTCCCTTACCCCAGCTCAATTAGTAAATCTAAAGATCAAATTACTAGAAATAATTGATCAAGACCATGATAGTATAAGATTTTATAATTTAGGGAAAAATTGGCAAAATAGGGTAGAAACCATAGGAAAAGATGATAGCTACGATCCCGACAAAGATTTGCTCATAATATAGACAACCCCAATCACCCATAAAACACCGGAGCACTCGCGCTATATATCAGCATAATATGATGAATTTTATGAGTTTTCGTATTTTTTTCTAATAAAATTCATATAAAAACCCCTAAAAAATGCGGTCACCTCCCATACGGAGGTGTGGATTGAAATCTAATAGCTGTCCCCATTGTCATGGTAAGATAGCCCGTCACCTCCCATACGGAGGTGTGGATTGAAATAATCAAACCTGACATTTCACATTGGTTTAGGTGATAGTCACCTCCCATACGGAGGTGTGGATTGAAATTAATTAGAACAATCAGGACTAGAATCAAGCCCCCTAGTCACCTCCCATACGGAGGTGTGGATTGAAATAAACAATTGATGAACAAATGCAAATATTAGAAGATAGGTCACCTCCCATACGGAGGTGTGGATTGAAATTTTCCTATAAACTAGAAAGTCATCCTCATCATCAAGTCACCTCCCATACGGAGGTGTGGATTGAAATCAGTCCCTACTATTAAAAATCAATTGCGCCTCATCGTCACCTCCCATACGGAGGTGTGGATTGAAATTTTAGGTAAATAATATTTTATATCACCAAAATTAAAGTCACCTCCCATACGGAGGTGTGGATTGAAATTACAAGCGCTCTTATCTGTCTATCTATCATCCTATCAGTCACCTCCCATACGGAGGTGTGGATTGAAATTGGGATTGCTAGAGGGATTATTACTGACAAAGCAGTGTCACCTCCCATACGGAGGTGTGGATTGAAATTAATACTTTGTCTGCTAGACTATCGATGATATTTAAGTCACCTCCCATACGGAGGTGTGGATTGAAATATCACTATTGCTATCAGATAGATGTAGCAAATAAGTCACCTCCCATACGGAGGTGTGGATTGAAATCGCATCAAACTCGTATCCTTCTAATATTCCCATGCTCGTCACCTCCCATACGGAGGTGTGGATTGAAATAATTCCAGCCGGCTTATTATCATATATAGTCTTAGGTCACCTCCCATACGGAGGTGTGGATTGAAATATCCGGCGTGGATACCTCTAATGTAGTAGGCTTTGGTCACCTCCCATACGGAGGTGTGGATTGAAATCACCATTCAAATTCTTTCTCATCTTCAAAGTATTGGTCACCTCCCATACGGAGGTGTGGATTGAAATAAATATTTTTAAATTTGTCATATATCCTCCTTACGTCACCTCCCATACGGAGGTGTGGATTGAAATGGCAAAGAAAATCAATGTGCTATCTATATAGATGAGTCACCTCCCATACGGAGGTGTGGATTGAAATATAACTTTTACCTAGATTTTTATATATAAGTCCTAAGTCACCTCCCATACGGAGGTGTGGATTGAAATATTTGTGCCGTACCAACGAGTAATAGCTGCAAAAAGTCACCTCCCATACGGAGGTGTGGATTGAAATGGAAAATCCAGTAATGTATTGTCCATTTACTGTTACGTCACCTCCCATACGGAGGTGTGGATTGAAATAACCTCAGCTTGTACTGCATCAAGAAATATAGGTGTCACCTCCCATACGGAGGTGTGGATTGAAATCATACAATCGCGTTTTAGAATAATGATACTCTCTCTGTCACCTCCCATACGGAGGTGTGGATTGAAATTTGGCCACCTACAAGTGCAAGGTCATTTCCCACTATGTCACCTCCCATACGGAGGTGTGGATTGAAATAGTGTTGGTGTATCAAGCAATCCAGTTTCAGCATGTCACCTCCCATACGGAGGTGTGGATTGAAATATCATCAGATAAATAATTTTTAATTTTATAATTATGTCACCTCCCATACGGAGGTGTGGATTGAAATAAGAGTATTATAAGGTACATCAATTTTAACATTACCGTCACCTCCCATACGGAGGTGTGGATTGAAATAAAACCAAAAAATTTAGCTAGTTGACTTATACCAAGTCACCTCCCATACGGAGGTGTGGATTGAAATTTTAGGTAAATAATATTTTATATCACCAAAATTAAGTCACCTCCCATACGGAGGTGTGGATTGAAATATAACTTTTACCTAGATTTTTATATATAAGTCCTGTCACCTCCCATACGGAGGTGTGGATTGAAATTTAGTCAACATCGTAAATTAGGTTTTGATGTTATAGTCACCTCCCATACGGAGGTGTGGATTGAAATATCAAATCGTCTAGTTCTTCCTGATTACTTGCGCTTGTCACCTCCCATACGGAGGTGTGGATTGAAATAAAACCAAAAAATTTAGCTAGTTGACTTATACCAGTCACCTCCCATACGGAGGTGTGGATTGAAATCTCATCTTTTTTAATTTGTGTAATTTTTATGGTCGTCACCTCCCATACGGAGGTGTGGATTGAAATCCTACGCTCAATTTCCAAATCTATATATAAAATCGTCACCTCCCATACGGAGGTGTGGATTGAAATTTGCCGCCATATGGCCTTTTACTTGGTAGGCCTTAAGTCACCTCCCATACGGAGGTGTGGATTGAAATAATATTATTTGTTGTAATTTTTTATCTCTTTACGTGTCACCTCCCATACGGAGGTGTGGATTGAAATTTTCTAGTTTATGGTACAATAAACAAAGATAGACGTGTCACCTCCCATACGGAGGTGTGGATTGAAATTAATGCGGTTGATTTAAGTCAAAAAGATGAACGTGAGTCACCTCCCATACGGAGGTGTGGATTGAAATCGCTACTACTTGGTCTAATTTGTCGTTAATAGTAAAAGTCACCTCCCATACGGAGGTGTGGATTGAAATTCTTCTTTGACCTCTTCAAAATCAACATCTAGTATGTCACCTCCCATACGGAGGTGTGGATTGAAATTAACAATCCTATTTCTTAAACTCGTGTTAATTTTGGTCACCTCCCATACGGAGGTGTGGATTGAAATGTGGATACCTGCATCTATCATGCTATCGCCTTGGGCGTCACCTCCCATACGGAGGTGTGGATTGAAATATCTAAACACTTGTTTAAATTTTTTGAGAAAATTTGTCACCTCCCATACGGAGGTGTGGATTGAAATCAGTTTTAAGCCGTAATATTCTGATATAGTATCTAGCGTCACCTCCCATACGGAGGTGTGGATTGAAATTTTCCATAAGTCGAAAAGAATGTTAGCAAGCAAAGGTGTCACCTCCCATACGGAGGTGTGGATTGAAATTTCACTAGACCATGCACTCTTAATCAAATCCATCGTCACCTCCCATACGGAGGTGTGGATTGAAATTAACGGACACATATAGGGCTAGAATGGATTAGAATGTCACCTCCCATACGGAGGTGTGGATTGAAATTAGGTAAGAGATACGGATCTTGGACTGACAAAGTCGAGTCACCTCCCATACGGAGGTGTGGATTGAAATGCCAAAGAAAGCTACATGAATTGATTTTCTCAAAAGTCACCTCCCATACGGAGGTGTGGATTGAAATTTTTTATAGTTTCTTCATAAAAAACAATCATTATATAGTCACCTCCCATACGGAGGTGTGGATTGAAATCGTCACTTATTTTTTTGTCGTAGTAAAAAAAATAAGGTCACCTCCCATACGGAGGTGTGGATTGAAATAAGGCTATAGTCTATTAAATTATCAGGGGTTAAGTCGTCACCTCCCATACGGAGGTGTGGATTGAAATCATTTTTTAGTCTCCATTATCTTCCGTCTTCCGTCGTCACCTCCCATACGGAGGTGTGGATTGAAATCCCCTTTTTAAATGTAAAAGCTGCAAGACCTACTATGTCACCTCCCATACGGAGGTGTGGATTGAAATGTTAGTGCCGTACCAGCGTGTTATTGCTGCAAATGTCACCTCCCATACGGAGGTGTGGATTGAAATTAGGGTTATTGTCTCTTGGATATTTTCCCATTCGGGTGTCACCTCCCATACGGAGGTGTGGATTGAAATTTGTGATACTGTACATAATCGGAAGTCGCGAACAGTCACCTCCCATACGGAGGTGTGGATTGAAATTTCTTCGTAATAGGACGTCCGTATAATGTTAGTTGTCACCTCCCATACGGAGGTGTGGATTGAAATAATAGTATCAAATGGATCGCTAAGATAAAACATAAGTCACCTCCCATACGGAGGTGTGGATTGAAATTCTTAGTATCAAGCCTTACACTCTTGCTAGGCTTGTCACCTCCCATACGGAGGTGTGGATTGAAATTATAAGCTACATAACGCCTTTGTCCTGACCTACCGTCACCTCCCATACGGAGGTGTGGATTGAAATCATTTCCAACTCAAGGTCTTGCATTATTTGGTATCGTCACCTCCCATACGGAGGTGTGGATTGAAATTAAAGCCCCTATTATCTGGTGTATTTCCTAAAGCCAGTCACCTCCCATACGGAGGTGTGGATTGAAATAAGCTCATAGCTTAAATACCTACGACCGCCGCTAAGTCACTTCCTATATGGAGGTATGGATTGAAATCACAGTACGGTCTTCCCACTCAAAGAGATTACCCTTCCACCTCCTAAACGGAGGTGGCTATTTTTTCCAAATTTTTATTATTTACGTGCTCCTTTATACCCTCTTAACACTAATTAGAGTATGATATAAATACAAAAATATATTAATATTTATAGAAAGGAATTATTTATGTCTAATAGACGAGAAAATAGTAATGGATCTGGTTCATCTTTTTTATCCGCTCTTGTTGGGGCTTTGATTGGTGGACTTTTGGTGTTTTTGTTGACTAGTGGTTTTGGGGCTAAGGCTAATGAAACGACTCCTTCTGAGCCAGTTGAATCTTCAAAAGCTGAGCAAAATAAAGATGCTAATGCTTCTAAAAAAGAAATTGATAAGAGTATAGGTAACCTAGATTCTAAAGAAACTGATGAATCTATGGAGTCTAAAGTTGTAAAAAAATCTATAGATAGTGTTGTTGGTATTACTACCAAAGCTGAAGTTACCCAACAAACATATTTTGGTCCTCAATCTGGCTATGTAGAAGGAATTGGTTCAGGATCTATTGTATCTAGTGATGGATATATATTAACTAACTCTCACGTTGTAAGTAATGGTGAGGCAAGTGATATAAGTGTTTTATTTAACGATGGTACAACTACACCTGCAAAATTAGTGTGGAATGACTCAACCCTTGATTTAGCTATATTAAAAATAGAAAAGGATAATCTTCCAGCTATGAAACTAGCTGATAGTGATGATGTAGGTGTTGGTGATAGGGTTGTTGCTATTGGTAATCCACTAGGTTTTGAACTTCAATCAACAGTTACTAGCGGTATTATTTCAGGTCTTAACCGTACAGTTAATTTCCAAAACGGTGCTCAAATGGATGGATTAATGCAAACTGATGCTGCTATAAATTCTGGTAACTCAGGTGGAGCTTTACTAAACTCAAAAGGAGAACAAATAGGTATAAACTCTGCTAAAGCTGGTAATAGTGATGGAATTGGCTTTGCTATTCCAATAAATACTGTAAAAAATGTAATAAATAAAATTATAGAAAATGGCGAATATAACTCAGTTTATCTTGGTATAACTGGTCAATCACTAGACTACTTTAGACAATTCCCACAAGCTAATATGGGTGCCTTAGAAGATGTTCAAGGTGTTTATGTATTTAGTGACTTTGATGAAAATGGAGTTTTTGAAAAAGGAGATGTTATAACGGCTATAGATGGTAAAAAAGTAACTGATATGGCTTCCCTTAGAAAAGTTTTACTTGACTACCAAGTAGGAGAGAGTGCAAAAATTACTATAATTAGAGATGGTAAAGAACAAACACTTGATTTTACCTTTAGTATAGATTCTTCAAATGTTGATCAATACAAAGAAGCTAGTCCAGAAAATAAGGTAGAAACTGATGAAAATAATAGAGGAAGTCTAAATCCTTTTTCAAATATGCCATAATAAAAAGAAAGCTTACTATATAATATAGTAGGCTTTTTTGTTGATAAAAATTAATTGTTTTATGGTCAAGAAATTTCCTTGACACTCCTATAAATTCGATGTATAATGCATAGGTCAAGAAAAATTCTTGACCAGGTAATTTGTTGAAAATTACAAGAATGTTAGTGGAGCATTATGGAAAAAATTGTTAAAGTGGCCGAATTATTCGACATTTATGGACCGCTACTAAATGAAAAACAACGTGATGTTATAAATTGCTATTATAACGAGGATTTATCCTTACAAGAGATTGCGGATAATAATAACAAATCCAAGCAGGCAATTTCTGATATGATGACTCGTTCAGTTGACAAATTATTTGAGTTTGAAGATGAGCTTTCTTTGCTAGAAAAAAAAGAGGGGCTCAAAGATGCTCTTATGAGTATAAGAGAGCTGATGGAAAGTTCAAATTATGAACAAGCAATTGAAAAAATAACAGAAGAAATTGAAAAAATTTAGGGAGTGATAATATGGTGTTTGAAGGCCTATCCGATAGACTCCAAGAAACCCTTGGCAAGCTAACCGGAAAAGGAAAATTAACAGAAAAAGACATCGATAGTGCAATGAGAGAGATAAGACTTTCACTTCTTGAAGCTGATGTAAACTACAAAGTCGTAAAAGAATTTGTAAAAACAGTTAAAGAACGCGCGCTAGGCGAAGATGTTATGCAGTCACTAAGCCCAGGTCAAATGGTAGTTAAAATCGTAAATGAAGAGCTAACCAATTTGATGGGAAAAGAAAACTCCAAACTAGATCTTAAAGGCAGCACACCACATATGGTTATGATGGTAGGTCTTCAAGGTTCTGGTAAAACCACTCACTCAGGTAAATTAGTATATAAACTTAAAAATGAAAACAGAAACCCAATGCTAGCTGCCCTAGATATATATAGGCCAGCAGCTATTGACCAATTAAAAGTAGTTGGTAAAAAGGCAGGAGTTCCTGTTTTTGAACAAGGTAAACAAGACCCAGTAGTTACTGCAAAAGAAGCAAGAGATTATGCAAAAGCAAATAACTACGATACGGTTATCCTTGATACCGCAGGTCGTCTTCAAATAGATACTGATTTGATGGAAGAGCTAAAAGAAATCAAAGAAGCAACCAAACCTGACGAAATCCTCCTAGTAGTAGACGCTATGACAGGGCAAGAAGCAGTAAATGTTGCAAAAACATTTGATGAATATCTGGACATCACAGGTGTAATACTCACCAAGCTTGACGGTGATGCCAGAGGTGGAGCAGCTTTATCCATTAGACAAGTAGTTGGTAAACCAATAAAATTTGTCGGTGTAGGAGAAAAACTGGAAGACCTAGAACCATTTTATCCAGATAGGATGGCAAATAGGATTCTAGGTATGGGAGATGTTTTATCTTTAATAGAAAAAGCAGAAGCCCAAATCGATCTTCAAAATGCCAAAGAGCTTGAAGAAAAGATGAGAAATCAAACCTATACCTTAGATGATTTTATGGAACAAATCAACCAAATCAGAAATATGGGTCCATTAGAAGACTTACTTGCAATGATACCTGGTGTGAATAACAAAATACTAAAACAAATCAATGTGGATGATTTAGGTTTTGAAAGAATTGAAGCTTTAATTAGCTCAATGACACCAGAAGAGAGAGCAAAACCAGAAATGATTGGCAAAAGCCGTAAAGATCGTATATCAAAAGGATCTGGAGTTGATGTAAAAGAGTTAAATAAACTCTTAAAACAGTTTAAAGAACTGAAAAAAATGATGAAACAAGTTTCAAATATGCAGGGCAAAGGCAAAAAAGGTAGAGGCATGAGAATGCCAAAGATGCCAAAATTCCCTTTTTAATAGCTAGTTGCTATTAATAAATATTAAATTTGTTTCAAATGCTAAAATGAAAGGAAGTAAAAATGGCAGTTAAAATTAGATTAAAAAGAATGGGACAAAAGAAAAAACCATTCTACAGAGTTGTAGTAGCAGATAGCAGAAGCCCAAGAGATGGTAAATTTATCGAAGAAATCGGATATTACAATCCAGTAAGCCAACCAAAAGAATTTAAAATCGATAATGAAAGAGCAAAATACTGGGTTGGAACTGGTGCAAAACCAACATCTATCGTTGAAAAATTATTCAATGACAATGATGTTTTAGCTTAAGACTATGAAAGAACTAGTTGAAACAATAGTTAAAGAACTTGTAGAAGAAAAAGATCAAGTAGAAATCGAAGAAAGCCGCAACAACGGCGAAGTTAACATTATAATCCATGTAGCTGAATCTGATAAGGGCAGAGTGATAGGAGTAAGAGGAAATATTATAAACTCTATCCGTACTATTGCAAGGTCAGCAGCTATCAAAGAAAATGTTAAGGTAAATATAAAAATATGAGAATATCAGTAGCAGAGATAGTAACAACTCATGGAGTAAGAGGAAATCTTAAAGTAAAAAGCCTAAGTGATTATGACAAAAGATTTGAAAACGGGGCAAAATTACTTATCGGAGATGAAGAAGTCACTGTAGAGTCATCCTTTGACCAAAAAGGGCTAAAGGTTATCAAATTTGAAGAATATGATGATATAAATGATGTTTTAAAATTTGTGGGCAAAGATATAACCATAGAAGATTCTGATTTAGGCAAGCTAGATGATGATGAGTATTATGTTTTCAGTCTGATTGGACTAGAAGTGAAAAGCCAAGGGCAAACAGTAGGCGAAATCACAGATGTAATCACAGGTGTCTATCCAAATGATGTTTATGTTATAAAAACAGATAAGGATGAAATTTATTTTCCAGCCTTAAATGCTACTGTAAAAAATGTTGATATAGAAAATGGATTTATAGAAGTAGAAAACTTTAGTGACTATGAATAAAATAACCATTTTGACCCTATTTCCAGAAAGTTTTGAGTTTTTAAAAACTTATGGAGTAATAGGTAAGGCTATTTCAAAAGGACTATTAGAACTAGAATTTGTAAATATAAGAGATTTTTCAAACAATAAGCACAACCATGTAGATGATACAGTCTATGGTGGAGCAGCAGGAATGCTTATGAGACCTCAACCTATATATGATGCTTTAATGTCTGTAAAAAAACCGGGATCCAAGGTAGCCTATATGTCTGCTGCAGGATCTCAATTCAATCAGAAATTAGCAATCGACTTTGCAGAAATTAAACATCTTATATTAATTTGTGGCCACTATGAAGGCATCGATGCAAGAATAACCAACCACTATGTAGATTATGAAATCTCAATTGGAGATTATGTCCTAACAGGTGGAGAAATCCCAGCTATGGTTGTTATAGATTCTATGGCAAGATTTATAGAAGGAGTAGTTGGTAAAGAAGAGTCCCTAGTTACAGATTCGCATTACAATACATTATTGCAACAAGATGAATTTACCAAGCCACGCGAGTTTAATGGATATATGGTACCTCAAGAACTACTAAGCGGGGATCATAAAAAAATTGCTGCTTGGAATAAAAAATCAGCAATAGAAAAAACAAAAAGAGTCAGACCAGACTTATATGAAAAATTCCTAAGAGAGGAGAATGAAAATGGACTTAATTAAAAAAATTGAACAAGAAAACTTACGTGAAGACCAATTTGACTTTAACGTAGGAGATACAGTTAGAATATCATACAGAATTAAAGAGGGTGAAAAAACTAGACTTCAAGACTTTGAAGGTACAGTTATTAAAATCAAAGAAGGTGGAATCAACAAATCATTTACACTAAGAAGAATTTCTTACGGTGTTGGTGTTGAAAGAACATTCCTTTACAACTCACCAAGAATTGAAAAATTAGTAGTAACAAGACACGGTAAAGTACGTCGTGCACAACTTAACTACCTACGTGGTCGTCAAGGTAAAGCTACAAAAGTAAAAGAAAAAACAAACTATTAATATTAAGCAAGGATACCTAGTATTCTTGCTTTTTTGATATGTAAAAATACTTATAAATTCATAAATTTTTCTAATGATGTTTTTAGCTTTAGAAAACTATTCTTTTAAAAAGTATCAAAAAGTGATACAATATCTAAAATATTGAAAAAGGGGTAATATTGTGGGCAAAGATATTATAGCAGACCATGCAAGATGGCCAAGGCTTGAAGATGAAATTTTTAAAGTAAATAAGGAATGTAAAGATGCTATAAAAGAAAAGGGAAGAGATAAGGTTATAGACTCAACCCTTGGTACGTTAATAGATGATGATGGAAATCTAATTGCTTTTGATAGTGTGTATGATACATTAAAAGATATGGATAAAAAATCAATAGCAAGCTATGCTGCTATTGAGGGCAATGAAGCATATCTTGACCTATTAGTTGATAAATGTTTTGGCCCTTATAAACCAGATGCTTATATTAAAGCTATTGCTACTGCTGGTGGTACTGGCGCAATTAGACATAATTTTTGGACATTTTTAAACCCAGGCGATTATGTCATTTGTCCTAATTGGTATTGGCCAGCTTATCAGACCATGTGCGAAGAATTTGATAGAGAATTTAAAACTTATGAATTTTTGGATGAAGATTTTAATTTCAATCTAGAAGAATTTACAAAAACTTTAGATTTCGCCTTGGAAAAAAAAGATAGGGTGCTTTGTGTGTTTAATTCTCCTGCCAATAACCCAACAGGTTTTAGCATAGATGATGCTATGTGGGATAGGATACTTGATGTAATAAAAAAAAGAGCGGTGGATGGCAAATTTATTTGTATTCTTCTTGATGTTGCTTATATAGAATTTGCAGGTGAGGGATCACAAAAGAAATTTTTTGAAAAATTCTCATCCTTACCAGAAAATATCATAACAACAGTTGCTTACTCTATGAGTAAATCGTATACAGCTTATGGAATCAGAACAGGAGCTTGTATAATCATTTCATCAAATGAAGATATAGCAAACAGAGCTTTTGATTCGATGAAACATTCAAATAGGTCTATCTGGTCAAATATAACTCATGCTGGGATGAATATCTTAGTTGATATAGAAAATGATGAAGAAAAGAAAAAAGCTTATGAGGATGAACTTCAAGAAAATAGAAAGCTCGTTGAAAAAAGAGCCGACGCCTTTGTAGAAATTGCAAGAGAAGTAGGCCTTGTTCATCTGCCATATTTTGGGGGATTTTTTATATCAATTCCATGCGATAATCCAAAAGAGGTTGCCGAAAAATTAAAAGAAAAAGATATGTATATAGTCGCAAATAAAAACGGTCTAAGATTTGCAGTTTGTGCAGTAAGTGAAGAAAAATGTAAAATTTCACCAAAGCTTATAAAAGAAGCTATTGATGAAGTAAGCAAATAAAATAAAAACTCAAGCAGGTTATTTTGCTTGAGTTTTTTAATTTTACATATTTTTAATTAGTTCAAATAGCTCTATAGCAGCAGCTTTTGGGCCGGCAAATTGCATATTATCGAGCGCTAATTGAGTTCTAATTGTTCCGACCTTAACCTTATTTTTATATAAAGTCTCAAAGTATTGGTCTAATAATTTATCACATTCTTCCATTTTTTGAACAGGGCCAAATGGATTTGCAAAATATGTTTGTACTAGACCAGTTTCGGTTGTGGTACCCTTAGCAAGTCTTCCGCCTCTTTTAAAGATTCTTAAGGCTTCTTTTTTATCATCAAGTATATCTATTGAAGATTCATAGTCTAAAACTGCTGAGTAGTTATCAGCGTAGAGGAAAAAGTCAACCTCATAGCCCTTATTTATTTCTTCAAAACTTGCCACAGGCATTATAAGTCTTGAGTTTACTTTGTCAGGATTCATAAAAATTGACCTGTCAATTTGCTTAAAGGCATATCCTGCATCAAGGTCATCAAGCCTTACAAAAGCTCCTATTTCTGTACCATAGGCATAAACTTTTCCATCTTTTATTCTAAATGATCCCATATCATCAAAGACTATGGTCATTTCTTTTATATAGTCTTTTGCAAGAGACCTAAAGGCCTCTATTGATTCACTTTTTCCAGCCCCGCTATCACCAAGGATTACTATATTTACTGTTTTATCGTTTTGTAAAACTATTGAAAGACCAGCACCATGGATAGGTAAATATCCTTTTTTAATGTTGATTACATTGTTTAAGGTTAGAACCATTTTTTTAAGATAACCAAAATAATCAATCTTATCGCTATAGGCGATATATCCCACATATAACTTATTTTCCTCATCGTAGTAGAAAGAATTTTTCCTATCTCCCTTATCTTTCGGACCATAGATATAAATGGCATCTGGAGTTTTTTCTTCAATATCTTTAACATCAGCAAGTTCAAAGAGGTTTGATGCTGAAACTCCATGGGTAAGAAGGTCTCTATGGAAATATATAAATATTAAGTTATCTCCTACTTTTGCTGGAAAGCAGAAAAAGTGGTCGTAATTTATATCTGTATCAAATATTGGGTTTTCATAAACTTCTTCAAATATTCCATCCCTCTTATTTGATTTAGTATAGGTAATATATGGAGTTTCAATCATAACTTGGGTTATAAAAGGAATTTTATTTAAGTCTTGATAAATTTCTGGAAAGTCTTTATCAAAATATCTAATCATAATAGAAGCATCAGCTGCTGCCGGTACTTGCCTATAGACCTTTGGCCATTCACCGATGATAGACATTTCAATTCTCCTGTAGGCTTGAAGAATCATATTTTTTAATTTTTCATTGATTTCAACAAAATTTACAACGCCAACCCCACGAGAATCTTCTTTTTGTTCTATGATTGAGTATCTTTCAAGATTTCTCCAATAATTATAAAATTCTTCAACTATCTTTAATAGTCCATCTTTTTCCTTATTTAGATTATGATATTTATTTATCTTTGAAGAAACTTCATCTATATTCATAACTGTAAGTAGCTTTAGGATATCAACCAATTCTCGTGAGAGTGAGTCAACAGATGAATTAATAAAAAATTGTTCTATGTATGTATAGACCCTTGATGATTCTTCTTTATGATAGTTTATAAATGACTTTGTTAGTTCAAAGAAAGAATCACTATTTAAAAGTTCATTGATATCATTAAAAAATTGTTCTGATAAGTTTAAGATAGCCTTGTTTCCTGTAATAGAAAATTCCTTACTCATTTTATTCTCCATTCTTTATTCTTTTCTACTTATTAATAAGTTTTATTAATTGTATATCAAAGCTCGGCTAAAAACAAGGATAAATATATAAAAGAGAAGTTTTCAGTTATTATAAGATTTATTTATTAAATAAGTAAATTAAGAGCATAAATTATAGCTTTATGTTCTATAAATTGGTACACTTTTTAAGTACAATAAATAACTGATTCTAGATAAAAACAACATATTATGTATAATATATTTAGAAAATAAGGAGAATATTATGGCGATGAATATAAATTGGTATCCTGGTCATATGAAAAAGACCAAGGAAGAGATCCAAAACAATTTAAAATTAGTAGACATAGTCCTAGAAATAATAGATGCCCGCATACCAGAATCATCAAGAAACCCTATGCTTGATGAAATTTTAGGAGATAAACCACGTTTGATAATTATGAATAAATCAGACCTTGCTGATAGTAAGGTAAATAAAATGTGGATTAATAAATTTAAGGGGGAGGGTATCCCTGCAACACTTATGAATTCAAAGGAAAAAATAAATGTTTCTAGAATTTATGATCTAGCAAAGGCAGAACTTTCTGAAAAATTTGAAAGAATAGAAGCAAAAAATATCGAAAATAAGGTCATCCGTATGATGATAGTGGGTATACCAAATGCAGGGAAATCTACCTTTATAAATAATGTAGCCAAAAGAAAATCTGCTAATGTTGGCAATAGGCCTGGGGTGACAAGAACTAAGCAATGGATAAAGACTGGAGCAAATATTGAACTTTTAGATACACCAGGAGTACTTTGGCCAAAATTTGATGAACAAACTGGTCTAAACTTATCCTATACCCACGCCATAAAAGATGAGGTGCTAAATATAGAAGATTTAACCCTTAAATTTTTAGAAAAAATAAAAGAAGATTATCCAGAAAATTTAACGGAAAGATACGGAGTAGATCCACAAAAGCCAGCCCTAGAAATCTATGAAGATATCGCAAGAAAACGCGGGGCAATAATTAGGGGTGGAGACTTTGACTACACTAGAACTGCAAATATTATTTTGACTGACTTTAGATCAGGAAAACTTGGAAGAATAACTTTAGAGCGCCCATGAGATATTCAGAATATAATGAAAAAATCAAAAAAGAAATTTATGAAAAATATAACCATATAGCAGGAGTTGACGAAGTGGGCCGAGGCCCCTTAGCTGGTCCTGTGGTAACCTGTGCAGTTATTATGAAAAAGAATTCTAAGATAGAGGGCGTTACTGATTCTAAAAAACTTAGCCGTACTAAGATGCTAAAATTAAGAGATGAGATCCTAAAAGATGCCCTTGCTGTTTCCTATGGTTATGCTAACAATAAAGTCATAGATGATATAAATATCAGACAAGCAACTTTGCTTGCTATGAAAGATGCAGTAGAAAATTTAGAAACCAAACCAGATATATTACTTATAGATGCTGAAAAAATAGCTACAGATATTCCTCAATTAAATATTGTAAAGGGTGATTTAAACGAATATGCCATATCATGTGCATCAATTCTAGCCAAAGTCCGCAGGGATGATATTATGATTAATTTCTCAAAAATATATCCAGAGTATTCCTTCGATACAAATATGGGCTATGGAACGAAAAAACACTATGAAGGCATAGATAATGTAGGCATAAGCCCAATTCATAGGCTAAGTTTTCTAAAAAAATATTTTGCCAAACAGGAAAGTTTTTTATGAGTGAAAAAAGAAAAATAGGAGACCTAGGAGAGGAAATAGTTGCAAATTTTCTAATAGCAAATGGCTATGAAATCCTAGGTAGAAATTACTTAAAGCCTTATGGAGAAGTAGATATTATTGCCCTTAAAAATAATATAGTTTGCTTTGTAGAAGTAAAAGCAAGAAAAAATATAAAATATGGATATCCTAGAGAGGCTGTAAACTATCATAAGCAGCAAAGAATTGCAAAAGCAAGCCAAACTTACCTGATAGAAAATAATCTTACAGATTATATAATGAGGTTTGATGTGGCAGAAGTATTTATTGAAAGTAGAAAGATAAATTATATTGAAAATGCATTCTAAGTATACAAATAGAGAAATAATTCTCTACCTAAACTACATATTTTTAGATAATCGAATAATTTTAAGAATCCATGAAAATATAGGATTTGATAAGCTCTTTGAAAAATCTAGGATCGATTTAGATTTTTTGACAGATAAGGCCTATGAAAAAATCTTTAATGACAAGTCTATGGAAAATTTTAAAGCTTATCTTGAAAAAGTTATAAAATATGGCTATAACTTTGTGACTATTTTAGATGATGATTATCCAGAAAATCTACGATATATAGAAGATAGGCCAGCCCTTTTATTTTATAAAGGCATGCTTGATTATGAGAAAGATAAAAACTCCATAGCCTTTGTTGGCGCACGTAAATGCACTGACTATGGTAAATGGGCTTGCAAAACTTTAAGTCAGGGCGTAGCTACTGCAGGTATCACAACTGTATCTGGCCTTGCTTATGGTATAGATGCAGTTTGCCACAAATCTACACTAGAAGTATCTGGTAGGACTATAGGAATAATTGGTTGTGGGATTGATAAGATATATCCAAAACAAAATCGTAAACTATACGAAGACTTGGAAAATAATGGGTTAATTTTATCAGAATTTCCCCTAGGGACAGAACCAAAACCATATAATTTCCCTCGTAGAAATAGAATAATATCTGGTATATCTTTGGCAACTGTAGTCATAGAAGCAAAAGAAAAATCTGGAACTATGATAACTACAAGATGTGCCTTAGACCAAGGCAAGGAAGTCTTTGCAGTTCCTGGCAATATAAATTCTATTTATTCTAAAGGAACCAATAAACTTATTCAAGAAGGCAGCAAGTTAATAACTACAGCTGAGGATATATTAGAAGAGCTAGACTATCTTTTAGATATAAATCAAGTAAAATCAAGTATAGATTACTCATCACTTGCAAAAGATGAGCTAGAAATAGTAAGATATATCGAAGAAAATCCAAACACAAGTGCAGATTTACTTGCAGCAAATTTATCATATAATATCGAAGAAATTAATTATCTTTTAACATCACTTGAACTTAGATATTATATAGAAAATATTGGAAATAATGAATTTACAACAAAGAGGTGAAAAGCTTGGCTAAAAATTTAGTGATAGTAGAATCTCCAACAAAAGCAAGATCAATCGGTAAGATGCTAGGGAGCAATTACAAGGTAATGGCAACCATTGGTCACTTGCGCGATTTACCAAAATCAAAATTTGGTGTAGATATAGAAAATAACTTTGAACCTGAATATATAAAAGTTAGGGGCAGGGCAAAAACTATAAATGAATTAAAAAAAGAAGCAGATAAGGCAGATAAAGTTTATCTGGCGACTGACCCGGATAGGGAAGGTGAGGCCATTAGCTGGCATTTAGAATATCTTTTAGGACTTGATCCAAAAGATAAAAACCGAGTAGAATTTCACGAAATTACCAAAGATAATGTAAAAAATGCCATCAAAAACCCAAGGCAAATTGACCAAAACCTAGTAGATGCCCAGCAGGCAAGAAGGGTTATGGATAGGATAGTAGGTTATGAAATAAGCCCTATTTTATGGAAAAGAGTAAAATCTGGCCTATCAGCAGGACGCGTACAATCCGTTGCTCTAATGCTCATTGTAGAAAAACAAAAAGAAATAGATGCCTTTGTACCAGAAGAATACTGGACTATAACTGCTGACCATAAGCATGATAATACAAAATTTATATCAGAGTTTTATGGTAAACCTAGCAAAAAGATGAAAATCTCTAATGAAGCTGGAGCAAACAAGGTTTTAGATGCCATAGACAAAGATAATTTTAAGGTAGTAGAGGTAAAAAAGACCAAAAAATCTCGTAAACCACCAAAACCTTATACAACTTCAACCCTCCAACAAGATGCTTCAAATAAATTGGGTTATTCAACCAAATATACCATGCAACTTGCCCAGCAACTTTTTGAGGGTATCGATGTAGGCGATGGGTCAGTTGGTTTGATTTCTTATATGAGAACAGATGCTACAAGAATTTCCCAAGAGATTGTAAATGAGTCATTAACCTATATAAATGAAAAATATGGTGCGAAATACGCATCTAAGGGAAATAACCACGGCGGAAAGAAAAAAGGCAGCCAAGATGCCCACGAAGCCATCCGTCCAACATCAATTTATAGAGATCCCATTTCTTTAAAACCATACTTATCAGACCAGCAATATAAGCTTTATAAATTAATCTGGACCAGAGTAGTTCAATCACAAATGACAGATTATGAATACCTATCAACAACTATTAATTTTGATAACAGTGGTTTAATATTTAGGTCAAATGGTAAAATTACTATCTTTGAAGGATTTAATAAAATAAGTGGAGCATTGGAAAATGAAAATATCCTCCCAGAACTAAATGAGGGAGATGTAATATCTGCTACAAAAATCAAAAAAGACCAACACTTTACAAATCCTCCAGCAAGATATACAGAAGCAAGCCTAGTAAAAGTTTTAGAAGAATTTGGTATAGGCCGTCCTTCAACATATTCTGCAACCATAAATCAAATTGTAAATAGAAATTACGTGGAATATGAAGGTAGGTCTATCTATCCAACAGAGCTTGGAATAACAGTAAATAATTTTTTACAAGAAAACTTTGATGATATCATAAATGTAGAATTTACAGCAGAAATGGAAGATCAATTAGATAAAATCGCAGAACATGAAATATATTGGAAAGATGTTTTGGGTAACTTCTATAAAGACTTTGAAAAAGATATGACAAATGTCAAAAAAGATTCTACGGATTATAAAGTAAAGGATAAGGTTTTGGATGAAAAATGTCCAAAATGCGGACATGCCCTTGCTATTAAACACGGTAGAAATGGTAAATTTATAGGTTGTACAAATTTTCCAGACTGTGACTTTACAAAATCAATTGTAAAAACAACTGGAGTGACTTGTCCAAAATGTAAAACTGGAGAGATAATAGAAAAAGTTAGCAAAAAAGGCAAGAGATTTTATGCTTGCGATAATTATCCAGACTGCGACTATGCAGTATGGGATCCACCAACAGGAGAAAAATGCCCAGAGTGCGGCGACCTCTTAGTTCATAAGAAAAATAGAAAAGTCGACGAGATAAGATGTGCTAACTGTGACTATATAAAAGAAAAAAAGAGATGAGTTTGACTCATCTCTTATTTTTTTGGATCAAATTTTAATATTACTAGGTGTCTAAATACAACTGCTAGGATAAAAACTATAAAGCCTATTAGTAAGTAAATAGGATTGCTAGCTGAAGTGTGGTTTCCTATAAGGGATGAAAATATTGCATATAGGATAATCCCAATAGGACCAGGAGCAAACCCAATTATGAAGGCTATAGCCGAGGCAATTATTGCAAAATTGAAACCCATTAGTACTTCTGTAAATATAGCAGTAAAGCTTGGCCTACCATTTGCAAAAAATTCTAATATGCGACTACCATAATTTGGCATAGCATCTACTTGTCCTACAAATACATAAGATAGCCCATAGATTATAAGACTAGTAAGTACTAGTAAAATTATATCTTTTAATATTAAGCTATACGATATTTCTTTTCTAGTAATGCCTAGTTTATTAGCTAGGGGATATGTCTTATCTAATGATGCTACCACTGATACAAAGGCAAATACTGCTGTTACTAGTATAATTAAGATTGCTGCAGAAAATAAATAACCCGATGTAAAGCTTGCCGAATCTTTTTTTGTGGCAAGGGCTAGAGCAACCCCACCCAATAATGCTATTAAAACAGCTTTTAAATAAGATTTTATATCATCCTTACTATTAGTTTTTAATAATTTGTTGATTTGATTCATAAGATCTCCTGTCTTTTAAAATATTTTTTTAGTTTCCAATTCAAATCTTAATATCTGTCGACTTTTTTTATTATAATTGCTCTAATAATTTGCACTAGCACAAATATTATAATAATTATAATAGGATAGTTAGGTATATTCTGAATAAAATTACCTAATAATACAACCAAATATCCCGCTGCTCCCTGCAATCCATAAATTAGAGTGTCTTTGAAATTTACTATATAAAATATTATGGAAATACTATTTATTAGTGATACTAAAAATGTAAAATATAGGAGCAATTCACCTAGGCTAGTAAAATTAAACTTTTCATATACTGCTCTAGTAATAAAAAATACTCCACTCTGATCCATAGGTCTTGGCATTAAATAATATAATATTACATAGGAAGTAAGACCAAAAATTATAATCCCTATTATATCCTTTAAAAATGTTGCTAGTATTATATCGTTTCTAGTATTTGCAAATTGCAGACCTAATTTATTTGTTTTTACAAGTGATTCTGTTGCTGATGCCAGTAGCAAAGATAGGCAACTTATAAATAATAGTCCTCCTATGGTAGCTCTAATATTTTCTAAGGTAGTATTTGAACCCTTAGCCATTAGGCCAAAAATAGTTCCTAGGACAATTGAGATTCCAGCAAATATTAAGAAATATCTAATATAGGCTTTTGTTTCTGTTTTTAGTAATTTTTTTACACCATACATACTAATTCACCTCATTTATTGCTATAAATAAGTCTCGTAAATCTAGTCTATCAATTCTAGCTTTTTGTTTAATATTATTTATTTCCTCTTCATTAAATTTATCGTATACATTAACAATGACTTGATTTGCAAAAGTTTTTTTACTTAGGATATTTTTATTAGCGAGGATATCTATATCTTTTGGGTCAAGGGTTATAGAATACGATTTTTCTTCGATATCATATATAGGCTCATTTACTATAACATCTTTATTTTTTAAGATTATTACATCAGTAATCATTTTTTCTATATCAGTTACATTGTGAGAGGATATAATTATAGTAGATTCATCTACTTCTTGAAATTCCATAAGTTTTTTATAGAAAATATCTTTATTTATCTCATCTAGACCTGTGGTTGGTTCATCGAAAAATAGAAAATCAGCACCACTGGCAAGGCCTATAGCATTTCTAAAAAGACTTTGCTTACCAAATGAAAGCTTTCTATACCTAGTTTTCATATCAATATCAAATATATTAATTAAATCCTCAAATCTTTCTTTATTAAAGTTTTCTAAAAGGATATAGACTAAATCCATAATCTTATTTAGGCGTTCGGCTTTTAAACCTTCAGCTATAAGATTTTCTCCAACTAGTAATACTCTTTTCTTATAGTCTTTATTTTCTCTAATTGGCTTATGGTTATAAGTTATTTGCCCATCATAGTTTACTAGTTGATCAGCTAGAATTTTAAGAAGAGTAGTTTTTCCAACTCCATTTCTAGCAAATAATCCATAGATTCTATTTTCTTCTATCTTTAGGTTTGCATTTTTAAATATGACTTTATTATCAAATGATTTATTTAAATTTCTAACCTCAATCATCCATATCCTCCTTTTTATAAATATTTTGAATTTCATTTATCAATTCATCTTTACTTATTCCAAGTAACTTAATATTTTTAATTAAATCTGGAAGTATGTTATCTAGATACTCTTGCCTTCTTTTTTCTTTAATAATATCTTTTGCTTTATCAGTTACAAACATGCCCATTCCTCTTTTTTTATAAAGTATTCCTTCATCTACCAAAATATTTAGTCCCTTCCTAGCTGTTGCAGGATTAATCCCATATACATTTGAGAATTCTGTTGTAGAAGGTGACTGGTCATTAGCTTGTAATACTCCATCTAAAATTTGATTTTCTACCATTTCTGCTACTTGCTCAAAAATAAGCTTATTGGAATCCATTCATATAGCCTCCTTATCGGTTAGTTACTTAAGTAACTAACTATCTTAATTTAATTATAGCAGGTAAATTTATAATGTCAATAAAATTTGGCAAAAAAAAGAACCACATGAGTGGTCCTTAATTTAAAATATTATTCTACAATTGTTACACGGTCATTGTGAGCATGAGTGTGTTCATTATGGTAGCCTTCTAGTTCACTTGTACAGTGTGGGCATCTTGTTGCTTCTACTGGGATAGAAGTTTTACAGTATGGGCAATCTTTGCTTTCTGCTTCAGCATTTTCTTCTTTATTGTTTCTATTAAATGCTTTTACTATAGAAAACATAACTAAAGATATGATTAAAAATGTTATAATAGCGTTAATTAAATTACCAAATCTTAGTTGAGCGCCTGCTATATTTACATTTAATTCTGAAAAATCAACTCCAGCTGTAAGTCCTGTAATAATTGGCATTAATAAATCTTCTACAACTGAATTTACTATTGCTGTAAAAGCAGTACCCATGATAATACCTACTGCCATATCAAGGACATTACCTTTTGCAATAAATTCTTTAAATTCTTTAAACATAATAAATCCTTTCTTAAATATTTTTTATATGCATTATATATTATACCAGAATAGTAAGATTACAAACACTATTTTATTTGACTAACAGCTAATATTTTTATAAGATAAAGTAACAGAGGTTATTATGAAAAATTTATTGGTTGATGACGAGTTTTATGATAAAATTAGAAATTATGCAGTCTTTATTCCTATAATAGAAGTCAATGGAAGAGATCACATTTTATTTGAAGTAAGATCTCAAAATATTCCTCAACCGGGAGAGGTAAGTTTTCCTGGTGGTCGTGTAGAAATGGGTGAAACTTTTGAAGAAGCTGCTGTAAGGGAAACTATGGAAGAGCTATTACTTGATTACGAAGATATAGAGTATCAAGGCTATTCTTCTATGATTTTAAATGCTTCTTATATGCATATAAAAGCTTTTTATGGCAGAATACATAAAAATATAGAAGAAATAAAGTATAATGAAGAAGTTGAAAGAGTTTTTGCAGTAGATATAGATTATTTAAAAAATAATAGACCAAAACTTTATCGCACTCCATATAAATTGGATTTTCCTGAAGATTTCCCTTTTGAAAAAATTAATAAGGGCAGAGATTATGATTTTTGGACAACCTTTAATGATGTATATTTTTATGATACAGATCCAGTAATATGGGGGATTACTGCAAATTTTTTAAGAAATTATATAGAAAGCTTAGATTAATATGAGAAATGATATTAATAACAAACTCATTGCTTATGCCAAAACTAATGATGCTATAGAGTCTATTTTTTGTATAAAAAATGAAAATTATGACTCCTTTTATAAATTTTATACCATTGTAAATGATATTATAATTGGCAAACTCGAAGAAGAATTAGTGGGCTTATTTGATGATGTATTCCTTGTAAATAGAATAAAAGAAGAATTTACTATTGATAAGGCTAATGTGCCTTTTACTAGCATAAATATTTATAAAACAGATAATACAAAAATTACTGAAAGTATCATAGCAAGTGATTATGCTGATGTTTTTCTAAAAACTTTGCCAAAAGATATAGAATTTATCTACACAAAAATAGGCACAGATAGACTAGATGCAAATCAAAACTTTAGATATGATGTACCAAAAGAATACGAATTTTTATCTACTATAAGAAACTTTTTTGCAAGCGCTGTGGAAGTTTCTTTGTATATTAACGAAATGGATGAAATAGCTTCCAGTCTAAAAATGGGGGAAGTAAGAAATTATCTTCTAACTATGATAGATTTCTATATAAAAAATAAGTATGGTTACACCATGGATAAGGGTTATGATGGCCAAAAGTTAAAGAGTACTTTAGATATGAATACTAAAGAAGATTTTCTTTTAACTTACCACCATGAAGATCTTATGGATATTTATAATTCTCTATTTAAGGCTTGTGTCTTATTTAGAAAGATTGCTATGAATCTATGTAATGAATTAGGTTATTCTTATCCAAGGGAAATAGATGTTGAAAGTCTTAAAGTTTTAAGAAGTAATTACAAAAAACTTGAGTCATTCCTAAGTTAGGGGAGTATATGAAAAATAAAAAAGTATTGTCCTTGCTTTTATCACTTATCTTAATTTTAGCTCCATTACCATCTTTAGCTGCTGACCAAACACAAGTAGTTGGCCTAGATGATAATGTCACAAGCTATCTAATAGGCAATGAAAAAACAGGGGATATTTATTACGAAAAAAATGCTGACCAGTCCTTGCCAATGGCTTCACTCAGTAAACTGATGACTTATCTTTTAACCAAAGAAGCCATAGATGATGGAGAAATAAGCCTTGATCAAGAGGTAGTAGTGGACGAAGAAGCTGCAAAATTTAATAGCTGGGAATATTCTGCTCTTGGTTTGGAAGAAGGAGAAGTATTTACAGTAGAAGAATTATTAGAAGGACTAATAGCAGTTTCTGGAAATGACTGTGCCTACCAACTTGCAGTAACTGTTGCTGATTCCGAAGCGGAATTTGCAAGAAAAATGACTATGAAAGCATCAGAATTAGGTCTAGATAGTCAAATTTACTATAATGCAAGTGGAGTAGAAACAGAAAGTGGACAAGAGAACTCATCCTCAGCTCGTGATTTATTTAAACTAACTCAACATATTATAGAAAAATATCCAGAAATTTTAGAATATGGTGACGTTAGAGAAATTGTAGATCATAGACGCAATATAGATGTAGAGTCCACAGTACCACTTATAGGAGATATTCCAGGGGTAGATGGACTAAAAACTGGAACGACAGATAAAGCTGGAGCGTGTCTAATAAGTACAGCTGATATGAAAAAAATCGATGAAAAAGATGATTTTAGAACTATCGGTGTAGTAATGGGAGCTGATCAAAAAGATACTAGAGATAGTGTAATGAGCGACTTAATTTATTATGTAAGTAGATATTACAATCTTGAAAATGTGCTAGATAAAAATGTGGCGGTAAAGTCTATAAAAAATAATACCACTACCCAAGGATATATAGATTTATATCCAAGTGAAGATGTAAATGTTATAGTAAAAGATGGAACTCATGCTGCCATAAAGTATAATATTAAGGATAATATAAAAGCACCAATTAAGGCTGGAGATGAGTTAGGTGAAGCTTATATAAGCTATGAAAACGAGGAATATGCCATACCTCTTCAAGCCAAAAGTGATTTAAAAAAAGCATCAAGATTTTCTAGAATTATGAGAACTAGTGAAGAAGCAGCTAACTTTTTGCTAAAGGTGTTGATTGCTAGGTAGGAAGCCCGTGCGGCTTAGGGAGCACCATCGCCCAATAGGCGATGAGAAACCGCAGAGCGAAGTTCGAGGACCTTACACATTTTTATTTTTAATTAACAACATATCGGGCTTTCAGCCCGACTGCTCAAGTGCCGCGAGGCTTAGTCCTCGGTCGCCGTGCTCCCTGCGGTAGTTTCGCGCTTATGGCACGAGGCCTCTTAGGAAGCCGGATAAAATTCTCGGGCTGCGCCCTGTGACCATTCCATGGAGGGTCATCTCCTGGCCGGACAGGCCTACCTTTTGTTTCAGTAGCTCAGCTGGATAGAGCACCGCCCTCCTAAGGCGGGTGTCAGAGGTTCGAATCCTCTCTGGAACACCATTTATAATTAATTAAGAAATATCTTTTTAAAAAGATATTTTTTTTGTATTTATTTTTAAAGGATTTTTATGACTGAGATTAATAAAAAAGAGTTTAGTGATGCTGATTATTTTTTTATGAATGAGGCACTTTATGAGGCGCGTCTTGCTCGATTTATAGAGGAAGTGCCGGTTGGTTGTGTTATTGTCTATGATGGGAAAATTATAGGGCGTGGACACAATTTTACCTACAAAGGCAAATCTGCCCTCTTACATGCGGAAATGAATGCTATAAAACAGGCTAATGAGTATTTCGATGATTTTAGACTTGAAAATTGTACTATGTATGTAACTATGGAGCCTTGCTCTATGTGTGCAGGTGCCATTATAAATTCCCGTATTGATAGATTAATAATTGGTATTCCTGATTATAAAAGAGGAGCATCTGGATCTAATACAAATATCACAGGAGATAGGTCCCAGCTTCATTTTGTTGATGCAGAATTTGGACTTATGGCAGACGAATGTTTATTTGAGCTTCAAAGCTTTTTTAAGCTGCTAAGAGCGAGAAATAAAGAAAATAAATTAAAAGAAAAATCTCAAAGTAATTTACAAGCTAGACTCCAACAGTAGTTGGAGTTTTTTTATCCCGATAATTAAAAATTTTATAGTATAATCAAAATAGAAGAAAAATTAAGGAGAGTTCTATGAAAATATCTTTAGTAAATCCATTAGAAGTTGATGATAAAATAATTAATAACCATAAAGAAAAATTGGAAGAAATGGGCCATGAGTTTATTTCTTATGATGATAATGCCAAAGATGATGATGAGCTTATAGAAAGATTAAAGGATACTGATATAGCTATTATCACTAATAAACCACTATCAGCAAGAGTTATTGATGCTTCAAAAAATCTAGAACTAATTGATGTTGCCTTTACAGGTGTTGACCATGTAGATTTAGATGCAGTAAAAGAAAATGGTATTACCCTAGTAAATGCAAGTGGTTACTCAGATGATTCTGTAGCAGAACTTGTAATTGGTCTAACTATTGCTGTTATGAGAAAATTCAATGCCAATAATGCAAATATTTTTGATGGGCAAAGTTATAATCTAATGGGAGAAACCATACAGGGTAAAAAATTTGGAGTAATTGGTACTGGTAATATTGGTATAAAATTAATAAAAATATTAAAAGCCTTTGATTGTGAAATATTAGCTTATTCTCGTACTCAAAAAGATGAAGTTAAAGATCTTGGAGTAAGCTATGTTGATTTAGATACACTTTTAAAAGAGTCTGATGTTATTTCCCTCCACATTCCAAATAATAAGGAAACCAAACATTTCTTAGGCAAAGAAGAACTTGATAAGATTAAAGAAAATGCTATTCTTATAAATTGTGCTAGAGGACCAGTTGTAGATAATGACTACCTAGCAGAACTTTTAAATGATGATAAACTACGCGCTGGTATAGATGTTTTTGATATGGAACCACCTCTTCCAGAAGATTATCCACTAAGAAATGCAAAAAATACTGTTCTTACTAATCACGTAGGATTTTATACAAAAGAGGCTATGGCAAATCGCGCTGAAATAGTATTTAACAATATTTATGAATACCTTAATGGCAACGTTATAAATGAGATAAAACTATGAGTCATTTAAAAATAATTGCCGTTGCGGGAGGGTCTGCTTCAGGTAAGTCTTCTATAGTAAAACACATTGATGAGTACTTTAAAGATGATTTAATAGTTATAGGTCATGATAATTATTACAAGGCTCATGATGATATAAGTTTTGATGAGAGAGCAAAGCTAAATTACGATTATCCGGGCGCCTTTGATAATGATTTATTTTATGAAGACTTAAAAAAATTACAAAAAGGCAATTCTATAGAAATGCCAACCTATGATTATACAGTTCACACCCGTAGCAAGGGAACTATAACAATAAATCCGACAAAGATTATCCTTATAGAAGGTATCCTAGTTTTAGAAGATAAGCGTATAAGAGAAATCACTGATACTAAAGTTTTTATAGATGCAGATAGTGATGTGAGACTTCAAAGAAGAATCTTAAGAGACACAAAAGAACGTGGCAGGTCTCTTGATTCTGTTTTAGAGCAATTTATCAAACAAGTAAAGCCAATGCATGAAAAATATGTAGAACCTACCAAAAAATATGCAGATATCATTATCCCACGTGGGGCAAAAAATACCAAAGGAATAGAAATATTAGTAAGACATATTACTGACATGATAGAGGATAATTAACAATAATGGAAATAAATATTATTGAAACTGACCATAAGCAAATAGAAAATTATATAGCCGGTCATGCCAGCAATGGTCATGAATTATTTGGTCCAATTCCCCATGAAGATGGATATATTTTTAGGGTCTATGCTCCAAATGCTGATCAGATGTTTATAAAGGGTGACTTTACCAATTGGGAAAATCATGAAATGAGCAAAAATTCCGAATACGGATACTTTTATATATTTTTAAAGGCGAAAATAGGAGATTTTTATAAGCTAGTTGTTGTGGAAGATGGAAACTGGGTAGAACATACTGATCCATTTGCAAGGGCTATGGACTATGAGGGGGACTTTGCATCTTTAATTGTAGATGAAAACTATAATTTCACTGATGATAATTTTATAAAAAATCGCAGCAAAAATTTTGATAAAGCTATGAATATCTACGAGATACATATAGGTAGCTGGCTTAGATATGGCAGAGATGTTAATTTTTTAGATATAGTGGATAAATTAATTGCCCATATAAAAGAAATGAACTATACCCATGTAGAAATTATGCCAGTTACAGAATATCCATTTTATCCATCTTGGGGTTATCAATCTACAGGATTTTTTGCTACATCATCTCGTTATGGAAGACCAGAAGATTTTAAAAAATTTGTTGACCTAATGCACCAAAATGATATAGGTGTTATTCTAGATGTGGTTGCAGTACATTTTGCCAATGATTATTACGGTTTAAAAACTTTTGATGGAACTCATTTGTATGAATCAGCCTATGAAGACCTTACTTATTCTGAGTGGGGATCTATAAATTTTGATTATTCCAAAGGCCATGTCAGAAGTTTTATGAAATCAAGTTTTTCATATTGGATAGAAAATTTTCACTTAGATGGCATCAGGGTAGATGCAGTTTCTTATATGATTTATTATAATGGCAATGAAAATCGTGGAGTCCATAAGGATAATATAAATTTTATTAGTGATTTAAATAAAACTTTGGCTACAAATTATCCTGATGTTATGCTCATTGCAGAGGACTCTTCATCATATCCTTTAGTAACTAATAAAAATTCTAATGAGGGTTTAGGTTTTGATTATAAGTGGGATATGGGCTGGATGAATGATACTATAAAATATTTTGAGGTTGATTCTTACAATAGGTCTATGTACCATAACAAAGTAACTTTTTCCATGTATTATTTTTATAACGAAAGATATTTATTACCCCTAAGCCATGATGAGGTTGTTCATCTAAAAAAACCTATGATTAATAAGATGAATGGGTCTTATGAAGATAAGTTTAAACAATTAAAGCTTTTAAATACCTATCAAATGACTCATCCTGGCAAAAAACTTAACTTTATGGGTAATGAAATAGCTACTTTTGATGAGTGGAATGAAAATGAATCTATAAATTGGGATATAAAAAATTATCCTGTCCATGATGATTTTAACCGCTACATCAAAGACTTAAATTATATTTACAAAAATAATCCGGCATTTTTTGCTGGAGATTATGATGAAGAAGGTTTTAAGTGGATAGCGGTAGATGATGCTAAAACATCGGTATTTGCCTACGAAAGAATCGCAGATAATTCCAGATTTTTAGTGGTTTTAAATATGGCAAATGTTTATCACAAGGCTTATGAATTTGCTTTTGATGAAGATTTAATATTTATTGAAAAATTAAATACCTTTGCTAGTGCCTATGGGGGTGCTAGGGAAGAAAATAGAGAGATGGAGATTAGAAAGGGAGAGGTTTTAAAGCTGGAGCTTTGGGAATATGAAGCAGCAGTTTTTGAAATAAGAGAAAAAAATGAAAAAACCAATTAATTTATCTTGGTTGGTAGAAAAGTGGACTCTTTTAGATGAGGATTCTTATTTAAAAGCTATTTGGATAAATACTGAAAGCTTAGACTTTGTCCGCATTAACCAAGGTCAAACAGAAGAAGATATAATAAGAGATTATTTAGATATAGAAAACGATATAGAAAATTATGTACTGATGCCTAGCCGTGATGAATTTGATAGAGCAAATATTCGCGAAGCTTTTATAGAAACTTTAGATAGGTTTCAAAAAGATCAATTCATCGACGAATTTGATGGTTATTCACCAAGTGAAGAATTTTTAGATACGGTATATGCCCTTGGACTTGAAAATAACTATTACGATTTTAGATCAAAAGCTGCTGGTAATATTTTGTTATATTGGGCAGATGATGCAGGTATACACATAAAAAAAGATATGGAGACAATTAATATAAATAAAATATGAATTATAAAAAAATACTAATGTCGCTAGCCTTAGTTTTAGCTTTAACTTCTTGCCAAGTTCAAGATGATATTAAGCAACAACAAGGAGCTGAAGTAAAAGAAACTACTGAAACAAATACAGATTTAAAAAAATATAATACCGTTATTTACCAATATTTTGATACGGTTACAGATTTTTTGGTCTATGCTAAAGATGAAGAAGAATTTGAAAAATACAAAGAAATTCTAGAAAAAGATCTAAAAAAATACCACCAGTTATTTAATACATACAATAACTTTGAAGGGGTAAATAACGTAAAAACTATAAATGAAAATGCAGGAAAAGAGCCAGTAAAAGTAGACCCAGCTATAATCGAACTAATGGAATATAGTAAGTATATTTATGATATAACCGATGGTAAAATAAACATGGCTTTGGGAAATCTTTTAGGCTTATGGCATGAATACAGAGAAGCTGGTCTAGATAATCCAAAAAATGCCAAAATTCCAAGTGCAGAAGAGCTAGAAAAAGCTGCTAGCAATAAAGATATAAATAAAATAGAAATTGATAAAGAAAATAATACGGTATTTATTGCAGATCCTAATTTACAAATAGATATTGGAGCTTTAGGAAAGGGTTATGCTATCAAAAAAATAGCAGAAGATTTAAAAGATGCAGGCCTATCCCATGGAATTTTATCAGTAGGTGGAGATGATGTAATAATTGGTGAAAATCCAGCTAAAAAAAATGGTTTATGGAGAATAGCCATTCAAAACCCTAATATGGATGAGGAAAATCCTTATTCCAGTATCATAGACTTAAAAAATACAACTGTTGTAACAAGTGGGGATTACCAAAGATTTTACAAGGTTGATGGAAAGGTCTACCACCATATCATAGATCCAGATACTAATTATCCATCAAAGTATTTTAAATCAGTATCAGTAGTTCATCCTGATATAGCCCTAGCAGATGCTTTAAGCACTTATTTATTTATAGTAGACCTTGATACTGGTAAAAAAGTAGCCGAAGAATTTGATGCAGAAGTCTTATGGATAGACCATGATGATAATGTTTATAAAACAGAAGGCTACGAAAATTTAGAAGTAAAATCGGAAGATTAATTATTCCGATTTTTTTATTTTAAAATTTATCTGTTATAATTAGAATAGTAAATGGAGGGATTATGAAAAAGATAGCCTTTGATAATGATAAATATATAAAATTACAATCTGAAAAAATCTTAGAACGCATTAGCCACTTTGATAAACTTTATCTGGAATTTGGGGGCAAACTTTTTGATGATGGTCACGCCTCTAGGGTATTGCCACGATTTTTACCTGATAGTAAATTAAGAATGCTAGATAGTATCAAAGATAAGGCGGAGATAATTATAACTATAAATGCAAATGATATAGAAAATAACAAAATTAGGGGAGATAATGATATTTCCTATGATATAGAAAGTATCAGGCTAAAACAAGCCTTTGAACAAAAAGGATTTTTAGTAAATAGCATAGTAATCACCCAATTTTCCTACCAAGATAAGGCTGTCAGATTTGAAAAATATTTAGATAATCTTTCCATAAATCATTATAGAACATACAATATCAATGGATACCCAAATGATATTGACCATATATTATCAAAAGATGGATTTGGTCAAAATGATTATGTAAAAACCACAAGACCACTTGTAGTGGTTACAGGACCAGGACCAGGATCAGGAAAAATGGCAACTTGTCTTTCACAAATGTACTTAGACCATGAACAAGGACAAAGATCATCTTATTCAAAATTTGAAACTTTTCCTATATGGAATCTAGGTTTGATGCATCCTGTAAACATGGCTTATGAGGCAGCAACTGCAAATCTAAATGATATAAATATGATAGACCCTTATCACTTAGAAGCCTATGGCACTTCTGCAGTAAATTATAACCGTGATGTAGAAGCTTTCCCAGTTCTTAAAAAGATGTTAGAAAAAATAATGGGAGATGCCCCTTATAAGTCACCTACAGATATGGGGGTAAATATGGTTGGCTTTTGTATAGTAGATGAAGAAGCTGCCATAGAAGCCAGCAAAGAAGAAATTATTAGACGTTATTACAATTCTTTGGTTGATTTTCGTTTTGCTAAAGAATCCTATACCAGTGTAGAAAAAATCCAAACTTTGATGAGTAACTTGGATATAAAACCAGAAGATAGGAAAGTAGCTATAGCTGCAAAGAAAAAACAAGATTTAACAGGCAAGGAGTCTTTTGCCATAGAACTTGAGGATGGAAGATTGATTACAGGTAAAAAGTCCAACCTATTTTCTGCGCCTGCTGCAGCTATTTTAAATACCCTTAAAAAATTAGGAAAAATAGATGATGAAATACTTTTACTTAGCCCTCACATTATAGAACCAGTATCTAAGTTAAAAACAGATTCACTAGGAGAAAACGAACCTTCTCTTTCTATAAATGAAATGCTAATAGCCCTAGCTATTTCAGCTACTACAAATCCATTGACCCACATGGCCATGGAGGAGATTAAGAATTTAAAAAACTTAGATGCTCACAGCACAGTTATTTTAAATGATAGTGAGAAAAGAGATCTTAGAAAATTAGGATTAAACTTTACCCAAGATGCAGTTTTTGGTGAGGATAGTCAATATTAAAATAAAAAAGACTTTTAGTATTTTCTAAAAGTCCTTTTTTATATCTGTATTAGTTAAGCTTGTATCATCATATTCGATATAGTTAAAGTATTTTTCTAATTCATTTAAGTCTTCATTTTGATATATTTCTACCATTTCTTCACTCATAGAGTTTACCAAATCTATTACAAATTTTCTTAGGCTTGATTGACCAAACATATGATTTGAAAAGTTTTCTTTAGCAACTCTTACAGATTTTGTATTTAAGATTTTTTTAGCAAAACCAGCACCAGTCAAATCTTTTTCATGGGTAATATAGATTGAGAAATAATCTAGTAAGTCTCTTAAAGTATCCACTCTTTTGATAAAACTTTTATAAATAAATCCTGAAAGACGTCCCTTAGTTTGGACTAGGTCTTTAAAAAACTTTTCTTTACTTCCATCTTTTTTAAGCTCTATTGATCCTGCAAATTTATTGAAAGCCTCATTTATTTCTTCCCTGCAATAGTCTATTAAAATATTTGTAATATTATAGCTAGGATTATTTAGATTATCAATCATTTTTGATACAAATTCAGGACGCTCATCTTCTCCAAGTGGCTTATATTGGTAGATATAATTTGCAAAATCGTAGAAAGTATGGCCGTCATCATCTATTGGCATTTTCCAAGCCTTATTAATTATCTTATCCCAGTATCCTACAATTTGATAGGGAATCAAAATTTTATTATCAAATTGCTTAAGAATAATATCAATAGCTTCTTCAAGATTACTAGCTTTTATAGTCAAAAGATTTTTTGCTGCTTTAATTTGAAACTCAAATTCTCCATTTATTCTGGCTACATCAATTTTTCCTACATATCTCTTTTTAAATGGGAAGTACTTATAAATCATTGGAAATACTATGTCATTCATGTATCCATGATTTGGTATATCCTGATCTAAAAAGTCGCTAGCTTTTTCTACTAAAAGAGCCTTAGAATTTATATGAGCATATTTTGGATTATTTGCCTGAATTCTTATATAATTGTGCAATACATCTTTTAATGAAAGCTGTTTTTCAATTGTATAATTTATAGCATCATCTACAACTTCAATTTCATCAGCTAGATTTCTATAGGTGAATTCTTTTATAAGTTCTGTTTTTATATAAACTTCATATCCACTATTCTCTTCTAGCTTATTAATAATCTTTATATGCCTAATTGGTAAGGGATATGTTACAGTGGATCCTGTTTGCACATCATAGATTTCATTGCCCATTTCAGAAACGTATTTAGCTGTTCCATTTTCGTGTAGGTGACCGGTAAATACAAATTTCACTTCATTATCAGCCAAAACTTCTATTGGAGTTTTATTATTTATTCTAGGATCATCATCTATAAATTTTGTTCTCCATTCTTTTATAAAAAAAGGGGAGAAGACTAATTCTTGATTTCTAAAATTTGGCATAAGAGCATGGTGGGCCATCACAAAAATGAGATCTTTTCGCTTTTTTGCTTCTTCTATTTTTTCTACAGACCATCTTATTTGCTCTAAAGTTATAGAGCCTGGTACATTTTCTCTATTATCTCTGTGTGATTGTTCAGTATCTGCTGAATAGATTGATGTATCTAAGCTTATTATTGTTAGACCGCTATCGCTAGTTTCACTTGGTATCCTGGATACATAAGAAAAATATCCATGAGCATAATATTGGTATTTTTCTTCTCTGTCATATTTTTCATTTACCTCTTTTAAATAATTTTTAAAAATATTTGAGTCTTTGTACATCTCTAGTACATAGGGGTTTTCATAAATAAAAGAATATAAATCATAAAATTCTTTTGGATTTATATTCTTTGTTTTCTGATGATTTTTAAAATCATAGGACTTATGATTATTTAAGTCATGGTTGCCCGGTATCATAAAGATCTGACGACCTTCTTTGCTATTTTTCCAGTCGCATAAATAATCTTTAACTATTTCATGCGATTTGTATTCACCATCTTTTACTAAGTCACCAGGTAAAAATAGAAATTGACTATTTACTTTGTCAACCATCTTTAAAGCTTGATCTAAAAGAGCTTCGCTTTCTACTAAAAGCTTTCTATCTATTTTTATTTCTTTTGTAAAATCTTCTGTATCTGCTATCAAATCATAAGCAAGCACATGAGGATCACTTATGATTGATATATCAAAATTATTTATTTTTTGTAAATTCATATATTCCTCATAACGTTCATCATAAATAATATACCAGCAAATGCAAAATCTTAAACATAGACTAAACAAATACAAATTTTTTTATAATATTATTCTAATGACAAAATATTACAAAAAAATATTGACACAGAAATTTATATATGGTATATTTGTCTTACATGAATAACAGTGAGAAGAAGAGTACATATTTATATTTATCTACAGAGAGATTTGTTGGCTGAGAATAATCGTTAAATTATTTATGGAAGTGCATCTTTGAGTTTTATACCGAAATTATAGTAGGCTATAACGCTAGTGCCCGTTAAGCACACCAAGGTTTTAAGATTTTCTTAAAACAAATTAAGGTGGAACCACGATTACCTCGTCCTTTATCTGGGCGAGGATTTTTTTATGTTCATGTAATATTATATAGAAAGGATAAGTAATAATTATTGTAAAAACTAAAATACTTTAACTGGCCCGTGTAAAAATGCTTGATCATCTTTATCTAGCAGAATTCTAGCTAAATACAATGACATAATCAAGCAAATAACTAGTAAAAGTAACTACTTATTAAAAATTATCACAATATTTAGCCATTATATGTATATTGTGGTTAAACTAAGTTGGCTTTATGATAAAATTTAATCTTATTAATAAGATTAAATTCTTGTTAAAATCAATATATTTTATAGGAGAACAAAATGAAAAATAACAAACTTTTAGCTTTATTACTAGTTGGAGGTATAGCTCTAACAGGTTGTGTAAACAACAATAACAATGCAGATGAAAATACAGCTCCTGATACAGAACAAACTGAACAAACAGAAACAACTGAAAAAGATACTGCTGATAACACAGATACAAGCAAAACAGAAGATACAGTAGTAAAAGCTGCTTCTATAGAAGAAGAACCAAGATACGGAACACCAATAAAAATAGGTTTTGATGGTGAT
This sequence comes from Anaerococcus cruorum, assembly GCF_046365495.1. Classification (NCBI taxonomy): domain Bacteria; kingdom Bacillati; phylum Bacillota; class Tissierellia; order Tissierellales; family Peptoniphilaceae; genus Anaerococcus; species Anaerococcus cruorum. Next base: position 383,306 of record NZ_JBGMEH010000006.1, on the reverse strand, counting down.
TTATGTATGGCAGGCCAAAACCTTGCAGATATTAATGGTTACTACAAAGAAAAAGGTATAGAAGTAGAATTTGTAAACACACAAAATGGTAAAGATGCCCTATCAACTGGACAAATCGATGTTCTTACAGGAGAATTTGGTTCAATGATAGTGCCAGCAACACAAGGTCTAAACTATGTATTCTCTACAGCTTCTCACTCCGGATGTAAGTCACTATATGTACTTGATGAAAACGAAGAGTTCCAAGAAACATCAGATTTAGTAGGTAAATCTGTTGCAGTAACAAATGGTATTGGTGCAAGTGGCCATAACACACTACTTAGATTCTTATTACATGATGATGTTAATCCAGACGATGTTAGTGTAAAACCAGTTGATAAATCAGCTGTAATCCAATCTCTACAAAAAGGAGAAATCCAAGGTGCAGTTCTTGATGACCAATTTGCTCAAGAATTCCTAGAAAGTGGAATTATTAGACCAATCAGATCACTTACAACTGATGAAGATTTTGGTAAAGAAGTATGCTGTGTAGCTGCATTTAACAGAGACTTTGCTGAACAAAACCCAATGCTTGCAGAACTATTAGGTGAAGCTATAGATATGGGTAATGACTATGCAGCTGAAAATCCTGAAGAATCAATCAAGTTACTTCAAGAAAACAACATGGCTGAAGGTGATCCAGAAGTTGCAACTGACCTACTTGCTGCATATGACTATTCACTAACAAATGAAGATGGTGAAGAAACACTTAGAAGATACTTTGATGATTACAAAGAACTTGGATTAATTGATGCTTCTAAATCAACAGATGATTTAATAAAAGAATTCTGGAGACCATTTGGAAATGGAGAAGTTGAAGTAATTAAAAAGAACTAAGGAGAAATAAATGGAAGAAAGTAAAAAATCTAATGGCTTTAGTAAGAACAATCAAAATAAGAAACTTACTAAAGAAGAATTAATAAAACTTGAATCTAAGCCTAGGAATAAGGGCCGTGAAAGATTTAGACTGATTCTTCCAATCCTAGCTGGTTTAATAGCTATATTTGAATATGTATATCTACCAGACCATAATCCTAGTGCCCAAAAGACAAATTTATACAATGGTTTTTTGTGGATTCTACTAGGAATATATGGCATAGCCTTAGTTGTTTCTACAAAGAAAGAAAGTTTAAGGGAGAGACTTGTTTATAGGTCTCCCTTTTATACTTTTGTCTTTATCCTACTAATATTGTATGATGTTCTAACTTTAAAGACTGGCAAACTTGCTTTACCATATTTCCCATGGATAGATATGATATTTAATTCTATGAAAGAAGATCAGAGTTTCTTGATAGAATCAGTCTTAAGTTCATTAAAGCTATTATTTACTGGTTACTTTATAGGAGCAGGACTTGGAATTATTACAGGAATACTTGCAGGATATTTTGACAAAGTAAACTATTGGGTTGATCCATTTTTAAAATTACTTGGACCAATTCCTACAACTACATGGTTACCGGTAGTAATGGTACTAGCAATAAACCTATTCCAAGGAGCAATATTTATAATTTCACTTGGTGTATGGTTTTCAACTACTCTTGCAACTATAACAGGTATTCACAACGTAGATCCTGCCTATTATGAAGCTGCACAAACATTAGGAGCTACAAATTCAGAGCTAGTAAGAAAAGTTGCTATAAAATCTGCCTCTCCAAACATATTCCAAGGTTTGGTAGCTGGTATGTCTGCAGCTTGTAATGCTCTTATAGTTGCTGAAATGCTTGGTGTAGAAAGTGGATTAGGTTGGTATATAACTTGGAAGAGTTCATGGGCTAATTATTCAGCAATGTATGGAGCTATCATTTTATTAGCTATTACCTTTATATTAGTTAATAGTGTAATAAAAAGAATCAGTACAAATGCTTTAAAATGGAGAACTGGGGGTGTTAGTAGATGAGTAAACTAGAATTTAATAATGTATCTAAATCCTTTATTAGAAGTGATAGTGACACTATAACTAATGCTCTTTCAGATATAAACTTTGAAGTCCACGATGGAGAATTTATTAGTATAGTAGGACCATCTGGTTGCGGTAAGTCTACTATACTTAGACTTATAGCAGGCCTAATATTTCCCACTACTGGAAATATTAGCTTAGATGGAAAAGAAATCACAGGCCCATCTAGCTCTAGAGGTATGGTGTTTCAAAAATCTACTCTATTTCCTTGGCTAACTGTAAAGGAGAATGTAGGATTTTCTGGAACTCTTAAAAATGAAGAGAAAATTGATGAGGCTACTGTAGATAAGATGCTTAAAAAGGTAGGGCTACTTGATTTTAAAAATTCCTATCCATCAAACTTATCTGGTGGTATGGCTCAAAGAGTTTCTCTTATTAGAACTCTTATCAACAAGCCAGAAGTCTTGCTATTAGATGAGCCACTTGGTGCTCTTGATGCCTTTACAAGGATGAATATGCAAGATGAGATATTAAAGCTTTGGAATGAAGAAAAAAACTTAAGTATTATGGTAACTCACGATGTTGATGAAGCTGTATATATGTCAACAAAAGTTATAGTTATGGAACCTAGACCTGGTAGAATAAAAAAGGTAGTTCCTATAGATTTAGAATATCCTAGAAATAGAACAAGCAAAGAATTTACAGACTATAGAAATGACTTACTAAATACTTTGGATATATAAAAAAGACGAGGATTTTATTTCCTCGTTTTTTATATCGCTATTTTTATTTTTTAAACTTATTTTTCACTTAATTCTACATCGATTACTTCAAAAATCATGTTATGCCATTTTAAAATTATACTATCATGATTTACAACAATTATTTAATATTAACTATTTATATTAAAATTGATACTTAGTAAGTTAAGAGTAAAATATATAAAGTCAATTTGGGCAAAGATTGTTCAACTTTAGCCTTTATGATAATATTAAGTGAAAGGAAATTTATGAACATTAGTGAAAATATAAATAAGAAAGTAAATATATTATTTATTATTTGCTTGATTAGTATATTAACTTTAGCAGCTAGCGATAGCTTTTTAATGCTTGCTACCATCCCTATTTTATTTGCTGCTATTGGGCTTGATTATGGGCCAAAGGATTTTTTTATAATATTGCTTGGTTCATTTTTGATAGGGTTGATATTTGAAAGTATAAAATCAGTTACTTTATTTTATCTACCGATATTAATCTTATCTTTAATCCAGATTGGACTTATAAAGTCAAAATTTAGCGATAAAAAGCAAATTTTAATAAACTTTGTTATTACAAGTTTTATTTTTGTTGCTATTTATAAATATCAGATGTTAGAAGAAGGCCTTACTATAAATGACATGGCAAATGAACTTAAAGAAGTTCTAGCGCCTAGCATTGATTATGACATTCCAGATGAAGTTTATAAAACATCTTTTGCTATGTATCCTTCTATATTATCAGCTTTGGCTATGCTTTATAGTCTATTTTCTTTAAAATTAATTAGAAATTATTTGGCATATAAAAATAAAGCTGCTGATATAAAAAATCTTAGTAAATTTAGGATTAATAAGAAAGAATTTGTTATACTTCTTATAATTGCAGGAGGGGTATACTTTATACTAAGTACAGTGCTTAGCATAGAGCCTACATATATAAGTACAAATTTAATTAGTATAGTTATTTTGCTAGTAATTTTAAATGGTATTTTAACCTATGATTACTTAAATATGGCAAGATCTGGTGGAATCCTATCTAGAGGTATGCAGTGGTTTTTTATCATAATCTTCTTTTACTTTTTTATGATAATTTTCTTTATTATAGGATTAGCTGATATTTTTGTTGACTTTAGAAGTAAACCAAGGAGGATAGATGCAAAGTAATTCAAATAAGGATAATGAACACATTTTATATACAATGATCCTACCGGTTATAACATCTGTAATAGTTTTTTATTATAATCAAATACTTGGAGCTATTGCTATACTTGGCTGTGGAGTTTTGTTTTTTTACTTACAAAGAGTAAGAGATGACAATCAAAGTGCTATCCAAAGATATGTGGATGATGTACACTCAAGTTTTGATAGTATAACAAAAAATCTGGTTTTTGAAATGCCTTTTCCTATTGCAGTTTTAACTGATGGGGCAAATATTAAGTGGCACAATGGTTATTTTAGAAATCTCTTTCCAGGAGAGGATTTAGTTGGAGTTGATATAGCAAAACTAATACCAAACTTTGATGATATTGATTTTACTGATAAAGACTTTATCCAACCTGTTACCATAGAAGTAGATGATAAGTCTATGCAGTTTTATTTTTCTACAGTATATAATGAAGATTTAAAGACAAACGAAAACTTTGTCTATGCTATAGATAACACCTATGATGAGTCTATAAAACAGTTATTTAAAGATAAAAGGCTAGTATTTTTTACAATATTTTTAGATAACTATGAGGATTTAAGAAGTTCTACAGAGTCTGTTAATCGTCCCCAAGTGCTGGGAGCTGTTGATAGGGTGATAAATGAGTATTTTACAAACCATAATGGTGTTGTAAGAAAATATGAAAATGACAGATTTATGGTGGTTATGGAATACCAAGATTATAGGGATATCCATGAAGATAAGTTTTCTATTCTAGATGATGTAAGAGAAATAGAAGTTGGAAATACTATAAATCCTACTCTATCAATAGGAGCTGGTATATCTGGAGCAAATCCTTATGAAATATATGGTGATTCAAGGGTAGCTATTGATATTGCCCTATCCCGTGGAGGGGACCAAGCAGTTGTAAAGATAGATGATAACTACGAATACTTTGGTGGAAAATCAAAGGCAACTGAAAAAACGAGCAAGGTAAAATCTAGGGTAATATCCGGCGCCCTACGTAGAATGATAAATGCATCAAGCGATGTATATATTATGGGTCATAATAACCCAGATATGGATTCTTTTGGATCATCTCTAGGAGTTTATGAAGGCGTCAGATTTTTAGAAAAAGATGCCTATATAGTTTTAAACGAAGTACCTAGACAAATCGAAAATATGTATAATAGTACAACTGGGAGCTTAGAAGAACTAAAAGATAATATTTTATCAGAAGACCAAGCCCTAGCTCGCATAAAATCATCATCTCTGGTAGTTGTAGTAGATAATCACAGGAAAAATTCAACCGAAGCACCAAGCTTAATTGAAAAAACTGATCAAATATTTATTATCGACCACCATAGACGTGGTAATGACTATATCAAAAAAGCAACAATTGCCTACATCGAGCCTTATGCATCAAGTGCATCTGAGCTAGTAACAGAGATTTTAAATTATCTTGATGAAGATTTTAAGGCAAGAACATCTATAGCAGAAAGTCTGCTTGCAGGAATAACTGTAGATACCAAAAATTTTGTTTATCAAACAGGAGTTCGTACCTTTGAGGCAGCCAGTATCTTAAAACGCTGGGGAGCTGATTCTGTCTACATTAAACGTATGTTTAAAGATGACTTTGAAATTGTAAAATATAAGTCGGAAGTTATAGCAGATTCGAGTATAGTAAATGATATGATTGCCATAGCTCATTTTAATAGAGATATTGATGGATCAAGCTTAATTGCAAGTCAGGCTGCTGATGATTTGCTAACTATAAAGGGTGTAAAAGCATCATTTGTACTAACAAAGGCTAACAATAAAATCCACATTTCTGGTAGAAGCTTAGGCGATATATCGGTACAATTAATACTAGAACGTATCGGTGGGGGCGGTCACTTAACAGCTGCTGCTACCCAATTAGACATGAGCATGGAAAATGCTGAAAATATGCTAAAAAAAGCAATAAATGAATATTTAAGAGAGGAAGAAGAAAATGAAAGTAATACTAAAAGATAACATTGTAAGAGTTGGTGTAAAAGGAGACCTAGTAGACGTAAAACCAGGATACTTCAGAAACTACCTTAACCCACAAGGACTAGCTGTAGAAGCTACAAAGAAAAATATGGCTGAGCTTGAAGAAATGCAAGCACAACTAAAAGCTGAAGAAGCAGAAAACAGAAAAGAATCTGAAGAATTAAAAGAAAAAATCGAGGCACTTACAATTACTCAAAAAGTAAATGTTGGTGAAGATGGAAAACTATTTGGTTCTGTAACAAACAAAGACCTTGCAGAAGCATTAGCTGAACAAGGAATCGAAATCGATAGAAAAAGAATCGAAGATGTTGAACAAATCGAAGGTACTGGTGAATTTAACCTAAACGTTAGACTTTATCCAGAAGTAAACGCAAACTTAAAAGTGGAAGTTGTAGCTGAGGTAGAATAGTGACAGAGGCAAATAGGCCTCTTCCATACGACTTCTTAGCAGAAAAAGCTATTATCGGAAGTATTTTAAAAAGAAATGAAACTTTCGATAAGGTAAATCAAATAATAAAACCTGTAGACTTTTATGATTCTAGGACACAGAGGATATATAAATCAATCATCACTATGGTAGAAAAAGATATCAAGATTGATGAAGTAAGTTTATTATCCCAACTTAGAAACGAAAATATATTACAAGAAGTTGGAGGGGAGGAGTTTATCACTGAGATTACCCTCTCCTCATTTTATACTCCAAATATCGATACATATGCAAAAACTGTAAAAGAAAAATCATTGCTTAGAAGTCTAATAGGGGCAAGTGAAGATATTATGGATGTAAGCTACAGGCAAAATGATGATGTCTCTAGTATCCTATCAATGGCAGAAAGTAAAATCTTTGATATTTCCCAAAGCAAACTTAACGAAGGTTTGGTAAAAATAGGAGATACCCTAGATGAAACTGTTCAGGTGATAAATGAATTATCCTTAAATGATGGTGATATAACAGGAGTTACCACTGGACTTGAAACTATTGATCTAAAACTTTCTGGTTTACAACCATCTCAATTAATTTTACTTGCAGCCCGTCCTGCGATGGGAAAGACTGCCCTAGGACTAACTATGGCTTGGAATGCAGCAAGAGAAGGCAAATCTGTAGCCTTTTTTTCTCTTGAAATGTCTGTTTTACAATTAAATTATAGATTATTATCCATGGTAAGTATGATAGACTTAGAGCAGGTTATGAATGGTAGGATAAAGGATGATGAGTGGGAATTATTATTTAGAGCTACAAAAGAAATAGCTGATAAAGACCTTTATGTAGACGAAACCCCAGGCATTACCCTATCAGAAATGAGATCTAAACTTAAAAGGCTAAAGGCAGAAGTAGGAGTAGACTTAGTAGTAATAGATTATTTACAGCTAATGCAAGCAGATAGCCGCCAAGAAAACAGGCAAAATGAGATTGCTTCTATATCAAGAGGATTAAAAACTTTATCCAAAGAACTAAATTGCCCTATTTTATCTCTTGCCCAATTATCCCGTGAGGCTGATAAAAGAGCAGATCACAAACCGATATTATCAGATTTAAGAGAATCAGGTGCAATCGAGCAAGATGCTGATGTGGTTATGCTTTTATATAGGGAAGATTATTATGATGAGGAAGACAATCCAAATATAGCCAAGGTTATAGTAGCAAAACACAGAAACGGGGCTACAGGAACACTAGATTTATTTTTTAATAAACCTTGTACTACCTTTAGAGACCTAAGTTATAAGGAAGAAAATATATAAGATGCAAGAAAATCCTAGAGTTTATATAGAGAAAATAAATCGTGAAACAGCCTTTGATTTCAAATACTGGGGCGAGTTTGAAGACCCTAGGCTAGCAGGTTATAACTATGGAAACCTATCAGATTTTGAAATAAACTTTTGGTACAATTCTGTAACAACACCCCGCAAAACATATTTTGCAGTTAAAAGAACTGATGATGATAGGTTTATAGGTTTTATGGGGCTAAAAAATTATAATCCCTTAATAAAAAAGGCAAAGCTAGGTATAGTTTTTGACCCGAACTTTGTATCAGCTGGCTACGGCTATGAAGCCATGGGCCAGTTTTTAGATTATTATTTTAACGAGTTAAAATTTAGGGAAATGATTTTAGAAGTCAATTTATTTAATGAAAGAGCCATAAGACTTTATGAAAAACTAGGCTTTAAAGAATGCGGGCAAACAACTGAAATTTTTGAAAATCAAAATATAGACTGTGATGAAAGATATTTTGAAGAAAAAAGAGATATTATATATTCTAAGATACTAATAATGAATTTAACAAAGGATGATTATTATGAACTTTAAGATGCAAGATGTTAAACTAGATTTAGGTATGACGGCTTTTGAAAATATGTTTTTAAATACCTATGTCCAAATGGCTGACGGAGACGCTCTTAAAGTTTTTCTTTTAGTCTATAAAGATGCCTACAATATTGGCTTGGTAGATACCAAAAAAATTCAAAAGCAACTATCATTTACAGAAGAAAAATTTAATGAGTGCATAGAATTTTGGATAAATATGGGTGTTTTTAGAGAAAAAAGAGACCCATCTGGAGAAAATTATATAGAAATAGTATCTCTAAGACAAATGTATTATGGGGATAATAGCAAATCAACCAATGAAATTAGCTTTGATAAGGCTGGCAGAAAATCAATCATGTTTGATAACATTGAAAGAATATTAGATAGAAGTTTAACTCCAGCAGATATTACCCGTATCCAAGAAACCCTAATGGACTATGATTCAGACCCAGAACTAGTTACTGAAGCCTTTCGCCAAGGTAAGGCTAATGGCAATATGGATGTAAAATATGTCTTAGGTTATATAAAAACCTGGCGTGACCAAGGAATTTTTACTCTAAATGATTTAAAAATGAGGGAAGAACGTCAAAAATTAGCTAGGAAAAATTCTCCAAGACAATATAGGAAAAAAGCTAGGACAAACGATGATGTAAAAAACTATGCCCAAAAAGCCCGTGAAGAGCGTTTTAGAAGGATGCTAGGAGATGATAATAATGGAAACTAATAGCAAGGTTACAAGTATCCTAGCTCAAAGACGTGAGCAAAATCTCATTGACCAGCAAAATCGTATCAATGAAGTGTATGAAAAAATTCCTAGTATGAAATCTCTAGAAAAAAATATCAAAGAATTAGGTTATTCTATAATCCAAGAGGGTTTAAGGGGCTATGATACAGAAAAAAAAGAAAATGACCTTAAAAAATTAAGATACCAAAAGGCAAACTTGTTAAACAGGCATGGCTTTCCTAAAGACTATATGGAAATCCGTTATCATCACCCAGTTTGTAAGGATACAGGATTTGTTGGTACTAAAGTTTGCTCTTGTCGTAAGCAACTTATAATTGATCAAAATTATAGCCAATCGAATATTAGAAGCTTAATTTCTAAAGAAAACTTTAGAAACTTTGATGATTCATTATTTTCTGACAATCCCTACCAGGATTATCCCATTACTCCTTATCAAAATATAAAGCATATAAAAAAATCTTTATATAGTTTTATAAATAATTTTGATAAGCAAACTGAAAATTTATATATATTCGGTGATGTCGGCCGTGGCAAGACTTATCTTCTAAATGCAGTTGCCAAAGAAATCCTAGACCGCAATTACTCAGTTCTTTATATGACATCATCAAAACTCTTTAAATTTTTAAACGACTATAACTGGGCCTTTGAAGAAGCTCGTGCCAAACACCAAGAACAATTTGACTTTATCCTAGATTGTGATTTACTTATTATAGATGATTTAGGAAGCGAACCATCCAGCAAAAATGACTCTGCAAACTTATTTGAAGTTGTAAATAATAGAATGATTGCTGGCAAACCAATAATTTTTTCAACAAACTTTGATGAGTCCATGTTATCAGAAACCTACGGAGATAGGATATTTTCAAGAATAATTGGCAATAGTGAAGTATATGAAATATTTGGGGAAGATTTGAGGCTAAAAACAAGAAATTTTTGAGGTGATTATGCTAGTTGTAGATAAGGACCAGATGATTGCAATCGATAAGTACGCCATAGAAGAGCTAAAAATACCGGCCCTATGTTTGGTAGAGCGAGCTGCCCTTGCAGTTATAAAAAATATAAATCTAGATGTAAGAAAGTCTTTTGCTATTGTGGTTGGCATTGGCAATAATGGGGCAGATGGCCTAGCAGTTGCTAGAAATCTTTTGGCAAGAGACTTTTATGTAGATATTTATATAATTGGGAACTTAGAAAAAGCTAGTGATGAATTTATTTTAAACTATGAAGCTATCAAAAATCTTACGGAAAATATCTACATGGTAGATACCATAGCTGATTTAGAGTTTATGGAAGAAAATTTATCAAATGTTACTACAATTATAGAAGGAATATTTGGTACAGGCCTTGACCGAACTATTTCTGGAACCTATGCCTATGTCATATCTCTCATAAATCGTTCTTTAAAATATATTATATCTATAGATGTCCCTTCAGGACTTGATTCTACAAGTGGTGATAGCTGGGGAGAGATTGTAGATTGTGACCTGATAGTTTCTATGCAGTTAATGAAACAAGGAGTTTTTGAAAGGTCTATTTATAAAAATAAATGTGTCGTAGAAGATATAGGCATACCTCAAAAAGCAATTAACGAAATTTTATCTTAGATGGCAGATTAGCCATCTTTTATTTTTGTAGAAAATGGATAGAATAAAGATAAATATAAATTTAAGGAGCTAATTATGCAAAACTATACTGAAAATGAAGAAGAAGTTTTAAAGTCTATTTTAGATAATGACTTGGGTCTAGATGATGAAGAAATTATAATGCTAATAAAGGATAGCTTATCTAAGCAAAAAAGAAATTCAAAGGAAGATTATTCTTTTGGGGCAAAAGCCGCAGATAAAATTGCAAAATTTGCTGGATCTTGGACCTTTATTATTATTTTTATTACTGTTCTAGCCATATGGATGATAATAAATAGTAAAATGGGAGATAAGGCTTTTGATCCATATCCATTTATCCTCTTAAACCTAGTTTTATCTTGTGTGGCAGCAATTCAAGCACCTCTAATAATGATGAGCCAAAACCGTCAAGAAGAAAAAGACAGGCAAAGGGCAGAGGATGATTATATAGTAAATCTTAAAACTGAAATAATTATAAGAGACATTCATAAGCACCTTGACCAAATAGAAAAAAATCTAAATCAAAAAAATAATGATATATAATATGTGCTTTTTAAAATTTACTTGTATAGTATATAGTATATCAAAAAAAGCAGGTAATATTAATGAATAAAAAAAAATCAGATACTAAACAAATATTAATATCAGGTTTAGCCCTTTTTGCCATATTTTTTGGTGCGGGTAGCTTGATTTTCCCCCCTTTTCTGGGGCTCAATGCTGGAGACGGCTGGTTTTTAGCTTCACTCGGCTTTAATTTATCAGATAGTTTCTTAATTCTTTTAGGGACGTTAGCAATTAGTTTAAAGTCAGCAAATTTGACTGCCTTTGCAAGTAAGGTAAATAAAAACTTTGGTACTATTATTAGCCTTATATCCATAACTTTAGTGGGTCCGCTTTTATCCATACCCCGTACTGGAGCGACCACTTTTGAAGTCGGAATGATACCTTTCTATCCTAATTTTAATAAGGTAATATTTTCCTTTTTATTCTTTACTATAGTTTATATACTAACCATCAATGGATCTAAGGTTATAGATAGGGTAGGAAAATATCTCACTCCTGCACTACTTTTAATTCTAGCGGTTTTAATAATCAAAGCTATTAGATATCCTAATGTCAATCTTGAGTCATTACCTGGTAATAAATTTTCCCTAGGATTTATAGAGGGATACCAAACTATGGATTCTTTAGGCCCAATATTCTTAACGAGCATGGTTCTTAAAGATCTAGAAAATAAGGGATTTAAAGAAAATGAGGACTTGATAAAAGCAACAATTTATTCTTGTCTGATTGCAGTACTGGGACTGGTTATAGTTTATACAGGACTTACCTATATAGGAGCTAAATCAATTGCTTTTGCTAGCTATGATATGACAAGGACAGACTTATTTATAAGCATTGCAGAAAATATACTAGGACGTGATGTTCAAATAATCCTTAGCCTTATAGTGGGTTTTGCATGTTTATCAACAGCTGTTGGTTTGTTATTGGCCTTTGCTACAATATTTTCTGAAAGTCTACCTAGATTTTCTTATAAATTTTATGTAAGGCTTGGAGTTGTAATTAGCTTTATTTTATCTATACTAGGTGTAGAGAAAATAATGGAAATATCCATACCTATTTTACTATTTGTATATCCAATAGTTATTAGTCTTTATATTTTAAATTTAATTGATAGAGGTAATATAGATTCTTTAGTCTATAAAATAACAATTATAGGTGTAGGTCTTACTAGTTTTGCTGACAGCATAACTGCCCTAGGCTTTGATAATAACTTATATGTCAATGCTATAAGTAAGCTACCACTTGCAGAGTCAGGATTTGCCTTTGTATTTATGTTTATACTTTGCCTTATCCTTGGCCTTATTTTTACAAAAAATAAAAAAGGGATTGATTAAAGTAAATATTCATTGTATACTATAAATAACTTAATATGAGCAATGATAAGACCTAGTAGCTATTTTAAAGCCTTTAGAGAGAAGATGGTTGGTGAAAATCTTTGGTGGCAAGTAGTGAATCTACCTTTAGCTTTTTAAATTTGAGTATGTGTTATACATAAAAATTGGGTGGCACCACGAGACCTTCGTCCCATGTAGGATGATGGTCTATTTTTATGCCAAAAAAAAGGAGAAAAAATGTTAGATATTAGATTAGTAAGAGAAAACCCTGAGCTAGTAAAAGAGAATATCAAAAAGAAATTCCAAGAAGAAAAATTACACTTAGTTGATGAAGTTTTAGAACTTGATGAAAAGGGAAGAGCAGTAAAAACTGAGGGAGATAATCTGAGAGCAGAAAGAAACAAAGTTTCAAAAGAAATTGGTGCTCTAATGGGCCAAGGCAAGAAAGATGAAGCAGAAAAAGCAAAGGCCCATGTAGGAGAAATCAACGATAGATTGACTCATATCGAAGAAGAAACTAGAAATTTTGAACAAGAAATCAAAACTAGAATGCAAAAAATTCCACAAATTATCGACGAATCTGTACCTCTAGGTAAAGATGATAGCGAAAATGTGGAAAATGATAGATATGGCGAGCCAGTAGTGCCAGATTTTGAAGTACCATACCATGTTGATATTATGGAAAGTTTTGATGGTATTGAGCTAGATGCTGCAAGAGAAACATCAGGATCAGGTTTTTACTATCTAAAAGGAGACATAGCAAGATTACAATCATCAATTCTTTCTTATGCTAGAGACTTTATGATTGATCGTGGATACACATATTATATTCCTCCATTTATGATTAGATCAGAAGTAGTAACAGGAGTTATGAGCTTTGAAGAAATGGAAAATATGATGTATAAAATCGAGGGAGAAGACCTATATTTAATCGGTACATCTGAGCACTCAATGATAGGTAAATTTATAAACACTATCAATGATGAATCTAAGATGCCACTAAAAATGACTAGCTACTCTCCATGCTTTAGAAAAGAAGTAGGAGCTCACGGTATAGAAGAACGTGGGGTATACCGTATCCATCAATTTGAAAAACAAGAAATGGTTGTAATATGTAAACCAGAAGATTCTAAAAAATTCTATGATGAGTTATGGAATAACACAGTAGATTTCTTTAGAAGCTTAGAAATTCCAGTAAGAACTCTAGAATGCTGTTCAGGTGACCTAGCAGATTTAAAAGTTAAATCTGTAGATGTTGAAGCGTGGAGCCCACGCCAACAAAAATACTTTGAAGTAGGAAGCTGCTCAAATTTAGGCGATGCTCAAGCAAGACGTTTAGGTATCAAATTACGTGGAGAAGATGGCACATACTTTGCTCACACATTAAATAATACAGTAGTAGCCCCACCAAGAATGTTAATCGCATTTTTAGAAAATCTATTACAAGCTGATGGCACAGTAAAAATCCCTGAACCACTTAGAATGTATATGGGTGGTAAAGAAAAATTAGAGCCTGTTGAAAAATAAGTAAATAAAAAATCCAAGCAATTAAGCTTGGATTTTTTATTTATTCAGCAACCTTATTTACATTAAGAATTTTTCTCATAATTAGTTTTGCAAAATCATCTGATCCCTCTACATTTGGGTGGGTCCTATCTGGTGCCAATAAGTCTGGTCTGTCTTTTACAAATTCTCTCCAATCTACTAAATGAGCTTTATCATTTTTTTCTGTAAAACTTGCTAGAGATTTATTTACAACATCCATATATGATTGGGTATGAGATGTATTTATAAAATATACATCACGTCCATCTGCTATTTGCATTATTTTTTCAAGGTCAGATTCATTAGCTGATCCATTTGATCCTAGGGAAATTAAAACTATATCAGCTAAGCCGTAGTTATTTTTAATGGAAGATAGGATATCTGGTCCTGAAACCATATCTCTACCAACTTCACCATCTAAATAAAAATTTGGAATATATTTTCTAATGTAGGAGTCGGCATTTATGATAACCGAATCACCCACAGCAGTTACTCCTAAATTACTCAAATAAGCTAGTTCATTTTCGGTGAAATTGAAATCATCGTAAGGCTTTTCTACAAATTTTTCATCTAATTTTTTTGTTTCAGGAACTTTATTATTAGCTTGGCTATTTTCTTCTAATTTATTATTATCCTTATCCCTTTCAACGTTTTTATCTTTGTTAATTTTATTCTTTTCTATTATTTCTTTATTAGCTTTGTCAATTTCTTCTTGACTTTGCGCTATATCTTTTCTTAAATCATTTATCTTATCATCTTTATTATTACCAATTATTTTTGAAGTAATCGTAAATATTACAAATATTATCATTGATGTTAATAATATATATCTACGTAATTTTCTTATTTTTAAAATTTGATAGCTAATCTCTCCTAAAATTATAATAAAAACAAATTGTATAAATAAGTTTAAGATTATATTATCCATTAGGCTAGGAAAGAAGTATAGAGCAAAAATTTGCACTATATACTGCCATAGGTAAAAGTGAAAAGACCTATCTCCAATATATAAAAGTATTTTATATGCTATTCCATGTTTCTTAGGAAGATAGCGATTTTTATCCTCGTAGTTATATAAAAATGCTATTAATATACCAACCGCTAAAGTGTAAAAAATAAAAAAACCGTGGTAGGATGATATATTTTTTCCATTGACTACAAAAAATGGAACAATTACTAGAAGGCCTAGTATCGATAGTATTATTCGTAAATCAACTTTTAGGTCAATAGTATCTTTATCAATTTTTTCATTTATTATATATGCTAAGATACCTACACCAAAAGCTGAAAACCTAGTAGTTATTCCATAATAGATTCTAGTTATATCTTCAGCACTTTTTCCTAAGATTATAATTAAAATAAAGCTAATGATAGTCATTAGCCCATAGACTACTATTCTTTTGTTATTTTTTTTGGGACTTAATAAGTACTGATCTATTAGTAAAAATATGGCTATAAATTGCATATAAAGCGATACATACCACATATGCAAAAACATATTAAAGTTTCCCAGTTGGTTAAAATAATCATCACCAGCAGCTATACGCCTTAAGTTTTCAAAATTTAGTGCAACTGGCAATACTGACTTGATACTATCATCAAAGATATTTCTTGCAAATTTAAAAGAAATTATTAAAGAAATGGCCATTATTAGGTAAACTGGACTTAGTATTCCGATAAATTTTGCCTTTAGCTTTGATAAGGTATCAGTATTTTTTCTATCAGCAGTTCTTAATGTCAAAAACCCTGATAGGACTAAAAATATGATTACCGCAAGATATCCGCCTGGAACAAAGTGGGAATATGTATGAAAGAGTGATACGCCAAAAAAGGCTATGGCTCTTAATATAGTTAGGTAATCATATTTTTTATTTAATTTTCTTCTTTTTCTCATTTATTATTCCACCTCGTTAACATACATATTATAACAAAGATGGGGTTAAGGTTTTATTAAGAAATTTTGAAGTTTATAATTATTCTTTAATTTCAAAACCTGATTTTTTTATAGCTTCGTAGGATAAGACATCCATAGCATCAATAACAAAATCATAAGTAGAAATATCATCGATTAACGATAGTTCTGTGCAAGCTAGGATGATAGCATCCACCTTTGTGTTCTTTAAATTTTCTACCATATCCAAAAATTCCTGATTAGAAGTTTCATTGGTCTCTTTTATTTGGTATATGGTATCCATAGTGAAGTTTTTAACTTTTTCTTCCATAGGTATGATCTTTATACCTATATGTGTGGCATATTTTTCATATATGCCACAATTCATAGTAGCAAGAGTGCCCAAAACTGCAATATTTTTTGCATTTTTTTCCTTACAATATAATAAAGTTTTCTCTACCATGTTTATGATATTTACACTGGTATAATCTTTAAAAGTATCATAATAATAGTGCATAGTATTGCAGGGGATAGCAATATTTGAAACACCCTGTTGTTCTAAATTTTCTAAGTCTTTTTTTATATTTTTAAGTAAAATTTCCTCATTTTTTCCAGTAAGGATTGCTTCGGTCCTATCTGGGATTTGAGGATCTGAAATTATTACTGTGGGTATATGATCTTGGTCCTTACTTGCCTTAGTATTTTTTACCAATTTTTGATAAAACATAGCCGTACATAGGGGACCCATACCACCTAAGATTCCTAATTTTTTCATAAAGTTCTCCTTATTTATAGGATTTGCTTTTTACATTATACGATTATATAATAGTTATCACTATTAGCAAGCGTTTTAAGCAAATAGGAGAGAGAAAAATGAACAAATTTTTACCAATAATTCTAGGCTCAGACCTAAATACATATTCAATAGCAAGGGAAATCCATGAGGCATACGGCATAAAATCTGTTGTGGCTACATCTATGATTTTATTACCTTGTATAAATTCGCAAATAATTGATTTTTACAAAAAAGAAAACTTTTCCAAAGACCCAGCAGTTTTTAAAGAGGTACTAGATAAAATCTATGAAGATTATAAAGATACTCATGAAAAATTTATAATTTTTGCCCCAGACGATGTTATGAGGACCTTTGTTTTAAGTAACGTAGACAAATTAAACTTTAACCCTCTTATACCTTATGCAGACCAAGAAGTTATAAAAGGACTAGGCACTAAAAATGATTTTTATGAAAAAATAAAAGACTTAAATCTTGCACCAAAAACTTATGTGGCAAATAGCAAAAATTACAAAGACTTAGACTATCCAGCAGATGTTTTTATAAAACCAGACAATGATGTTTTTTATAAAACTTTAGATTTTGATGGATGGCAAAAGGGCTACCACTCAAAATCCAGAGAGCAAACTTTAGAAATATTACAAACTATTTTTGAAAATGGCTATGACTACAATGTTTTAGTCCAAGAATTTTTATCTGGAGGAGATGGATCAGAATATTCTGTAGAAGGATATAGGTCAAAATCGAGCACATCTTTGGCTATGTCAAAAAATATTCTTTTAGACAAGCGTGTAGAATGGATAGGAAATTTTGTTGCAAAAATTGATTCTGATGAAAAAATCCTCTTTGATTATGCAAGGGATATAGTAGAAACTTTAGGAATTTATGGATTGTTTAATATTGACTTTAAAAAAGATGCCAAAACTGGTAAGTTCTATGCTTTTGAAGTAAATCTACGTCAAGGTCGCAGCCATTATTTTGCGACTTTAAATGGAGTAAATACATCAAAACTTGCCATAGATGATTTAGTTTTTGATAAGCAAGAAGAGATTATAGGGGATAAAAAGTTTAGATATTATAACCTAGATTTAAGTCAAACAATCGATAATCTAGATCCTGAATTTAGAGTAGACTTTGAAAATGAAGCAAGAAAAGCAAACTCGGCAAACCCACTTGTTTATAAACAAGATTTAAATTTCAAAAGAAAATTAAAAATGAAAAAATACTTAGATAAGCTTAGCAAAGAAACTTTTGCGATTAGAGAAATATAAGCATTCTCCTTAAGTTAATATTATAAAATAGAGGTTATAATGGAAAAACAAAAACCAAAAGTAGCTTTTATATGTGTGCATAATTCATGTAGGTCGCAAATGGCTGAGGCTCTTGGCAAACTTTTTGCAAGTGATGTTTTTGAAAGTTACTCTGCTGGCACAGAAATAGTTGATCAAATTAATCAAGATGCAGTAAGGCTTATTAAAGATATATATAACATCGATATGGAAAAAACTCAATATCCTAAGTCCATAGATGATTTACCAAAAATAGATATTCTCATTACTATGGGTTGCAATGTAACTTGTCCTATAATTGAAAGTGACTATCGCGAGGACTGGGGACTAGAGGATCCTAGTGGGAAGAGTGATGATGATTTTAGAAAAACAATTAATGTAATAGAAGATAATATTTTAAAACTTAAAGAAAAATTAAGCTAAAAAAGACCACCTTATAAAAAGGTGGCCTTTATTTTTTTTCTAAAACTTTATCATCTTCAAATATTATAGGTTTTATAGGATACTCATCGTTTGAAAAATCATATAGATCCATTAGGTAATCATATAAATCATTCTTATTTTTAAATATTACTGTTTGATAGGGAGATGTAAAGGCTAATTTTTCTACTAGCATGTATCTACCGTCTTTCATATTAAATAATAAACCGGTGTGACCTATAAAAAGCTCATTTGTTTTTTCATCTATGTTTGAGAATACAAATACTGAGATTACCTTATAATCATTATTATTTGGAAAAGTAATACCATTTTTTTTCCAAAATTCTCTTATTTTCTTAATTTGAAAATTCTCATCATTCTTATTTTCTGTTGGAATTGCTGAATAAAATTTATTAAATTTTTCAATTTCCTCTTTGTTTAAAGTTGGGACTAGATTACTATTAAAGCTTGTATTATCTATCTCCACTACCGAAAGATTTGGATTATTTGTATTTGCTACTTTTATTTTATCAACTACCAATCCAAAGGTAGTTATCCTGCAATTTGTACCTGTGAAGTCTGGGTGTTTTTTAAAAAGCTCGTCCTGGATAGCATAAAAATCATAGTCTTTAATCTTATCTGCTTTTTCATAATCTTTATTAACTAGCAAATTTTTATATACTTGCTTATTAAAAAAATCTACTTGTTTAAAAAATCTATCAGTATTTTTCTTATATAGATCAGTGTTTTTCATAATACTTTTTAAATCATTTTTAGATTTTTTAGTTACCAGATTGCTATAAACTAGTTTATTCCCATCATTTTCTGGTAATTCAGCTTCGTTCTTTTTTGCACAAGAACTTAAGCTTAAAAGTGTGAGCATTATTGCAAAAATTTTTCTCATTTTGCCTCCAAAAAAGGGTCCATATGGACCCCTTGTTTAAAATATTTCTTTTTCTGTTAGGATATAATCAAGTTTTTGATCATATTCGTTAGTATCTATGGCTTCTACTTCAAAGTCACTGGCGAAAAATCCTATTGATGTTGTTTGATTTTTACTTAAGTACCTGTCATAGTAGCCACCACCGTAGCCTACACGATGTTTTTTTCTATCAAAACCTAGCCCTGGCACTACAGTAAGATCTGGATTTTCAATATATTCTAAAGTGCCTGATGTAGGAATATTAAATTCACCTATTCCTAAGTCATCTAGGGAATAAACTCTTACAGCTTTCATTTGAAAATTTTCTGGATCGGTGATATGAGGTACATAAACTTCTTTACCAAAGTCTAAAGCTTTTTTAATTATTTCATAGGTATCCACTTCATCTGCTACAGATACATATATAAATATTGTCTTAGCATCAGCAAATAATTGTGAATTTAAAAATTTAGTATATATACTGTAATCTACCATATTTTTATGGTCATAGTCCATACGATACCTTATATCTCTAAATCTTTTTCTTAATGATTTTTTGTCCATTTTTTCTGTTTCCTTTTTATTAACTAGTTCATTAGGATCTATTAGTGTGGATTCTACAGTTTCTTTTAAAGTTTTATTTTCTTTTTCAAATTTTTGTATTTCATCATGTGATTCTATTTTATAATTTTTTCTTACAGTATCGATTAGCTCCGCACCTAGGATTAGGATAGTAGCTACTAAGTTTAGCCAAATAAATAGGGCAAGGATACCAGCCAAGGCTCCGTATACTACAGACTGCTTAGAAAAATTAGTTAAAAAGAATGAGTAAATAAATGTTGCTATATATATAGTAAGGGTTGCAAAAATCCCGCCTAAAAGTGATTCTTTAAATGGTACCCTGTCTTCTTTATTATTGGGTGCAAATTTATAAAATATAGCGAGGACTACTGATATTATAAATATGGGAACTAGGGTAAGAGTTATTCTAAATAAAGGTGATGATAAAGTTTTTATGACTTTATCAAAAACTCCACCAAAAGCTCCATCAGATAACCTTGTAAGAATCTGATTGTTTATAAATGTTAAGATGCTTGGTCCATATATTTGTGACACTAGGATAAATACTATAAAAACAACAAATATAATTGTATAAAGTAATGATGAAATTCTTTGTTTAACAAATTTACTATTATCTTCTACACCGTATGCTTTGTTTATAGAAAGCATTAGGTTATTAATCCCCTTAGTAGCTGACCAAAGTGCAAATAAAATCGTAATTATAGTAACTGATGCTGAACTTGTATTGACAAACATAGTATCTATAACCCATTTTGCCATATCTTGAGCAGCAGTTGGTAAAAATTCTATTAGAGAATAAATTGCTTCTGTATTATTTTTTAATATTCTTGAAACTACTGATACAAGCACCATCAATAAAGGGATGGATGCTTGTAAAAAGTAGAAAGATAGGGCTGCCGAATTATTGATAATATCATGATTTTTAAATCTTTTAGCCAGGTCAACTAGGGTCTTTTTAAGCTTTAATTTTGTCGATGTTTTCATTATTTTAGATGCCCATCAAACCATTTTTTTATTTCTTTTAGTCTTTTTATTCTACCGTGAGGTTTACCAGATCTTGATAGTTCGTGGTTTTCTCCGTGGAAAACATACATTTTTGTATCAACACCATTTAATTTTAGTTTCGTATATATTTGTAAACCTTGTTCTAGTGGGCAACGGTAGTCTTCATCTGAATGGATAAATAAGGTAGGAGTTGTTGCCTTATCTGCATATTTTATTGGAGATTGGTCCCACATTTTGTCTAAACTATCCCATGGATTTGAGTTAGTTTGATCAGAACCAAAATAATATCCGATATCACTTACACCATAAAAACTTGTCCAGTTTGAAATAGATCTTTGTGAACATGCTGCCTTAAACCTATCATTATGGCCTATAATCCAGTTTGTCATAAAACCACCATAGGATCCACCGTATACTCCTAGATTTTCAGTATCAATTTGCGGATACTTTTTAATTGCTTCATCTACAAAAGTCATCAGGTCTTTGTAGTCTATATCTCCATATTTACCACGGATATCTGAAAACTTAACACCATTTCCGCTTGCCCCATGGGGATTTGTATAAATTACTATATAATCATTGCTAGCAAACATTTGGTGTTCGTGGTGGAATATATCTCCAAATTCTGTTTTTGGTCCACCGTGGATGCTTAAAAGTGTAGGGTATTTCTTATTTTTATTGAATTTTGGAGGTAAAACTACAAAACCTGTTAAAGTATCCTCATTTGATTCAAATTCAAAAGTTTCAATTTCTCCAACTTTTGATTCTATTTTATTTTCAACTAAAATCTTATCCTCATCTTTTTTCTTTAGTTGAGATAAAGTATCCCTATCCATAGATAGATAGTAGATTTCATTATTGTTTATAGCAAAATCTTCTACCTCATCATCTATTTCAAGCCTTAAATCACCATTTATATCAATAGAATAAAGTTTTGTAGTTTCTTTTTCAGTGACCACAAAATATAGTCTATCATTTGCTTTATAGAAACTTTTTACTCCGCCAAATCTAGCATCGGTACCTAGGGAGTTACCAAAGGACATATCAAAGTCATCATTTGTAATCTTTTCATAATTACCATCAAAATCACAAGTATAGATAAAAGAATCTTCATTGATACCGCCTTTTTTCATATCAGTTCCCACAAAGATAATTTTATCTGCTAAAAATTCAGCTGTGTAGAAAGAAAATTTATTTTCAATTATTACTTTTTCAGTTTTAGTTTTTATATCAAAAAGTACTAAATTTTCACGAGTTTCAGCTACATTATTATCATCATAATTAGCTTTTATTAGTAAAGCTTTATTATTGTCATCGTTAAGAGTTAATTGATAAATTTCACTTGGAAACTTAGAATCTACTATCTTTTCTAAGTTATTTTCAGCTGCATTATAAAAATAATAGGCACTTTTTTCTTTTTTTAAATAACCTTGGCCATTAAACCAAAATGGAAGTGTATCTAGTTTTTCAAAGTATTTATTTTCTTCTTCTTTTTTCTTAGTTTTTTCATCCTTTTTATCAGATGCGTGGATTAAGTAAAGCTCATCTTCTAACCATTTGATATTTTTTACATCTAGGTCAAAGTCAAAGGCTTTTTTACCTATGCCATAGCCATCATATATATACAAGCTATCTTTTTTATCATTTGATTTTGCCTTGTAGATAATATTTGAATCTTTATCAAATGTATAAGTAGAAATGCTGTTATTATCTGTAATTGGGTATGTATTCTCTTTATTTATATCGTAAACCCATAAGTCAGTGTCGTATTTGTTATCTTCATAGTTTGCTATGGTTTTTTTATAAGCTAACTTTGATCCATCTTTTGAAATTTCAAGATCTGATAAAAACTCATAGTCCAATATGTCTTTTAATTTAGTTTTACTCATTATTTCCTCCATGTATATTAGTTTAATTATACAATATTTTAGAAAGATTTGAAATTGAATACGTTTGCACAAACTAAATTAGGGTATTTATATAAAAAGAAAAGGGGAGATGATATTATGAAGATTAATCTAAAGGGAAAAAATATCAATATCACAGATGATATCCGCTATGAAGCAGAAAGAAAATATGACAGACTTGACAAATATTTTTTTAATGAAAAAGAGGTAAATCTTCTAATTTCCAAAGAGGGTAATGGCTATAAGACTGAGGTTACTATGTTTCTTGACAAAGGACCTATCCTTAGGGCAGAGGCAAGTGATGAAACTTATCAAAACGCTATTGATAAAACTATAGATGCTTTGGTAAGGCAAATTAGAAAACATAAAACAAGGTTAATAAAGGATAGGCATGAAGATTCAATAAAATTTGAAAATTTTAACGAGTCTTTTGATGACGAGTACAGTATAGATGATTCTTATGATTCTGAAATAAATATTGCAAGGACTAAGAAAATTTCCCTAAAACCAATGAGTACAGAAGAAGCTATCATGCAAATGGAGCTTTTAGGCCATGACTTTTTTGTATATTATGACCAAGAGGATTTAGAAGTAAGAGTAGTTTATAAAAGACGCAAGGGGGACTATGGTTTGATAGTGCCTTCTAGGTAAAATATCTGGTGTATGTTAAACTTATTATATTAAAATGATTTGTTTAACCTACACCAGCTTTTTTGTTTGAAAAATTGCCATTAAAAAGGTACTATTAATTAAAGAATGTTATAAAAATACTTAAGTAAAGCGCAGGGTCTTAAGTGACTAAGTCTACTGCGTTTTTTATATGTTAAGTAAATAAGATTTAAAAATAAAATCCGCTTATATTTCAGTTTACAAATTAACTATTATCCTTTAATATAAGAATGGTAAAACTTAATTATTTTAAAGATATGCATTAATAATTAAGAGAATTGGAGAGTGAACGATTTGGCATTATTTAATTTATTCAAGTCATTTAGTGAAAAGGAAATACAAAACAACCAAAAATTAGTTGATAAAATCCTTAGCCTAGATGAGTCTATGCAACAATTAACTGATGAACAGTTACAACACAAAACAGTAGAATTTAGAGAAAGATTAAAAAACGGCGAAACATTAGATGACCTATTACCTGAAGCTTTTGCTACAGTACGTGAAGCAAGTGATAGAGTTTTAGGTATGAAGCATTATCCAGTCCAATTACTTGGTGGTATTGTTTTACATAATGGTCAAATTGCCGAAATGAGAACTGGTGAAGGTAAAACACTAGTAGAAACTTGTCCCGCATACTTAAATGCTCTATCAGGCAAGGGTGTACACGTAGTTACAGTAAACGACTACCTAGCAAAGCGTGACCAAGAGTGGATGGGTAAAATATTTACTTTTCTTGGTATGACAGTAGGTTGTATAGTTTATGGTCTTACAAATAGTGAAAGACAAGAAAACTATGCTGCAGATATTACTTATGGTACCAACAACCAATTTGGATTTGATTACCTAAGAGATAATATGGTTATCTACAAAGATGATATGGTTCAACGTGGACTAAACTATGCCATTGTCGATGAGGTCGACTCTATTTTAATCGATGAGGCTCGTACACCACTTATTATTTCTGGTCAAGGTGATGAATCTACAGATACTTATACAAGTGCAAATGCCTTTATCCAAACTCTAGAAGGTAGAATCCTAGATCCAAATGAAGATGCAGACATCGATCCATTTGACCGTGAGTTTAAAGTAGAAGATGTAGATTTCTTAGTAGATGAAAAAAGAAAAACATCAAACCTTACAGAAAAAGGTACAGAAAAAGCTGAAAGATACTTTGACATAGAAAACTTATCAGATCCAGAAAACCTAGAATTATCTCACTACATTAACAATGCCCTAAAAGCAAATACAACTATGCACCGTGATATAGACTATGTTGTAAATAATGGCGAAGTAGAAATCGTAGATGAGTTTACAGGTCGTATCATGCAAGGTAGAAGATTCTCAGATGGTCTTCACCAAGCTATAGAAGCTAAAGAGGAAGTAGAAGTAAAAGCAGAAAGTAAAACTCTAGCTACAATTACTTTCCAAAACTACTTTAGAATGTATGATAAGCTTTCTGGTATGACTGGTACAGCAAAAACAGAAGAAGAAGAATTTGATGAAATTTACAACCTAGACGTTGTAGAAATACCAACAAATAAACCAATTCAAAGGGTAGATGATGTTGATTATGTATATATCAACGAAAATGGTAAATTTAACGCTATTATCGATGAAATAAATAGAATCCACCCAACAGGCCAACCAATCCTTATTGGTACAATCTCAATCGAATCAAGTGAAAGATTATCAAATGCTCTTAAAAAAGCTGGCATCAAACACACCGTACTAAATGCCAAAAACCACGAAAGAGAAGCTGCAATAGTTGCAGAAGCTGGACGTTTAGGTGCAGTTACAATTGCAACAAACATGGCAGGTCGTGGTACAGACATCATGCTTGGTGGTAATGTTGATGATATGGCTAAACAAAGATTAAAAAGAGAAGGTATGAGTGATGAATTACTTGAAGAAGTAGACTCATATGCAGAAACAGATGATCAAGAAATCCTAGATGCTCGTAAGAAATTTAGACATTATAAAGATTTAATCAGACCAACTGTAAAAGAAGAAGCTGAAAAAGTAAAAGAAGCAGGTGGTTTATATATCATCGGTTCAGAACGCCACGAATCTCGCCGTATAGACAATCAGTTAAGAGGTCGTTCAGGCCGTCAAGGAGACCCAGGACACTCTAGATTCTTTATCTCTCTTGAAGATGACTTAATCAGATTAAATGGTGGGGAACAAGTAGCAAAATTTATTGCAAACTCAAACTTTGATGAAAATGAACCTATCGTTTCAAAAATGGTAAGTAGGTCAGTAGAAAAAGCTCAAACTAGAGTAGAAGCAAACAACTTTGCAACTCGTAAAAGAGTCCTACAATACGATGATGTTATGAACAAACAAAGAACCATTATCTATAACGAAAGAGCAGATGTTCTTTATGGTCGTGACATGAAAGAAACTATCGTAGGAATGATTAAAGATGTAATAGCTGAAAGCGTATATACATTTACAAATCCAGAAGTAAAACCAGAAAACTGGGAAATGGTAGCCCTACTAAACCACTTAAATAGCTTAGGCATGCCAGTAACTCAATTACACTTTGAAAATATAAATGATTACACCCAACAAGAACTAATTGATTATATTTCTGAAGCTGCACTTGCA
Organism: Anaerococcus cruorum; assembly: GCF_046365495.1. Classification (NCBI taxonomy): domain Bacteria; kingdom Bacillati; phylum Bacillota; class Tissierellia; order Tissierellales; family Peptoniphilaceae; genus Anaerococcus; species Anaerococcus cruorum. The sequence continues at coordinate 357,241 of NZ_JBGMEH010000006.1, read as the reverse complement.
AAATACGAAGATAAAGAAGCACAATTTGGCTCAGAAAATATGAGAGAAGTAGAACGTGTAATTATGCTAAGAGTAATTGACCAAAAATGGATGGACCACATCGATGCCATGGATCAAATGAGAAAAGAAATCGGTGTTCGTGCAATGGGTAACGAAGACCCAGTTCGTGCATATACAAACGACGGTTTTAACATGTATGAAGAAATGACAAGATCTATCCAAGAAGAAACTGTTAGATACATGATGAATGTAGAAATTAAACAAAATATCGAAAGAAAACAAGTAATGACTCCTCAAACAGAATTGGGACCAGAACTTGACGGTGACAATCAAGGGGGAGCTCAATCAGCTGATGGCCTTAGCGACGAAGAGATGCAAGGTTTAAATAGAGCTGAGCGCAGAAGACTAGAACGCGAAAGCAAAAAGTCTAACGTAAAGAAATAATATGGCAGAAATATATCAATTAAGAGAAACAATTGAAGAATTAACAGAAACTATGAAGCTTATCGGAGACTCTCTTTGACCCAGAAAATCTCTCAAATGAAGTAAAAGACCTTGAAAAAAAGACCTTTGCTCCTGATTTTTGGGATGATAGTGACAAGGCACAAAATATAATGGCAGATTTGGCAGCAAAAAGAGAAGACCTTGAAAAATATCAAGAAATTATCACTGCCTTAGAGGATAATACTGACCTCATTGATTTAGTAGAAATGAGCGAAAATGCAGAAGCTTCTACCCTTAATCAAATTGAATCTGATTTGGAAAATCTAAAAAAAGAAGCTTCTTCAATGAAACTTAAAACTCAATTAGATGGTGAATATGATAAAAATAATGCCTTTATGTCGATAAATGCCGGAGCAGGTGGGCTTGAAGCAACCGACTGGGCAGAGATGCTTCTTCGTATGTATACAAGATATTTTGACCATAATGGTTTCAAATATGAACTTACAGACTTAAATAATGAAGAAGCAGGCGGTATAAAGTCTGCCACTCTAAAAGTAAGTGGCCCTTACGCTTATGGATATCTAAAAGGAGAAAAAGGAGTTCATAGACTTGTTCGTATATCTCCTTTTGATAGTGGAGCGCGCCGCCATACTTCTTTTGTTTCTGTAGATATTTTCCCAGAACTACCTGATAATACAGATGTAGAAATAGATCCAAATGATTTAAGGATTGATACCTACAGAGCTAGTGGGGCAGGTGGCCAACACGTAAATAAAACTGATTCTGCAGTACGAATCACCCACATTCCAACAGGAGTAGTTGCAAGTTCTCAAGCAGAACGTAGCCAATTATTAAATAGAGATACAGCTATGAAACTTCTTTTATCAAAGCTTATTCAAATAAAAGAAGAAGAACAAAGAGAAAAGATTTCTGATATCCAAGGTAAATACACCCAAATTGCATGGGGTAGTCAAATTAGATCCTATGTTTTCCAACCTTACACTCTTGTAAAAGACCATAGGACAAACTATGAAGTAGGAAACATAGAAGCAGTAATGGATGGAGATATACAGGCCTTTATAGATGCATACCTTGCAGAAAGTAATAAAGAAAACTAAACAGGGAGGATTTTATCCTCTCTTTTTTAAAAGGAGAATATTTTGGAAGAAAAAAATATAATTTTGACAGGAGATAGGCCAACTGGCAGACTCCACCTAGGCCATTATGTAGGTAGTTTAAAAAATAGGGTCAAAATGCAAAATGAGGGCAATTATGAAAAAATGTATGTCATGATTGCCGATAGCCAAGCCCTAACAGATAATTTTGATAATCCAGAAAAAATTCGTGAAAATCTAATAGAAGTAGCACTGGATTATTTAAGTCTAGGTATAGATCCAGAAAAAGTAACTATCTTTGTTCAGTCACAAGTTGAAGAGTTAACAGAACTTACCTTTTATTTTTTAAACCTAGTTACCCTTTCAAGACTTGAAAGAAATCCTACAGTAAAAACTGAAATTAAACAAAAAAGTTTTGAAACAAGCCTACCTGCAGGATTTTTAATCTATCCTGTAAGCCAAGCTGCAGATATTTTACTTTTTGATGCAAACATAATTCCAGTTGGTGTAGACCAAGAGCCAATGCTAGAGCAAGCTAGAGAAATAGCTAGAAGTTTTAATAATATTTATGGAAATGTATTTACAGAACCACATGCAATTCTTTCAGAAAATAAAAAGGCTCAACGTATGCCGGGTATAGATGGGGCAGCAAAAATGAGTAAGTCATTAGGCAATGCTATTTATCTTGCTGATGATAAAAAAACTTTAAAGAAAAAAGTAATGTCCATGTACACAGACCCAGACCATATTAATATAGATGACCCTGGAAAAGTAGAGGGCAATATAGTATTTACTTATTTAGATGTATTTTCAAATGATAGTCACTTTGAAAAATACCTGTCAGATTATAAAAATTTAGATGAATTAAAAGACCACTATAAAAGAGGTGGCCTAGGTGATGTAAAAGTTAAAAAATTTCTAATAAAAGTTTTAGAAGAAGAACTAGAACCTATTAGAGAACGTAGGGCGTATTATGAGCAAAACCTAGACCAGGTTATTGATATTTTAAAACGCGGAACAGAAGATGCTAGAGAAGTAGGAAGAGCGAAAATAAAGCAAGTAAAAGAAGCTATGGGCATAGATTATTTTGCTGATAGCAGATTTTTAGATGAGATTAAGGATAAATATAAATAAAACAACCACCAATTATTGGTGGTTTTTTTGGAGGAAAAATGATCTTTGAACAAATCATAGAAGAAATAAAAAATGACCCAATAAACGAAGAATACACAAAACGCGGTATAGATCCTATTTTTCAAGTAGATAAGGATGCTAAAATACTTTTGATAGGTCAAGCTCCAGGTAGGGTTGTAGAAGAAACAGGGATTCCTTTTAATGATAAGTCTGGAGATAAACTTAGAACTTGGATGGGAATTGACAAAGAAACTTTTTACTCAAAAGAGATTGCCATACTTCCAATGGATTTTTATTATCCAGGTAAGGCCAAACAAGGAGATTTACCACCTAGAAAAGAAATAGCAAATACTTATCATAAAAAAATATTAGAACTTATGCCAAATATAGAGCTTACAATCCTTATAGGAGCTTATTCACAAAAATATTATCTAGGTAAAAATCGTAAGAAAAATTTAACTGAAACTGTAAAAAATTACAAAGAATATTTGCCAGAATATTTTCCAATAGTTCATCCTAGTCCTTTGAATATTGGTTGGCTTAAGAAAAATCCATGGTTTGAAGAAGAAACCCTACCAGAATTAAAAGAGATGATAGATAATATCTTGAAATAGCTTATTATTTTAATTGCAAGAATTAGATATATTTTATAATTTATAACACCAGAGGGTATATCTTACCCTCCTTTATTTGCGAAAAATTTATATTATGATATAATTCTTCTATGACTAATCTCGCTTTAAAGGAGTAAAGTATGAATAAAGAATTCTCTTCAAAAATAGGCATAGTCCTATCTGCAGTTGGTTCTGCAGTAGGTATGGCCAATATATGGGGTTTCCCTTATAAATTTCAAGCAGGAGGGCTTGTTTTTTTAATTTTTTACATAATATTTGCAGCCCTCTTTTCCTATGTAGGACTTTCATCAGAGTTTGCCATAGGTCGTATGGCAAAAACTGGTACTCTTGGAGCTTATGAGTATGCCTTTGATACCAGTAAAAATAATAAAAAACTTGGAAGAATACTAGGACTTATCCCTCTTATAGGTACATTTTTGATTGCTATCGGATATTGTGTAATAGTTGCCTACGTGCTAAAAGGATTTGTAGATTCACTCACTGGACAAATATTTGCAACAGATGCTGATATCTGGTTTGATAGCTTTGCAGGTGAAAAATATTCTGTAATTTCCTATCATTTAATAGCCATAGTCTTAACTATCATTACCTGCTTAGGAGGTGCGTCTTCCATAGAAAAATCAAATAAAATTATGATGCCTACATTTTTTATTTTATTTGTTATTCTTGCTATAAAAGTAGCAACCCTACCAAATGCTATCGCAGGTTATGACAATATGTTTAAATATAATCCAGCGACTTTAAACATTAATACAATAGTGACTGCCATGGGACAGGCTTTTTTCTCCCTTTCTATTACTGGATCTGGAATGATTGTAGTAGGTGCATATATCAGCAAAAAAGAAGATATAGTTAGTTCATCTGTGCATACAGGTATATTAGATACTCTTTCTGGTCTACTTGCATCATTTGTAATTATCCCAGCAGTAAGTGTTTATAATATGGAACAAGTAGGGGGACCATCATTACTTTTTGTAACTTTACCTAAAATTTTAAATAATATAAAATTTGGCAGGATTTTTGCTATATTTTTATACCTTGCAGTTGTATTTGCAGGTATATCATCCTTACAAAATATGTTTGAGGTAATAGCAGAATCACTTACCCATAGGTTTAAAAATTTATCTCGTAATATGGTATTTATTTTCTTAGGGTTAGTGGTATTTTTAATAGGAATTAATTTAGAACGCATAGATGATTTTGGACCATATATGGATATTATTTCTATTTATATAATTCCAATTGGAGCATCCATAGGTGCTATTACTTGGTTTTATGTTCTTAAAAAAGATATGCTAGTAAATGAGATAAATCTGAGTAGTAAAAACCATTATGGTGACAGATGGTATAGACTAGGTAAATATATTTATGTGCCTATAGCAATCATACTTACCAGTCTAGCTCTTATTTTTAAGATATCATTTTAACTTTTAAAAAAATTTCTTGTGTGTTATAATGTTAGCATAGTTATAAAATTATAACGATAAATTAAACACTTATGAAGGGAGTTGCTATGAAAGATAGTAAAGTAATTTTAATTGGTGATGGTGCAGTAGGATCATCATTTGCTTATTCTTCATCATTATTAGGAGTAGGCCGTGAATTAGGAATCATCGACATTAACGAAGAAAGAGTAGAAGGAGACGTATTAGACCTTACAGATGCTCTAAGCTTCGCTTATCCAAAAAAGGTTTACAAAGCTGATTATTCAGACTGTAAAGACGCAGAAGTTGTAGTAATTACAGCTGGTATCCCACAAAAACCAGGTGAAACACGTTTACAATTAGTAGACAAAAACTTAGCAATCTTTAAAGATATGATTGGTAAAGTAGTAGACAGCGGTTTTGATGGAATATTTGTAATCGCTTCCAACCCAGTAGACGTTACAACATACGCTACAATGAAATTCTCTGGCTTCCCAGCTCACAAAGTAATCGGTTCTGGTACAACACTAGATACATCAAGATTCCAAAAACAAATTGGAAACCTTTTAGATGTTGATTACAGATCTGTAAATGCTTACATAATGGGAGAACACGGTGATACAGAATTCCCAGTATGGTCAAATGCAAATGTAGGTGGACTAAGCATCGAAGAATGGAAAAGCACACATCCAAATGTAACACAAGAAGCATTAGATAAAGCTTTCGATCAAACTGTAAATGCAGCTTATGAAATTATTAACAGAAAAGGAGCTACATTCTACGGAATTGGTACAGCACTTACTGCTATCGTTAGAGCTATCTTAAATGATGAAAACGCAGTTTACTTAACATCATCATACCTAGATGGTCAATACGGATTAAGCGATATCCACATCGGTGTACCAACAGTAATTGGTAAAACAGGTGTAAAACACATCATCGAAGTTCCACTATCAGATGAAGAAAAAGAAAAATTAGAACACTCTGCAAAAACACTTAAAGATATCATCAACAACAGCCAATTATAAGAGTTTATATGGTAGTGGTAGATGAGTAAAGAAGAAAGAAAAAAAGCAGAAAATCTCTGGGCGCAAAATAAATACTTGGTCTTATCCAAGTCTCATAAATATTATTTATCTATAAGAGACTATTTAAAAGGGGAAGACCTAGAAGTAGCTAGTGTAAAAAAATTGATAGATAAAGCTTTGGATTTGCCAGAAAATAAAAAAGATGTGGTAAATGCCTACCAACATATCTGGGGCTACTTTAAAGAAGATGCAAGTCCAGCAGAGAAAGAAAAGTTTCTATCCCTCATAGACTTCTACCAAAAAGATATAATCGAAAAAGAAGAGGTACTAGAATATTTAAAAATACTTCTAGAAAAATATCCTTACAATTATTTACAAAAATCAACTATATTTAAAGAAAAACCGTAAACATAAGTTTGCGGTTTTTTATTTATTTCCTTTATTGGGTAAATATTTACTTAAGAAGAAATGAGGTAAATAATGGATAAAAAAGTAAAAGTACTAGTAGTAATGACAAATACAGACCACTATGGAAATGATAGTGAAAAAACAGGATTGTGGCTAGCAGAAGCAACAGAATTTGTAGATAAGGTAAAAAGAAATGGAATAAAAGTAGATTATGTAAGTCCAGAGGGTGGACAAGTACCCCTAGACCCTAGGTCTATGAAAAAACCATATGCTAGTAAAAAAGATTTTGATATTCTAAACTCCCTTGATTTTAAAACACGTGCTATAAAAAATTCTTTAAAACCATCAGATATTAATCCAGCTGATTATTTTGCAATTTATTATACAGGAGGCCACGGCGTATTATGGGACTTTCCAAAAAATCGCGAGCTTATAAAAATTGCAGAAACTATTTACAATAGCGGTGGCTATATTTGCTCAGTATGCCATGGTGTAGTAGGTTTACTAAATATAAAAGATAGCAACGATAACTACCTAATCGATGGTAGATATATAACAGGTTTTACTGATCAAGAAGAATTCCTAGGCGGTAAAAAAGAAAAAGTTCCCTTTAGTGCGGAGCAAGAAGCAAAAATACGTGGAGCAAACTTCCTAAAAACTCTCCCATATACACCAAACGCAGTAAAATGTGGTAGACTAATCACCGGTCAAAACCCATTTTCTGGTAGGGCAGTAGCTAGAAAACTTGTAAATGATTTAAAGAAAAAAGAGTTGTATATCTAGCTCACCATAAAAATATTTAGAAATTTTGCTAATCTATAAAATCATTAGAAAATATAAATGTAATTATGCTAAAAATCGCAGATAACTATCCTGCGATTTTTAGCTGCAAAATTTACTTTATAAATTAAGTCTAAATGTTAAATAAAGGAGAGAGTGTAAGAAATTTGAAAAATTTTGAAGATTTTAGAAAATTAGACAAATTACAAAAAGAGCGCGAAAATAAAATAATAAAAACAAGTATTTTTGGCATAATAGGAAATGGTGTGCTTGCTTTACTTAAAATAATCATTGGCATGAGTGCTAACTCCATTGCAATCTTAGTTGATGCAATCAACAATTTATCAGATGCAGCTAGCTCTATTATTACAATAGTTGGTACAAAACTTGCTGGAAAAGATCCTGATAAAGACCACCCCTTTGGTTATGGAAGAATCGAGTACCTAAGTGCTATGATAATTTCCGTAATTATTTTATATGTAGGTGTGTCTTCGCTAGTAGAAGCTGGTAAAAAAATTATAAATCCTACAACACCATCATATAGCTATATAACAATTGTAGTAATTATTTTATCAGTAATAGTAAAATTAGCTATAGCTTATTATTTTAATAAGGTTGGTAATGAGGTAGATTCTGATTCTTTAATAAACTCAGGCAAGGATGCAAAACTAGATTCTATTGTTTCCCTATCTATCTTACTAGCTGCAGGATTATATGTCTGGCTTGGTATATACCTAGAAGCCTATCTTGGTGCTATCATATCTATAATTATTATAAAATCAGCAATAGATATGCTTAACAAAACTATTTCACAACTTCTTGGCGAAAAAATTGATCCGGAACTTGCAAAAAAAGTCATAGCAAGTGTAGAAGCATTTCCAGGAGTAGAGGGAGCAAGCGCTCTCGTACTAAATAATTACGGGCCAAATGATTGGAATGGATCTATTGATATAGGTGTGCCAGATGATTACACAGCTGAGGAGTTAGATGAAATAATTAGAGATATACAACTAGATATATACTATAAATACCAAATAGAACTAACCGCCATTGGTGTTTATCCTATAAATGCAAGTGACCGTCAAATTATAAATGTGAAAGATGAAATTAAAAAAATAATATATTCTCATGAATATATAAATGGTCTCCATGGATTGTATGTTGATGAAATTGACAAAGAAATAAGATTTGATCTTATCATCAGCCTTGATGCCAAGGATAGGCTTAAAGTATTAAAGGAAGTAATAGAGGATGTAAAACATCACTTCCCAGATTATAATATCGAGGCCTTTCCAAATATTGATTATACTGACAAATAATTTTGCTAAAATATTAAATTATAATTACTCATAGAAATAAAACCTTAAATAATATATGCTAATATAAAGAGGTTGTTTTATAAATCACAAACATAAATGGAGATCCAAATGAAGTTATTTGAAAAACTAAAAGCTAAAAATATAAGCTTTAAAAATAGAATTATTATGCCGCCTATGGCAACTGCCAAGGCTGATGAAAAGGGTCATGTGTCCCAAGATATACTTGACTATTATCAAGAGAAAACTTGTGATAAACTTTTTTCAACAGTTATCATAGAGCATAATTTTATCGACCCACTTGGAAAAGCAAGTCACAATCAAGTTTCAATAGCAGATGATTCTTCTATAGAGGGGTTAAAAAAACTTGCAAAAATTATTAAAAATAATGGCTCCCACGCAGTAGTGCAGATTTCTCATGCAGGTAGTTCTACAAATGAAGATGTCATAGGTGAGAGTCCAGTTGCCCCATCTGCAATAAAAAATCCTTCTAATGCAAAAGCTTCAAAGTCAAGAGAACTTACAATTGAAGAAATAAAAAAAATAGAAGATAAGTTTGCAGATGCTGCCCTTAGAGTCAAGAAAGCAGGTTTTGATGGAGTTGAGATTCATTCTGCTCATGGATATCTACTAGATCAATTTTTATCACCCCTTACCAATAAAAGAACTGATGAATATGGCGGAGATATCAAAAACAGAATCAAAATTCATTTAGAAATTATAAAAAAAGTTAGAGAAAAAGTTGGAGAAGATTATCCAATATTTTTAAGACTAGGTGCAGGTGATGATATGGATGGAGGTCTTACTAAAGAAGACTCAGTATATGCCGCAAAATCTTTTAAAAAAGCCGGTGTCGATGTCCTAGATATTTCTGGTGGTATGTGCAAATTTTCAATTGATGATACATCAGCTGGATTTTTTGATTACTTATCAAAGCCTATCTATGATGAGGTAGATATACCCGTAATCCTTACAGGTGGAGTAAAAACTGGCCAAGATGTAGAAGATATTTTAAATCGTGACGTATGCGATTTAGTTGGCATAGGCAGATCAGTTTTCAAAGACTCAAACTGGATTAAAAAAGAGATAAAACCACTTATCTAAAGCAAATTCAAAAAATAAGCCAAGTGAATAATAAAAATGCAATTGGTTATAAATAAATTAGGAGGATATATGAAATTTTTACACACAATGATTAGAGTTAAGGACCTTGATAAGTCCTATAAGTTTTATACAGAAGAGTTGGGATTTGTTGAAAGTAGAAGAAAGGAATTTCCAGACAAGAAATTCGACCTTGTATACCTAAAACTTCCTGAATCTTCCGATTATGAATTGGAATTAACCTATAATTACGACCAAGAAGAAGACTATGACCTAGGAAATGGCTACGGACATATAGCAATTTCTAACCCAGATATTAAATCCTTTAGAGAAGAATTAAGCAAGAAAGGCTATGAAGTTACAGAACTTAGAGGTCTAAGTGACAATTCAGACAAATACTTTTTCGTAAAAGATCCAGATGGATATCAAATTGAGATTATAGAAAAATAGTATTTGAAAACTTACGAAATAAAAGGGCTTGCAGTATATCTGCTGGACCTTTTTCAAAATTGATATTGCCTGTGATTTTTATAATATCACCCTTTATAGTCTTTTATTATATATTTAAGAAAGAAAGATAAAAATATCGACTAGGCAAATATACTAATAAAAAGTATATTTACCTAGTCAATTTTATCCTATATAAGTTTTAATTATTAAATTCATTAATTGTTTTTATATATCTAATCATATTCTAATACTATCAAATTTAATCCGAGCCCTATTTAATTGCTTATTTTACAACATTTTTGTTATAATTATACTAATGATGACTTTATATATATGATTCTAAAATTTCTAAGAATTTGTCAACTTATTTTATTAAATATATATGTATATGGAGATACTTGCATCATCTACGATGGTTACAAGAATAGCTTATGGAAAAGATTGGATAGAAAAAGGTGAATTATAAATGAATAAATTGAAAATAGGAAACTTTCCGACACCCGTTTATAAAATAGATAGCTTGTCTGATTATTATGGGACAAATATTTATATAAAAAGAGATGATTTTTCTGGTTTAGAAGTTTCGGGAAACAAAATAAGAAAATTGGAATATTTGGTATATGATGCGATTGATAAAGAATGTGATGTTTTGATTACAAGTGGAGGAGTTCAATCAAATCATGCCAGGGCTACTGCTGTAGTTGCTGCCATGTATGGACTAGATTGTTATTTAGTACTTGAAGGTGCGGAAAAAGAATTTGAAGGCAATTTATTTCTGGATGAGGCCTTTGGAGCAAAAATTATTTTTACAAGCAATGTAAAAGATTCAATAGAGGAAATTGAAGCTAAGCTTTATGACATAGGAAAAAAACCATATATAATTCCTATGGGAGGATCCAATTATATAGGATCAAAAGGATACTTTGATCAATACAAAGAAATTTTATCTTACGAAAATGAAAATAATATAAAGTTCGATACTATTACTTTTGCAATTGGATCAGCTGGAACATATGCAGGTATTTATCATGCCAATGAAAAATTATCAGCTGGCAAAAAGAAAATCTACGGCATATCTGTTAATAACAGCGAAGAATTTTTTATAAAAAAAGTAAGAGAAATTTTAAAGGATAGCAAAGATGAAATTGATACTTCAAAAATCTATATAAATGACAAGTTTATAGGTCCTGGCTATGCTAAATATAGAAAAGAAGATATAGAATTTTATTTAGATATAGCGAGAAAAACAGGCATATTATTTGATCCATGTTACACAGGAAAAGCATTTGAAGGATTTATTTCTAATATTGAAAACAAGTTCGACAAAAAAGGCAATCATTTATTTATCCATACAGGAGGAATGTTTGGGTGGACAAAAGAAATGAGAGAAATGGCCAAAGAAATAGTAAGGGAAAAATAGATATATAATTTCTAAAATACTTACAATAGGCTTATTAAAGAAGCAAGCAAACACCAATCTTTAAGAAGCATAGGTCTAGATTAAAAAATTGAAAAATGTGTCAAATTCTTCTTGCCTCAACCCCAAAATCTATAATATGGATTTAGGGGTTTTTTAATTTCAAAAAATATATATCACAAATTTACTAGTTAAAATGTTATTAAGTTATTGCGTGTTTACGTTCTCAGACGAAAACGATAGTTTTTTTATGCCTACTTTTTCTTAGAGACTTAGATAGAGGCGAATGTAGTAAAAAAAATAAGTTTAGAAACTGTTGGGCTATTAGCAAGAGCCTATATTGGGGAATTATAAATGCTATATTAAGAAGTCAATCAAATAGATATACTGCCTCTGTTATAATATATATTTTAGAGCAAATCCAAGTAGCCTATGAAGATTATCTACAAACAAAGGACGCTGACTTACTTTTAGAAGAACTCAAATATCAAGATAGTTTTATTATAAAACCTCAGTACACCTTTACCAATCTAATCAAGGAAATAAATGAGGGAACTTTTCAGCTAGATAATCTAAAGCAAGCTTTTAATGATATAGAAAGATCAGATGAAAACTTTGCAGGGCTTTTTGATGATGTCGACCTATACTCAAATAGACTTGGCAAGTCTTTACAAGACAAAAACAAAAGAATAGCCAATGTTATGAAACAAATATCAGGTATCAACCTTGCAGAATATTCTGGAGACATCCTAGGAGATGCCTACGAATATATGATATCTAACTTTGCCAGCGAATCAGGCAAAAAAGCCGGCGAGTTTTATACACCTCAAGAAGTCAGCAAGCTAATGGAAATGATAGTTATGGATGGTAAAGAAGATGTCGAAGGCTATACAGTCTATGACCCGACCATGGGGGAACGTGTCATAATAGTGATGGGTGCAGTTTGTGTTAATAAATCAACGGTTTCAAGAACTTTAACTAAATATATTTCGTGCATTGCTTAGAGTAATTAGGATCTAATTGCTGTGAGCAGTGCATGAGAGGTAAGGATATTAGCTCTTGAATAGTTGATAATTATCTAATACAATCATATTTAAGGTGATAGTTAGTTACGCATCAGTATAATTATGTTCATGTTGAATATCTTAGTAGAGCAAAGGGTAAAATTTAGTTAGATAAAGAGTAAGTAAATTATATGGAGTAACTTACTTTTTTAGGAAGAAGTGACAATTTGAAATACAAGCAAATATTTAACTCTGGAGTTACTTTTCAACAATTTTACGATACTGCTCAGGATAGATATAAGAATTATGCTGATAATGCGATAAGAAATTATTTAAATTTAGAGAGAGATTTAGAAAAGGTTAGTAGTATAATAAGCAAATTTAATATACTTGCGATTGGAGAAAACTGGTGTATTGATTCTATAATTAATATTCCTGTAGTTCATTGGTTAGAAAAAAATAATGAAAATATAAAACTTAAAGTAATAGATACAGATAGTTACAGTAAGTTTATGCCTAATGGAAAAGTTATTACACCAACATTTATTATTATGAATCAATAATATCAGGAGATAGGGAAATGGGTTCAATATCCTAAAAGAATAATAGATGTGGTTGAATCTAAGGACCTAGTTCTAGTTATAGTAGAGAAAAGGAGATACCGACAGGGAGAATATATTGTAGATACATTGAAAGAGGTATTAGATATCCTGATTAACTATAGAAATAATATTTATTTAGACAGGAGGAATTAAAGTGAGTCAAGAAAATAAGATAAATCAATCTTGCTGTGGTTCAATACAAAAAAACATTGGTACCGTGGAAGAAAAAGAAAATTGCCCCAAATGTTACGAAATAGGAGAAAAAGTTAAGAATATAACTGTAAAGCATATGGTATCAGAAAACCTTATGGGAAAGGTTGTAGATGAAGAAACTTACTATTTATGTATGAATGAAGATTGTGATGTCGTGTACTATAACTTAAACAATGAAAGAGTTTTTTATAAGGAAGAAGTAAAAGTTCCTATATGGTTAAAAAAGAATGCAAATCCCAAATATATATGCTATTGCAACCAAGTTACAGAGCAACAAATTATAAACGCTGTTTTAGATGATGGTGCAAAGAATATTAAAGATATTATTAGACTTACAGGGGCAATGAAAAATGGAAAGTGCGAAATTAACAATCCTTTGGGTAGATGCTGTAGTCCTTTTATTCAGGAAACCATCAATAAAGCATTAAATAGCAAAGAATAGTTTGCGACACATAATTTATAAAGTACGTCACAACAGTAATAAAATTAAAAATAATAAAAAACTATAGAATTAAAATTTTAGCGGTTCAGATGTAAAAATCTGGGCCGCTTTTTTATTTTCTCCGGAAAGGAGGTCACCTATATGGTAAATAATGAAGTTAATAATAAGGCTATAAATATTGAGATAAAAGTGGCTCAGTATTCAGCAAAGGCTATTTTAAAAGCTATGAAAAAGATTATAGAAGATGCCGCTGAAAAAAGCCAACCACTTGCAGATTATATTAGTGAAAAAGGAAAAACTAATTCAAGGAAACTTAAGGATATGGTAAAGAAAGGTCAGCTGGAAAATATTGATTTACAAAAGGGTGAAGTCAAGGAACTTAAAAACCAACTTAACCGATATGGAGTAAACTTTTCTGTAATGAAAAATAAGGAATAAGGATTATATTCAGTATTCTTCCAGGCAAAAGATACAAAGGCAGTGGATCTAGCCTTTAAAAAGGCCATAGAAAGATATGAGAAAAAGGAAAATAAAAGAGATTCAACATATGATGATAGAAAAACTTATGGACAGGTAGTAACATTTAGAACTCCCTTTGCCTTTCAAGATGCTATAAGAGATGCCTTTAGCCTTTACTCCAATGGTGGGGGCAATTTTGTAACTGCACCTGATTATAAAGAAGCCAAACGCAGGTTTGAAGATGCAGCAGCTGGCTTATTACAATTTCAAATAGTAGATGATCCTGAGGTAGAGGTAGGCTATGAGAGCATGAAAGAGTTTTTAAAAGCCTTTCAAAAATTTGATAAAGCCAATGCAGCTGTGATGGTTTATAGTGATTATACTGATGAAGAAAGTTATTTTAAAAATATAATTGATGAGGACCAGCTAAAAGAATACATGGAATACTATGAATATCTAAAGGTTCTCATAGGCCCTGATGGGGATCCATCAGATGTTGAATTTGACCTATTAGATATCAACTACCAACCTATTTCTATTAGCACCAACATCATTGACTATTCCTACCTAACCAGCCTTATCCAAGAAAAGGCCAATAGCAGGGGAGAGATGAATCATAAAAATAATGTTGAAATAGAAAAAACTCTAGCAGAACTTATCAAACAAAACCCAGCCAAGGGAGAGGTCTATAGGCAAATTATAGAAGAAATAGACCAAAACCCAGATAAATACCAAAATGCTATCATAGATGAAGTAGCCAAAGACAAATTTAACACCATTATTCAAGCCAATATAGACAAATTTGCAGATAACTATAAGGTAAACAAAGAAGACCTAGAATTTCTAATAGCAAATTACCCAATAGACAAAAAAGAAGTCAAAAAACCACTGGGAGAAGATAAGCTAATCAAAAACGCAGATAAAGACCTATACAATCAGGCAAGTGGTGAAAATCTAAGCTTATTAAAATTTAAATCCATGCTTAGAAAAGATACCCATAAGTTTATAGACCAGAAGATAAGGCCTTATTTTGAGTAGGAGATATGAATGTTATTAATGATTGATTACAAAGATTTAATAGCTAGCCTTAAAAAAGGAAGAGAAATTGAATTTTCTTATAATAATATTATTTACTCTATAACTAATTATGAGGGAATTTGGTATTTCTCTGAAGAAAAAGATAATTTGACAAAGTCTCAAAGGCTTTCTAATTTTGATGATTATGATAACTTAATAAAAAATGTTAGTAAAATAACTATACAGAAAAAAACAATTAAAGATTTATTCGATAATAAGGAATACGACGAAGGAACTCTATATATCTTATAGTTAGTTTTAGGCACCTATCAAAATAGAGAAGAAAAGTCAAATAGCTATGAACCAACAAAATTATATTACAATAATATTTATTTAAAATTAATAAGTTTCTATTTAGACTGCTTATACAAAAGATGAAGGAATGTTAGAAAAAACTTTTAGAAATTCTTTGAAGATTAGGATAGCAATAAATTAAGAGAAAATTTCTAGATATATGAGTCTATTCAATAGGATAGGGGTATATGATATTCTAGACTAATATGTGTACAATAAATTATAAGGAGGTAGTATCATTCTTAATTAAATGATGTTAATAAGCAAACGATAGGAACAAAAAATATTTGGTTGCCATTGTTTATGATATTTTATATACTTGAATTTATAAAAATGTTTTTATATTTTAAAGGAGGAAGAGTATGAAAGATAATAAAAAGAAATTAGGAGCTGTTTTACTATCATCTGCATTATTGCTAGGAGCTTGTGGTACAGCGGATGATAACGGGCAGACAGAAACAACTGAACCTACAACAACAGAGGAAACTACTGATACCGAGACAACACAAGACACTAACGAAGTGGAAGAAAAAGAAACTTCAAATGATGAAGGTGGTCACGGAGACATGGTGCACGATGAATCTGGTGAAGTTCCTGAAGGAATGAAAGAAGCAGAAAATCCAGCTTATCCAGTAGGAAGCGAAGTTATTATTGAAAATGACCATATGCCAGGTATGGAAGGTGCTAAGGGTACAGTGGTAGGCGTATTTGATACTACTGCTTATGAAGTAACCTATGATGATACTGAGACAGGTGAAACTGTAGCTAACCATAAATGGGTAGTGCACGAAGAATTAGAAAATGCCCAAGATGAACCATACCAAGCAGGTGATGAGGTAGTTTTAGAAGCTTCTCATATGCCAGGCATGAAAGGGGCAACTGCAACTGTTGATTCAGCTGAAAAAACTAATATTTATATGGTTACTTACACAGATACAGAATCTGGGGAAGAGATCGAAAATCACAAATGGATGTCAGAAGACGAATTATCTAAAGCTGAATAAGTACTATCTTGCTAATAAAAAATAAGTATATTTAGCAAAAAAAAGCTACCATTATTGGTAGCTTTTTCTATATCTATATTTATTTACTATAAGATTTTGCTAAGTTATAAAGGGTTTTTACATGGACACCTGTTGCACCTTTTTCGTATAGGCCTTGGGCTTTTGATAGGTAGGCTGTGCCTGCTATGTCTAGGTGGACCCATGGTTTTTCTTCTATGAAATTTTCTATAAATTGGCCGGCTGTGATTGTACCGCCTAGTCTACCACCTGAGTTTTTGACATCTGCTACTTCAGATTCGTTGTATTTTCGTATTGTGTCATCATTTGGTAGTTGCCAGATTTTTTCGTCTGCTTCATTGGCTGCTGCTAGCACTTTTTCAAATGTTTCTTGGTCATTTGTAACAGCTCCTGTATAGATTTCTGCAAGGGCTACTAGGCATGCGCCTGTGAGTGTTGCAAGGTCTACTATAAATTCTGGGTCGTATTCTGTAACTCCGTAGTTTACTGCATCTGCAAGGGTTATTCTTCCTTCTGCATCTGTGTTATCTACTTCTATAGTAAGTCCATTTCTTGCTTTTATAACATCTCCTGGTTTGTAAGACCTGCCTGAAATACTATTTTCACAAGCTGCAACTATTCCTATTACATTTACTTTTAGTTCATTTGAGGAAATTGCATCCATAGCGCCAATTACTGTTCCTGCTCCACCCATGTCAGCATTCATAGTTTTCATACCGTTTGATGGTTTTATAGAGTATCCACCTGAGTCATAAGTGATACCCTTACCTACAAATACTAATGGTTTTTGTTCTTTTGGTCCGTTTAGGTATTCGATAACGATAAGTCTAGGTGGATTGTCTGAGCCTTTTCCTACTTCTAGGTATGCAGTAAGGCCTAGGTCTTTGATTTGTTTTTCATCATAGATTTTAACTTCTACATTTCTTGTTAGTCTTTCTTTAGTAGCTTGGGCTAGACTTTCTGGATATATGTCATTTGAGCGTAGGTTTACTAAATCACGGGCGAAGGCTTGGGAGTCTAGGACTGTTAGTTGTTCTGGGATGGCATTTGAGTTTTCGTTATCTAAGTCTTCGTCATCTAAGTCTTCTGGGAAGTTGATATTTTCTATCTTGCCGGATTTTTCTTCCTTGTAGTAGTCAAAGTTATAGTTTGCAAGGCTAACTGCTTCTATTATTTGACTTAAAAACTCATTATCTTCTGTATCTATGTTTTCTTTTTCAAAGCTAAGCTCATCTAAGTCTAGTTTGATGGCTGCTTTTGTTAGTTTATAGATAGCTTTTTTAAAACTTTCTTTATCTAGTTTTTCTTTTTCGCCTAGGCCCAATAGAATGGTACTTTCGCTTGGATTTGGTAGGACTTCTCCTAGATCTGCCTTAAAGTATGGGTTGTCGGTTTGATTTTTGTAAGCAAATTTTACTAGATTTGCTTTTTTGTAATTATTAAAATTTACTTGCATTTTTTCTCCTTTACAGATTATCTTTTTTACTTGTGTTTACTGGATCATAGAGGTGGCTATCTAGGCCTATTGAGCTATCATCTGACTTTGTGATGACTGATATAGAGCCTTGGCTTTCTAAAATCACGGCCTGGACTTTTTCTAGTGATCCAACACCACTTGATCTAACCGCCTGCAAGATTTCTCTTTCTGTTACTCTTTCAACTTTCATAGTATCATATAAAAATTTATTATCATAGTAGAGTAGGGCGGGGTCGGATTTTATTTTTTCTTCAAATTTATCATACTTATAGGAAAGTCTACTTATAATATATTGGCCACCTAAGAGGACTATGATTGCAGTAGTACCTTGGGCTAGCTTTACATCTTTTGTAGTTAACACGGATGCAAAGACTGATCCTATGGCTATAGTTATGATAAAATCAAATATATTTAGCTTTGATAGGCTGCGCTTACCAGTTATCCTAAGGGCTATAATAAGGAAGATATAGATAAGTATTCCTTTTATAGCAGTAGAATATATAGTTACAAAGTTATTATAAAATATATTTCTCATATAACTCCTTTCATATTTTACCTATAATTATTATAAATTATTAATAAAAGTTAGTAAAATTTATACTTGCATTCTGATAAAATAGCTGCTAGGTACTTAGATGATGTGATAAATAAAAGCGCTATTTATAGATTATTGTAGATGTATTCACGATATATTTCTTCTATTGCATTATATTGTTATATATTATATAATTGTCTAGTATTTTTGAATACATATTATATTATTTGTTTTAAGGAGGAGGATTATATGCAAAATATAATCGGAGTTGCCAATTGGATGTGGGATAACGTTATCGGATATATATTGTTAGCAGTTGGTCTTTACTATTCGCTAAGACTTGCTTTCCCTCAGTTCAGATATGCTGGCAACATAAATAGAGTTTTAAAGAAAAACTTAAAATCTGGTGACAACATCAGTGGTTTTGCAGCCCTTGCAACTGCAGTTGGAGGCCAGGTAGGTACTGGATCTCTTGTTGGGGTGGCCACAGCTATCGTATGGGGAGGCCCTGGAGCAATTTTTTGGATGTGGATTACTGCTCTTTTAGGAATGGTAATTACATTTGCAGAAACAGTTTTAGGTCAACTATACAGAGTAAAACTAGAAGATGGTACATATAGGGGAGGACCTGCTTACTATGTACAATATGGACTAAAATCTCGTGGTTTTGCTGTTTTAACTGCATTTTTCTATATCCTAGGTGTAGGCTTGTGTATTGCCTTTATGCAATCAAACTCTATTGGTCAAGCCTTTACAGGAGTTGTCAATGCAAATCCTATCTGGCCTGGAATAGTTGTAACTATTGCTGCAGCTATCATTACATTTGGAGGAGTAAAAAGACTAACAGAGTTCTCATCTAGAGTTGTTCCTTTTATGGCAGGTCTTTATATCTTGGCAGTTTTATTTATCATAATTACTAATATTAAAGAAGTACCTGCTATGTTTGGATTAATTTTTAGAGGAGCTTTCAAACCAGAGGCTATAGTAGGTGGTTTAGCAGGACACACTATTACAGAAGCATTTAGACATGGGGTTGCTCGTGGATTATTCTCAAACGATGCTGGAAACGGTATAGCTGGTATCATGCACGCATCAGCAGATGTAAAACACCCAGCTGAACAAGGTTTCCTAGCTATGTTTGGTACTTTTGTAACAACAATTATTATTTGCTCTCTATCTGCATTTGCTATTCTATTAACAGGAGTAGCTGGTAATGGTCACGATGGTATCTTACTAGTACAAGATGCTTTCCAATCTCAATTTGGCCAAGTAGGTAGATGGCTAGTGTTCTTCTCCATGACCTTATTTGGTTTTACAACTCTAATTGCCGACTTATTCTATGGTGAGAGCAATATTTTATTAATGTTTGGTAAAAACTACAAAACTCCACTTTGGATTTATAGAATCGTAGCATTTATCATGTTCTTAGTAGCAACTCAAATGGATTTATCTATCGTATGGGGCTTTATCGATGTATTTGTTGGTATAGTTGTATTTATAAACGTAATTTGCTTATTCCTACTATTTAAAGATGTTAAGGTAGTACTAAAAGATTATCAAAAACAGCTTGATGAAGGAATAGAAGAACCAGTTTGGGAAAGGGATGAAGAGTACCATTTATATTAAAAAATAAAAGTGCAAGGGGGAGGTCCCTGCACTTTTTTATCCCCAAAATTCTTCTGCTATTTTTTGACCTTGGTCAATTTTTTGCCATTGCTCATCTATAGTCAGCTCATTTCCTCCATCACAAGATGCAAAACCACACTGGTGGGAGAGGTAAAGTCTATCTTTATCTATAATTTCGCTAGCTTTTTCTAAAAGCTCTTTTACTCTTTTTTCATCATCTAAGCTATTTGTCTTACTGGAAAGTAGACCTAAAACTACTTCATTATCCTTATTTTTAAAAGCTTTTAGAGCTTCAATAGATCCTGCTCTTTCATCATCCCATTCTAGGTAAAATCTATCGTAGTTTTGTTTTTCTAAAAATAAATCTGCTATGGACTCATAAGATCCATCACTCATAGATCTTGAGTCGTAGTTACCTCTACAGTTGTGAGTATAAACCTTTAGTTCAAGCTTGTGGGCATAGTCTATTACTTCATTATTTATATCTATAAATTTATAGGCAAGCTCTCTTTTTTCAGCCTCAGTAGAGTCAGCTGAAAATGGAGAATCCTCATTGTCTTCAGCAAATAGTTCCCACAGGCAGTCATCAAATTGGATTATTTTGCCACCAGCTTTTTTATAGTCATCTAAAAATTCTTTGTAGGATGTTTTCAAATCTTTTTCAAATTCGTCAATCTTACCAGCATAGTAGCCATCATCTAGTCTACCAAATAGAGAAAGTTCTCCATAAATATGTGATGGGGAAGGTATACATTGTTTAACTTCCTTGTCTCCTGCAAGGTCTTTAACTCTTTTAAAATCATCAATAAATGGGTGGTTTTTGCCGCTAAGCTTATCAGTTAATTTGATGCCGATATCTTTTCTAGTTTCGTATTTTTCTTTTTTGTTATCCTTATCTCTAAAGAAATATCCAGACTCATCGATATATCTTTTTACTCCATTAAGACCCCAGACAAAGTCTAAGTGCCAAAGAGACTTGGAGTATTCTCCATCAGTTATTTGTGGTAGGTTATGCTTTATTTGTGCATCAACTACATTTTTTACTGCCTCATCCTCAGCTTCCTTATATCCTTCGATGTCATCATAAAATGGATATGTAATGTCATCCCTGTGTTCTATTTCTTTTTTGTATTTTAATAATTCCTCTTCTCTTAGTAACGATCCTACTGTTAAAAATCTTTCGCTCATTATTAGCTCCTTTATTAAAAATATTTAGAAATAAAACGCTAAAGTAAAATTTTTATAAAAAAAGACCCCGTCCTTAGAAAGGACGAGGTCACTCGTGTTACCACCTTAATTTTATATCAATCTCGCAATTAATAACTCATCAGGTACAAATTTATACCCTATCGCTGTAACGTGCGCACACGGATTATCTTAAAAATTCGGATAACCAACTTAGAGGCCATTTTCACCTTGCTTTACCTAGACTAATCTCACCAAACTTAGCCTCTCTGGGTAGGTTTTAGCAATGCTACTTTTCTCATCAACGTTTTTATTTCTAGCTACATTATAGGGAGTGATTTTTGTTTTGTCAAATATTTTTTGTATTTTCATCAAAAAAAATTAATTATTATTAATAAATAAAGTCTAGTATAATGATTATATCAACAAAGAGGCGGGGAGAGTATGAAAAAAATTATTTTAGCTGGTGGCGGCCATGGCCATATAAATGTACTTAAAAATTTAATCAAAAATCCAATTAAAGATAATAAGATAATTTTGATAACTGATTATAAAAGACAATATTATTCAGGTATGCTGGCAGGTTACATAGAAGGGATCTACACAGAAAAAGAAATATCCTTTGACGTGCCAAAACTCTGCAAAATGGCAAATGTATGTTATATTGAGCAAAAAATTATCAGCATAGATAAAGAAAAGCAAAGGGTGGTTACTGAAAGTGAGGCATATAGCTATGACTATTTATCAATAAATTTAGGATCCTTATCTAAATTAAACTTTAATACAGACTTTAAGGGTGTAACCTTAGTAAAACCTATCCTAAATGTAGTAAATGCAAAAAAGAAAATAATAAACTTATCCAAAGAAAAGCAACATCCAAAAATTACCTTTATAGGAGCAGGGGCATCTGGTGTAGAGCTTGCTTTATCTTTTAAAGCAGCCTTTCCAAAGGCTGATATTAGTATAATTACAGCTAGAGATATTCTAAAAAATTTTAATAATAAGGCCAAAAAAAGCTTTGAAAAACTTTTATATCAAAAAGGCATAAGAGTTATAAAAAATGAACGAGTTATGGAGGTTAGAGATAATAAAATATTTACATATAAAAATTCCTATAACTTTGACCATGCCTTTGTTACTTCAGGTTTTAGCGGCCCAGATGTTGCTTTTGATGGTTTTATGACCTTTGGACAAAATTATCTAGGAGTTGATGAAAATCTTTTAGCAAGCAAAAATACCCTAGCCATGGGAGATGTTGCAACAATTAAAAAATATCCATCCATGCCCAAGGCAGGGGTATATGCTATACGTGAAGCTCCTATTCTTTATGAAAATTTACTAAAGCTAATAAATGGGGATAATGATTTTAAAGCTTATAGGCCGCAAGAAAAATATCTGCAAATTATAAATTGTTGCAACAAAAAGGCCCTAGCAAATTATGGAAATTTTTCTAAGTATGGGAAAATTAGTTGGATGATTAAAGATAAGATAGACAGAGATTATATGAAAGTTGAAAAATAAAAATATTACTCTATAGGTATTTAAAAATTATATGCCTATTAAATAGTTTAATAAGAAAATTTAAAAAGTTTAAATATATTTATACACTGATTAATAAATACAATTTTACCCCCGGGGGCTTAATTAAATTTTTATAAATAAAGTTATTGATAATTGAGCCTTTGATTTACAAGGAAAATATTTTATTATATAATATAAGTAACAAAATAATATATCATATTATATTTGGCACTCCCAAAAACTGCCACCTTCACAGTTATTGGGAGTTTTTATTAAGAAAAGGAGGGGTGATTTGTCAGAAGTAAAACTTGAAAGTATTTCTAAGATATATCCAAACGGTTTCAAAGCTGTTGATAATATAAATTTAGATATAAAAGACAAAGAATTTATAGTTTTAGTTGGACCATCAGGCTGCGGAAAGTCGACCACACTTCGAATGATAGCAGGACTTGAGGAGATTTCTGATGGCAGGCTTTATATTGGTGATGATCTGGTAAATTTAGTTGAGCCTAAAAACCGTGATATTGCCATGGTTTTTCAATCCTACGCCCTTTATCCGCACTTATCAGTAAGGGATAATATTGCCTTTGCTTTAAAGGTTTCTGGAGTGAAAAAAGAAGAACGATACAAAAAAGTAGATGAGGTTGCTAAAATCCTTCAGCTAGAGTCAGTTTTAAACAAAAAACCAGGTACTCTTTCTGGGGGCCAAAGGCAAAGAGTTGCCCTAGGCAGAGCTATGGTTCGTGATCCAAAAGTATTTTTATTTGATGAACCACTTTCAAACCTTGATGCAAAACTAAGGGTAGCCATGCGTGGGGAAATAGTTAGCCTTCATAAAAATTTAGAAACTACTTTTATATATGTAACCCATGATCAAACAGAAGCTATGACTATGGGAGATAGGATAGCAGTTATGAATGCAGGAGTTGTTGAACAATTTGACACTCCATCTAACCTTTATCACAATCCAAAAAATCTTTTTGTAGCTGCCTTTATAGGTTCGCCTCAGATGAATTTTTATCAGGCAAAGCTAACTAATAAGGATGATGATATATTTATTAAGCTTTGGAATAAGGAATTTTCTTTGCCAGAGTCTGTAAAAAATAGGTTAGATTTAAAAAAATCATCCCTGGATGTAGTTTTAGGTATCAGATCTGAAAATATTTATTATAGAGACTTAGAAGATGAGGATAAAAACCTAACCGTCCTTGCAAAAAAGGTAGAGCAGCTAGGAAGTGATACTTATGTATATTTTAATAGTCCACAAAGTAATGAGGAGTCGGTAGCAAGGTTTAACCCACCAAGAAGTGTAGCTATAGGTCAAGAAATAGGACTTAAGTTTGATTTAGAAAAAATAATTATTTTTGATAAGGAAACTGGCCTAAATATACTAAAATCTAACGATGTTAGTCATTTTTAGGAGGTTATTATGAAAAAAACTAGTCAAAAAGATAAATTACCTTCTAAAGTTTCTGACTTATCCCTAGGTGGCCGCATCAAATTTTATTTAAAAAGATACTGGCAATTATATATATTTTTACTACCAGCCCTCATTTATTTTTTAATCTTCCACTATGGGCCTATGTATGGGGTACAAATTGCCTTTAAAAAATATATGCCTTCTTTGGGTATCACTGGCAGTCCATGGGTGGGATTTGACCATTTTAAAAAGTTTTTTGACTCCTATTATTTTACAGATTTGATAAAAAACACCCTAGGCATAAGCATCTACGAACTTATCTTAGGTTTTCCAATGCCTATTATCCTTGCCTTAGTTTTTAATGAATTAAAAAATGGATTTTTTAAAAAATTTGCCCAAACAGTAACCTATGCACCCCACTTTATTTCAACAGTAGTTATAGTTGGGATGCTAGTTTCTTTTCTTTCTCCATCTACAGGTATCATTAACCACATAATTGCCGCCTTTGGAGGAGATCGCCACGCATTTTTAGAAGATCCTAAGTGGTTTAAAACTATTTATGTTTTATCTGGGATATGGCAAAATACTGGCTGGAATACCATTATTTATATGTCAGCCCTAGCTGGTGTAAATCCAGAACTGCATGAGGCAGCAGCTATAGATGGGGCAAGCAGGTTTCAAAGATTACTTTATATAAACTTACCAGCTTTAGTACCAACTATGATTATCTTATTAATCATGAACTTTGGTTCTATAATGTCTATGGGTTATGAAAAAATATTACTGATGCAAAACCCATTAAATATGGCAGCAAGCAATGTTATATCAACCTTTACCTACCAGCAAGGTTTGATAGATGCAAACTATTCCTATGCGGCAGCTGTGGGATTATTTAATGCGGCTATTAATGCAATATTGCTTTTAAGTGTAAACAAAATCACTAGAAAAGTAACTGATATAGGTTTATGGTAAGGAGGATTTATGCAAAAGAAAAGTTCAGATAGGATTTTTGATATAATAATCCACCTTATAGTAATCTTAGTTTTAATAGTAGTTTTGTATCCACTTTTATATATAGTTTCTGCATCGATTTCTTCCCCAAATGCTGTAAACTCTGGGAGAATGTTCTTATTTCCAAAGGATATTACTTGGGAAGGTTATAAGATTATTTTTAGAAATAAAGATATTTGGAATGGATATTTAAATACAATTATTTATACACTAGTAGGGACTTTGGTAAACTTAGCCTTTACCATCCCAGCAGGCTATGCCCTAGCAAGACGTGAGCTACCGGGCCGTAATTTTTTTATGAAATTTATCCTTGTAACTATGTTTATAAGTGGGGGACTTATTCCTTCTTATATCCTCATCACAGGTTTGGGCCTTAAAAACTCTATGTGGGCCCTAATTTTACCTGGAGCAGTTTCAGTTTATAACTTAATTGTAGTAAGAACATATTTTCAAACTAATATCCCAGAAGAACTTATAGAATCAGCTGTAATAGATGGGGCAAGCTTTTTTAGAATATTTTTTGAAATTATATTGCCACTTTCAAAACCCATCCTTGCAGTGATGGCTCTATTTTATGGGATAGGACATTGGAATCAATATTTTGGAGCGCTTTTATATATAGATGATAGAAGCAAATATCCTTTGCAAATGATTTTAAGGGAGATTTTGGTAATTCAAGATATGAGTTCAAATCCAAATATGTCCATGTCAGGAGAGATGGCTAAATTTTTATATAGCCAGCAACAACTAGCTCAGGTTATAAAATACGGAGTTATGATAGTTTCAACCCTTCCTATTATTTTAATATATCCTTTCTTACAAAAATATTTTGTAAAAGGGGTTATGATAGGATCGGTAAAAGGTTAAGGAGAATATATGAATAAAAAAATATTTTTAACAGCAGCTATGGCTCTATCTCTAGCTGCTTGTGGTAATAATGCTGATAGTCCAAAAGATGAAGCAGCAAATAATGCACCTAAATCAAGTGTTGAAGTAAATAAAGAGGGCTATCCAATAGTTGATGAAAAAATTACTATGACTATGGTAGCTCCAGGTCTAGGCATCAACGAGTGGAATGATATGGACTTTATAAAAGACTATGAAGAAAAAACAAATGTTCACATGGATATCACAACACCACCCCAATCAGAATTTAAAACAAAATTAAACTTAGACTTTGCAAGTGGGGATATACCTGATGTAATATATGCTGGAGGCCCAAATACCTTAAATGCTGCTGCAGAAGTAGATTATGGTAGCCAAGGACTTTTAGCACCACTTGAAGATTTGATTCCAGAATATGCACCTAATTTTAATAAATTAATGGAAGAAAATCCTGAAATTAAAAAATCGATCACAACTACAGATGGCCACATTTATGCTATCCCACACATCAATGAAGGACCAACTTCAAAATGGATTATGGGTCCAGTTTGGTATAACGGGGAATGGTTAGATAATCTTGGTGTGAAAGATTTACCAAAAACTACAGATGAGTTTTATGATTTGATGGTTAGATTTAAAAATGAAGACCCAAATGGCAATGGTGAGGCTGATGAAATTCCAATTTCAGATGTAAACTTTGGTGGTATCCGCCACTGGTTTATGCCAGCCTTTGGCCTAAAAGGATGGGGAGTACAAGTAAATGATGATGAGGTTTCATATTCATTTACTGATCCAGGTTTTAGAGGCTATTTAGAATTTATGCACAAACTATATGCTGAAGGCTTAATCGACCAAGAAATCTTTTCCCAATCAAAAGAACAATTACAAGCAAAGGGCCAAGATGATAGGCTAGGAGTTTTCCAAGAATGGTTTTCATACTTTATTACAGGACGTGATGAAAGCGAAGCAATCAATGACCCAATGTTTGCCCCACTTACAAGTGAATACCAAAAAGATCCTGTAATGCCAATAGTAACTGGTATCAAACGTGGATCATTTGCAATTTCTAGCAAAAACCCATCACCTGAAGCAGCCCTACGTTGGATAGATACTTTCTATACAAAAGATGGTTTTGATTATTTATACTACGGTCCAGAAGGTTCATACTGGGTGTGGAATGATGATAAAACTATTAAAGAATATTCAGATGCTGCAAAAAATTCTGATGATGTAGAAAAATATCGTGGCTATGTAACACCAGCCTATGGAATTACAGTACCAGCTTACTCTGTACCTCTAGATCCAATAGGCGGAGAAACAGATAGCAGTTTTAATGATTTTATTGAAAAAGAAACTGAAGAAAAAATCCTAAATAACGGTGAAATTATCTTCCCATTAACATATCTAACAAATGAAGAAAATGAGGAAGTAAGTGATATAACTGTAGAGCTTGAAACTTATATGAAAGAAAATGAAGCTCAATTTATCAATGGCTCAAAAGAGTTAAATGACCAAACTTGGCAAGAGTACCTGGATACTATGAATAAAATCGGGGCTGAAAGATTAATTGAAATCTACCAAGCAGCTTATGATAGATGGAAAGCTATTGAATAATGAGTGATAACAAATTAATAAAAATAGGTAACTTTCTGGGGGATATGTTTATCCTCCAGGCCTATTTTATTTGCTACTCACTAAGGGGAGGCATCATACTTGGTGTCTTCCCTTCTTTTATGGCAGTTATAGATATACTTTCAATAAAATTTTATAAGGAAGATGATGAAGTTTTAAGCTATCTATTTAAAAAATCATATAAGGAAAATTTTAAAAAATCCAACCAAGTAGGGTGGGTGCTTTTACTTAGCGGAGCTTTATTAATCTTTGATTATTATATTAATAAAAACTATATAAATAACAAAGCAGTTGGACTAATCTTGTTAATTTTACTAATAATCTATATAATATTAGCTAGTCATGTGCCTATCACTCTACTCAGATTTGATTTATCATTTAAAAATTATTTCAAGCAGGCTATGCTAATAGCCCTTAGTTCTCCTTTTGAATTAATTTCTGTAATTTTAAGTGAACTACTCATAGAGCAAGTTTTAGTAAGACTTCCTATATTAATATTATTTTTAGGAGCACCTCTAGTGGCTATGCCCTTTGCCTGGTTTACTTATAGATCAGTTGAAAAAATCAAAGAAAAAAAACAAAAAGAAAGTTAGGTCGATAGTATTTACATATATTTATTAGATATAAAAATAAGGATTGATAATAGCTTTAGTCTCAAAGATAAGAGAAAAGTTGTTAAATCTATAATAGATTATGCTCGTAATAATTTAAAAATTTCATCTGCTGAGCTTTCTAGTAACGATATTAGAAATTTAGCTCACATGGGTTTTGTTACTATTTCAAATGATAATGACACTGCCAAAGAGATTTTAGAAAATTTGCTAGTAAGAATAGAAACGAAGTATCCAGTAGAAATTTTAGATTATTATATAGAAAGGATTTAATATGCTCATATATTTTTCAGCAACGGGCAATACCAAGCACGTTGTAGATGAGATAGCCTATGAGGGTGAGATAATAATTGCTGTTGATAAGCAAAAAGATTTGAAAGAAATAAATTTAGAAGACAATGATAGGTTAGGGATCCTAGCTCCATCTCATGCTGGGGGTCTACCTGTAAATGTAAAAGAATTTTTAAAAAATTTACAAATAAATTTCGATAATCATCCCTATACATTTTTCATAGGGACTTGTGGGGGATCCACTGGCTATAGTAGCAAGCAAGTAAAAGATATTTTAATAAAAAAAGGAATGGAATTAGATGCTTCATTTGCTATTAGGATGCCAGAAACATTTATCCTATTTTCTGATGTTAAGGATAAAGAAAAAATAGCTAGAGTAAATGAAGAAGCTGACTATGAAATATCCCTTATCAAAAAACGACTAGACAATGGAGTTTACGGGAACTTTATAGATTCACAAGTCCCAAAATTTATAGGAAATATAATTCAATCAGCTTATCGCAAATTTAAATCAACTAGTAAATTTGAAGTAAGTGATGCTTGTATATCTTGTGGGACATGTGCAAGAGATTGCCCAGTAGATGCTATAAAAATGGAGGATGGAAAACCAGTTTGGGTAAAAGATTCTTGTCTACTTTGCCTAAGATGCATCCATGCTTGTCCAACCAATGCCATTGACTATGGAAAAAGAACCAAGGGCAAGGGCCAATATCTGCATCCAGATTATAATAAAAACTTAAATAACGTATAATGATAAAAAGTGGGTATAAACATTACCCACTATTTTAATACAAATTAGGAGGAATATATGAAGTTAATTTGCTATAAAATATGTACCACCTGCAAGGGTGTTGAAAAAATGCTTGATGAAAAAGGCATTTCCTATGATTATAGGGATATAAAAGAAGAAAATCCAACAGCAGAAGAAATAAAATCTTGGCATGAAAAGACAGGACTCGCTATAAAAAGATTTTTCAATACTTCAGGTAAGATTTATAGGGAAAATAATATAAAAGATAAATTACCAAATATGAGTAATGATGAGGCTTATGATTTATTAGCAACAGATGGCATGCTAGTAAAAAGACCTATACTCTTTACTGATGAAGGTGATATATTTGTAGGTCCTGATGTAAAAAAATATGTAGAGAACCTATGAAATACAAAATGGACAATAAAAGCAAAAGATATATTCTCTACCTTTTTGTTTTACTAGTGGCCTATTATTTAGTAGAAACTTTGCCATTTAGAAAAGAAGAGAAGACAAGTAATGAAATTGTATCTGAAAATATAAAAACTTTGGAAAGTACCGGTAGTGAGTTAGAGAGTCTAATTACAAGTGATAAGCAGGCCTTAAATGATTTTTTCTTTAATGATAATACTAGTGAAAAAATAATGGGGCTTATAAGTACCTACTCAGATGATAGGGAATTTAAAATAAATGATAATATCAAAATATTTTTACAACAAGAGGGCAATCCTGTAAAAATAAGGTATAAGAGAGCTGAGTATGAGATAGTAAATACAAAAATAAGAAATAGTGAAGATGCAAGTGATGATATGGCTATAACCTATGATGTAATAGTAACAGATAATCCAAATGGGATTAACAATTATCAACTCATCCACGATTTAAAAACCTACCTAGTAGACTCTTTTGGCCAAGATGCCTTTAATAATTTTTTGGATGAGATAATAGCAGATACGATAAAAGAAAATCAAGAACTTATTAAAATTTTAAGTAAAGGAAAGAAGGAATAAATGTCATTAGAAATTAGAGGAATAGAGAAGTTAAATGATCAAGAGCGTATGGATGAGCTGATTAATTATATAAAAATTCAGCTAGATGATGAAAGTGATAGCCTAGCTCTTATGAGTAATATTTCAAGTTTTATTATGGGAACTATAAAAAATTTAAACTGGGCTGGTTTTTACCTTTATAAAGAAGATGAACTAGTTTTAGGGCCCTTCCAAGGCCAACCAGCTTGTACAAGATTAAGTTTAGATAAGGGAGTATGTGCAAAGGCCTTTAGAGATAGAAAAGTTACAAAAGTAGATGATGTCAACGAATTTCCTGACCATATTGCATGTGATAGCGCCTCAGAAAGTGAGCTAGTAATTCCTTTGTTTAAAGATGGTACGGTTTATGGAGTCCTAGATTTAGATAGTCCTATAAAAAATAGGTTTACTAATATAGAAGTAGAAGGATTTACAAAAATAGGAAAACTTATAGAGGATAATATTTATCCTTTTTAGTCCTTTACTTATGGTAAAATTATAAATTTATTGATATAATTATTCCATTAAAGGATGGAAAATGAATGAAAGAAAAGTTAAGTTTTAAAGAAGTTTTATTAGTAGGATCACTTTTATTTGGCCTATATTTTGGAGCTGGAAATCTGATATTTCCACTAGAACTAGGTCAAAGATCAGGAGTAAATCTTACACCAGTAACTGTAGGTTTTTTGTTATCCGGAGTTGGTCTTCCTATTTTAGGTATAGTTGCAACTGGCTTAAGTGATAGCGGATCACTATTTGAATCTGCAAAGCCAGCTGGAGATTTTTTTGCATATTTTTTTACTATTTTACTTTACTTATGTATAGGACCAGGTTTTGCCATACCACGTACAGCTACAGTATCATACGAAGTGGGTCTAAAAGCATTGGTAGGAGCCAATGATACTTTATATTTGCTAGGATTTTCTATTGTATTTTTTCTTTTGGCATATTTTTTTGCAGTAAAAGAAGGAGATTTAATAGATACTATTGGAAAATTTATGACACCCATCTTTTTAATATTGCTCGCTCTTATAGCAATTTTAGGTTTTGTAAAACCTATGGGAGCAGTTGCTAGTGTAAATCCTGATGAAAAATATCAATCTAATCCCTTTACAGTAGGTTTTATAGATGGATATAATACCCTAGATGCACCAGCATCTCTGGCTTTTGCAGTATTAATTATTTCTGCTATAAAAAAATTAGGAGTAGTAGAACCTATAAATATAGGTCGTGAAGTTTTAAAATCAGGGCTTGTTTGTTTACTAGCTATGGGTGTAGTTTATTCTTCCCTAGCTTACCTTGGATCAACTTCTGCCCATATTATGGATGGGGGAGAAAATGGTGCTATAATTTTAGCAAAAATTTCTAACCATTACCTAGGTTCTTTTGGCCATATCCTATTAAGTTTAATAGTTTTTATAGCTTGTTTAAAAACTGCCATTGGTCTTATATCAGCTTGTTCGGAAATGTTTAGCGAGATGCTTTCATTTAATTTGACCTATAAGCAGTACTGCATAATATTTTCTATTGTATCATTTTTAATAGCAAATCTGGGACTAAGCAGGATAGTTTCATTATCTTTACCGGTTTTAATGTTTTTATATCCACTATCAATTGCCCTTATTTTCTTATCAATGGTTTCTATAAAAACTGGTAAGAGAAAAACAATCTATAGGTGGACGTTAGCATTTACAGCCTTTGCAGCATTTTTTGATTTATTAGTAAACCTCCCAGAGAGTATATCTACCAGTAGCCTTGTGACAATTATTTTGTCATTTCCTAATAAATATTTACCAGGATTTGATTTAGGGTTTGGCTGGGCCCTACCTGCTATAATAGGTTTTATGATAGGTTATATAATTGATAAAAATAAGGAAAAAAGTAAAATAACATACACTACAGGCAAGTAGCTCTTAGGAGTAAAGCTTGCCTTTTTTGTGAGGAGAATATGAGATTAAGATTTAAACCAAACGCTATACCAGAAATGAAAGAAAATGATAGGATATTTTTCTATCCCAGAGATATGAAAGGCAAATGGCATGAAGTTTTTGAAAATGATAATCCGATTTATCTAGAAATAGGAGCGGGTAAGGGTGATTTTATTATTGAAAAAGCAAAGCAAAATCCTGATATAAATTTTATTGCCCTAGAGATGAATACAAATGCTTTTGTAATAGCTAGTAGAAAAATAATTGATGAAGAACTTACCAATGTCATAGGACTTGTGGACTATGCAGAAGAGCTTACAGAAACATTTGATGAGGATGAGATAGACCATATTTATATAAATTTTTCTACTCCATGGCCAAAAACAAAGCACCACAAAAGACGCTTAAGCCATGAGAGATTTCTTGAAAGATATAAAAAAATTATAAAAGATCAGGGAATTATAGAACAAAAAACAGATGATTTACCATTTTTTGAAGACTCTTTAAAATACTATGAAGACTTTGGCCTAGAAGTCTTAGAAGCAGAGTATGACTTGCCAGAAGAAAAATCAATAGTTACAGAATATGAGAAAAAATGGAGAGCGCGCGACAAACCAATATACTATGCTAAGGCTAAGTTTAAATAAACTTAGTCTTTTTTTATGAAAAATTTAATTGATGATTTATTGGGGTAATAATTTAAATAAAGAATTTTAAAGGAGTTTTATAATGACAAACAAATATCTAAAAGACCCAAGAACTTTATACCATACAGAAGGATACCACGAAAAAGACCAAGACACACCAGCAGTAGAAGCTGATATGACCTATAAACCTGATCATGGAGAAAAATCTTATGTAGGACATGGTAAACTTCAAGGTAGAAATGCTCTTATAACTGGAGGAGATTCTGGTATAGGACGTGCAGCAGCTATTGCTTTTGCTAGAGAAGGAGCAAATGTAGCTATTCAATATTTTCCAGGTGAAGAAGCTGATGCTAATGAAGTAAAAGAATTAATAGAAGCTGAAGGCAAAAAAGCACTAATAATCCCGGTTGATCTTAGAGAAGAAGGAACTGGAACTGAAATTGTAGAAAAAACAGTAGAAGAATTTGGAACAGTTGACATCTTAGTGTTAAACTCTGCCCAACAAATTGTCTCAGATAGTTTAGAAGAATTATCAATGAAACAAGTAAGAGATACCATGAATGTAAATATTATCTCTATGTTTGAAACGGTAAAAGCAGCAGAAAAATATTTAGAACCAGGTGCATCCATCATTACTACAAGTTCTATGCAAGCCTTCGAACCATCAGGAGAACTTCTTGACTATGCAACAAGTAATGGGGCAGTGCTTACTTTTACTAAAGGACTTGCAGCTTACTTTACTCCAAAGGGCATTAGAGCAAATACAGTAGCACCAGGTCCAATTTGGACTCCTCTTCAATTAGATGAAGGTAATAGCGATATAGAAAATTTTGGCCAAAAAACACCTTTGGGTAGATCAGGTCAACCAGCAGAACTAGCTCCACTTTACGTATTTTTAGCATCCAATGATAGTTCATATGTATCAGCCCAAGTTTATGGGTTAACAGGAGGAAGCAGGAGCATATAATATTAAATTCATTTAATCCAAACTTTATTTTATTTAATTTATAAGTATAATAAGAATAGAAAATAAATAAGGGAATTAATATGGGTGAAAATAGAAATAAAAGTAAAAATAGATTTAAACAAGGACTTATAGCTGCTATTATCGTAGCAATACTAATGCTAGCAGCTTTTTTTGCAGCAAAAAATATATTTAATGTAGAGGAAGAAACCAAAGTCACTTCAGAAACGGTAGAAGCAGCTTTAAAAGAAGCAAAAGAGCTTACAACTTTAAAATATCACTACAAAAATATAGCTTCATTTGAAAATAGTCAGCAATTTCAAGGCATGAAAATACCATTTACAACAAAAAGATTTTTATACACCTATGAAGGTGAAATCCATGCCGGTGTGGATTTAGATGAGGCTAAGGTAAAAGTAAATGAACAAGCAAAGAAAATAAATATAACTCTTCCAGAAACAAAAATTCTAAGCCACGACATAGATGAAAATAGTGTAATGGTATATGATGACCAAGATTCTATTTTTAATCCACTAGAGCTAGAAGATTATTCAAACTTTAGAAAAGAAGAGGAAGCAAAAGTAGAAAAAGAAGCAATAGATAAAGGACTATTAGAAGAAGCAGAAGATCAGACTATAAAGGCTGTAAAAGAATTATTAAATCTAAATCCAGTTATAGGTGAAGAATATACTGTAACTGTCAAGTAAAAAACTAGGAGATTATGCTCCTAGTTTTTATTTTGCTAAATTATATATTAAAGTAACCATAGGATATAAAATAATCTGGTGGGCAAGGTAGATTGGCATAGCGTATCTACCAATTTTTGCTAGTAAGTTATCATTACCAAATTTTCCGTAGAAATTTTTATTTTTTAAACCCTTACCTAAAGTGTAGCCAAAAAGGTAGATAAATGTCCAAGGAATTATTGCAAAATAATCAGTAGAATGAAAATCTGCTGATGGGAAGCCTAGGTAAAAAAAGTTTAGGTCATATAATTCTTTAAAAAAACTAATGTTATATAGGATACCTCTTGGAATTTTATAGGTGGTTATAAAAAGCAATAAAAATACCAAGGCCCACTTTGGTGAAATATCCGTAAAATATTGTAATATACCTGTAATTATCATAGATGCACCAAGACCATTTAGCACTCCCCATAGGATAAATTGATCGGGGGCAGCAAGATAGGTTATAAGGGTAATTGTAAAGCCTATTAGGCTTGTTTTTATTCCACGTTTAATATTTCTATTTGCATCTAGAAAATTTGAAGTAATCCCTGATATGATAAAAAATGAGCAGGCTATTGATAATTGCCATACTTTATTTAAAATTGTGCCATCATACCAAGGAATTTGCCAATAATAATTTATGTTATACATTAAGTGAAAAAGCACCATGGAAATGATAGTAAATCCACGCCACTTATCTAGATTATAATTTCTTTTCATGATAGTATTATAACATAAAAACTAGCTAGGAGGCCTTATGTTTGAGTATAAGTTTGAAAAAGTTTTTATTAGTAATGGCATTAAGGAAAGTCAGTCAAATAATATGGACCAGGTAGAAAAAGTCATAGAAGAAAATGCTAATGATGGATGGAGATTATCCCAAGTTTTGGTGGTACCAAAGGAAAAGGCAGGACTTTTTATGATAAACTACTACCAAATAATTTTTGAAAGAGAAATTTAGCAAAGAAAAAAGCCCCAACTAGGGGCTTTAAATTTTATATTATTTTCCAAGTTCTTCTACAAATTTTGTAACGTGAGCTGGAAGATCTTCTGGAGTTCTTGCTGTAACGATGTTTCCCTCTACAACTGTTTCTTCATCTACCCAGTTTGCACCAGCATTTTTAATATCTGTGCTAATAGTTTTTACTGATGTAGCTTTTACTCCATTTAGGATATCAGCTTCTGCTAAAACCCATGGTCCGTGGCAGATAGCTCCGATTAGTTTGCCAGCTTCATTCATTTCTTTTACGAAATTTACTGTATCTTCTGATTGTCTCATACCATCTGGTGAAAATCCACCTGGAATGTATACTGCAT
Source organism: Anaerococcus cruorum (assembly GCF_046365495.1). Taxonomy (NCBI): domain Bacteria; kingdom Bacillati; phylum Bacillota; class Tissierellia; order Tissierellales; family Peptoniphilaceae; genus Anaerococcus; species Anaerococcus cruorum. The sequence goes on along the minus strand of NZ_JBGMEH010000006.1, from coordinate 321,319 downwards.
CAAAGTCGCTAGCTTTTGCATCAGAACTTGCAATATCTGATTTCATTTTGTAGCCACCAGCTTTTCCTACATATTCTGTATCAGCTTTAGTACCTACAAGAGTAACTTCATAATCTTCTTTAAGTCTCCAGTATGGATAAATTAGTTCTGGTTCTTCATATCTATTTTCAATTAGTATTGCTACTTTTTTCATTTATTTATCTCCTTTTAAAGCTCTTAGTTTCGCTTTCTATTTTATGTATACCCAAATTATTTATTTTTAATACTTAAGAAAAATTCTGAAGGCTCAACTTTATGATTATTTCGGTAGTTTAAGCTTAATAAATGTAGGTCTTCGCGTGCCCTAGTCATGGCTACGTAAAACATCCTACGTTCTTCTTCAAGTCTTTGTGTTTTATCTTTAAAATCAAAAAGAATGGGAAATTCTCCCTTAACTAGATCTATGACAAATACCTTATCATATTCAAGTCCTTTAGACTTGTGGACGGTAGAGAGTATAATATTTGATTCTTTACGTTTATTTAAAATTCTTTCAAATTCCTCTATCTTTTTGTAAAAATCATCTAGACTTTTAAGACCCCTAGTAAAATTGACTAAGCTTTCTACATATAAGTCCTTATTTATTACAACCTCATAGTACTTATTAGAAAACATCTTGATATACTCCCTATATCCCATTTTGTTATAGATATAAGCTATTTGTTTATCTAAATCCATGGTGCGTAAACTTTTAAATTCTTTTTCTTTTCTTAATAGATTATAGGCTTTTTCATCATTTATATATTCGTGAAGGTAGTCAAAAACTGTATAGTTTTGTGGTTTGATATTAAGCTTTTCAATCTCTTCACGGGATAGATATGAATTTATCATATAATAAATTTCTGTAAATAGCTCTACATTATAAAAATCATTAGAAAAATTAATGATATTAACCATGTCTTTTAAGATCTTTGAATCAAAAAAATCACTAGACCCATTATTTATGGAAAAATCTATATTTTCTTCCATAAAAAAAGAAACTAGGTTTAATGCAGATATATTATTCCTATACAAGATAGCATTGGTCTTATCTTTTTCAATATTTTTTAAAATATAGGAAAATTCTTCCTTGCTATCACGGGCTTTATGTTTATGGACCTTATTAGTTGGTTTTTTGTTGGTAAATAAGTTTTTCTCATACCTATATTGGTTTTGTCTGATAAAATCACCAGCAACTTTAATAATATTTGCTTGCGACCTATGATTTTCATCCATGGTAATTATTTTTGAATGGGGAAATTTATCTTTAAAATTTAAAAGGTAATCTGGTTCTGCTGCCCTAAAGGAATAGATAGACTGGTCATCATCTGCCACAACCATTAAATTATTTTCTGGATATATTATTTTCTCAATTAATTTAAATTGCAGGAGAGAGGTATCCTGGCCTTCATCTAATTGAAAGTACTTATATTTATTTTTAATAGATTTAAGTAATTTTGGATTTTCACTTATTAATTTAAGGGCTAGCACTTGCATATCATCAAAATCGATAAAGGAGTTTTCTTTTTTGAAATTTTCATAGCTAAGATAGATTTTTTCTATATTTTTTATCTGTGAATTCTTAAGATAAGAAGTATCAGCCATGCTGTTTTTCATGTAGCCCACTTCTGTAAAAAAGTTTTTAAGGTCTTCTGATGACATTATTTTGCCATTGATATCAAAATATATTTTTTGAACTAGGTTGTATTTATTGTAGAGGTCATCATTTTCTAGGATTTTTAACTCTCTATTAGTTTTTTTATAATAATTTCTAATTATTAGATAGCAAAAGGCGTGGATAGTCATAAAGTTTGACTTAACTTCATTTTCTTTTTCAAACCTATTTTTCATATCTAGAGCTTGAGTCCTAGAGAAAGTTAAAGAAAGAATTTGTGATGGGTCGACTTCACTAGATAAAACTTTTATACGTTCTAAAAGCATAGTTGTTTTACCAGCCCCTGGTACGGCAAGGACTAGGCAAGGTCCATTTTTATGATTTGCTGCAAGTTTTTGTTTTTCAGTTAATTTCATACAAATATCATACCATATAAAAATTTATTAAAATATGGTAAAATTGTATTAGAATACATATATGGGGGTAACAATGCTTACAACAAATTTTTTAAAGACTAGAACTTCAACTAGAGATTATAAAGAGAAAAAATTAGATGAGAATGCTACAAGAAAAATATTTGATATTGTAGAAGCTGAAGCAGAAAAATTAGGTAAAGAAGACCTTTCTTTTTTAGTAAATACTGATGGAGAATCTGTATATAAAGCCCTTGAAGGAGTAGCTGGATATAGAGGAATAATGATTAAAGCTCCAGCTTATATTGCCTTAAATGCATTAAATAACAACCCTGGATCAGTTGTAAAAGGGGCCTATGGTATGGAAGAAATAATTACAAGATTAAATGAACTAGGTCTTGGCTCATGCTGGATTACAGTTTCAGATGTAGAAACTACAGTTAAAAAATCTGCCTTTAACTTTACAGATGGAGATGTTAATTTACTTTTAGCAGTTGGATATCCACTAGATGATGAAGTCCGCCAACAAAGATATGATGATAGAAAACCTACAGAAGATTTAGTTTTCCTAGGTGACTTTGATACTCAAGCAACAGATGAAGACCTAGAACAAAGAGGTCTAAATGATATATTTGACTATGCAAAATTCGCACCATCAACTCACAATGAACAACCTTGGAGATTTGTAATAGTTGATGATGAAATAAAATTATATATCGAAAACTTTAAAGGTGATGTAAACTTAATAGATGCTGGTATAATAATGTATTATATCGATGAATTAGGAAAATCACTTGCTATGCCAAGTGGTTGGGATGTAAATCCAGAAATTTCATCTGATAAATACACATATATAGCAACAAAGAAAATGTAAGAATAGGGCGGCTTTTAGTCGCTTTATTTTAATTGAAAGGTAAATATGATTAGATTATATACAGAAAATGATTTTGAAAAGATGAGAGCAGCAGCAGAAATACTTTGCCAAACTCATCTTGCTATCCAAAAAATTATCAAAGAAGGTATGACAACCAAACAGCTTGATGACTTTGCCAATAAATTTATAGTAGATCACAAAAATGCAGTGCCAGCCCAGCTAGGTTATGGTGGCTTCCCTTATACTCTTTGCATATCAGTAAATGATGAAATTTGCCATGGCTTTCCAGGAGATTATGTTTTAAAAAAAGGAGACATAGTTTCTATCGATAATGTAATCGAATATGAGGGAGGACTAGCTGATTCATGCTGGTCATATGCAATTGGAGACTTAGCAGACCGTGATCAAAAATTAATGGATGTGACTTTAGAATCATTAAATCGTGCAGTAAAAGAGGCAAAAGTTGGCAATAGAATAGGGGACATAGGCCATGCTATCCAAGAATATGCAGAAGTAGAAAATGATTTTTCAGTTATCCGTGATTTTATAGGCCATGGTATAGGAAAAGAAATGCACGAAGACCCACAAGTACCACATTACGGCAAGGCTCACAGAGGCCCACGTATCCAAGCAGGTATGGTATTTACTATAGAGCCAATGATTGCAAGTGGCAACTGGCCAATGGAACTTGAAGATAATGGTTGGGTAGCAAAAACAAAAGATGGATCAAATGTTTGTCAATTTGAACACCAATTAATCATCCACGAAGATGGCCCAGAAGTAATTACTGATCAAAGTAAATATAAACTGACAGAAGAAGACCTAGCCTTTATAGAATCTTATAAATTTTAGTAGGGGTTTTTCTTGCAAGTAGAATCTTTAAATGCAACTGATAAAAAATACTTTGAAAATTTATATAAAAGCGCTTTTCCAAAAGAAGAACGAGTAGATATCCAAACCCTATATGATCTTAATAGTGAAAATTTAATTGAAATTGATATTTTAAAAGTGGACGAGAAAAATATTGGTCTCGCTGTAATATATTTAAATCAAGATATTCATTTACTTTCATATTTTGCTATCGATTCAAAATATAGGGGGCAGGGATTGGGTAGTAAGTCATTAGCATTATTAAAAGAAAAATATGATGATTTAATAATTGAAATCGAAAGTACAAATTTTAAAAATGCTGATGATTATGTTATAAGAAATAGGAGAAAATCATTTTATATAAAAAACGGATATCAGGTTTTAGATGATAGAATAAACTATTTTGGCATAGAAATGGAGCTTATGGCTACCACTAAAGATGCAGGTCTTGATGAGTACTTTGAGACTTATCTAAATATTTTTGATAAAGATTATATAAATGAAAATATAAAAATAATTGAAAATTAAAATCCTAGGTTAGATTCCTAGGATTTTTTTTAAATCTTTATAAGTTTATAAATTAGCAAAACCTTTTCATATAATGTAAAATCATATTAAATAAATAATTATATATTAATAAAAGATAAGGAGACTTAAGATGAGCGAATATTTTAACACATCTGATTTAGATAAATTTAATAATGGTGATTTAGCAGACTTACATAAAGAACATTGGGATAATTTTATAAATTATTATGGAAAGTAATGGCTGAGGGAAAACTTTCTGTAAGAACAAAAGCTTTAATAGCTCTTGCAGTAGCCCATGCAGAAAAATGCCCATATTGTATAGATGCTTATACAACAAAATGCTTAGACTTAGGACTTAGCAAAGAAGAAATGATGGAAGCAGTCCATGTAGCAAGTGCCATGCAAGCAGGTATTACGCTTGTTACTAGCGTTCAAATGAAAAATATCATAGACGATTTGGAATTTTAAGTGGAATATTTTAAAAAAGTAAACCAAGCTGTACCAAAATTTGATGAGAGGGTTCGCTATAAATTAAAAACTAAAGAAAAAATTGATACCCTCCAATTAAATGTTACAAGAACTTGTAACTTAGCTTGTAAGCATTGCCACCTTTCTTGTAATCCAAACCGCAGAGAAGATATGAGTATGGATGTGGCTGAAAAATGCCTAGAGCTTTTAAAATCTTATGACTTTAAAACAGTAGATATCACAGGTGGGGCTCCAGAAATGAGTGGAGTTTTTAAATATCTAGTAGAAGAAGCTAGTAAGCTTGGTAAAAAAGTAATGATTAGGTCAAATCTTACTATTTATAATAAAAAAAATACGCAGATATCCCTCAATTTTTAAAAGACCATAAGGTAGATATCATAGCAAGTTTACCTTTTTATGAAAGAGAAAGAACTGATAAGGTAAGAGGTATTGGAGTTTTTGAAGATTCTATAAGGATTTTAAAAATTTTAAATAAATTAGGTTATGGTAAAGATCCTGATTTAAATTTAAACCTAGTTTACAACCCTTCTGGAGCTATGATTCCTCAATCAGAGGAGGAACTAGAAGAAGTATATAGGGTAAAACTAAAAGAAGATTATGGAATAGTATTTAACGATTTATTTGCAATTACAAATTCACCTATAGGAAATTTTGGAAGATGGTTAGATAAGTCACGAAACTTAGATAGGTATATGAATCGTTTATATAATTCTTTCAATGATGAAGTTGTAGAAGAGGTCATGTGTAGGTCGACTTTATCAGTTGATTATGATGGCACTATCCATGATTGTGATTTCAACTTGGCTCTAGGTCTTGGTATAAGAGGAAAAAATAAAACTATATTTGATATTACAGCAAATGATTTGGGAAATAGACCGATAGTTACAGCAAATCATTGCTATAGCTGTACAGCAGGGGCGGGCTCTTCCTGAGGTGGCTCCCTGGAGTAGGTTACTCCTAAAGAATAATTTTTATATGAGAAGGTTATATGACAGATTTGAGAAAAAAAGTAAGTGATTATTATAGCAAAATCACTACAGAAGATGAAGGCGAAATGCAAACTAATATTTGCTCATGTGCAAGTGATGCCATGCCTGATTATCTAAAAGAGATTAGAAAAGAATTACCAGATGAAATTATTACCCGCTTTTACGGATGTGGTTCACCTAAACCAAAGGCTATAGAAGGTAACATAGGATCTATTAGTGCAGATGATGGAGAAGGTAGCGAAGTTTGTTGTTAAATTATTGTGTTTTTCAATAAAGCATGATAAAATATATTATATAAAAAATAACAATTTATAAGGAGAGTAATATGAAAAATTATAAAAATTTGTTTCTAAGTTTAGCTTTAGCAGGAGCCATCCTAACAGGTTGTTCTAACCAAGATGCAGCTCCAGCAGAGGATGCAGCAGGAAATAAAACTGAAACTTCAAAAACAGCTGATACAACTGCAAAAGTTGCAGAAGAAATTAAAGGCGTAAGTAAAGAAAATAATATTGTTGTTGATAAAGAAAATCAAACAATTACAGTATATGCAAACTTTAACGGTAAGTTCTTAACAGAATCTACTAGACACTTAGTGGTATCTGAAACAGGTAAATTTGCTGACAAGCCAGTATTTAAATCATACACAGCTCCATCTGATTTCCACCAAGCTCTACTTGATATTGGGGCAGAGCCTGGAGATAATATGACTCCAGAAAATGCAGAAGAAACAACATCAGAAGGAACACCTCTTGATGTAACTCTTTACTGGGAAGGAAACGAAGAGGGAGTAGATGTAAATGACTTTATTGTAGATCCTAATGGAAAGGGTGTTGACTTAAGATTTACAGGAAACCTTGACAGATCAAATAAAAAGAAAACAGGTTGCTTATCTTGCCTAGATTCTTGTACAGTTGGTATAACATCAAATGCTAACTATCCATTTGGTTCTGTAGAAAAAACAAAAATTGTTGAATTTGGTATAAACGAAGACCTAGCTCCAGCAGATGGCACACCAATAGCTATTGTTTATTCCATAAGAGGATAATGAATACTTTAGCAAAAGTATCAAGATATTTACTAGGCTCAATAATATTATTTACTATAGCCACTAGTTTAATTAGCCTGAGTGTCTGGCTTGATATGAGAATTCATGCTAGGCACATTGTATATGCTAGTTTTATCATAATGCTAGTGTTTATTATCAAAAAAGATTTTAAGTATGTAAAAACTTTCTTGATAGGAGAAGCTTTGATGCTAGTAGCGTTTATCTTAGGTAAATTTCCCAGAGTTTCCTATGAACTTAGAGATGCATTTTATTTGCCAATGCAAATAGAAAACTTTAAGATATTTCTAATCATAATAATTATTGTTACTAGCTTAATAGTTTACTATGATTTTTATAAAAAGAAAAAATCTTTATTAAAAAATTAAAACATAAAAAAAGCAGGATCTTTAGATTCTGCTTTTTTCTTATTAAAATTTTCCAATACCTAGCTTTTTATTATCTGCACCCTTATGGTAGGCTGATTTTACTAGTTTATCTATTAATTCTTCATATTCTATCCCAGATGCTTTTGCTTCTAAGACATATGGAGAAGAAGATTTAGATAGACCTGGCATAGTATTTATTTCCATAATGTAAGGCTCACCATCAGCATTTAGCCTTATATCGATTCTTGCATAAGTATCACAATTCATAGCCTTAAATGATTTGATAGCTAGGTATTTCATTTCTAGTTCTAACTCTTCATCTATTTTAGCTGGTGTAGTTTTTATAGTCCATTTATTTTTTACCACATCTTTTGTTCTAAAGCTTACACCACTTTCCTTATCAAAGGTTATTTCTGTAACTTCTAAAGCTTTTACTTCGCCCATATCTTCTAGGACACCAACTGTAAATTCTCTACCTGGTAAAAATTCTTCTACTATAATAGGAGGGTTTACTTCTGAGAAGATTCTATCTAGAGTGTTTGCTAATTCTTCTTCATTTTCTACATAGGAATCCCTTCTAATCCCTACTGATACAGCTTCTGACTCTGGTTTTACAAAGAGAGGGAAGGATTCTTTAAGCTCTTCTTTTAGCTCATCATCTTTTGCAAACAAAATTTGAGATTTTACTATTGGTAGCCCGTGAGAAGCAAGTATTAGGTTTGCGGTTTCTTTTGATAGGGCTGTTGCTTGGGCTAGCATGCCACTACCTACGATAGGAATACCTAATAATTCTAGGGCTGCAAATACATTTCCTTGTAATTTTAAGTTTTCTAATGGATCATAGTGGATAAATATAACATCTAAATCTTCTATTTCCATAATATTTCTCATCATATCAATATTTGCTGGGATTTCAAAAACTTCGTGGTTACTGTATTCTAGTGCTTCTTTGATAGATGAAAGCATATTTTTCATAATTCTATCTGCATTTGGATTTACTTCTCTAATTTCATCTGTCATATTTTCGTATTCTGCGTATACTAAAGCTACTTTCATATGTACTCCTTCTTATTAATATATTAGTATAATAAATTTTTTTATTACAAACAAAAAGAATTAGGCATCTTCACCTAATTCTAATGATATTTGGTTTTTAGTTTTTTCTCTTTCACTCATCATTTGGTTGTAGCATTCCCTACATAAGGGCTCGTATTTGTCCTTTGAACCAATTTGGATTCTTGATTCGTCAGTTGATTTTCTATATGAGGCCCAGGCATCATCGCCACAATTTGCACAAATGGCATGGTGTTTGGTTAGTTCATCTGCTATTGGCATTATTTCTTTGATAATTTCAAAGGGTCTTGTTTTATAATCCATATCCAGCCCTGAAACTACAATAGTAATATTTTTATCCATAAGTTCATTAAAGATATCTATGACTTCTGTTGGGTCATTTGGAAAAAATTGGACTTCATCTATGCCTATGGCATCTAGTTCGTGATTTGTAGCATATTCCAAAACGTCATTTAGATTTTCAACCTTTATAGCATCTAACTCTAAATTATCATGACTTACTATTTTTTTATCATCATCACGATTATCTACAGCTGGTTTAAAAGCAGCAATTTTATAATTTGCTATCCTCATCCTGTATAATTCTCGCCATAGGGAAGTGGTTTTTCCTGAAAACATGGAGCCTGTGTGAACTATTAATTTTCCTTGTTTTTTCATTAGTTAACCTTATACATTAAATTTAAAGTTTACTACATCGCCATCTTTCATGATGTAGTCCTTGCCTTCCATTCTTAAAAGGCCTTTTTCACGTGCAGCATTGATAGATCCACTATTTACTAAATCCTCATAAGAAACTATTTCAGCTTTTATAAAACCACGGGATATGTCAGAATGGATTTTTCCAGCAGCATCTACTGCTTTTGTACCATCTTTTATAGTCCAAGCGCGTGTTTCCATTTCTCCTGTAGTTAGATAGGATATAAGATCTAGAGTTTTGTAACTATCTTTTATTACCTTGTCAGTACCAGATTCTTCTAGGCCAAGCATTTCTAAAAAGTCTGCTTTTTCTTCATCTGTATCTAGCTCAGAGATTTCTTGTTCAATTTTTGCAGATACTATAGAAACTTCTGCATTTTCACCTTTTGCAAATTCACGAACTTTAGCTACATATGGGTTATCAGCTCCATCGTTTGCAGCATCATCTTCATTTACATTGCACACATAAATAATAGGTTTAGTTGATAGAAGTTGGTAGGAGCGAAGCAGTTTTTTCTCATCGTCATTTAGATTTAAAACTCTTGCAGATTTTCCTTCTTCAAGAACTTCTTTTACCTTATCTAAAACTTCTACTTCTTTAGCTACTTCCTTATCATTTCTAGCAACTTTTCTGCGCTTTTCTAAAACTTTTTCTATCATTTCAAGATCTGCAAAGATTAGCTCAAGATTTATTGTTTCGATATCACGGATAGGGTCTACTGATCCATCAACGTGAGTTACATTTGGATCATCAAAACATCTTAAAACCTCAACAATTGCATCAGTTTCTCTAATATTTGATAAAAACTGGTTACCTAGGCCCTCACCCTTTGATGCTCCTCTTACAAGTCCTGCTATATCATAAAATTCTATTGCAGCTGGGACAACTTTTTTTGATTCACTGATTTTAGCTAAGACATCTAGTCTTTCATCTGGCACATTTACAAGGCCCACATTTGGGTCAATAGTTGCAAATGGATAGTTTGCAATAAGTGCTCCAGCTTTTGTAATTGCATTAAATAATGTTGATTTACCAACGTTTGGCAATCCTACAATTCCAAGTTTCATTTATCATCACACCCCTTAAATAATTTTAAACATTGCTTTTATTATAATTGATTTGGCAAAAAATTCAATTGGATACTCGCTACCAAAGAATGGCTAAAATGGTATAATTACTTTATAAAATAATGAAATTTTAACATTTTTACTAAATTACTTTTTTAAATTTTTAAGGGAGTTTATATGAATATTAATCAAAGATTAGAAAATTTAAGAAACCTAATGGCTGATAGGAAAATTGACGCCTACATAATACCAACATCTGACCCACACCAGTCAGAGTACTTATCAGACCATTATAAGGAAAGAGAATTTATCTCAGGTTTTACTGGATCTGCAGGAACGGCTGTTGTCACTCCAACTGAAGCAAAGGTGTGGACAGATTCTAGATATTTTTTACAAGCAGAAAAAGAATTGGCCCACTCAGACTTTGAACTTATGAAAATGGGAGAGGAAGACTATCCTACTGTTGAAGAATACTTAGAAGAAAATGTAAATGAATTTGGAAAAATTGCCTTTAATGGAAATCTTTTTTCAGTTAGAGAATACAAAAAATTAAGCGAATCTATGGGATCACGTACCCTAGTTTCTGATATTGACTATATTTCTGATTTATGGAAAGACCGTCCAGAACTACGCAAGGACAAGGCGTGGATTCTAGAAGAAAAATATGCTGGAGAAAGTACTGCATCAAAACTTGCTCGCATCCGCGAAGAAATGGATAAAAGTGGCTACGATTATTATTTTATAGGAGCAGTAGAAGATATTTGCTGGTTATTAAATATTAGGGGCAATGACATAGACTATAATCCGGTTGTGCTTTGCTATATGCTAATTTCAAAAGATAGGGCATATTTATGTATTGACCAAGAAAAACTTGATGGGGAAGTAAAAGATTATTTAGAAGAAAATAAGATAAAAATTCATTCCTACAACTATATCTTTACTCTTTTAAAAGACATACCAGGTAAAAACCGTATTTTCTTAGATCCAGCTAGGACAAATGTGGCTATTTATGATGCTATAAATTCAAATGTAAAAGTTTCTACCGGAACAAATATTACTACAAATATGAAGGTTATCAAAAATGAAACAGAAATTGCAAATACAAAAGAAGCTTACATTATAGATGGAGTTACCTTGGTTAAATTCTTTAACTGGCTAGAAGTAGGGGCAACTACTGGTACCTTAAATGAATATGTAGCTAGTAAAAAACTTCACGAACTTCGTGCCGAAAATGAAAGCTTTATAGAAGAATCTTTTGCCACAATTATGGGTTATAAGGACAATGCTGCCATAGTCCACTATGCACCAGCAAATGTTGGATCAAAAACTATCAGGACTGCAGGCATGGTTTTAATAGATTCTGGGGCCCATTACAAGGAAGGAACTACAGATATTACAAGAACTATTGCCCTAGGAAATCTTAGCCAAGCAGAAAAAGATGATTACACCTTGGTTTTAAAATCTCACATAGCTTTATTTTTAGCTAAATTTAAAGAAAAAACTACAGGTGCTAGACTTGATGCCGTTGCCAAATATCCATTATGGCAAGCGGGCAAGGACTTTTTCCACGGAACAGGTCATGGAGTTGGCTACCTATTAACAGTTCACGAAGGCCCACAAAGACTAGGAATCGGACCTGGATCAGAAATAGAATTTAAAGAACATATGTTTACATCTGTTGAGCCAGGTTTATATATAGCAAACAGTCACGGAATAAGAATAGAAAATCAAGCAGTTGTACAAAAAGCTATTGAAAATGAGTTTGGTAGATTTTTAGAATTTGAAAGTTTAACCTATGTTCCAATAGATACTAGACCTATAAATGTAGATATGCTAACTAATGAAGAAATTAATTGGATAAATGATTACAATCAAAAATGCGAAGAAGTATTAGCTCCACACTTAGAGGGAGCAGATTTAGAGTATTTGAAAGAGAGTTGTAAACAAATTTGACTAAAGAAGAACTAAAGGCGAAACTTAAAGAACTTCCTGATTTACCAGGAGTTTATATAATGAGAAATGCCGATGATGAAATAATCTATGTCGGTAAAGCTATTTCTCTTAAAAAAAGAGTCCGCCAATATTTTGATAACAATAAAAATAAGGGTGCCAAGGTCCTAGCCATGGTCTCTCACATTGACCACTTTGAATATATCATAGTGGAAAATGAAGTAGAGGCCTTGGTTTTAGAATCAAACCTAATAAAGAAAAATAGACCCAAATATAATATTGTTCTCCGTGATGATAAACAATATCCTTATATAAAAATAACTAATGAAAAATTCCCACGCATTCAAAAAGTAAGGCAGATTTATAATGATAAGGCAAATTATTACGGACCTTATCCAGATGCTTATGCAGTAAATGACGCTATAGATTTATTTCACATGTATTATCCCTTTAGAACTTGTAACCTAGATTTTGATAAGGGGCAAACTCTAGATAGACCATGTCTAAATTATTTTATAAAAAGATGTAAGGGTCCATGCATCCATGATGAAGATGAAGCAAGGTATATGGAACATATAAATGATGTGAAATCTTTTTTAGAAAATAAATCTGATAAGATTCCAAATTGGGTCCTAGAAAAGATGAATGAATCAAGTGCTGAATTAAACTTTGAAATGGCATCAAAGTATAGGGACTTTTATAGGGCTCTTTCTACAATTTCTGAAAGACAAAAAGTCACCGAAACTGCAGGCGAAGATATGGATATCATTGCTATGAGCAAGGGACATACAGCAATTGTCATGCAAGTATTTTTGATGCGCCAAGGAAAAATTGTAGAACGTGAGCACTTTATAATCAAAAATGACTATATTGAGACCAATAAAGAAATAATGTCATCTTTTATTAAACAATTTTACCTAGACATAATGTATGTACCAAAAGAAATTTTAATAGAAATAGAGCCTGATGATTTAGCAACCATAAATGAATTCTTAAATCAAAAAAGGGGCAGTAAAGTTTTAGTCCATGAACCAAAACTAGGTAGAAAAAAGGAACTGGTAAACATGGCTTTAACAAATGCCAATGACATGCGTATCAAATACGAAAAACAGGTAGAAAAAAAAGACCGCAAAAAATCTGCTGGTATTAACCAGCTAAAAGAAATTTTAAATATGCCTGAGATAAAACGCATAGAATGCTATGATATATCAAACACATCAGGAGTCCAATCAGTGGGATCTATGGTAGTTTTTGAAGATGGCCACCCTAATCCAAAAGAATACCGTAAGTTTAAAATAAAAACTATAGAAGGCCCAAATGATTATGGGTCTTTAAAAGAAGTTTTAACCCGCAGATTTAAAAATGGTATCAAAGAACTGGAAAAGGGGAATACCACAACCGGTTTTGGAAATATGCCAGATTTAATTTTGATGGATGGGGGCAAGGGTCAAGTATCATCAGCCCTAGAAATTATAAATGAATTTAAACTTGATATAGAAATAGCAGGTCTTGTAAAAGATGATAAACATACTACCCGTGCTATTATCTACCAAGGTGAGGAAATTTTTATAAAAAGAAGTGAACCAGTTTATAAATTAATTTATGAAATTCAAGAAGAAGCCCACAGATTTGCCATAAATTATCATAGAAAATTGATGCAAAATACAATGAAGACATCAGAGCTAGATAATATTAAAGGTGTAGGTGAGAAAACAAGGACAAATTTATATAAGCATTTTAAAAGTATTTCTAATATAAAGAAAGCTAGTGTAGAAGAACTTATGGAAGTACCCTTAGTAGGTAGGGCCCAAGCTCTTGAAATATATAAGTATTTTAGGCTAAAGGGCTAGTAAGGAGCATATTATGGAAAAAAATAGCAAAATACCGGGCGATGAAGAAACACAAACTCTCATTGAACGTGATATTATACCTAAAAATATGGCAGAAGGTGAGCAGGTAAAAGAAATAAAGCTTCACACAGTAGTAGAGAGATTAGGTCTTGAAATAGTCCACCAGTCTTCAGATTATTATGATATAACTTTATCAAATGCTGATGTAAACCGACCTGGTTTGCAGCTTGCAGGATATTTAGAAGATTTTCCTTATCAAAGATTACAAGTCATAGGTAATGTTGAATACACTTATTTAACTGGACTAGATAGTAAACTACAGTATGAAAGATTTAGGGGGATTTTATCTTATAATATTCCAGCAGTTATTTTTTCTTATAATGTAGAGATAAATCAAGATATTATAGACTTAGCTGATTATTATGATAAGACTGTTTTAAGATCACCTGCAAAAACCACCAAGCTTATTTCAGCAATTTCAGATGAATTAGAATATCAATTAGCTCCAAAAAGCAATGTCCATGGAGAGCTTTTAGAAGTTTTTGGTATAGGTGTTTTAATTATGGGCAAGTCATCAGTAGGAAAAAGTGAAACGGCCTTAGACCTTGTAAACCGTGGTCATAGATTAGTTGCAGATGATATGGTAGATATCATGGCTTATGATAATATGCTCACTGGATCATCTCCAGATAATATTCGCCACTACATGGAAATAAGAGGACTGGGAATTGTAAATGTAAGAAGGCTATATGGAACAGGATCTGTAAAAAATAGTACACAAATAGAACTTGTAATTGAGCTAGAACAGTGGAAAGAAGATTATGAGTATGATAGGTTAGGACTTGATAATCATTTTGTTAAAATATTAAATATAAAAGTACCTCACATAGTTGTACCAGTAAGGGCTGGTAGAAATCTTGCTCTTATAGTCGAAGTAGCAGCTATGAATCAAAGAGAGAAAAACTTTGGATATAATGCAGCTAGAGTAATGACTAACAATATTTTTCATAACGAATTAGAAGGTGAAAACGATGACTTTATATAGGTCATCGTTTTATTATCATAGTAAGTTAAAATAGCAATAATTTTTAGAAATATATCTTAAATTTTTAATATATTGTGAAAACCTTAATTTATTTAGTAAATGCTCTTGACATTCCCCACAATGTTATTTATACTTAAATTAGTGTTAGCGATAATTGCTTATTAATTATTTTAGGAGGTCTAAATGACAATTACTAGAGCAATGAAGACTATGGACGGTAATACCGCTGCAGCTCACGTATCATATGCATTTACTGACGTTGCAACAATTTACCCAATCACACCATCTTCACCAATGCCAGAATCTATTGATGTATGGTCATCAAATGGACGTAAAAATGTTTTCGATAGAGAAGTTATGGTTAAAGAAATGCAATCTGAAGCAGGAGCAGCAGCAGCATTTCACGGAGCATTAGCAGCAGGAGCACTTACTAGTACATACACAGCAAGTCAAGGTTTATTATTAATGATACCTAACATGTATAAAGTTGCTGGAGAAAGATTACCAGGTGTATTCCACGTTGCAGCTAGAACAGTAGCAACACATGCTCTTTCTATCTATGGAGACCACTCAGATATATACGCTGCTAGACAAACAGGTGTAGCTATGCTATGTTCAAACTCTGTTCAAGAAGTTATGGATTTATCACCAGTTTCTCACCTTTCAGCTATTAAAGGTAGAGTTCCATTTGTTAACTTCTTTGACGGATTTAGAACAAGTCACGAAATTCAAAAAATCAATGTTTGGGATTATGAAACATTAAAAGATCTAGTAGACTTTGATGCAGTTGATGAATTTAAAAATAACTCACTTAACCCAGAAAGACCAAAACACATGGGTACAGCTGAGAAAAATATTTTCTTCCAAAGAACTGTATCTAGAAACCAAGCTTACACAGACATCGTTGGTGTTGTAGAAGACTACATGAACCAAATCAACGATCTAATTGGTACAAACTACGGTCTATTTAACTACTATGGTCAAGAAGATGCTGAAGAAGTTATCGTAGCTATGGGTTCTGTAAACCAAACAATCCGTGAAACAATTGATGAACTTTCAAAAGACGGATACAAAGTTGGTTTAGTTGAAGTTCACCTATACAGACCATTCTCAAAAGAACACTTACTAAAAGTAGTTCCAAAATCAGTTAAGAAAATTGCTGTTCTTGATAGAACAAAAGAACACGGTGCTGAAGGACAACCTTTATACCTAGATGTTAAATCAGCATTCTACGGTTTAGAAGACGCTCCAGTAATCTATGGTGGTATCTACGGACTTTCAAGTAAAGATACAATTCCAGCAGATATCAAAGCAGTATATGACAACCTTAGAAAAGACGAACCTAAAGATCAATTCACACTTTCAATCACAGATGATGTTACAAACACATCTCTAGAAAGAGAAGACTTCAAAATTCGTCACGAAGGTACAACAAGATGTAAATTCTGGGGATTCGGATCTGACGGTACTGTTGGTGCTAACAAACAATCTATCAAAATCATCGGTGATAACACAGACATGTACGCTCAAGGCTACTTTGACTACGACTCTAAAAAATCAGGTGGTTTAACAGTATCTCACTTAAGATTTGGTAAAGAACCAATCAAATCAACATACCTACTTGACGAAGCTGACTTTATGTCACTTTCAAAACAAGCTTACCTACACCAATATGATGTATTAAAAGGACTTAAAGATGGTGGTACATTCCTTCTTAACACAACATGGAGTGAAGAAGATTTAGATGAACACCTTCCAGCAAACGTAAAAAGATACCTTGCTGATCACAACATCAACTTCTACATCATCGATGCAAGCCACATCGCTCAAGAAATTGGTTTAGGTTCAAGAACAAACATGATAATGCAAGCTGCATTCTTTAACTTATCACAAGTACTTCCAATTGATGAAGCTGTTGGATACTTAAAAGATTCTATCGTTAAAGCATACGGTCACAAAGGTGATGACATTGTAAACATGAACTACTCAGCAGTAGATGCAGGTTTAGAAGCAGCTAAAAAAGTTGAAGTTCCAGCTGAATGGGCAAACGCTCAAGAAGAAGAAAAAGCTGAACAAAAAGACCTACCAGCATTCGTTAAAAATATTTTAAGACCAATGATTGAACAAAAAGAAGATGACATTCCAGTATCTGCTTTCGTTGATCTTGATCTTGAAAACGGTGAATTCCCATCAGGTACAACAGCAGTTGAAAAACGTGGTATCGCTCTAAATGTACCAGAATGGCAAATGGAAAACTGTATCCAATGTAACCAATGTTCATTTGTATGTCCTCACGCTGTAATTAGACCATTCCTAGTAACAGAAGATGAAAAAGCAAATGCACCTGAAGGTTTTGAAACTAAAAAAGCTATTGGTAAAGGACTTGAACAATACGAATTTAGAATTCAAGTATCTCCATTAGACTGTACAGGTTGTGGAAACTGTGCTGATATTTGTCCAGCTCCAGAAAAAGCTCTTCTAATGAAACCATTTGAAGAACAAGTAGAAAACCAAAAAGATAACTGGGAATACGCACACAAAGAAGTTGGCTACAAAGAAGATGTTATGGATGATCAAACACTTAAAGGAAGCCAATTTAAACAACCATTATTACAATTCTCAGGAGCTTGTGCAGGTTGTGGTGAAACTCCATATGCAAAACTTGTTACACAAATGTTTGGTGACAGAATGTATGTAGCAAATGCTACAGGTTGTTCATCAATCTGGGGAGCAAGTGCACCAGCTATGTCATACACAATCAACCAAGAATCAGGTAAAGGTCCAGCTTGGGGTAACTCATTATTTGAAGATGCTGCAGAATACGGATACGGTATCAAATTAGCTGCAGAATCAAACAAATTCTTACTAGAAACAAGAATGAACTCATTCCTTGACTTAAACCTTGATACACCACTTAACGAAGCATTCAAAATGTGGTTAGAAGGTAAAGAAGATGTAAATGCATCTAAAGAAGCAACAGCTAAAATCCTTAACCTACAAGATGAAACAGTTGAGAGTGAAGAAGGAAAAGCTCTACTTAAAGATATCTATAACTTAAAAGATTACATGATCAAAAAATCATTATGGATCTTTGGTGGTGACGGATGGAGCTATGATATCGGATTTGGTGGTGTTGACCACGTATTAGCAAGTGGTGAAAATGTAAACATCCTAGTATTCGATACAGAAGTTTACTCAAATACAGGTGGACAATCATCTAAATCTACACCATTATCAGCAGTAGCACAATTCGCTGCATCTGGTAAAAAAGTACGTAAAAAAGACCTTGGTCTAATGATGACTTCATACGGATACATCTATGTAGCTCAAGTAGCTATGGGTGCTAACCAAAACCAAACTGTAAAAGCTATCAAAGAAGCTGAAAGCTATGATGGTCCATCACTAATCATCGCTTACGCACCATGTATCAACCATGGAATCAGAATTGGTATGGGTAAATCACAATTTAGAGAAAAACAAGCTGTTCAAGCTGGTTACTGGCACTTATGGAGATTTGACCCAAGACTTGCAGAAGAGGGCAAAAATCCATTCCAATTAGACTCTAAAGAACCTACCGAATCATTCCAAGAATTCTTACAAGGCGAAGTTAGATACTCTTCACTTAAGAGATCATTCCCAGAAACAGCAGATGAATTATATGCAGAAGCTGAAAAAGCTGCAAACGATAGATACGAAACATATAAAAGACTTGCTGGAAAATAAGAATTAATAAGTAATTAAAAGAATGCCATATGTAAATATGGCATTTTTTTTTAAGAATAAAAATAAATTTTTTAACAAAATATATTTAGGAACTAAAATGAATAGACTAATTTTTTTTACTAAAGCTCCAAATCTAACAAATAGTAAAACTAGATTAAAAAACTTCTTAACAGAAGAAGAACGCTTAGATTTGATGGTTAAACTTATAAAAGAAAATTATAAATTAGTAAAAGAAGCAAATATAGAGTCGGTAATCTATTATAACGGTGAAATGACAGATATTTCTTTTATTGATGGAGAAAAAGTTCCTCAAACCGGAGATGGTTTGGGAGAAAAAATGAGAAATTCTATCTTTAAAGAACTTGATAACTATGAAAGAGTTATACTAATAGGATCTGACTTAGAAAATTTAAATAAAACTCATATAAAAGAAGCTATAATAAAACTAGATGATTATGATATTATCCTAGCACCTAGTAAGGATGGGGGCTATGGGCTCGTTGCTATGAAAGAAAAAATAGATATTTTCTCTGATATAACTTATTCTACACCGAAAGTCTTAGAGGATACTATTGAAAAAATCAATAAACAAGAAAAAAGTTATTACCTCCTAGAGTCTATCCGTGATATAGATACTATCCATGATTTAGTAATTGCAGAGTTTGATAATGACAAGATAATTGAACTGGGAAGTGGAGAATATAACTTAAATTATAGGTTAGAAAATAAGGTTATAAGGATAAATTTGGCTTCACAAATTGGTTTAGGTGACCAGCAGTTAAAGTATGAGTATGATGCCTTAAAAACTTTAGAAAATTCTGAAGCAACTCCAAAGCCTTACGACTATTATGAAAAAGGTAAGTATCTTCCAAAAAGTTTTATGACTATGGAATATGTTGAAGGTAGGCCCTTAGACTATAAAAAAGATATGGATATTGCAGCTAGATTACTAAGTTCTGTCCATAATTTGAAAACTGACTTTAGTAATTTCATCTGGGCTGATAAACCTTTTCTAGCCATGTATGAAGAATTTGAAACTATGTTTAGCCATTATCAAAGCTATGAAAATAAAGATCCAAAAGTGGAAGCTAAGATAAATAACTTTTTAGATATAGCTAATAATTCAGGCTTAGATGCTGATATAGAAAGTCCTTGCATCATAAACACTGAACTTAATAATAGAAACTTTATTATAGGAGAAAAATCAGTAATAATAGACTGGGAAAAACCAATTATAGGTGAATGTGAGCAAGATTTAGCCCATTTTCTAGTACCAACAACTACAAACTGGAAAACTGATGTTATCCTTAATGAAGATGAGATGTTAGATTTCTTAAAAACTTACGAAAAATACCGCCAGGTGAATTATGATAAATTTTATAAATATCTAATGTTTAATTCTCTTAGAGGAATAACTTGGTGCTCTATGGCCAAGGTTGAGTATGAAAAAGGTAGATTTTTAAGCAATGATGATACCCTAGCAAAGATAAATAAGTTTTTAAGTTTAGAATTTTTAAATATGCTAGAAAAATTTTATAGGATATGATATGGATAAAGAAAAATTAGAAGAACTTTCAAAGAAGGAATATAACTGCTCTCAAACAGTTTTTGCATATTTTGCTGAGGATTTAGGTATGGATGAAGAATTAACAATGAAAACTGCAACAGCCTTTGAAAGGGGCATGTTTAAATCAGAAACTTGTGGGTCGCTAACAGGAGCATATATGGCCCTAGGTCTAAAATATGGATCAAGTGATTTTGAAAAAAAATTAAACTTACAAGAAATGGTCCACAAGCTAGATGATGAGTTTGAAGAAAGAAATAAAAGTAATAAATGTATAGAGCTTCTAGGTGTTAATGTAAATACTGAAGAGGGTATGAAAAAAGCTTTAGAAAAAGATTTATTAAGCGATGTGTGTGGTAGATGTATAAGTTCATCTATAGAAATAACTGAAAAAATAATGGAGGAGTACGATGCAAATGAAAAATAAAATCCTAGCTAGTTTACTATGCTTAGGGCTTTTAACAGGTTGCAGCAATAATACCAATGAGCAAGTGGCAGAAGAAAACGCGCCAGTAGAAAGTAGCCAAGAAGAAGTAAAGGAAGAAAAAGAAGAAGTAGCAGAAACAAGTGATGTGATAAGCGAAGTAAACTATGATGAGATAGCAAAAAGAGCAGAGGGCAAATCTGTAAATTTATATGGTTGGGGTGGAGATGATAAACGTAACCAATGGTTAGATGATGTTATTATCCCGCAAATGAAAGAAGACTATGATATAGATGTAAACCGTGTAGGCATGGATATTGATGAAATCTTAAATCTAATGGTAGCTGAAAAAGATTCTGAAGATGGCGATGTAGACGTAGTTTGGATAAATGGTGAAAATTTTGAAAATGCCAAAAATAATGGCTTACTATATGGTCCTATCACACAAATTCTACCAAACTTCAATGCCTATGTAGACGGGGAAGATGAAGGAATTAAATATGACTTTGGAGAGCCAGTAGAAAACATGGAAGCACCATACGGAGGAGCCCAATTTGTATTTTTATATGATAGCACAAAAATTGATAATCCTCCTAAAAATGCCGAGGAATTATTAGAATTAGCAAAAGCAAATCCTGGTAAAATAACTTATGCTTCACTTCCAGACTTTACAGGCTCAGCTTTTATTAGAAATATTATTTCTGATATCCAAGGCTACGAAGACTTCATGGATAAGGATTTAACAAAAAAAGAACTAAAAGAAATGTTAAAACCAACTATTGACTACCTAAATGAATTAAAACCATACCTATGGAATGAAGGCCAGTCTTATCCTGCAGATAACCCAACTTTAGTAAACATGTTTGCAGATGGGGAAGTAATCATGGCTATGAGTTATAACCCAAATGCCGCATCAACTGGAGTTGCCGGCGGTCAATTTAATGAAAATGTTAGAACAGCAGTATTTGATAAAGGAACAATTGCGAATACTCACTTTTTAGCTATTAGCAAGGGATCTTCAAATAAAGATGCAGCTATGGTTCTGATAAACTTGATTTTATCACCAGAAGCTCAAATATCAAAAGCAGACCCAGAAACCTTGGGTGACTTACCAATAATTGATTACGATAAATTAACTGATGAGCAAAAGAAAATGTATGATGAGATTCCATCTGGCGAATATACTTTATCTACAAAAGAGTTAGAAGAGCATAGAATTCCAGAAATGCCAGCAAATCTTGTGCCACTTATTGAAGAAATATGGGAAGAAGAAGTACTAAACTAGAAAACTTACTTGGCTATGCAGGATTGGTGTTAATTATAATACTAATCCTAATTGGCTTTAGTAAGTCACTTTTAATTAGTTTTGGACTTTTTAAAGAAGTAGGGCTTGATAGTTTTACCTTTGACTTTTATAAAGAAGTACTAGCAGATAAGACTTTTACATCAAGCCTTATTTTTTCTTTAAAAATTTCTATTGTATCAAGTTTTCTAGCAATTATTCTAGGAATTTTCCTATCATACGGGATTTTTAATAGTAAAATATATGATCTATACTTAAAAATCCCAGTGATTTTACCCCATATAATTATAGCGATTTTACTTTTAAACCTATTTTCTCAAACTGGGGTTATTGCTAGGATATTTTACAAATTAAATTTTATTGAAGAATCAAATGATTTTATCCAAATATTTTACAATAAAAATGCCCTAGGAATCATATTGACCTATGCTATAAAAGGCGGGGCCTATGCTGGCATGGTATTTTTAGAAATTTATAGAAGTATTAGCCCCAACCAACTAGCTGCTGCTAAAAACTTGGGAGCAAGTGATTTGCAAGAATATTTTTATATAATATTTCCCTTTATAAAAAAAGAGTCTTTAGAAATATTTTTGATTTTATTTAATTTTGCTATAAGCTCTTACGAAGTTCCAGCCTTGATTGGTCCAACTAGTCCCAGGACTTTAGCTTTAAAGTCCTATATAGAATTTACTAAAAATAATTTTTCCTATAAGCCAAAGGCCTTGGTTATTAATGTATTTTTAAGTCTTATAGGATTAGTTTCTTTAATAATTCTGCTAATAAGTGAGGTAGGTAAAAATGAAAAAAATTTCTAAAATAATCTTATACCTCTATGTAAGCCTTTTGATATTTGCTGCTATAGATTTGTTTTTTACAAGTTTTAGACAAAATTATCCTTGGCCAAATTTATTTGTTGCAAATTATTCTATGCGTTCTTATAAGTATTTAATTAAGGATAAAAAATTTGTAAAAGGCATTTTAAATTCACTTTTGATAGGATCTTTATCAAGTGCATTATCTGTAACGCTTGCTATACCACTAGCAAAAAAAATATTTTATAAGACTAAGGGTTACAAAATAACGAGTTTTGTGGTGTTTTTACCTTTTCTTATTGGGGCTACTAGTATAGGCCTGGGTTTGCAATTATTTTTCAAAAAAATAGGTATTAGCGGGTCACGTTTGCTAATTATATTTGCTCAAAGCCTTTATATCATTCCCTATGCGGTAAGAATTATAAAACCGGGTTTTGGATTTTTAGGAGATAATTTGATATATGTATCTAAAATGCTTGGTGCAGGGGATAAGGAAGTGAGAAAAGAAATAATATTCCCAATCCTAGCTCCTTTTATAAAAACAGCTCTCATTATGGGTTTTATCCTATCAATTAGCGAATATTATCTGACCCTAGTTTTAGGCTCAGGTCTTGTGGAAACCATTATGACAGTTGCTTTTCCTTTTTTTGTAGCAAGGGATAGGGCATTATCATCTGCTATTAGCCTGGTATTTGTAATAATAAATGTTATTTTTATACTTTTAATAGAGCTTATATTTAGAGTGATTTTCAGGAGAAAAAAATGGATACTATAAGAGCGGAAAATATAAGTAAGGCATACAAAAATAAAATAATATTAGATGCTATAAATTTTGATATAAAGTCGGGCCAAGTCCTTGCTATTGTAGGCAATAGTGGGTCTGGTAAGAGTACTCTGCTTAAGATTTTATCAGGGATAATAAATGATTTTAAAGGAAATATATATCTAAATAATAGCGATATCACAAAAACTCCTATGAAAGAACGTAAGTTTATACTAATGTTTCAAGATGATGAATTATTCCCCCATATGAGCATATTTGAGAATGTAGGATTTGGGCTAAAAATGGAGGGTAAGGATAAGTTTTTTATAGAAAAAGAAGTTGATAAGTATTTAAACTTAGTGGGCCTTATAGACCATAAAGACAAATATCCTGCCCAATTATCAGGTGGAGAAAAGCAAAGAATTGCCCTAGCTCGTAGCTTAATTGTAAAACCAAAAATGCTCTTGCTAGATGAGCCCTTTACAGCCCTAGATCCAACTTTAAGGGAAAATCTTAGACGAGAAACTTTTAAAATCATAAAAGAGAAAAATATCCCAACTATATTTGTAACTCATGATATAAATGAAGCAGTGGAAGTAGCTGATAAACTTGCAATTCTTTCAAAAGGGGATTTTGTTGCCTATGATAGTCCAAGAAATATTTTTGAAAATCCAGGCAACTTATCTACTGCTAGTTTTATATTTAAGGATAATATAATAGGTAATAAACTTATTAAAAAAACTGATATAGAAATTTTGCCAGGAGATGATTATCAAATAATTGATAAAATTTATAAGGGCGATTATTTTACCTATAGGGTAGCTGGCAAATACAATTTACTTATAGATTGCCCTAAGGAATATTTTATAAATGATAGGGTAGGAATAAATCTAAAACGCGTGATAGAATTGGAGAAAAGATGAAAAAAGTAATAATAGATACAGATTGTACTATAGATGTAAAAGGCTGTGATTTAGATGATGCCTTTGCAATTTTATTTTTACTAGCCCATCCTAATATTGATGTAAGGCTTATTACAACAACCTTTGGTAATAATAATGAAGATGTCACCTATAAGGCTACTAAAAAAATGCTAGATGATTTAAAAATAGATATCCCACTAGTGAAGGGTGGTTTATATTCTCATGAGGCAGGGGCAGCTATAAAAAATGAAGTAGAATCAAATGATGATATTATTATCCTTTCATTAGGAGCAACTACAAATACTCAAAAAGCCTTGGCCCTAGGTATGGATCCTAAAAAAGTAAAATCATTCGTAGCTATGGGTGGGATAACAGAAGAACTTCAGTTTAATAAAAAAGTTATGGACGAGCTAAATTTAAGCATTGATTACCTATCAGCTATTTACGCTCTAGAAAGATTAGATGATATTCATATAATAACTGGAAATAATTGCATGAAGCATAAATACGAAGTTCCTGCAAATCCATCCTATAAAAGCGAGCTTATGAATTACTTAAAACCATCTTTAGAAAGACTTACCAAAGAATTTATGGATGAATTTGGAGAAAGTAAATTGGTAGTATGGGATGCCCTTGCAGCCTTATACATTACTAATCCAGAGTATTTTATAGATGTGTATAAGAATATTGCCCTAGATGAGCATTTATTAAGGGGATATTTAGTAGACGGGACAGATAAAAAAGTAAACTTACCTGAAATAAAAGATAATATAAATGCTATGGAATATATAGTTCAAGTAATAGAAGAAGGTAATTAAAAAAGACGGGGTATAAAAACCTCGTCTTTTATATTTTTTTATAAAGCTCAGCTATTTTTTCTATATCTAAACCCTCCCTATACATTTTCTGTAAGACTTTCATTAAAAATCCTGTTGTCAAAGGATGTTTTTTTAATCTTCTGGATGAAGTATAGATGGGATAATCAATTTGTTTTAGTTTATAGCCAGCTTTTTTTATATCCATTGATAATTGATAGTCTTCCATAAGGGGGATGTCTTTATATCCTCCTAATTTTTCAAATACTTCTCTTTTGATAAATATTCCCTGATCACCAAAGGCTATATGTTTTCTTTTTACCCTTAAATTTGAAAAAAATTCTATAAAATCTAAGCTAGGGTTGGTTGGCTCAAATTTTAAGCTGAAGCAGCCAGTATCAAGATTAGAATTTTCTATTAAATTTACACAATCAGCTCCTATAAGGCTATCACAGTGTAAGAAAAATAGATAATCTCCCTTGGCATATCTTGCTGCCGCATTCATTTGCCTAGACCTAAATTTTGTTTCTTGGATTTTGGGATACGAAATTAAATCATAGGTCCCATCAGGGCTAAAACCATCTGAAAATATTACTTCATATTTACCTTTTATACTTGCTAAGATATTTTCAATTTTTTCTATATTTTCTCTTTCATTATAGGTCGGAATTATTATTGTTACCATGTTTTTTATCATATATCTTTTTTGCTACTAAGGTTAAAATTGTAAAGGCTACTAAAATTAATACAGAAGATATAAACTCCTTACTGCCTACATCGGTTATATTTGTTCCTACATTTAGATAAACAAGAGTTCCTGGGATAACTGAAACTATTGTAGTAAGTAAAAATGGTACAAATTTTATTTCAGTTAGACCAGCAAGATAGTTTTCAAAAATATAGGGAACAGCAGGTACTAGTCTAAATATAATAAAGGTGGTTATTAGTTTTTTCTGATCTTTAGTATAGATTAAATTTAAATACTGGTCTGGTAGTTTATCTTTTAAAATATTATAAACCTTATCCTTAGCATATTTGTTTGAGATAAAATACATCAAAGTTGTATTTGTTGCTACACCAATTGTTGTATATATCAAACCATTTAAAAAGCCAAACAAGGTTCCACCGATAATTACTATACTAAGAGTAGGAAAGAGGAAGACTGGTAGTATGGTGAAGGCAATTATATAGATTATAGGTGCTAAGGCACCGTAAGATTCTATCTTTGCTTGTAATATATCTATATTAATAGTTTTATTTACCCAAACTATTAAAGCTATCACTAGGATAGCTTTAATAACATTATAGATTCGTTTTGTGTTTTTCATTGTATCTTTTTCTTAAGAAAGCTACGACTACGGCAAGAATAGATATGATAATTACAAACATAAATATTCCTCGTGCTCCACCATCAAGCTCTCCACCTGTGTAGGAATACACAATAGTTGCTGGTAATTGTCCAAGACCTGTTGCAAGGAAAAATCCCCAGAAACCCATTGATGTTAGACCTGCAGCATAGCTTACAATATCAAAAGATATGAATGGTAAAAGTCTAGCTATAAGAATAGTATGTTTACCATATCTTGCAAAGAAATCTTCGATATTTTCTAAGGCTCCTTTACTAGAAAGTTTAATAACTGCATCACGGCCTAGTGATCTTGCTATAAAAAAGCATAAAGCTGCTCCAACCATAGCTGAAGACCATGAAAGGATAGCTCCTTTTACCCATCCAAAAATAGCAGCATTTGAAAGTGTGATTAGTACTGCAGGAATTGGTGCAATTACAGATTGTAAAATCATTAGTAAAAATGAAACTACAGCTGCCTTAGCTCCAAAGCCACGGATGTATTCTATAACACCGTTTAATCCACCAGTACTGATGGCCTTTAAGGCATTATTAATTCCGTTTCTAAATGGAGGGATTATAAAATAAGCTAGCAATAAAACGAGCAGGGGCACCAATACGGCAAGTTTAGAAGATTTTTCTAATCTTTCTTCCTTTGGATTTGTCTTATCTGTGTGTCTCTGTGTCATATTTTGCTACCTTAATTTTCTGATAAATCGTATCCGTCGTATTCTTTTGTACCATCAAGAGCGTTTATAACTTCGTGACCTTCATTTGCTAGCATATCAGCTACTTTAAATGATCTATTTCCAGAGTAGCAGTGGGTTAGGAATGGTTTATCTGTTGGAAGTGTTTTGATTAATTCTTCTGCATCATCAACTGGAACATTGATTGCTCCTGCTAGATGACCTTTATTATAATCTTTCTCATCTCTAACATCAACTATTGTGTAATCACCTGTGCTTGCTAGTTCGATAAATTCTGGACCTGAAACAGATGTTACTTTTGTTTTTGTTGTGTAATCATA
The DNA here is from genome assembly GCF_046365495.1 of Anaerococcus cruorum. NCBI lineage: Bacteria > Bacillati > Bacillota > Tissierellia > Tissierellales > Peptoniphilaceae > Anaerococcus > Anaerococcus cruorum. Next base: position 293,710 of record NZ_JBGMEH010000006.1, on the reverse strand, counting down.
ATCTCCATACCCACCAGCTGAAAGTACATCTGTAAAACCATTATCTACTAATTTTTGGTAAGCTTCATCAGCTTCTGCTTCGCTATCACCATAAACTACTACAGTTTTTTCTTTGTAATCATCTAGTTCACCGATTCTTTGATCAATTTCATCTAATGGAAGGGTAATAGCGTGTTTAATGTGTCCTTCTTTATAGTCTTCTGCTTTTCTTGTATCAATAACTAGGTATTTTTCTTTTTCATCATTATCTTCTTGGATAGCGTCTAGTTCTTCACCAGTAATTCTTTTTACTTCTACTTGTTCAGTATTTTCGTCAGTATCAGCTGTTTCATCTGCTTCAGTTGTTTGTTCTGGTGTTGTAGTTTCTTCAGTAGTTTCTGTTTCTGTTGTATCGACTGTTTCTGCAGTTTCTGTTTCAGCTGGCTCAGTTGTATTAGCAGCATTATTGCCACAACCTGTAAGGGCAAAAGTTCCGATTAACATAAGTGTAAGTAGTTTGTTAGTTTTTTTCATATATTTCTCCTGTTTTTATAAGTTCTAAAATATTTACTAGTACTAAAATAATTGATAGAGCATATTTAGTTAATTTAAATTCTCCACTATTAGTAAATACTAGTAGTAATGTTAAAATAGGGCAAAATAAACTGATAATATTAATTTTTTTATATTTAAACCATCTATAAATTGTATATATCAGTAATAAAATAGCAAGTATAAAGATTATTTCTTTTAAATGATATTTCTCTTGCCAGTAGTAGTTATAATAAATTATTGTTCTTTGAACTCCCATTTTCTTAGTCGAAAAATATTGGACTAAAAATCCAGTAATAATTAAAATAATCTGGAAAGTTCTAATGATTATTAACTTATTCTTTGCTTGCTTTATCATTTGATAAATCACCAACTGTTGTCATTTGGGCATCTTCTTTTGGATCTCCTAGTTGAACTGGTAATTCATCATGCATTTGCCATTCGTTCCATCCGCCATCAAAAAGTTTTGTTTCTATACCTTGTTCGTAGAATTTTAAAAGTGGTAGGGCAGCTCTCCAACCTGTTCCACAATAAAATACTATATCTTTATTAGTATCAACACCTTCATTTTCAAGCATTTTTACCATATCATCGTAGCTAATATATGTTCCATCTGGATTTTTATAGTCAGCTTCATCATGACCATAGATAGCACCAGGTAGTTCTCCAGCTTTTGGTATATATGAATATCCGCTAGTTTCACCAATGTATTCTTCATAAGTTCTAGTTGATACATATTGAACATCACTATTTTCATTTTCTATATCTTTTTTAGCTTCATCTAAACTAACTAATAAATCTGGATGAGCTGGATATTCACCTTTGAAATCATCTTTAGCAACAGCTTTATTTTCGCCTTCTTCTGTTTCATAGCCTTTATCCATCCAAGCTTTTAGGCCGCCGTCTATTAATTTTACGTTTTCTACGCCTTCTATAAGATAAGCTAGAGCTACTCTTGGTGCGCCAGAATCTGGTCCGTATAAATAGACTGTTGTATCTTTATCGATGCCGTAGTCAAGCATAGATTTTACAATCTCATCATCGTTTTTAAAATTCCATAGTGGGCCTTCTTCGATAGTATCTGTATTTATGTGGATAGCACCAGGGATATGATTTTTTAAATAATCTTCACTAGCATCAGCTTCACCCCAAGTTACTTCTGCAATTACATAATTATCTAGGTCAGTTTTTCCATCGATTACATCTTTTACCTGATCGGCAGTTACGAAAATTTCTTTTTTATTTTCTTCTGTACTTTCTTCGTCTTTTGCTACTTCTTCATTTTCACTAGTAGTTGTCTCTTTATCTTCTTTTACTTCTGTATTTTCATCTTTTTCTACATTATCAGTGCTCTCAGTACTTTGACTAGTTTCTTTTTCTCTTGTAGAAGTATTATTTGTATCATTATTAGAACAAGCCGCAAAAGTTACTGATAAAAGTAGGGTAAAAAATGCAAGCCCAAGTTTTTTAATTACATTTTTAATATTAAAACTTTTCATAAAATCTCCTAATTATAAAATTTGGCTTTTAATGCATTTTTAAAATAATCTGTCTTTACCTCTTCATCAATGCCCAAAAATACTGAGGCAAAGTGATGAACCTTATTGTATTTTGAAAATCTCATCGAACAAGTAGCGCAATATGTGTAAACTTCTTCGTTTTTTATTGAAGAAGTCATATCATCTGCTATTTCTTTTTCCTTTTTACTAGCAAGACCTCCAGCTCCACAACAATTGGTTGATGTAAATTTATCATTCCAGTTAGGGGCATGCCTTTTTATAACTTCAAAAATTTCTCTATTATATCTATCAGAACATGGAAAAAATACATCGCAATCTTGATTTATATCCTTGATGTAGTCATATTCTTCTAGCCACTTAAAAATAGAAATAACTTCTGCATCATATTTTTTTGCCATATGGTGGTAGCAATTAGGACATGCAGTAACTATTCTATCTATTTTTAGATTTTTAATTTGATCTTCTAGTGATTGGATTGGATCTTCTTTAAAGCCAGTACTTGCCACAGGATTTTTGCAGCAATCTATGGAAAAAGTAAATCCATTTTCTTTAAACAAATTGATTAAAGATTTTGAAGTTTCTGGATAAAAGGCAGGAAAGTTGCATCCTAGAAATAAGATATCCTTTGATAAGCCAGTTTGCTTAGGTAAATTCCTAAAAGGATAGGACTCCTTATTTAATTTAACTAGCTTGTATTTAGGATTATTTTTTCTAAATGTAAGTGAGATATATTTTCCATTTAAATTTTTAGGGCAAACATAACTACATTTGTTGCATAAAAAGCATGAATAAGCTAAATCTTCGCGATTAGTATAATCTAGTAAATTTATATTATACTTACTTAAAAATGGACAATTATCAGTACATAAACCGCACTTGATACAATTGTCCTTTACAAATTCTAGGTAATCCATATCTTAGTTTCTATCATTATTTTTTATAAATTTTAAGTGTGTACTAAAGCCTACGGCTTATCTTAAAATTTTTATTTATAGCTTACAAATATAATCAAACTCATAGTGTACTTATTGCTCTTGCAATTATGAAAATGTTCTCATATATTCGTCTATATATTAACATAAAATGCATATTTGTCAACATTGACAAGGCAAATTAACAACAACTATAGTATAATATAACAAATATATATGGTATAATTAGTCCGAATAAATGGAGGATACAATGTCTATAAAATATGTAAATAATTTGGGCAAGGTAACTATAGATGACTCTGTTCTAAGTAATATTGTTGCTGCAACAGTTATGGAGTCATATGGAGTAGTGGGTCTTGCATCTCAAACAACAAAAGATGATATATATCAACTATTAAAACTTGAAAATATGAGTAAAGGTGTTGAAATACATAGGAAAGATGATGGTACAATCGCTATAAATATTTCTATATTTATCCTTTATGGAGTAAGGATAGCAGTTGTAGCCCAAAATATAATTGATAATGTGAAATATACTGTAGAAAAGTCTCTAAATGTTAGAGTTTCAGAAGTGAATGTTTTAGTACAAGGAATTGGTGAGTAGGTAAATATGAGAGAAATTGATGCTAATAAACTCCATCAGATGATTATAGGAGCTTATGAATTATTAAATGAAAATAGGGAAATGGTTAATGCCTTAAATGTATTCCCAGTACCAGATGGAGATACAGGGACAAATATGACCATGACAATGAAATCTGGAGTAGATAAGGTAAATCAATTAAATAGCGAATCTTGTGATGAGATTGCCAAGGCCTTATCCCAAGGAACACTAATGGGTGCCCGTGGTAACTCTGGAGTTATCCTATCCCAACTTGTAAGGGGCTTATCAAAAGCTATAAAAGGAAAAAGTGTAATTGAAACTGCTGATATTAAAGAGATATTTCAAATAGCAAATCAAACTGCATATAAAGCTGTTATGAAGCCTACAGAGGGAACAATACTTACAGTTAGCCAAAAAATGACTGATAAGGCAAATGAAGCATATACAGATGAGATAGAGCTAGATCAATATTTATTTGAAATCATTAGTGAAGGACAAATTGCTCTTGATAATACACCAAACCAGCTACCAGTTTTAAAAGAAGCAGGAGTTGTGGACTCAGGTGGTCAAGGACTGATAACTTTACTAAAAGGAGCTTTTTCAGCTTTAAATAGTGATATTGATATAAAAGATATTGAAAGTAAAAATATTGAAGTTAAAAAAGACCTTCCATATGAACTTACTTTTGAACTTGCTACTGCAGAAGAATCTTATCAAACAATTTTAGCTAACTTAGAAACTATGGCAGATGATATAGAAGAGTCGTTTGAAAATGATGTATTAAAGGCAAGCTTAAAAACAGATAATGTGTATGGTCTGCTTCAAATGCTAACTGTAGATGGGGAAATCATAAGAGCAGAACTAGTAAACCTAAAACCAAATATGGAAAAAGTAGCTGCAAAAAAAGCTAGCCAAGCAAAAAAATATGGTTTTATAGCAGTAAGCCGTGGGGAAGGCTATGACGCAATTTTAGAATCTATGAATATAGATGAAATTATCTCAGGTGGTCAAACTATGAACCCATCTACGGAAGATATTTTCAATTCTCTAGACAGGGTAAATGCTGAAAACATAATTATTTTCCCAAATAACAAGAATATTATAATGAGTGCCAAACAAGCTGCAGAAATTACAGAAAAAAATGCAGTAGTTGTAGAAACTAGGTCTATTCCTGAAACATTTGCTGCTATGCTAGAATTTGATGAAGACAGTGATATAGAAGAAAATTTAGAAAATATGACTGAAGCTATCAAAGACTTACACGTAGCAGAAGTTTCTATATCAATTAGAGATACTTCTATAAATGGCATAGAAATTGCTAGGGATGATTATCTAGGTATATTAGATGGAAATATTGTTACATCTAATGAAAAAATTGTAGATACAGTTATAAAAACTATTGACCATGCTCTAGAAAATGATAGCGACTTATCTTTAGTAACCTTATACTACGGAGAAGAGATAGATAAAAAAGATGCTAAGGATTTGGTTAAAAAAATCGGCAAAAAACATAAAGATATAGATGTTGAGCTAGTTTATGGTGGCCAACCAGTTTATTATTACACAATCACTCTAGAATAATGGACCTACTAGACCTAAAGGGTATAGGACAAAAGAAAAAAGAACTTTTAAGAAAGTTAAATATCTACACAGTTTCTGACCTTTATAATTACTATCCCACAAGTTTTGAAGATAGGAGAAATAAAGCTACTGTCATAAAAGCTAAGGCAAATGTAAAATATTATTTTCTATGGAAAATTACCTCAAGAGCCAAGCAGATTAGAACAAAAAGAGGAATTATTACCTATATTTATGCCCTAGAGGAAGAAAGTAATCAGAAAATAAAAATAATTTGGTTTAATGACAGGTTTTCTCATCAAAAACTAAATATATATGAGACCTATAAATTTTATACTAAAGTAAGTTTTGAAAATGGAATCTACCAAGCGGTAAATCCTATGTTTTGTGAGATGGATCAAGATGAAATAGGAAATATCATTGCAATTTATCCTCTTACAAGTGGTATAAATCAAAAGCAGCTTTCAAAATTTATAAGAGAAGGCCTTAAAAACTTTGATTATGATGAAGAAATATTTGATCAAAATATCTTGGATGAAATAGGTTTTAGGTCAAAATATGAAAACTTAGAAGAAATTCACTTTCCAAAAGATATAGAAAATCTAATGATGGCCAAGTCTCAGATAAAGGTAGCAGATTTTGTAAAAGAACTAATCTATATTGATTATATAAATAAAGAGCTTCAAAGTGAACAAAATTTAAAATTAACATACGATTTGGATAAGATATTATCTAAACTAGATTATAAGCTAACTAGGTCTCAGCTAATATCCTTAAAGGAAATTCTAGAAGATGCCAATAAGGATACTTTGATGAATAGGCTACTAATAGGCGATGTTGGGTCTGGAAAAACCATTGTCGCAATAATTGCTATGATAGTTTTTGCTTTAAATGGCCACCAAGCAGCAATGATGGTGCCTACAGAAGTTTTAGCCATCCAACAATACGAAAAAAACTTAGACCTTATTGAAAGTTTTGGTTTAAAATTAGCATTATTAACTGGATCTATAAAAAATAAAGATGACATCAAACAAAAACTTGCGACAGGTGAAATTGATATCGTAATAGGAACTCATGCTCTCATTCAAGAAGATGTGGAATTTAAAGATTTGCGTTTTGTAGTAAATGATGAGCAACATCGCTTTGGTGTAGGTCAAAGGCAAGCCTTGGGGCAAAAAGGAGAGAAAGTAAATTATTTAACAATGACAGCAACTCCTATCCCAAGAACTATTAGCTTAAGGTTATCAAAAATATTAGATTTATCAATGATAAATGAATTACCAAAGGGTAGAAAGCCAATTACCACCAAAGTAGTGACTGAAGTTATGGAAAATGCCCTTTTTGCTGAAATCAACCGCAATCTAGAGGCTGGTAGACAAGTTTATGTAGTATCAAATAATATTGATGCTGATGATAAAAATAGTGTAGAAAATCTATATAAAAGATATAAAAAACAATTCAAAAATAGAACTGTAAAAAAACTTCACGGCGATATGAAAGCTGCAGACAAGGATAAAACCTTAAAAGATTTCGCTGATGGCACGATAGATATTTTAATCTCTACAACGGTAATAGAAGTAGGAATAGATGTAGCAAATGCTAATACTATGGTAATCTATAATGCAAATTACTTTGGCCTATCATCCCTCCACCAATTAAGAGGTAGGGTGGGCCGTGGAAGTTATGATTCTTTTTGCTATCTAGTCAGTAAAAATGCTGATAATAATTCAAAGTTAAATATTTTAGTAAATAATGAAAATGGTTTTGAGATTGCTAAAAAAGACTTTGATTTAAGAGGTGGAGGCAAGATTTTATCATCCATCCAACATGGCAGAAATATCAGCCAAGTAGAATTTTTAAATATGTCTAGTAGCGAGATAGAAAAAAGTTTTGAAATATTTGAATACCTAAAGGCAGATGAATTTAAAGGTGTTAATTTTTCTTACATAGAGAAATTTTTTGAAATGGATAAGAGGATAATTTTAAATTGATGAGAGTAGTAGCAGGTAAATATAAGGGATTTAACCTTATAGCACCTAAAGGAAAAAATACTAGACCAACGGATAATAAAATAAAAGAAGCTATTTTTGATATGCTTTATCCTATGAAAACTAATGGCAATGCCCTAGACTTATTTGCTGGTAGTGGGCAAATGGGTATAGAGTTTTTATCTAGAGGAGTAGAAAAAGTTTATTTTAATGAGCCTGATAGGGCAAGTTTTAATGTTTTAAAACAAAATATCGAAAAGATAAAGGATGAAAATGCCGATATATCAAAACAAGATTATAAACTTGCTTTGGAAAATTATAAAAATAAGGGCATCAAATTTGACTATATCTTTCTAGATCCACCATACCATGAGGATTTTATCGAAAAATCCATTGATTTAATTATAAAATATGAATTGTTAAATGAGGATGGTATAGTAGTAACAGAATCAGATAAAAATATTAATATTTCTGATACATATGATTTATATTTATTGAAAGATAAAAACTATGGAAGGAAAATAGTTAAGATTTATACAAAATGAAAGTAATTTATCCTGGTACTTTTGATCCGCCAACCTATGGACATCTTGATATTATTGAAAGATTAAGCGTTATGTTTGATGAAGTTGTTGTTGCATTATTAATAAATGGAAACAAAAATCCAATTTTCACCCTTGATGAAAGGATAGAGATGATAAAATCTGACTTAGATGATCATAATATAGAAAATGTAACTATAAAAACTTTTGATGGCTTGATGGCAAACTTTGCAAAAAAAGAAAATTCTAGAGTAATTGCAAGGGGTCTTAGGGGCATGGCTGATTATGAATATGAAAAAAACATTGCAAGAGTAAATGAAGCTTTGTACGATGGACTTGAAACAATATATTTATTAAGTAATCCTGATTATTCATTTATAAGCTCAAGCATGGTAAAAGAAGTAGCAAGCTTTAAGGGAGATATATCTGCCTTTGTAAGCGATGATGTAGAATGTAAATTAAAAAAGAAATTTAATTACTAGGAGGGGAGTATATGGCAAGTACATTAACAGAACTAATAAACGAAATGGAAGATGTTATGGATGAAGCAAGTGCTGTTCCATTTTCAAGAAAAGTATCGGTGGATCCAGACGACATTTATGACATACTAAACGAGATGAAAGATTCTATGCCTCAAGAAATCAAACAAGCAGAATGGACTTATCAAGAAAAAGATAGAATCATCAATGAAGCGAATAGTGAGGCTGAACAAAGATTAGCTCAAGCTGATAAAGAAATTCAAAATTTTAAGGAACAAGCTAAAGCACAGTATCAAAAAATGATTTCAGAACATGAAATTACTCTACAAGCTAGAACAGAAGCTGATAGAATTTTACAAGAAGCAGCAACTGAAGCAAATAAAATCAGACAACAATCTTATGAGTATATAGACAAACTATTCTCATCATCATCTGAAAACTTCAGTAACTTAGCTCAACAATTAGAAAAAAATAGAAGATCTCTTCTAGAATCAAGATAGACATATAAAAGACGCCATTAGCTAGCTAATAGCGTCTTATTTTTTTTGTTAAATCTTGATTGATTTCTCTTCCTTGACCCAAATTATACATATTTGATGCATCAAGCATTTTTGATAAAATAATTTTATCAGTAGTAGAGAGCTTATCCATGTCCTTTTTAGTTAGGATTGGTTTACTTCTTGAATTACTAAATATATATTGAGATTTTTTGTTAAAAGCTAAAACCTTATAAAAATCAAGGTTATAGCCATTAAACTTAGTTTTATTATCTAAAACATAATTAAGGATTAATCTTTTTATCCTAGAGCTTGTATATCTATTTGTGCTAGCTTTTTCCAAAAAATCTGAGAAATTATCATTGCTTAAAGTTATTTTTAAAAGATAATTATCTAGCCCTTCTTCATAAGCGAGGATATCTGCCATAGGTTTTTTGTTTATTAATAACAAGTATTTAAATAAATTAAATTCGTATTCCATATTAGGTATGCCATAATTTTTTTTATTATGTTCAATAGCCTCGTAAGAAAAATCTGGTACGTGGTTTTTATAATCTTTAAAAAGATTCTTTCTAACAGCTGTAGAAGAAGAAATTTTCGTATTTTTTAAATCCTTATCTTTATTAAGAGATGAGATTCTTTTTATAGGGATAGGAATTATTTTAGAATTAATTTTTCTAATAGCCCTTATATATTCTAAAGCTAAAATATTGTTTGAACTTATAAAATTGTTATCACCCAAAATTTTGACTGTTGCATCATAACGAGCTTTGGTAAAGGAAGAAGAGCCTAAGTTTTCTTTAGTAAGTTTATCAAGCTGGTCATCCTTTTTTATTAAACTATCAACTTTTTTCAAAAAATCATTTGGATCTATATTTTCTATACCAAAGCATAGAAAATCCACACCTATTTTTTCTAAAATTTTAATAGATCCAAGGGCAAAGTACTCAGCAGATTGGAGAGTTATAAAGGCAGGCATTTCTATAACCATATCAAAGCCAGCTTTCATAGCAGTGCTAGATCTTTGAAATTTATCAATAACAGCTGGCTCGCCTCTTTGTACATAATCACCACTCATTATAGTAATAGCTAGGTCAGCTTTAGTTTTTTCTTTGGCCTTATCTAATAAGTACTTATGGCCGTTATGAAGGGGGTTAAATTCCGAAATTATTGCTAAAGTTTTCATAAAATCTTTATACCCTAATTGAATTATATTTCAGTTAAAGACTATATTTTTATATATATTTTAAATAATGTTACAAAATGGTTTCCAATAAAATACACAATATGGTATAATAATGTAAAGAAAATTTACATAGGAGGAATTATGATTTCTGCAAACGACTTAAGAAAAGGTGTTACTTTTGTATACGATAATGATGTTTATCAAGTGGTGGATTTCCAACACGTTAAACCTGGTAAAGGTGCAGCATTTGTTCGTGCAAAAATTAGATCAGTTATGGGTGGAGGTACAAAAGATGTAACTTTTAACCCAAATGAAAAATTTGAAAACGCTGTTATTACTACACGTGAAATGCAATATTTATACAATGATGGTACACTTTACTACTTCATGGATCCTGAATCATTTGAACAAATTGGTATAGAATACGAAGCTGTTGAAGAAGCTATTAAATATGTAAAAGAAAATGACTCAGTACAAATCAAATTTTACGAAGGAAACCCATTTAGTGTTGATGCACCAAACTTTGTAGAACTTAAAGTTACAGAAACAGAGCCAGCTATCAAAGGGGATACAGCTACAAATGTAACAAAACCAGCAACAGTAGAAACAGGTGCTGTAATAAACGTTCCAGTATTCGTAAACGAAGGGGACACAATTAAAGTAGATACAAGAACTGGAGATTACCTATCCAGAGTTTAAGGAGCGACAATGGCTAACAATTTTAGAAATGGTCAAGTAAAAATAGCAAACGAAATCCTAGACCAACTTGCAATAAGAGCAAGTGAAGAAGTTTATGGAGTTTGTGCGCCAAAATCTAACGATAACAAATTAAATCTTTCTCAACATGGACCAAAAAGTACAGTAAGTCAAGTAGATGGAAAATTACTAGTAGATCTTACAGTAAATCTTGATAAAAATGTAAATGTAAAGAAAACTGTAAAAGCTATCCAAGAAAATGTAGTAAGAGTAATTGAAACTATGACAGGTCTTAATGTGACTCGTGTAAATGTAAGCGTACCAAAATTAGTAATCTAATGAAACGTACTGAACAAAGAGAATGGGTTTTTAAACTCATATATGAAGATAGCATAAATAAAATATCAGATGTAGATAAAGTTTTAGAAAACCATGATATAGCTGGGGAAGATTTCATAAGAGCATCTATAAATTCTTATAATGAAAATTATGAATCTATAGAAAAAACTTTAGAAGATGCTTTAAATAAAAGGTATAACCGCCTATCCAGAGTTGAAAAAGCAATATTATTTTTAAGTCTAAATGAGATGACTTATATGGATATACCAGTATCAGTTTCTATAAATGAAGCTGTAGAACTAGCGAAAACTTACTCTGATAATAATGATTACCAAATGATAAATTCGGTTTTAGGAAAAATTGTAAGATCATAATATGTTAAAGGCACTTTCTGTAAAAGAATTTAATCAGTATTTTAAAACTAGTATCAAACACGATCCTATCCTAACAAGAGTATATATAAATGGAAGCCTGGCAAACATAAGGTTTAATGGCGCCCATTTATATTTTTCTTTAAAAGAAGCAAACGATATTATAGACTGTGTTATATATTATTATGAGAATAAGGATATAGATTTTGCTTTTAAAGAAGGGACGGATGTCTTAGTAAAGGGTAATTTTTCTTATAATAATTACTCATCTAGAGTAGTCATTATTACTAATGAAATAAAAGAAAATGGTGTCTCTGAAGAATATTTAAAGTTTGTCAAAATCAAAGAGGATTTTAAAAACAAGGGTTATTTTGATTTAGAAAATAAAAAAGCAATCCCTAAACTTCCTAAAAATATAGGCCTCATTACATCAAAAGATGGGGCTGCTTTAGTAGACTTTGTTTCTGTGATTAATCAAAAACCAAATAATATAAATATAAAACTATTTCCGGTTAAGGTCCAAGGGACTGATGCGGTCTCTTTGATATTAAAGGGTATAAGTGACCTTGAAAAGATGAATTTAGATGTAATTGTAATTACTCGTGGTGGAGGATCTAGCGAAGATCTTGCAGTATTTAATGATAAGGAAATTATTGAAAGTGTTTTTAGAGCAAAAACACCAATTATTTCTGCCATAGGCCATAAGATTGATACAACTTTACTTGATCTTGTAGCAGACTTATCCTTGCAAACACCAACAGAGGCAGGATCATACATCATTGCAGACTATACTAATATCGAAAGTGAAGTGAAGAAAAGTCTTTCACTAATGAAAGATATCATTAGTGGCCAAATAAGAGTTAATGAATACAAACTTGCCCTATTAAAACAAAACTTAAAAGCGGTTAATCCTAAAAATTATGTCATTCAAAAAGAAAAGGATGTAAAAAATCTAAAACTTGCTATGGATAAGACCTTAAAAAATAATTTAAGTTTTAATGAACACAGACTAAATTTACTTGAAACTAGACTTAAGGCATCTAAAAATCTTATAGAAGCTAGGAAAGAAAATATTGTTATTAAAAATGCTAAAGAAGAGGAAATTTTTTCAAAGTACTCTTTAAATACAGGTGAAGAGATAGAAATAAACTTTAGCGATGGAAGGATAAAAGCAGTAGTTACTGATGGATAAATCATTTGAAGAAAATTATAAAAAAATTGAAGAACTCTTAGAAAAATTAGAAGAAAATAAAGAAAATTTGGATGAGAGCATTAAGATTTATGAGCAGGCAAATAGCCTTTATGATAAGTTAAAAAGTCAGCTTGCTGAGTATCAAGCAAAAATTGAAGTGATAGGTAGCAATGAATAAAGAATTTTTTTTAAAAAATTTAGAGGAAAACAAATATTTAGTAGAAACTAGATTTAAGGATTATTTTGACAAAAATTATAGTTTAGCAGAACCTTTATTCTATGCTTTAGATGCTGGAAAGAGAATAAGGGCTAACTTATATTTTGAAACTTTAAAAATGCTTGGTAAAGAAATTACTTCTTTAGATATAGACTATGCCTTAGCTTTAGAAATGATTCATGCTTATTCTTTAGTTCATGATGACCTGCCAGCTATGGATGATGATGATATGCGTCGTGGTAAGCCATCATTACATATAAAATTTGGTGAGGATAAGGCAATTTTAGTTGGAGATGCACTTTTAAATGAAGCAGCAAGTATAATTCTTTCTCTAGCAACTAGTAATTCACTTTATGCTAAGGCGGGTAAATATTTATTTGACCACACAGGCTATAAGGGTATGATAGAAGGTCAGGATTTAGATTTAAGAAGACCAAAGACTTATGACAAAGATTATTTGCTAAATGTTTATGATAAAAAAACTTCTGATCTATTTAAGGCATCTATTATAAGTGCAGCTATTGTGTCTGACGCTAGTAATGAAGAATTAGAATTTTTAGAAAGTTATGCTTATAATTTAGGTTTAGCCTACCAAATCCAAGATGATTTATTAGAGGATACATATATAGATGAATTAAACATATTAAATATCATAAAAGAAGCTGGTGCAATAGATTTACTAGATGATATAAATGAAGAAGCTAAAAAGAGTATCTATAAATTTAACGATAATGATTTTTTATTATTCCTGGTAGATTACCTATCAGTACGTAAGAAGTAAGGGAAAATTATGAAAAAATACACTAGACAAAGACTAATTCTTGATATTATCCAAAATAATGAAGTAAAAACTCAAAGCCAGTTATCACAGATGCTTAGAGATCAAGGAGTAGATGCTACTCAAGCTACTATTTCTAGAGATATCAAGGAACTTAGAATATCTAAGGTACAAACTGATGATTATGAATATAAATATACTGTTGTAGATACTGTTCATGATTCACTTAATGAACGTTTGGAAAAAATATTTAAAGAATCTGTTCTTTCTGTAGAAAAAAGTGGTCAATTTTGCGTTATAAAAACTATTTCTTATTGTGCTACTGTATGTGGCCAATATATTACTAACTTAAAACTTGATAATATCCAAGGAATCGTAACAGGAATAGATACAATGTTTATTACACCTAAAGATTTTGATTTGCTTGATGATTTGATAGAAGAGCTAAGGGATATGGTTAAATAATGCTTGCTGAGCTATTTATAGATAATTTTGTAATCATTAAAAGAAATCACATATTTTTTGAGGATGGGTTTAATGTCCTAACTGGAGAAACCGGATCTGGAAAGTCCCTCATCCTTGAGTCTATAAATTTGCTTTTAGGTAAAAGAGCGGATAAGGATATAGTAGGCAGATTTGCTGATAAGACTGTTATTGAGGGAGTTTTTGAGCTTGATAAAAAAGCTAAAGATATACTAATCAATAATGGTGTTATTTTTGATGAAGGCGATAATAAGCTAATAGTGAATAGAACTATATCCCAAAAATCATCAACCCTTAGAATTAACGGTAGGGTAGCAAACCTTACTATCCTTAGAGAAATATCTCCTATTTTGATTGATGTCTACAACCAGGGCGATTCCAATGCCTTTATGAACAAGGCAAATTATATATACCTTATTGATAATTATTCTAATGACCAAGATACTATCGATCTTAGAAAAATGATTAAAGCCTTAGTTAATCAAAAAAATGAATACTTAGTAAAATATAAGAATCTAAATTTATCAGAGGAAGAAATAACTCGTGAACGTGATTTGATAAAATACCAAATCGAAGAAATTGAAAGAATCGACTTATTTTCAATAAATGAGGATGAGATAGATGAAGAGTATAAAAAGCTAAATAATATCAATGCTTTACATGAATCTATCGAAGCTACTAAGGAAGCTTTAGATAATAGCGACTATGATGTAAACTCAGTTTCTTCTATGCTTGGCACTATTCTAAGTGAAATTAATTCTTTTTCTGATATCGATAGTAAGGTAAGTGAGTTTTATGATCGTATATCTGCTTTAAATGATGAAATAAATGATATATATTCTGAGATGGATATCTACCAAGAAAGTTTGATAGGAGATCCAGAAAGAGCAGCAGAATTAGAAGATTTAATAGAACACATTTACAATTTAAAAAGAAAATATGGGTCTAGTATCGATGAAATAATCGCTTATTATGACCAAATATCAGCCAGGATTAAAGAATTAGATGAGATAGAGGATTTAAGAGATAATTTAGACAGTATACTAACAGAAATTGATCAAAAACTTGAAGAAAATGCAAATAAACTTCACGAAATAAGGGTTAATAAAAGTAAAATCTTAGAAGAAAATATAAACAAATCTATCAAAGATTTAAATATTAAAAATGGTCTATTTAAAATAGATTTTTCTAAAAAAGAAAATATAGATACTACAGGTCTTGATGAAGTAGATTTTTTAATAAGGACAAATAAAGGAGAAAGCTTAAAATCTCTTACAAAGACAGCATCAGGTGGTGAAATATCCAGAATAATGCTAGCCTTTAAAGAAATTTTTGCTGACTTTGATAATGTAGATACCATGATTTTTGATGAAATAGATACAGGTATATCAGGAAGAACAGCCCAAATTGTTGGTGAAAAGATTCTAGATTTATCTAAGAAAAGACAAGTAATATCAATCAGCCACCTTCCACAAATTGCATCTCTAGCAAGTAACCATATATTAATAAGTAAAGAGGATGTAGGAAATTTCACAATCTCATCTACTGAAAAGATAGAAGGAGAAAAACGCATATTAGAAATTGCAAGGCTAATAGGTGGAGTAAATATTACCGATATTACGATAAATTCAGCAAGTGAAATGCTAACTATGGCGGAGGAATTAAGAAATGAGCGAAAATAAATTTTACGAAACATCAATTAAATCTGATACTATTTATGATGGCAAAATTTTAAAACTCAGAGTTGAAACTGTAGAATTACAAAATAAAAAATATTCTAAAAGAGAAATTGTAGACCACCAAAAGGGAGTAGGGATTATAGCTTATGATGGTGATGATAAGCTATGGATGGTTAGTCAGTATAGGATAGCTGTTGATAAGGTTATGCTAGAAATCCCTGCAGGACTTGTTGATGCAAATGAAGCACCTATTGAAAGTGCAAAAAGAGAACTTCAAGAAGAAGTAGGATATTATCCAGAAACTATAGACTTCTTATTTACCATGCACGCATCTCCTGGATTTACAAATGATAAATTATTATTTTTTGAAGCCAAAGATTTAAGAGAATCAAAGTTAGAGCTAGATGAAGATGAAAATCTAGAAGCTAAGTCTTATCCTATAGATGAGCTTTATAATATGGTAGAAAATGGTGAAATAACTGATGCAAAAACAATTATTGCTATACAACATGCAGTAATGAATAAGAATAATTAATGGAATTTACGATTGAACTAGAGGGCTTTACAGGCCCTTTTGATTTGTTATTAAAGCTAATAGATAAAAAAAAGATAGATATATATGATATAAATTTAGAAGAATTAACTCATGATTACCTAGCTGAACTTGAAAAACTTGATCCAGCAATAGAAGATTTGAGTAGCTTTATTTATATTGCATCTGTGCTTTTAAATATAAAATCTAATAAACTTTTGCCAAAAGAAAAGGAAGAAAATTTAGAAGAAGACTTTCTTGCCTACCTCATAGAATATAAAAAAATAAAATCAGTCCAAGATGACTTAAAAATACTGGAAAAAGAGGCAAGGAAAATCCACAGCAAGTACGCTGAAGATTTGGCAAAGTTTGAAGCTGAAGAAGAAATAATAACTAAGGATGTAAAAATTTTAGCCAAACAATTTGAAAAACTTTTAAAAAGGCTAGAAAAAGAAGAACAACCAGAAAATATTATTTCTCAAATAAAAATGCCAGACGTGAATGATTATTTGAGTAGTTATAGGAAAGCCTTAGAAATAAGAGATAACCTAAAACTTGATTTAATAATAAATGAACTTCATACCAAAGCTGAGTGCATAGCAAGCTTTCTAGCACTTTTAGAACTTTTTAAACTAAAAGAAATATATTTAGACCAGAACCAAGGAAATAAATTTAATATAATAAAAAGAGAAGAAAATCATGGATAAAATTTATCTAAAAGGACTTATTGAAGAAGTCTTATATGTTTGGGGAGAGCCAATAGATATAAATGACCTTGCAGCAATAATTACCGATGCAGATAAAAATCAAATAAAAAAAGCAATAGATGAGATGGTAGTAGAGCGAAAAAATATGCAAAGTGGGTTATTGATTAATAATTTTGATGGTAACTATCAATTTGTTACCCGTCACAAACACGATAAATACTTTTCCGCCCTAGTTAAAAAAACAGAGAAAAAATTAACCTCATCAGCCCTAGAAACTTTATCAATTATAGCCTATAAGCAGCCCATAACTCGTGCTGAGGTAGATAAAATTCGCGGAATAAATTCCCAAACTACAATCGATAATTTACTAGACCGTGGTCTAATAAAAGAAAATGGACGATTAGAAAAAATAGGCAAACCCATTATATATGTAACTACTACTTTGTTTTTGCAATATTTTAACTTAAGCTCACTTGAGGAATTGCCGGAAATTAAAGAGTTAGAAGAGGAAATTTATGAGGATTAATAAATATATAGCCCAAGCTGGTTATACATCTCGTAGAAAAGCTGATGAATCAATCGCAGCTGGAAAAGTAAAAGTAAATGGCAAAGTTTTAAAAGAAATGGGCTATGATGTAAAAGATGATGATATTGTAAGCATAGATGGCCAAATATTAGAATTAGAAAAATATTTTTATTATAAGTTAAATAAACCAGTTGGCTATATAACAAGTAATTACGACCCTCATAATGAAAAAGATTTAAATAATTTAATCGATTTTGACGAAAGATTTTTTGCAGCGGGTAGGCTGGATAAAGATAGCCATGGTCTTTTGATAATTACAAATGATGGTGATTTTACAAACGCACTTATACATCCTTCATTTGAAATTAGCAAAGAATATATAGTAAAAGTTGATAAATTATTAAATGATAAACAAATTGAAAAATTTAAAAGTGGCCTTGATATCGGTAATGGCGAAAAGACCAGTAAATCTAATATTAGTAATTTAGCTGATAATACTTATTTAGTAAATATAAGCCAAGGATATAACCGCCAAATTAGAAGAATGTTTGATGTTTTCGGCTCAAAAGTGGTTGATTTAAAACGCACAAAAATTGGTGCTATATGTCTTGATAGTTTAGCAAGAGGAGAGTATAAAAAATTTAATGAAAAAGAAATGGATTTTGTTTCTTTGATAAAGGAATAGTTATCTATTTCTTTTTTTTATGGTAAAATTTTTATAGTATATGAAAAAAATAGGTATCATTGGAGCTGGAGCAAGTGGTCTCTACGCTGCAATTAATTTAAAAAATGAAAATAATGATGTAACTATCTTAGAGAAAAATAATGAAATTGGCAAGAAAATTCTCATGACAGGTAATGGCAGATGCAATATCACCAATGCCAAATTTTATGATGAATTTTTAGAAAATATAGTAGGTAATCAAAAGTTTTTATTTTCTTCATTTAATAACCATGATAACTACGCAACCATGGAATTTTATGAAAGTAATGGCTTAGTCTTAGTCACTGAAGAAAATGAGAGAGTTTTTCCCAAATCTCAAAAATCCAGAGACGTAATCAAGTTTTTTGAAAAACAGATTATAGTAAAAAATATAAAACTTGTGACAAATACAAGGGTAGAAAAGATTCTTAAAAAAGAAAAGTTTCTAGTAAAAACTTCTAGCAAAGATTATGATTTTGATGTAGTAATAATAGCTACTGGTGGCCTCTCTTATCCAAATACTGGATCAAATGGAGATGGCTACAAATTTGCCAAAGATTTTGGCCATAAAATAAGTAAAACTTATCCGTCTTTAGTACCAGTTTTCTTTAAAGACAAGGACTTATCAAATATAAAAGCCCTATCTTTAGAAAATACTGGCATAAAAATAGTAACTGACAAGGGGACATTTACAGAATTTGGTTCAATTTTACTTACTAAAAACTTCATTTCAGGCCCTGAGGTATTAAAAATATCTTCATTTGTAGTAGATAAAAAGGTTAAAGAAATAACACTCGATTTATCTACAGAAAATAAGGAAGATCTAGATAAGCTTTTAGTAGACTTATTTGATAAAAATCCTAACAAAGATATTTCAAACATCTTAAATGAAGTAATCCCTAACGCCTTGGTAGAGGTTGTTTTAAATAGGTCTAGGATAGCGCGAGATAAAAAAGCAAACCAAATTACAAAAAAAGAACGATTTATCCTTATAGACAATATAAAAAACTTTAGCCTAGAACTTGATAAATTTGGCGGCTTTAATACCGCAGTCATTACCAAGGGTGGGATAGAAGTTGACCAGATAAATCCCAAAACTATGGAATCAAAACTAGTAAAAGATTTATATTTTATAGGGGAAGTTTTAGATATAGACGCTCTAACCGGCGGCTTTAATTTACAACTAGCGTTTACAACAGCATTTGCTGCAGTAAGCGCAATAAAGGAGAGCATATGACATATATAATTGCCATAGATGGCCCAAGTGGATCGGGAAAGTCTACTATTTCAAATAAATTGGCCCAAATACTAAATATAGAATACTTAAACACAGGAGCTATGTATAGGGCTGCTACGTTCTATTTTTTAGAAAATGGCTTAAATCAAGAATCAAAAGAAAATGAGATTTTAAGTGCCTTAGATAAAATTAACATTGATTTTATAGACAATGAAATCTATCTAAATGGAAAAAATATAGAAAATGAAATAAGGACTGACCTTATTACTAAAAATGTATCTTGGGTTTCTGCAAATGGTAAAGTCCGTGAAAGGCTAGTTGATATGCAAAGAGATATAGCTAGTAAAAAGTCCTTTGTACTAGATGGCAGAGATATAGGAACAGTAGTATTTCCTAATGCTAAGTATAAATTTTACCTAACAGCCAATGCTAGGCAGAGGGCCATGAGAAGATTTGATCAACACGAGTCAAATTTATCAGTAGATGAAATAGAAAAAGCAATCATTGCCCGCGACCAATACGACTCTACGCGTGAGATCTCACCCTTAAAAAAGGCAGCAGATGCCATAGAAATAGATAATTCAAATCTAAATATTGACCAGACTATTGAACTTATTTTAAAAAATATGGATAAAGAAGATGTTGTATAGAATTTTAAAATTTATAGCAACTATTTTTATTTGGCCAATCTTTAGGTTAAGGGTAGTAGGAAGAGAAAATATTCCACAAAATGAGGGATATATCTTGTGTGCCAACCATAAGTCCAATCTGGATCCGATATTTTTAGCAATAGCTTTTAATCCAAGCATCAGCTTTATGGCAAAAAAGGAGCTATTTGAAAATGGTTTTTTGGCTGGACTTTTAAATGCCATTGGTGTTTTTCCAGTAGATCGTGAAGGCAGAGATCTAGCCAGCCTAAAAAACTCCATAAAACTGTTAAAAGAAGAAAATATCCTAGGTATATTTCCAGAAGGAACTAGGACCCATGATATAAATAGAGAAAATATGAAAGATGGGGTGGCCTATATTGCTCTAAAAGCAAAAAAAGATATATTGCCAGTAGAGATTGTTTCATCTTATAAACCTTTTAGAAAAACGTATATTTATATAAACGAACCAATTGATGTCGATAAATATCTAAATATGAAATCAAAAGATGCAATGGTAAAAATGTCTGATGAAATATTTAATAGTATTTATAAAAGACAATTAGCATAAAAAAGAAAGAAGCTTATGGAAATTATAATAGCAGAAAATTCTGGATTTTGCTTTGGAGTTAAAAGGTCAGTTGACCTAGCTCATGAAGCTTTAGCCAGTGATAGAGAAAAATATACAGTAGGTCCGTTGATTCATAATCCTCAGTTAGTAGAAAAATTAGAAAATCATGGGCTAAAAGTATTAACAAAAGAAGAAGCCCTTAAAATTAAGGACTCATTAATAGTAATCCGCGCCCATGGGGAAAGTGCAGAGTTTAAAGAAGCGCTTTTAAAAAATGGCAACGAAATCCTGGATGCAACTTGTCCAGTGCTCGGAAATATTTATAAAAAAATCGTAGCCAAAGAAAATGATGGTTACCAAGTAATTATTGTTGGAGATTCTAAACATCCTGAGATAATTGCTATGGACTCTTATTTAAAAAATGGTATAATAGTTAGTGATGAGACTGAAGCAAAAAATATTAAAAGTGAAAAACCTCTATATGTAGTTAGTCAAACTACAAATAGAGCTGATTTTTACTATGATATTGCAAATACGCTCAAAGAAAAAAATGGTAGTGTTGTGATAGAAAACACAATCTGCAATGCAACAAAACTAAGACAGAAATCAGCAGCAGACTTGGCTAAAGAGGTTGATTGTATGATTGTAGTTGGTGGTTTTAATAGTTCTAATACTAACAAGCTATATCAAGTAGTGAGTTTGTATAACAAAAATGTTTATAGGATTGAAACTGTTAAAGATCTACCTTTGCAAAAGCTCTCGGAATTTAAAAAAATTGGAATAATCGCAGGTGCATCCACACCTGATGAGATTATTGAGGAGGTAGTTAGTAAAATGGACGAATTTACAAAAGAAGATTTTATGAATAGTCTTGAAGATAGTTTAAAGAAAATCTATCCTAAAGATGTTATCAATGGAACAGTTATCGATGTGAAAGATGATGAGGTTTTTGTTGATATTCAATACCGTTCAGATGGTATCATAAAACTAGATGAAATGACAGAAGAAGAAAAAGAAAATCCTAAAGAACATTTTGAAGTAGGAAATGACCTTGATGTTTATGTTATCAAACTAGATGATGGCGAAGGTAACGTTGCTCTATCAACAAGAAGAGTTCAAGGAATGAAAGCTTGGAAAGACCTTGCTGAAAAATTCGAAAACGAAGAATTAGTAGAAGGTAAAGTAACAGGCTTTAACAAAGGTGGACTTACAGTTGAAGTTGAAGGAGTAAGCGGTTTTATACCAGCAAGCCAAATTGCAACATACTTTGTTAAAAACTTCAAAAAATTCGTTGGTGAAACTTGGGAATTAAAAATAGTTTCTATTGACGAAAGAAAAAATAGATTAGTTTTATCTCGTAAAGATGTTCTTGAAGAAGAACTTGACGAAAGATGGGATGAACTTGAAGAAGGCCAAGTACTAGAAGGTGAAGTTGCAAGACTAACAGACTTTGGTGCTTTCGTAGAAGTAAATGGTCTTGATGGTTTACTACACGTATCAGACATTGCATGGACAAGAGTAGAAGTTCCATCTGATGTACTAAACGTTGGTGATACTATCGAAGTTAAAATCTTAAAATTAAACAAAGAAAAAAATAGAATTTCTCTAGGACGTAAACAACTTCTAGATAAACCATTTGATTCATTTGTAAATGCTCACGAAGTTGGCGATGTTGTAACAGGTAAAGTAGTAAACCTACTAGACTTTGGTGCATTCGTTGAAGTGGCAGATGGTGTAGAAGGATTAGTACACGTTTCTGAAATTTCTTGGGATCACGTTGAAAAACCATCTGATGAATTAAACGTTGGAGATGAAATCCAAGTTAAAATTATTTCATTAGACAATGAAGAAGAAAAAATCGGTCTTTCAATCAAACAACTTGAAGAAGCTCCAGAAAGACCTGAAAGAAAACCAAGACGTGAAAGAAGAGAAAATACTAATAACAATAGACAAAGAAGAAGACCAGAAAGAGCATCACAAGGTAACTTTAGCTCAGATGCTGACCTAAACAACAACCTTGGTAACCTATTAGAACAAGCTTTATTTGAACAAGGTGGCTCATCTGATCTTATCTCTGAAGATTCAGAAGTTGATAATGTAATCGATGATTTCGATACAGCTGAAACTACAGAAGAAGCTGTATACAACGAAGAATTAGCTAGTGATGATGTTGTTACTCTTGATGAAGAAGAAACATTAGAAGAGCCAGCTGATGAAATCGATGATGTCGATGAAAACGAAGAAGAAATAGAATATTAATCTATAAATAAAAAATTAAAGAAGGTGATTTCGATCATCTTCTTTTTTAGGTGAGGATATAATGGAAACTTTACAAAAAGAAAAATACAAAGATTATTTTAAGGGCAAGACCTACAATATAACAACCTTTGGCTGCCAAATGAATGAACATGACTCAGAACGTATATCTTATATATTAGAAGATTTAGGCTATACCTATACAAATGAGAGAGAAGAAGCAGATTTTATTATTTTTAATACTTGTCTAGTAAGGGAAAATGCAGAATTAAAACTTTACGGTCAAGTTTCATCACTAAAAAGATTAAAAAGAGAACATCCAGAAAAAATTATTTCTGTTTGTGGATGCATGATGCAAACTACAGAAGCCCGTCAAGTTATAATTGATAAACACCCTGAAGTAGATATTGTATTTGGAACTAAAAATATAAATTCGCTAGGCGATTTGATTTTTAGATATTTAGAAACAGAAGAAAGAGTCATAGATGTATCTACAGATGATGTAAAAGATGACTTTGAAAAATACAATTCCACCAACAATTTCCAAGCCTATGTAAATATTATGCGTGGTTGTGATAATTATTGTACATATTGTATTGTACCAGAATCTAGAGGGCGAGAAGAATCTAGACGTCCATATTCAATTATAGAAGAAGTAGAATATCTCGTTTCTCAAGGCTTTAAAGAATTTACCTTGCTAGGACAAAACGTAAACTCTTATGGAAATAATACTGACTATGACTTTACTTTCCCAGAGCTTTTAGCAAGAGTTGCAAAAATTCCTGGAGTAAAAAGATTAAGATTTACATCAAGCCATCCAAAAGACTTATCAGATGAGCTTATAGAAGTAATGCGTGATAATGACAATATTTGTAATTACTTCCACCTACCAATGCAATCTGGATCAAATGATGTGCTTAAAAAGATGAATAGGCATTATACAATTGAAAAATACCTAGAAAGAGCAAATAAATTAAAAGAAGAAATCCCAGGCATAGCTTTATCTACAGACATAATAGTAGGATTCCCAACAGAAACAGAAGAAGATTTTCAAAAAACTGTAGAAGCTTGCAAAAAAGTTGGGTTTGACTCAGCCTATACCTTCAAATATTCTCCAAGACCAAAAACAGTTGCAGCCAAATATCCAACAATTGATGATGATATAGTTCAAGATAGGTTCCAAAGACTATTAGATGAATTATATCCAATGTTTAATGAAAAAAATGCTGAGTATGTAGGAAAAACCGTAGAAGTTTTATTAGAATCAGAATCGAAAAACAACCCTGAAATCCTAACAGGTAGGACAGACACCTTTAAACTTGTCCATGTAAAGGCACCAAAAGAGTTAATAGGTGAATTTGTAAAAGTTAAAATCACAGATCACACATCATTCACTATATCAGGAGACTTGGTAAAATAATTATCAAATCAATTATGGATAATATCAACTATTTATTATCCTTTTAAAAAAAAGTTATAAGTGATATCATTTTTCTGTTAAGAGAAAAGAGGCGATAAATGAGAGATGTATTAGTAAAAGCCAAAGCAAAAATGGGAAAAATCCCAGATAAGGACCTATATGTTGCCTTGGCTAATGAAAGTGACATTGACAAAAAAATTGATATTCTTTCAAAAGCTTATCCTAGAATAGATAATAGGAAAGACAAAAAAGCCTTAGAAGCAGATAATTTCAAATGGATGCTCGATGAACTTAAAAGCATTGATTACTTTTTACATGGTTTAGAAAGTGACTTTTATAACCTATATTTTTCAAAATATGAAATACTATTTTTACAAGAAATTATAGAAGCACTTATAAATCACAACTATAAAAGAAATCTTGTTAGATTTAAAGCAAATCCTCTATCAAAGAATTTTATCTTAAATGAGGATATGGACCTAGAATCTTTCATAAATGCTAATAAGTCTAGCAGATATTATAGAACCTTGCTTCCATATTTAAATGAAAACATGGAAGCAAGTTCCCTAATATTTTTATCTTCAAATGCTTTAATCAAATTTTATTATCGTAGTTTATTAAAACTTGCCAAAAAATTTAATAGAAAAGAACGTAAGCAAATTGAAAAATTTATAGGTGAAGAAATTAACCTATTAAATTTTGAAATGCTTTACCGATTAAAGTCTTATTACGATCTAAATGAGAGCGATATTTTTAATTATTTAATTGAAGGTGGGAATACTTTTAATGGCTCAAGGCTAAAAGAATTATCCCTTTTACCACTGGAAGACTTTATAAAAAGAATGAGTAATAGTAAATATAAAAATATATTTGATGACTATGCTCATACTCATAGACAAGTTCGCAATAGGGAACTCAAACTTTATTATGGTGAAATAACCAAACAAGATTGTGACATTCTTTATGTGATTTCTGCTATGAATATAATGTTTATCAGTGGAGAAAATATAGATGCGCTTTTGGAAGTAGATGAAAGTTTTACAGTTGATGAAGCAATGGAATATCTAATAGTGAGGTAGTAATGGCAGTAGAAAAAATGTACCTGGTTAATATGATATCCGATAAGAAAAACTTGGATGGTTTTTTGGAAGATGTAATCAAAATTGGTGATATAGAACCACTTGATGCCTTTAACCAAATAACTAACAGGACTTTTAACATTACAGCTAGTGCTGAAAATGTTGGAATAACAGAGGATATCAATAAATTATCAGGTTTTAGTAGAGATGATAATGGATATATAGCAAAATTACAAGAATTAAAAGATTCTCTAAATATTGCAGATAATCCAACAACTGGCGAAATTGTTGATCAAAAAAGAGTTGAAGAGCTATATCAGAGGCTAAAGACTCTTTTAGACAAAAAAGCAGAATTAGAAGAAAAAACTAAGCAACTTGAAACCTATAAGAAAAATATAGATAAGTTAAAAAGATATGATATAGATATAGAAAAAATTCAAAATCTTAAATATTTTGATTATAGGTATGGAGTAGTAACAGAAGATGGACGTTTTATTCTTAAAAACAATTATGACAATATTCCATCTTTAATTATCCACTTGGATGATAATGTTGATCGTGCTAGCTTAAATGCCCTTAACGAAATATATGCTATAGACGAAGCAACTGCTAATCTAAGAGAAAAAACAGACGAAGTTCTTGAAAATGAAAGAGAAAATACTAGAAATGTTTCACTAAAACTCGACCAAGAATATAGTGAAAAAACTACAACAGAATCTAATAGAATTTATAATGATATTATGCAAAATGCTCAAGAACGTTCTAACAATATTAATGCAGATTATCAATCAAGAATTAATAATATGGATAAAGTTTATAGCAAATATAAAGATGAAGTTGTTAATAAAGTAGTCGACTTTTTAGTTGATACTGAAAGTTAGACAAAGGAAGATATTAATGGCAGATAATCAAAAATTTAATGGTGTTAGATTATCAAATGGATCTGATTATCTACTTATTAACTCAGAAAATAATAATTACTTGAATGCAGAAGTTTTAGAAGATGAAAATCTAACTAAAACTCAAAAGCAAAATAATAATCAAAATCCAGAATTTGATAATAGCGATTTATTTGATAAACATCAATACTTGATGATTTATCCAAAAAAAGTTAATAAGGACCTATCAAGGACAATAAATACCTTAGGTTTTGTAGATAGTTCTATTCCAAAAACTTTTAATTTAACAGATATTGAAAATCAAATAGAAGAAAGCAAAAAAGAACTTTTAAATTTAGATGATGAAATAAATGATTTAAAAGATTCTTATAAAGATGTTATTGATTCTCTCTCTTATAATCTTTCTTATAGAGAAAAGGCTATTGACTATGAAAACAGTCTTGCCTTAGGGGATAAATATTTTTATTTCTCAGCTTTAGTAAAAGAAAATGATATGAAAAAGATGGAAAATCTTGAAGAAAAATATGATGACACAAGATTAGTAGCCACAGAATCTAAAGTAGAGAAAAAGAAAAAGCCTAAAAAAGATAATGATTCTCCTAAAAATATCGAAGAAAGTTATTTACTTGTTTATCCAGAAAAGGTTAAAAAGGATGTATCTCGTTCTATAAACACAATGGGATTTGTAGATAATGAGATTCCTGCTAATGTGAATATTTCAAATATTGAAAGAGAATATACAAAAGCTAATGACGATCTTTTAAGCATTAACCGAGAAATTGAGGCTATCAATACTCAATATGGAGATGTAATAAATAATTTATCTTATTCTTTAGATCATGCTAAAAAATCTGAAGAGCTTAAAAGTAATATGGCCCAAGGGGATGAGTATTTTTACTTATCAGGCTGGGTACCAGAATCAGAAGTTAATAAATTTAAAAGTCTAGAAAATAAATATGAAAATACAATTCTTACGACAAAAGATGATGAATCAGTAGATCAAGAGCCACCAACAAGATTAAAAAATAATAAAGTATTTAGACCATTTGAATTTTTAGTAAATATGTATGGGGCTCCAAACTATGATGAGATTGACCCAACTCCATTTTTTGCAATCACTTACTTACTCCTTTATGGTCTAATGTTTGGTGATTTGGGACAAGGTCTGGTATTCATAGCTATAGGTATTTGGCTATCTAAGAAAAATAAAGTTTTTGGTGGCCTTATAAAAAGAATAGGTCTGTCAGCTTCATTCTTTGGACTAATGTATGGATCATTTTTTGGCCGAGAAGATATAATACCGGCTCTACTTATAAAACCATTTGATAATATAATGACTGTTTTAATAGCATCAGTTGCCTTTGGTGTTGGTCTTATGGTTATATCTTATATCATTGGTATTTATAATAAGGTTTCAAAACAACATAATATAGAAGAAGGTATCTTTGGTAAAGAAGGACTTGCAGGACTTATGATGATGTTATCATTTATCGTAATTGTCCTAAATATAGTAAAAATAAGTCCAATCCCAATGCCAGTTGGTGTTATTTTACTAGTAGCATCCATAGTAATGATGGTATTTAAGCAACCTATAGCAAGAAAAATTGAAGGGAACAAGCGTCTTTACGATCAAGGCAAAGGCGATTACTATGTAGAAAGTTCATTTTCTATTATAGAAGCACTTCTTTCAGTTTTTTCAAACCTAGTATCATTTACAAGGGTAGGAGCCTTTGCTATAAACCACGTTGGTTTATATATGGCCTTTGAAGTAATGGCTAAGCTTGCGGGCGGAGGCATAATTGGTTTTATAATTCTTATCTTAGGTAATGTTTTAATTATCGGCCTTGAAGGAATGATTGTATTTATCCAAGGTTTAAGACTAGAATTTTATGAAATGTTTAGCAAGTATTATGAAGGTAATGGTCGCCTATTTAGACCACTTAGTAGTAAAGAATCAAATAATTAGTCAGAAAGGGAAAAAATATGATAAAAAACATCGGATTATTAGCATTAGCAGTAGTAGTTATTACAATTTATTCAGGAATTTACTTATTAAAAACAAATGATGACCCATCAAAAGATAAAATTAAAAAAGCACTTAAAATAAACTTATTTACTTTCGTGCCACTTATGGCAATGATAGTTGTATTACTTTTACCAGCAAACGCAAAAGCAGCTGCAACAGAAGCTGCAGCAGCTACATCAGCAACAAGTGCTGAAGGGTTAAAATATATTGGTGCTGCTTTATCAACAGGTCTTGCAACAATTGGTACAGGTTATGCAGTAGGTACAGTAGGATCTGCAGCACTTGGAGCAATCTCAGAAGACCAATCAATCCTAGGACGTACAATCATCTTCGTAGGTCTAGCTGAAGGTATTGCTATCTTTGGTGTTATCATCTCAATCCTAATCTTATACGCATAAAATGAAGGCAAAAATACTAACTAATGACCCAAGTCTTATTGTAATGTTTAGACTTGGGTCTATTGAAGGGAACTTAGTCACTAACCCTGATGAGGCAGAAAATACTTTTAAGGCTTCTTTAAGAGAAGATGACCTTGCAGTTTTAATTTTAACTACAACTATAAATACATGGATTGAAGAAGAAGTTAAGGCTCACAGGGAAAGTGAAAATGCTCCTTTAATTGTAGTCATTGATGGTTAATAGGAGGTAATATGCTTGATATAAACCAAAAACTAAGAACCTTTAGAACAATGGTTTGGGATGAAGAAAAAGCAATAAGTGAAAATGAATTATACAATTCTACAAATGTAAATAGTGAACAAATTGAAGATAAAAAAGCAAGTCTTGAAAAAGAGCTAGAAAAAACTTTAGATAACCGTAAAAGTTTTGCAACTATACGTGGTAATGAACGTGTTTCTAAACTGGAAGAAGAACAAAAAACAAATTTTTATGCTCATAAGGAACTCTTATTAAATGATTTAGTAGGAGAAGTAAAGGCTAAGCTATTAGATTATACAAAAACAGATGAATATAAAAAAGTTTTACCAGAGCAAATAAACAAAGCTTTAAATGAACTAGGTGAAGATACCGATAAATTTGAAGTTTTAGTAAAAGAAAGTGATAAAAACTTAGTAAACTTTAATAATGTAGGTACTTTGGATGATAAATATATTGGTGGATTTATCTTAAAAGCAAAGGATGGATCTTTCCAATACAATCAAACCTACCTAAAAAAAATTGAGGAAAAACAATACGATATAGGAAAAACATTATACAATCTGTTTGAAAGTGAGAGTTTTAATGAATCCAACAATTAAAACAATAAATGGACCAGTAGTTGTAGCAAAAAATGCCAGCTCACTTAAAATTCGTGAGATGGTTTCTGTTGGAAATCTTAAACTTATTGGTGAAGTTATCTCAGTAGAAGGAGATTTTGCAACCATTCAGGTTTATGAAGATACTTCAGGTCTTGCTGCAAATGAAGAAATAATAGCAACAGGTAGACCACTGTCAGTAAGACTTGGACCTGGCCTACTTAAAAATATGTTTGATGGTATAGAAAGACCTCTAGAAAAAATCATGGATGAAAATGGGGCCTTTATTCCATCTGGTATAGGTTTTGAAAACCTTGATGAAGAAAAAGACTGGGATGTAGATATAAAAGTTACTATTGGTGATACTTTAAATGTAGGTGATATCTATGCAACTATTATGGAAACAATAACTATTGAACATAGACTAATGAGTTCAGTAGCTGGAGAAGTTACAGAAGTAAAACCTTCAGGAACTTATAAACTAGAAGATACAATAGTAAAAGTAGCAACAAAAGATGGGGAAGAAGAGTTAAAACTTTACCAATACTGGCCAGTTAGAAATCCACGTCCAGTAAAAAAAGTAAGACCCCTCGAACTTTTATTAAGTACTGGTCAAAGAGTCCTTGATGTATTTTTCCCAGTAGCAAAGGGTGGTACAGTAGCTATTCCTGGTGGATTTGGTACTGGAAAAACCATGCTTCAACACCAATTTGCTCAATATGCAGATGCTGATATTATTATCTACATCGGTTGTGGTGAACGTGGTAACGAGATGACTCAAGTACTAGAAGAATTCCCAGAACTTATTGACCCAAATACAGGATATGGTTTGATGGAAAGAACAATCCTTATTGCAAATACATCAAACATGCCAGTAGCTGCCCGTGAAGCATCAATTTATACAGGTATTACAATTGCAGAATACTTTAGAGATATGGGTTATCATGTAGCTTTAATGGCTGACTCCACATCTAGATGGGCAGAAGCACTACGTGAAATTTCAGGTCGTTTGGAAGAAATCCCAGCAGAAGAAGGATATCCAGCATATCTTGGATCAAGACTTTCACAATTTTACGAAAGATCAGGATATTTTACAAACTTAAATGGCTCTGAAGGCTCAGTTACCTTGATAGGTGCTGTATCACCATCTGGTGGGGACTTCTCAGAACCAGTTACAGAAAATACCAGAAGAGCAGTAAATGTATTTTTAGGACTAGATAGAAAATTAGCTTATTCACGTCACTATCCAGCTATCAACTGGTTGACTTCATATTCAAATTATGTTGATACAATGAGACCTTTCTACCAAGAAAAAACTGGTGAAGATATCATAGCAGTTCGTAATGAACTAATGAATGTATTGCTTCAAGAAGATGAAATCCAATCTATTTTAATGCTAGTAGGTAAGGATGCCCTATCAGATGAGCAAAGAAACATCTTAGATGTTTCAGAACTAATCAGAGTAGGATTTTTACAACAAAATGCTTACAATGATACTGACAAGTATGTACCACTTGAAAAACAAATTAAAATGTTAAATACTATAAGAAATTATTATTACAGGTCAGCTGAAGCTATCAAAAACGGTGTGCCATATAACAAGTTATATGATCCAGAGCTTATAAATGATATAACTCAAATGAAATATAACATAAAAAATGATGAACTAGATAAATTTACAGTTTTAAATAGCAAGTTAGAATCACATTTCTTAGGACTAAAGGGAGGAGAATATTAATGCGTAAAGAATATACAAAAGTAAAAAGAATAGAATCCTCCATCATTGAAATAGAAAATGTAGCAGATGTAACTTATAATGCCGTAGTTTCTGTCCACGCCCTAGGTATGGATTTTGTTGGCCAAGTTGTAAAAATTGATGATGATACAATCTCTATAGAAGTTTTTGGAAATACCCAAGACTTTTCATTAGACGATATAGTAATTTCTTTTGAAGAAAAACCACTTGCCATTCCTTTAAATGAAAAAATCTTAGGACGTACCTTTGACGGACTTGCTCGACCAATTGACAATGGTGGAGAAATATATGCAGAAAAAACTTATCCAGTAGAAGGGGAACCACTAAACCCAGTTGCTCGTGAATATCCAAGAGACTTTATTCAAACAGGAATTTCTGCTATCGATACTCTTACAACCCTTATCCGTGGTCAAAAACTTCCAATATTCTCAGGCTACGGTCTAACTCATAACCAAATAGCTGCTCAAATTGTTAGACAAGCAAAACTTAAAACAGATGAAGACTTTGCCTTTGTATTTGCAGCAATGGGTATTAAAAAAGATGAAGCCATGTTTTTTGAGGATGCTTTTAACAAAGCAGGTGTACGTGATAAGGTAGTAATGTATCAAAACCTTGCCGATAGCCCAATTATGGAAAGACTTATAGCTCCAAAATGTGCTCTAACAGCTGCAGAATATCTAGCATATGAAAAAGGCTACCACGTTTTAGTTATAATTACTGATATGACTTCATATTCAGAAGCCTTACGTGAAGTTTCATCTATTAGGCAAGAAGTTCCTTCTCGTAAGGGTTATCCAGGATACTTATATTCTGACCTAGCTACATTATATGAAAGAGCTGGTATGATTCGTGGAACAAATGGATCTGTAACACTTATTCCTATTTTAACAATGCCAAATGATGATATAACTCACCCAGTTCCTGACTTAACTGGTTATATTACAGAAGGACAAATTGTAATTGATAGGGGATTATTTAACAAGGGAATCTATCCACCAATAAATGTACTTCCATCACTTTCTCGTCTTATGAAAGATGGTATTGGTGAAGGATATACTAGAGCTGATCATGAAGATTTGATGAACCAAATTTATGAATCATATTCTCACGTAGGAGAAGTAAGAAATATTGCTCAAATCGTCGGGGAAGATGATCTATCAGATATTGATAAAAAATACCTAGAATTTGGTGAAGCCTTTGAGCAAAGATTTTTATCCCAAGACCCTACTGAAAATAGGGAACTTGATGAAAGCTTGGATTTAGGTTGGGAAATATTAAATATCCTACCTAGAACAGAACTTCACAGGGTAAGCCCAGAAAATCTTGATAAATTCATAGGTAATTAAAGATGGAAATTAAATCAACTGCTCCTACCAAGGCAAATTTAATTGCAGCCAAAGACCACCTTAAACTTTTAAGAGGTGGTTTAGATATTTTAGATAAATCAAGAAAAGCACTAATTCAGGCTCATGATGGCAAAATAAAACAAAGAGATGAGTTAAATAATGAAGTAAATGATACAATAGCAAAGGTTAGTCAAAACTTTAAGCATGCTATGGTAACTATGGGTGAGTCAAAACTTGATGATATTTCAAGGATAGTTCCTGTAGATAATAGTATAAGCTTAAAAGAAGATGAGTTTATGCAAACCAAGGTTTATGACATAGACTTTAAACCAGCCAAGCTAAATCTATCTTATTCTTTTTATGAAACAAATGAATCTTTTGATGTAGCAGTGCTATCATTTAATGAGCTTAAAGATAAAATTTATAAATTAGCTGAGCTTGATACTACAATTAATAACCTTGATAGGCAAATAAAAAAGACTAGTAAAAAAGTAAATTCTCTAGAAAAAGTACAAATACCAAAAACTGAAGAAAGAATCAAAATTATATCATCTTTAATTGAAGAAAAAGAAAGAGAAGAATTCTCAAAAACTAAGATGGTTAAAGATAAAAAAGTTAGAGAAGAAAAAAACACCGACAATTAATTTGCGGTGTTTTTAATTTCTCTTTTTTTAGAAGAACGAAGTTTGTTTGGATCAATCACTTTTATTGTTTCATAATCAATAACATCGTCATCCTTATAAGATTTTTGCATAGATGCTGATAAGGCAAGTCCAACCATTACTAAACATATTAATTGGAAAGTACCTCCAGCTGATAAAAATGGTAGGGGAATACCTGTTACTGGCATAAGCCCAATAGTCATACCAATATTTTCAAATATATGGATAAAAAGCATAGCAGCAATACCTGTTACCATAAGAGATATAAAGGTATTATTTGATTTTTTTGATATTCTAACAAGTCTTAAGATTATTATTGAAAAAAGTATTATTAAAAATATTGCCCCAATAAATCCTAATTCCTCAGCTAAAACTGAAAATATAAAGTCTGTTTCTTTTTCTGGTACATAACCATATTGAGATTGGGTACCATTTAGATATCCACGACCATTTAGCATACCAGATCCAATTGCAATTAACCCTTGTTGTTGTTGCCAGTTAGAACCAGAAGTATCTCTTGCAGGATTTAAGAAGTTTTCTATCCTATCAGCTCTATAACCAGAAAGGTTTGTTAAAACTAAGAATCCTACTGTTATTCCTCCAACTGCAAAAAGAGCTATCCATTTCCAAGATAGACCTGCAACAAAGAGCATGGCAGCTATAAAAAATAAATAAACCATGGAAGTACCAAAGTCTGGTTGTAAAAGTATAAGTAAAACTGGAACTCCTACAAAAACTAAGGCTCCTATTAATTTTTTTGGCTCATTTATCTGATATTTATACTTATCTAGGTAAGCTGCAAAAGAAAATATAAGTCCTACTTTTACAAACTCAGATGGTTGAAAGGAAAAAGAACCTATGTAAACCCAAGATTTGGCACCCCATTCATCAAGGCCTCGCCCAAAAATAAGAGTAAGTACTAAAAGACCAATTCCAAATCCATATATCCACTTATAAAACTTTTTTAAGACATCAAGATCCATAGTACAAAGTATAGCTATAAGTACAAAACCTAATAAAGTAGATATAATTTGTGTCTTAACCTCACCAAAATCTCCACCATAGGCTGAGTATAGAATCACTAAGCCGTAGATACTAATCAATATTGTTGAAATCAATAAGATTAGGTCCAATTCTTTCAAATTTTTCTTTTTAATATTAAACATTCAATCACTCCATATCTAATACTAGATTATACCATTTTAAATAAATATGATAAATAAAAACAGAAAAAATAGTATAGTAATAGCAGAGGTTAGGTGATAATATTTTAAGTAAAAATGAAATAAAAGAGGTTTTAAATATTTTAGCTAGCATGTATGAAGATCCCAGCAAAGATTTATTGCATTTTCAAACACCCTTTGAAGCTCTTATAGCTACTATGCTATCAGCTCAAAGTACTGATGTAAGAGTAAATGCAGTCACTAGTAAACTTTTTAAAGTTGCTAACACACCAAAAGACTTTGCTGATATGGATATAAAAGAGCTAGAAAATTGGATAAAATCTATAGGAATATATAAAAATAAAGCAAAAAATATAAAGGCTACAAGTAAAATTTTATTAGAAGATTATAACGGTAATGTACCAAAAGTAAAATCTGAGCTTATAAAATTGCCAGGAGTTGGAAATAAAACAGCAAATGTAGTTTTGGCAAACGCCTTTGATATTCCAGCTTTTGCAGTTGATACCCATGTATTTCGTGTATCAAATAGGCTAGGCCTTGCAGATGCAAAAAATGTTAGCCAAACAGAAGCCCAGCTTACAAAAAATGTGCCAGAAGATGAGTGGAATATTACTCACAAAAGGCTTATAACCCACGGCAGAGCACTTTGTAAAGCCCGTGGCCCACATTGTGAAGAATGTGATTTGAATAAGTTATGTTTGTATTACAGGAGAGAGAATGATTAAACTTTTTGCAATTGATATGGATGGAACTCTTTTAAATAGTGAAGATAAGATAAGTCCATCTACTAATGAAGCAATAAAAAACTTAAATAAAGCTGGGGTGAAAACAGTTTTAACAAGTGGTAGAGTAATGTCTTCTTTAATAATCAATAGTAAAATTCTTGGGATAGATAATCCAATGGTCGCTAACAATGGAGCCTTAATAAAACTAGATAGTAAGGAATCTCTATCTGAATATCCTTTAGAAGATGTACACATTAAAGAATTAATAGAATTTTGTGAAGATCATAAATTTATTTTCCACTTTTATGATGAAGACACTTTCTATTCAAATAGGCTTGATGAAGATAGGCTTAAACATCTAAAACTAGATAATGATTATGGTCTAAATTATCAATGCAATATTTCCATTACAGAAGATCCCTACAAATACTTAAAAGAAAAGGGCAAACCTGCCTATAAAATTCTGATAGGTTGTTTAAATAGTCATCCCTATGGGGAAGAAAAGGCTGTAGAGATTATAAAAGAAGCCTTTGCCGATAAACTTTATGTTACATCTTCAGGCCCGGGCGCCATAGAAATAATGGAGCCTCATGTAAATAAATGGGAAGGTATAAAAATTTTAGCTGACCATCTTGGTATAAAATCAGATGAAATTGCAGCTATTGGTGATTCTTACAACGACTTACCTATGGTAGAAAATGCTCACTTAGGCTTTGCTATGGGTAATGGTAATGAAAAAATAAAAGAAGTTGCAAATCATGTAGTAGCTGATAATAATTCTACTGGCATCAAGCAAGCAGCTGATATTATTTTAAAATACAATAAGGAAAATTCAAGTGTTTAATATAGTATTAATAGCCCCAGAATATCCAGGAAATGTTGGAAATATTGGTAGGACATGTGTCTTAACAGAATCTAACTTACATTTAGTAAGACCTTTTAAATTTGATTTTTCTGATAAGGCCTTAAAAAAATCTGGAATTGATTATTGGGATAAGGTAAATTTAACTATCCATGATAGTATGGATGAATTTTTAGCATATATAGCAGATAAAAACTTTTATCTAGTAGAGACAGGCACAGAAACCAAATACTCTGACATTGATTTTAAAGATGATGACTTTTTAATATTTGGCAGGGAAAAAGAGGGAATTGACCCTGATATTTTAGAAAAATTTAAAGAAAAAATTATAACTATACCTATGACTAAAAAAATTGATAGGTCACTAAACCTAGCCAATTCAGTAAATATAGTTTTATATGAAGCCTTAAGGCAAAATAATTTTAATTTTTAGGAGAGAATAAATGTACGATATTATTATTTTAGGAGCAGGTCCAGCAGGACTTACCGCAGGACTTTATGCAGGAAGATCAAAACTAAAAACACTTATAATTGAAAAAAATATACCAGGAGGACAAATTGCTACAACAGCCTTTGTAGATAACTATCCAGGTTCTATGGAAGATGCAACAGGTATGGGTTTATCAGATAGGATGTATGAGCAAGCCAAAGAATACTGTGAATTTTTAACCACAAATGTAACCAGCGTTGAGCTAGAAGGTGAAGTTAAAAAAGTTCATACTGATGATGGTAAAACAATCGAAGCAAAGGTAATAATTATATCAACTGGTGCTGCGCACAGAAAACTTGAAGTACCAGGTGAAAGTGAATTTGCAAATATGGGCGTATCCTACTGTGCAACCTGTGATGGACCATTTTATAACGGTCTAGATATCTATGTTGTAGGTGGTGGAGATAGTGCTGTAGAAGAAGCAATTTATCTTACAAAATTTGGTAGATCTGTAACTATTATTCACAGACGTGATGAATTTAGAGCAAGCCAAATAGTTGTAGATAAGGCTAAGGCCAATGAAAAGATAAAATTCGAACTAGACTCCGTTGTAAATGAAATAAAAGGAGATAAAGAAACTACCTCTCTTATAGTAGAAAATGTAAAAACTGGTGAAATAAAAGAGCTAAAAAGTGATGACAATAGTCCAATTGGGGTATTTATATTTGTAGGATATATCCCACAAACAGATATATTCAAAGATAAGATTGACATGAATTATGGGTATATAGTTACTGATGACGATATGAAAACAAATATCGAAGGAGTTTTTGCCGTAGGCGACAACCGTGAAAAATCTGTTAGACAAATGGTAACAGCAGCAGGAGATGGCTGTATAGCGGCAGTAGTAGCAAATAGATATTTAGAAGGACAAGTCTGGTAAACTCTTGACAATATACTATTACTCAGTAAAATATTGTTGTAAAAACTTTTAGGAAGAATATAGGAGGAAATAATGACAACTAGAGTTGCAATCAATGGATTCGGTAGAATCGGTCGTCTTACACTTAGAAGAATTTCTGAAGTTGAAGATGATATCCAAGTAGTAGCAATTAATGACCTTATTGATAAAGATGGTCTTGCTTATGCTTTCAAATATGATACAGCACAAGGAAGATTTACTGGAGATTTTGAGCAAACAGAAGATGGCTTTAAAGTAAATGGCCAAGAAATCAAAATCTTTGCAGAAAGAAATCCAGAAGACCTACCATGGGGAGACCTTGATGTAGATGTTGTACTAGAATGTACAGGATTCTTTACAGAAAAAGAAAAAGCAGAAGCTCACTTAAAAGCAGGAGCTAAAAAAGTTTTAATTTCAGCACCAGGTAAAGGTGATATGAAAACTATCGTTTATGGTGTAAACCATGAAATACTTGATGGTTCTGAAACAGTAGTATCAGCAGCAAGCTGTACAACAAACTGCTTAGCACCAATGGTAAACGTACTTGTAAAAGAATTTGGATTTGTAACAGGACAAATGTCTACAATCCACGCATATACAGCAACACAAGCTATCCAAGATACACCAGCTTCTAAAAAAGACCTTAGAGGTGGACGTGCAGCTGCTCAAAATACAATTCCAGCTTCAACAGGAGCTGCAAAAGCAGTAGGTAAAGTACTTCCAGAAGTAGAAGGTAAAATTGATGGTACAGCTTTAAGAGTACCAGTTATTACAGGTTCTATTACAGAACTTTACTCAGTACTTGAGAAAAAAGTAACTGAAGAAGAAGTAAATGAAGCAATGAAAAAATACTCATCTGATGCATTTGCTTACGAAACAGAAGATATTGTTTCAAGTGACATCATTGGTTACCCTGCAGGATCAGTATTTGATTCACAACTTACAAAAGTTGTAGAAAATGGAGACAGCCAATTAGTTAAAACAGTTGCTTGGTACGATAACGAAGCAGGATACGTATCTAACTTAGTTAGAACATTAGACTATTTAGCTAAACTTTAAGAGATAGAAAAGGGCAGGGATATTTATCTCTTGCCCTTTTTATTATTGGAGTGGATTATGAATAAACAAACGTTAAAAGACTTAGATGTTAAAGGAAAAAAAGTTTTAGTTAGAGTTGACTTTAACGTTCCTTTATCAAAAGAAGATAGAAGTAGGATTGCAGATGACTCAAGAATAAAGGCAGCCCTACCTACCATAGATTATTTACTAGAAAATGGAGCAAAAGTTATTCTTATAAGCCATTTAGGTAGACCAAAAGGTGAATCAAACCCAGAATTTTCTTTAAAACCAGTTGCTAACTGGTTAGCTGATAAATATGGCGATAAATTCGAATTTTTACCAGCTGATGAGGTGGTAAATGATGAAATTAAAGAAAAAGTTAGTGAGCTTAATGAAGGTGAGTTAGCACTATTAGAAAATACTAGATATGTAGCAGGTGAAACTAAAAATGATGAAGAATTTGCAAAAGAACTCGCATCTCTTGCTGACTTATATATAAATGATGCCTTTGGTACAAGCCACAGAGCTCATGCATCAAATGTAGGTGTTGCAAGTATTTTACCTTCCGCAGTTGGATTTTTAATTGAAAAAGAGATAGATGTAATGGGTAAGGCTTTAGAAAATCCAGAACATCCTTTTGTATCAATTTTAGGTGGAGCAAAAGTATCTGATAAAATCGGCGTAATTGAAAACTTAATTACAAAAGTAGATACAATTCTTATCGGTGGAGGAATGGCTTATACATTCTTAAAAGCTCAAGGTAAAGAAATAGGTAAATCTTTACTTGAAGAAGATAAAATGGACCTCGCATTAGAATTACTTGATAGAGCAAAAGAAAATGGAGTTGAAATATTACTACCAGAAGATGTAGTAATAGCTGATGATATTGCTCCAGGTGTTGAGACTGAAATAGTAGATATTGATAGTATACCAGTTGATAAAGAAGCCCTAGATATTGGACCAAAGACAGCAGAAAAATATGCTGAAAAAATCAAAGCTGCAAAAACAGTTGTTTGGAATGGGCCAATGGGAGTATTTGAAATTAAAGAATTTTCAAACGGAACTAATAAAGTAGCCAATGCACTAGCAGAAGCTGATGCAACAACAATTGTTGGTGGTGGTGACTCAGCACTTGCAATAGAAATGGCAGATTTAAAAGATAAAATAACTCACGTATCAACCGGTGGTGGTGCAAGCCTAGAATTTTTAGAAGGCAAAGACTTACCAGGTATATCTGCAATAGAAGATAAATAAGGAGAAAAAATGCGTAAACCAGTAATAGTTGGAAACTGGAAAATGAATATGACAGTAAGCGAAGCAAAAAATTTACTTACTGAATTAAAAGAAAAAAACTTAGATTCTGAAGTAGAGGCAGGAGTTTGTACACCAGCTATAGACCTTACAGTAGCATCAAATCTTTTAGAAGGCACTGATATTGGATTTGGTGGACAAAATATGTATTTTGAAGAATCAGGAGCATTTACTGGAGAAATCTCTCCAACTATGCTTAAAGATATTGGAGCAAAATACGTTATATTGGGTCACTCTGAACGTCGTGACATCTTTGGGGAAGATGATGAATTAATAAATAAAAAAGTTTTATCAGCCCTTGACCATGATTTAGTTCCTATCCTTTGCTGTGGTGAATCTTTAGAAGAAAGAGAAGCTAATAAGCAAGAAGAAAAAGTAAAATCTCAATTAGAAGCTGACCTAAAAGATGTAAGTGAAGATGATATTAAAGAAGTAATCATAGCTTACGAACCAATCTGGGCAATAGGAACAGGCAAGACTGCTAGTGCAGAAGATGCTGATGCCATGTGTGGATACATTAGAAATCTAATAGCTGATTTATACTCAAAAGAAGCTGCAGATGCAGTTCGTATCCAATACGGTGGATCTGTAAAACCAGCAAATGTAAAAGAACTAATGGCAAAAGAAAATATTGACGGAGCTTTAGTAGGTGGAGCTAGCCTTAAAGCAGATGATTTTGAAGCCTTAGTAAACCATAGAAAATAGTTAGTTAATATTAAAATAAAGGAGAATTAATAATGAGCTTAATTACAAGTGTATACGCAAGACAAATCCTTGACTCAAGAGGGAATCCAACAGTAGAAGTTGAAGTAGAAACAGAATTAGGTGGTTACGGCCGTGCATCAGTACCAAGCGGTGCATCAACAGGTGAATGGGAAGCAGTAGAGCTTCGTGATGGAGACAAAGACTACTACCTAGGAAAATCAGTTCTAAAAGCAGTTGAAAATGTAAATGAAAAAATTGCTGATGAATTAGTTCTAGTTTATGATGTAACAGACCAAGTTGGTATTGATACAAGAATGATTGAACTAGATGGTACAGAAAATAAAGGAAACCTAGGTGCAAATGCTATCCTTGGTGTATCTCTAGCAGTAGCGAAAGCAGCAGCAGATGAGCTAGGACTTCCATTATATGCATACCTTGGTGGACCAAACGCAAAACTTTTACCAACACCAATGATGAATATCTTAAATGGTGGGGAACATGCTGATAACTCAGTAGATATCCAAGAATTTATGATATTCCCATTAGGTGCAGATAGCTTTGCTCACGCACTACAAATAGGTACAGAAGTATTCCACAACCTAAAAAATGTACTAAAAGAAAAAGGCTACAACACAGCAGTAGGTGATGAAGGTGGATTTGCACCAAACCTAAAATCAAATGAAGAAGCCCTAGAAATTATCGTAGAAGCTATTAAAAAAGCAGGATATGAGCCAGGTAAAGATGTTTATATAGCAATGGATGCAGCAGCAAGTGAATTCTACAACAAAGAAGATGGCAAATACCACCTAGAAGGCGAAGGCACAGTTTATAGCGAAGAAGAAATGATAGACTGGCTAGAAAACCTTGTAGATAAATACCCAATTATCTCAATCGAAGATGGACTAGATGAAAACGACTGGGAAGGATGGGCAAAACTTACCGAAAGACTTGGTGATAGGGTTCAAATCGTAGGTGATGACCTATTTGTTACAAACACAGAAAAACTTGAAAAAGGTATCAAAGAAAATGTTGGTAACTCCATCCTTGTAAAAGTTAACCAAATCGGTTCTCTAACAGAAACACTAAATGCAATAGAAATGGCAAAAGAAGCTGGATATTCAGCAGTAGTTTCTCACAGATCCGGTGAAACAGAAGATGTTACTATCGCTGACTTAGTAGTAGCAGTAAATGCTGGACAAATCAAAACAGGTGCTCCATCAAGAACAGACAGAGTTGCAAAATATAATCAACTATTAAGAATTGAAGATGAACTTTGGGAAAATGCAGAATTTAAAGGATTAAAAGCATTTTACAACCTAAAAGATAGATTTAACGACTAATTAATTATAAAAAGTAGGGGAAATATTTCCCCTATTTTTTAATTAAATATTATTTGGGTATCATATTACTAGCTTAATCTATAAACTAAATTGCCAAAAGATGCTTACTGTGGTATCATATAGAATGATGAAAACGGAGGTGTCTAGATGGAAAATTTCTTTGCAGTTATATTAATGCTTGCATCACTAATTATTGTAGTTGGTGTTACTATGCAAGATCCAAAAACTGACGGACTAGGAACACTAACTGGCCAAGAAACAAACGTATTTGGTAGAAGTGCTCATAGAACTAAAAATGAAATGTTAGATAAAGTTGTAATTGCTGGAGGAGTATTACTTTTCTTAGGAAGTATCATAATGCTAGCAGTTATGTAAGGGGCTACAGATAGACTTTAAGCTATCTAGCCTCTTTTTTTATAGAAAAGGATAAGATATGAATCTAAAAGAACTAATTTTAAACATAGTTAATGACGAAAACTATGAAGTAATGACAATTAAAGAACTTGAAAATTACTTACAAGTTGACAAATACACTAGAAATGCAGTTTATGAAGCTTTAAAAGAACTAGAAAAAGAAAATAAACTTCGCATCTCCCACAAAAAAAGAATAATGCCACTTACTGAAGAGGAAAAATCCTTAATAGGAGAAATTTCTCTTGCCCAAGCAGGTTATGGATTTTTTATTTCTGATAATAAGGACTTTAAAGATGTCTATATATCAAAAGAAAATCTAAACAAGGCCTTTGATGGGGACAAGGTAAAAATAGAAATTATAAAACCAGCTGAAAAAGGCAAAAATGCTGAGGGAAAAGTTATTGAAATCATTAAACGTGGCAATACCAAAGTAGTAGGAACCTTTCAAGAATCTAAGGGCTTTGGTTTTGTAGTCCCTGATAATAAGTCCATTGGCCAAGATATCTATATAGATAAAAAACTTGCTAAAAAAGCTAAAAATAAGGATAAGGTAGTAGCAGAGATAATAAATTTTCCTAAAAAAGGTAAGCCTGAAGGAAGAATAATTGATATAATCGGTCATAAAAATGATAAGAATGTAGATATATACTCTCTAGCTGCCCAACACGGCATCCCTTATTTATTTTCTAAAGAAACTAAAAAAGAAGTCTTATATATAAATAAGGAAGTAAAAGAAGATGAATTAGAAGGACGTACTGACTTTAGAGATTTATTTACAGTTACAATCGATGGTAGAGATTCAAAGGACTTTGATGATGCTATATCAATTGATAAAAATGGGGACAATTACGATTTGTATGTCCATATAGCAGATGTTTCTCATTATGTAAAAAGAGGAACAGCTATAGACCATGATGCCTATGATAGGGGGAATTCAACTTATTTATATAATGTAGTCATTCCCATGCTACCAAAAGAGCTATCAAATGGTATCTGCTCGCTAAATCCAAATGTAGATAGGCTTGCGGTATCCTTAAAGATGACTATCGATAAAAAAGGAAAAGTAATTGCCAATGACTTTTATAAATCAGTTATAAATTCTGACCATAGATTAGTCTATGATGATGTAAATAAATTTATAGATGATAATGATAATTCAGTCTATGAAGATGACTTATTAAAAGAAAAACTTAGCCTATTTAATGAACTTCATAAAATTTTAAGAGCCAAAAGAGAAGATAGGGGAGCTATCGACTTTGATTTTACGGAAAGTCAGATAGATGTAACAGATGATGGTAAAGTATTAAATATTTCTATTCACGAACGTGGATCAGGAAATAAAATGATAGAAGAATTTATGCTAGCAGCCAACGAAACAGTAGCAACATTATTTGGCTACATGGACTTTCCTTTTATATATAGGATTCACGAAAAACCATCGAAAGAAAAACTAGATGGATTTAAACAAGCCCTAAATGCAATGGGTTATAATATCCGAGGCAATGAGCTGCACTCAAAAGATTTTCAAAGAATCCTTGAAGAAGTTGAAGGTGAAAGCGAAGCAAATGTAATTAATTTACTGATGCTTCGTACCATGCAAAAAGCAAAATATAGTAAAAAACGTGATATCCACTTTGGGCTTTCTACAGAGTTTTACACCCACTTTACAAGTCCTATTCGTAGGTATCCAGACTTAATTGTCCATAGACTTTTAAAATCTTATATAGAAAATAGATTAAATAAATTAAATCAAACTAGCCTTGAAAATAGCCTAGATAAATCTAGTGAACACTTATCTATGACAGAAAGAAGGTCAGAGGATACAGAACGTGATGTAGAAGATTTAATGAAATGTAAATACACGCGTAGGTTTATAGGTGATGAATTTACTGGTACAATATCATCTGTAACTGATTT
This sequence comes from Anaerococcus cruorum, assembly GCF_046365495.1. Classification (NCBI taxonomy): domain Bacteria; kingdom Bacillati; phylum Bacillota; class Tissierellia; order Tissierellales; family Peptoniphilaceae; genus Anaerococcus; species Anaerococcus cruorum. Next base: position 249,570 of record NZ_JBGMEH010000006.1, on the reverse strand, counting down.
TGGAATGTTCATTGAACTTGATAACACTGTTGAGGGTTTATTTATGTATAAGTTCTCACCAGATAGATTTGAATACCAAGAAGAAAGCTTAAAAGCAATAAATACAGATAATCATAAAGTATATGCGATAGGTGATGAGGTAAAAATTAGAGTATTAAATGTAGATATTTATCAAAGAAATATCGACTTTGATTTATTGGAGGAAAATGAAACAGTTAGCCAGCAACAAGAAAGCCTTTCATGATTACTTCATAGAAAAAAAATATGAAGCAGGCATAGAACTTAAAGGCAGTGAAGTAAAAAGTATCAAACAAGGAAAAGTAAGTATAAAAGAAAGTTTTATAGGCGATAGAAATGGAGAGATGTATATCTATGGCATGCATGTGACTCCTTTTAAAGAAGCCTATGACCAAACAATAGACCCAACTAGGACAAGAAAACTTTTATTACACAAAAAAGAAATAGATACACTAATAGGTAAGAAAACGCAGGATGGTTATACCATAGTTCCTTTAAGTGTATATGAAAGAGATGGCCTAGTAAAAATACAAATAGCCCTAGCCAAAGGTAAAAAACAATACGATAAGCGTGAAACTATTAAAAGAAAAGAAGCAGATCGTAGGATAGACAGGGCCCTAAAAAATTATTAAGTAGTCGACCATAACTATGGTCGATTTTTATTTTAATTTAAAATAAAATAAAAAAATGGTATAATAGTCCAGTAACTTAAAGGAGGACAATATGAGAAAAGTATTACCAATAATTTTATCAGGTGCCTTACTTACAGGTTTTGGAGTTAATTCTCAAAAGACTGAGCAAGACTTAAACCCACAAATTATAGATGTACAAGCTGAAAATACATTAGAAAAAAATGAAAATAACTTTGAAAACTTTGATTTAACATCCTTAGATAAAAGTGATATAAATGCTATAGCCCAAACTGGTGTAGCCTATGTTAAATCAAACGAATATAATGATTTAAGTCAAGAAGAAAAATCATATATGTATAATGCTTGCCTAGAAGTTATGAATAAGCTAGGCTTTAAAACTGATAACTTTACCTATGATGATATGAACAATCTCTATAATTCTTGCAGAAATTATATGTTAGAAAATAATGTAGACCCAGAAACATTTGGTCTAAAAGATCAAGCAAAACTTTATAATATGTGCCGCAACTACTTTAAAAATAACAATACTGATAAAAAAGTAGGTTGCATGTCTAGAAGATAAATTTAGAATTTTTAAACCAGGGAATAGACCCCTGGTTTTTTTATTTTAAGTCTGATTTTATTACCATTAGCTTACTATCCTTAGTAGCTTTTAAACTATGAGCTAGACCTGGATCTAATTGGATAATATCACCAGGTCTTATAGTAAATTCTTTGTCTTCTTCAGTAAATATAACTTCCCCTTCATAAATTACAACTACCACAGACATAGAAGTATCATGGGTAGGTATTATTTGATCAGCTTTTATATTTAAGTGAGTAACCACTTGCTTATCATTTTGGTATATATTTTGTGCTTTTTCATCTAAATCTTTTACAGAATATTTCATAAACCCTCCTAAAAAATTTATTACTTACATTTTACTGTCTATTTAGTTATAATCTATATATGCGCAAAAAAAGGAGAGTAAAATGAAGAATAATAAAAAAATTTCTAACATACTAGCTATTTTTATAATACTAGGTATCGCATTAATAAATAATATAGATTTCTTTAATAATACGAATAGTGATTATGAAACAAGTAGGATAGTAAGAGTTGTAGATGGAGATACCGCAGTAGTTAAAATAAAAAATGAAAATCAAAAAGTAAGATTTATAGGTGTAGACACCCCAGAATATAATCCAAAAAGAAATATATCTCAACCTTGGGGCAAAGAAGCGTCAGAATTTAGCAAAAATTTATTAAAAAATCAAATAGTTTACTTAGAAAAAGATACTTCAGATACTGATAAATATGGAAGATTGTTAAGATATGTTTGGCTAAATCCACCAGAAAAACCAAATCATCCCACTTATGAAGAAATAGAAAATCAAATGGTAAATGGAATTTTAGTAAGAGATGGATATGCGAGGGCTAAAGAATATAAACCAGATGTAAAATATACTAGTATACTCGGTGTTATAGAACAAGAAGCTAAAAATAATAAAGCTGGTTTATGGAAATAATATTAATATCCTGCTTATGCAGGATATTTTTTTCTAAAAATAAAATACAATGATATTATAGTTAAATGAATAAAGCATTGAACTTGGTATAATTATTATAAAACCAAAGCTTAGAAAGGTTAAAAATGACATATATAAAGTTAAATAATTTATCAAAAGAATATAAGTCTGGCACCTCTACCATAGTAGCCAATGATAATATAAGTTTTGACCTAGATAAGGGCAAACTTTTAGTAATAGTTGGTGCATCTGGTGCTGGTAAGACTACGCTTTTAAATATATTAGGAGGCATGGAGCAGGCTAGTAGTGGGGAAATTTTAATAGATGGCAAAGATCTTACAAAACTTACTGACAATGAACTTACTACTTACAGAAGAAATGATGTTGGTTTTGTCTTCCAACACTACAACCTCATTCCAAACTTAACAGCCCTAGAAAATGTGGAGCTAGCTTCTGAAATATCTGACAATCCTCTTGACTCGGCAGAAGTTTTAGCCAATGTTGGTCTTACAAATAGGGCAGAAAACTTCCCTTCCCAGTTATCTGGTGGAGAGCAACAAAGAGTTGCTATAGCAAGAGCCCTTGCAAAAAATCCTAAAATCTTACTTTGTGATGAACCCACAGGTGCCCTTGATTATGAAACAGGGAAAAATATTTTAAAACTCTTACAAGATGCGTCTAGAAATCTAGGAGCAACTGTAATAATCATAACCCACAACTCCCTTATAAAACCTATGGCAGATGAGGTTATAGAGCTGCGCGATGGTAGAGTTATAGAAAATTATGAAAATACAAATCCAACCCCTGTAGAAGATATTGAGTGGTGATTTTGTGAATAAAACTTATATAAAAAATATTTTAAAAGACATAAAAAATACCAAGGGCAAGGTCATATCTATTGCAACTATGGTGGGACTGGCAGCCCTTGTAGTAGTAGCCCTAACTATGACAGGGCCAAGTATGAGAAAAACTTTAGATAAGTCAATGAGTACTTATGGCCACCCAGATATAATTGTAAGGTCAACCTATGGCCTAGATTACGAAGATGAACAAATCCTAAAAAGAGATAAGGACATAGAGAAAATAAATTTTATAAAAACAGCTGACCTACTGGATAAGGAAACCCTAATAAGAGTAAAGGCCTATAACAAGGATATACCAAAATCTGTTATTACTAAAGGTCGCGTACCTCAGGCGAAAAATGAAATTATCCTAGATAGAATATTAGCTGATAAATATAAAATCGGGGATGAGATTAGCTTTTCTTATGTAGATAATCCAAAATTTGATGAAGAAGTCATGGATAACCTCGATTATGAAGTGGTGGGATTTTTTAGAACTTCTGATTATTTTATGGAGGATATGAGAGAGCTATCCTTTACTGCAAAAAAAGAATTAAATGGATATGCCTATGTGCTTGATGAAAATTTTGCTACAGATAAGTTTGGTGAGGCAAATATTACCTATAAAGATACCAAAGATCTTGATAAGACAAGCCCTACTTATAAAAAATTGCTAGCAGAAAAAAAGGAAAATATTGAAGAAAAAATAGCAAACAGACCCGAAGAAGTCCTTAAAAAAATAAAGGAAGATGCTAGTGATGACCTAGATGAGGCTCAAGCAGAAATAGATGATGCCAAAGAAGAATTATCAGATGCTAGTAAAGAATTAAAAAAAGCAAGAGCAGACCTTGACCAAGGTTACAAGGACTATGAAGACGGTAAAAAAACTTATAATGATAAAATCACCAAGGCCCAAAATGATTTGGCTAATGCAAGAAATGAACTAATAACTGGCCAAGAAGAAATTGATAGGGGCTGGAGTGACTACCAAACCAACCTAAATGCCTACAATAATAAAATTGACCAAGGGCAAAAAGAACTTGATGCAAAAGAAAAAGAACTTGCTAGGGGAGAAGAAGAATTAGATAAAGCCCAAGCTGATTTAAATAGAGGCTATAGAAAACTTGAAGAAGAATTTAAAGGCCCTAAGGCGGACTTATCCGCTAGCAAAATAAAGCTAGATCAGGCTAAAGATGAATTGGAAGAAAAAGAAAAGCAAATTTTATTATTAGAAGACCAAGCAGATGAAATAACTAACCAAGACTTAGCGGCTATGAAGGCAGAGCTTGCAGAAGGCTGGGCAGATTATGAAAGTTGCCTAGTAGAATATAATAACAATAAGCAAGCCTTAGATAATAGATTTGCTAGTGAAAAAGAAAAGATTGATCAAGGACAAAATGAAATAAATAATAAAAAAGCAAATCTCAACGAGGGCTGGACTAGCTTTAACCAAGCTAAAAATGAATTCCAAGCTCAAAAAAATGACGGTTGGAATAAATTAGAAGCTGGTAAGAATGAGTTAAATCAAAACCAAGCAAAAATAGATGCTGGCTGGAATGATTATAATAAAGGACTTGCTGAATTAGAAAAGCAAAAGGTAACTGGCAAAAAAGATTTGGAGGATGCCTATAAAAAACTTTTAGACGGCGAGGAAGAGTACCAAAAAAATCTAAAAAAATTTAATAAAGAAAAACCAGATGTCCTTGATGAAATAATCGAGGGTGAGGATGAGATAAAGGAAAATAAGGAGGCTTTACTAAAGCTGGTAGACCCAGAATATGATATAGAAACTATCTTTGACAATGAGGGGATAAATACCTACTACCAAAATAGTTTAAATATGGATGAACTAACCAAGGTCTTTCCTACATTTTTCTATCTTGTAGCCATGCTTGTTACTCTTACAACTATGAAAAGATATATAGAAGAGCAGAGAACTATAAATGGTACTTTAAAATCTCTTGGTTATACAAATAGGCAAATCAGCCAAAGATTTTATCTATATGGAATTATTCCAACCCTAATTGGATCTATCATCGGTGCCTTGGTTGGTAGATTTGTTGTAAGTGGCATCATTATTAAGGCCTATTCTTCTGGTTTTGGAAACCTGGGAATAAATTATGTAAATTCCCTACCTTATATCTTATTTGCGGTAGCTCTGTCCGTAGGACTTATTGCTATTACAGTATATTTCTCATCAAAGCAAACAGTAAGAGAAACTCCAGCAGCCCTTTTAAGACCAAAGGCCCCACAAGTTGGTAAAAAAATCCTTTTAGAACGTATAAAACCAATTTGGAAAAATCTTTCCTTTATGCAAAAAATCACTGCTAGAAACTTATTTAGGTATAAGTCTAGGATGTTTATGACCCTATTTGGAGTGGGAGGATGCACAGCCCTTACATTTTTTGGCTTTGCCATGATAGATTCCATAAAGGATACTGTTACTTGGCAGCAAAATGACATCAACCACTATGATGTAATTGCCATGGTTGATGAAAATGCCACAGATGATGAGCTAAAAAGTTATAAGGAAAAAATAAAAAATTATGACTTTTTAAATATCAGCTATGATGAAGCAAAAATATCTAATAATGATAAAACTCGCGATGTTAGCCTAGTAATACCAAAATCTAGTGAAGATTTAAAAAACTTTGTAAGTCTCAGAGACCTTAAAAGAAATCCTATAAACTTAGCAAAGGAAGATGCAGTTATTACAGAAAAAGCAGCAGATGTCTTAGGTATATCAGTTGGGGATAAGATTAACTTTACCTATAATAATAAGGACTATAGCTTACCTGTTACAGATATTTCTGAAAACTATACTGGAGATTATATCTATATTTCAAAAGATAGTTTTAAAAAGGTAACTAAAAGTGATCCAGCCTATAACGCTAATTACCTAAGAGGAGATGCTAGCCAAATGATAAAAAATATCGAAAATGAAAAGGCGGTAACGGCTATTATAAATGCCTCAGTTATCTATGCGTCTATGGATGTTCTTTTAGCAAACCTAAATCTTGTAATAGGGATTATAACAATTATTTCAGTTTTACTTGCCTTAGTGGTTTTATATAACCTAATTAATATAAACGTAAGTGAGAGAAAAAGAGAGCTTGCTACTATAAAGGTATTAGGATTTTATCCAAAAGAAGTTACCTCATATATATTTAGGGAAATATTTATCCTAACCATCCTTGGAATATTTCTAGGTTTTGGTTTAGGATATGCTATGTTTAGGTATATAATATATGTAGTGGCCCCTAAAGATATTTTATTATCCTATAGAGTCCACTTAAATTCATTTTTATATAGTGGAATAATAACCATAGCTATATCCATAGTCCTATTATTTATAGTCCATAGAAATCTTAAAAAGATAGATATGGCTGAGGCTATGAGTAGCGGTGAATAATTAAATCTTAAGGAGTTTTTAAATGAAAATATACTTAGTAAGACACGGTTTTACCCAATCAAACAGAGCAAGAACTGAATCAGTAGAAGACCCAAAATTAAACAAAAGTGGTTTTAACGTTTTAGTTAATACCAGAAGAACTCTAGAAAAATATAATATAGATAAGGTTTACTCATCAGAATTAAAGGATGCAACACAAACTGCAGACATGCTTGGCTACCATGATTATATAACTGATTCTAGATTAAATGAGCTAGACTTTGGTGATTATAGTGGCCAATTACTAGAAGAAATTCAAGACCACTATGATGGTGTCTTAGACAATGAAGAAGATGTCTTTAATTTAAAATATCCTGGTAATGAAAGCCGTAATGACCTAATTAAAAGGATGAGCGAGTTTTTGGATGAATTAGTAGAAAAAGATGAAAACGCCCTTTGCATAAGCCACGGTCTAGCTATAAAAGCCGCCTTATTTTGGATTTTAAAAGATAAGGCAGACTGGGATAGTTTTTGGATAGAAAATGGCTCAGTAACTATATTTGAAATTCACGATAATAAAAAGATTATTAAGTGTGTTAATAATATTTAATCGTACCTTAAAGCAAGGCCATATGGTCTTGTTTTTTTGTGTAGGTATATAAGATATAATATTAATAAAGGAGAGAATAATGAGAATAATTTTAGTTAGACATGGATTAAGTGAAGCCAATATTTCAAGATTTTATTCCTTAAAAGATACCAAGTTACACGAAAGTGGTTATGGTGTTTTAAATAATACTAAAAAAAATTTAGAAAAATATGACATAGATGAAGTTTACGTATCAGAACTAAAAAGAAGCCAAGAGACTGCCCAAAGACTAGGTTTTAATGATTATACAATAGACAGTCGTATAAATGAATTAGATTTTGGTGATTTTAAAGGAAAATTTTTCGAAGATATAAGAATAAATGAATTAGATTTTTTTAATAAAAAAGAAAAAGACTTTTTTAATATAAAATATCCTGGTGGTGAATCAATAAATGATGTCATCAAAAGAACGAGTGAGTTTTTTGATGAAAAATCTAAGGAAGATAAAGATATTCTATGTGTAAGCCATGCCATTGCTATAAAGTCATCATTATTTTGGCTATTAAAAGATAAAGAAAATTGGCAGACATTTTGGCTAGATAATGGTTCTATTACTGTATTTAGAGTAGAAGATGATAAAAAGATTATAGAAAGTGTTAATTTACTATGAAATTTATCCACCTTGCAGATGCACATTTATCTGATAAATCTAATTTTGATAATAGTTTAGGCTCTGTTATAAGAAAAAAATCCTGGGAATCTTTTGAAAACATATTTAATGAAAATAAAGATGTGGACTTTGCTCTAATTGCAGGAGACTTATTTGAAAGACTATATTTTTCATCAAAAGATTTTGATAAGTTATTTAAAATATTTGATAACTTTGGCAAGGATATCTACTATGTTACAGGCAACCACGATTATTTTGACTCTTATAATACTATATTTTTGAATAATAAGCCAAATAACCTTCATATCTTCACAGAAGAAAATTTATCTTTATTCGAAAAAGATAATATGAGAGTCTACGGTTTATCTTATAAGGATCGTATTTATAAAAATGATTTTCCTTATGATTTAAAATTAGATAAGAAATTTTTTAATATATTATTAGTTCACGGAGATATTAGCCCAAGCCCTACAAATTATTTAGATTTAGATCCTGCAAGACTTCAGGAAATTGGTTTTGACTATGTTGCCCTAGGCCACATTCATAAGGCAGCAAATATATATAATATTTACTATCCAGGTAGCACTGAGCCTCATGATTTTTCTGATATATACGATTATGGATATATCCGTTATGATGAGGGTGAAATAAGTCAGATAGATTCATCTTTAATTAAGTTTATAGATTTAGATATATACCCAAATGAATATGAGAGTAGCGAAGATATTTTAAAATATATAAATGATTCTTTAAGCGATAAGCTAAACTTTATAAGGCTTAATTTAAAAGAAAAATCAGACCTAGACACTAGAATTTTAAAGAAAAAAATAAACGCTGATTATCTAGAAATAAAAGAAGATTTTAAAGAAAATGCAAGTATTGCAATAAACCTTTATCCAAACTCTCTACTAAGTAAATTTAGTAAAAGTTTTGAAGGAAAAGATGATGAAATTAGTAAACTCGCTTATGAGCTGGGCCTAGAGGCAATATTAAGGAGTAAAAAATGAGTGTAATAATAAAAAAACTTCATATAATATCCTTTGGTCAATTTGAAAATACAAATATAGATTTAAGTTCTGGATTTAATCTTATTTATGGCAAAAATGAATCAGGTAAATCTACAATAGCAAGTTTTATAGAAGGTATTTTATATGGCTTTGATGATGGAAGCCGTGTGCGTCACTTTAATAAAAAACAAGAGATATATAGACCTATTAATTCTTATAAATATGCGGGACTTGCAATATTTAACAAAGATGGAATAGATTATAGGGTAAGCCGCAACTTTGATAGTGGAGAGTATAAGATATATAATATAACTAATAATCAAGTAATAGAGGCAATAGTCAGTAATTTAAACTATCCAGGTGAATTTTTGTTAGGTATATCCTACGAGATATATAAAAATATAATTTCAAACTACCAAAGCCAAGAATCAAGCGAAAAAGCCAAGGCCAAGGTAGTAGAGCTTTTAATAAATAGAGATGATTACAATTTCTCAGCAAGTGATGCAATAAATTTCTTAGATAATAAGCTAGCTGAAATAGGATCAGACCGCGCCTATACTAAACCTTTTGCAAAAACAAAAACTGAAATAGATAAATTATCTAGAGAAATCTTAGACTTAAAAGGACTTAGAAATGAAACTAACAAAGATTTTGCAAAACTTTATAAAAATCGAGATGAAATATCTAATAAATCACAAAAATTAAAGGAATTAAAGCATGCTCGTGATAACTACAGGGAAAATGTAGCCTATAAAAACCTTGAAGATGAGATTAAGTATAAGAATGAGTTAAATTATGTGGAAAACGAGTTAAAAAAATATGATGATTTAAGGGGTAGAGAAAATCATAATATTGTAGATGAAAAAGAAAATTTATCTACTAAAAACCTAACCCGCCACTATATATTTTATATGCTTGGCTCCCTTTTACTAATAATATTGTGGAGATATTTTAAACAAAATTACCTTTTAGCCTTAGCTATTATATTGCCACTTATGATGATAGTTATAGATAAAAAGAATGTTGAAGTGTCAGAATCAGCAGATAAAAAGTATAATGATGAAAGATACATCGAATTTTTAAGGTTAACTAAAGAAAAAGAGAAGATAGAAGAAGTTTTAAGAGTTCTAGAAAATCAAGATAAAACTAGAGATAGAAAAAATATAGAGACTATTCAAAAAATGGATATTAAAGATACTGAAGAAAAAATACGAAGACTTGAAAGTGATCTAGAAGCACTAACTAAAACAAATATATCTCTAGAGCGAAAGCTAGCTTCTGCTGAAGAAAAACTAAACCAAGAAGTTGATTTAGTAGATAGATTAAATACACTAGAAAAAAACTTAAAAACTATGGAAAATCACATAGAAGCTATAAATCTTGCAAAGGATACCATAGAAGTATTATCTAAAAGTTCTTCAGGTGATAGAGAAACATTTAATAATGAAATATCTGATTTGATTTCCACTATTACCAAGGACAGATACAAAGAGATAAGCTATGATAGTGATCTAAATCCAAGCATATTAACTGCAAATGGTGAATCTATAAGTATAGATAAACTTTCAACTGGTTTTTATGACCAACTTAACTTTGCCCTTAAATTTTTGATAAATGAAAATAAACTAGATAATTTTATTATTTTCGATGACGCATTTATAAACTATGACTTAGATAGGCTACGTTTGGCCTTATTTTTCCTATTAGATTTATCAAATAGCAGGCAGATCATTTATTTTAGTTGCCACAATAGGGAAGAAGAAGTTTTAAAAAGTGAGGCCATTGATTTTAATATGATTGATTTGGAGGAAATATGATATATGCCCTAGCTGACTTACATCTTGATTATACAAATGAAAAAAGCATGGAAGTCTTCGGTCAAAATTGGGAAAATTACCAGGAACGTATTTTTAATAATTGGAATGATGTGGTAGGCCCTGCTGATACTGTCCTAATCCCAGGAGATATATCCTGGGCTATGGACTTAACCCATGCCTATGTTGATTTAAAAAAAATAGATGAATTAAATGGGCAAAAAATTTTGATGAAGGGTAACCACGATTATTGGTGGACATCCTTAAATAAGATAAATAATTTAGGTCTATCATCCATGCACTACCTACAAAATAATTCATTTACCATAGAAGGCTATGACATATGCGGGACTCGTGGATGGATGCCTAGAGATCATAAGGATTTTACAGACCATGATGAAAAAGTATTTACTCGTGAACTAATGAGGCTTGAAAACTCTATAAAAGCAAGTGGGGATAATAAAAAAATAGTCATGCTCCATTATCCACCTATAAATCAAGATAAAAGTTTAAATGAATTTTATGATATATGTAAAAATCACAAAGTAGAACATCTAATTTATGGACACCTCCATGGGGTAGGCCACTCTATTATAAAAGAAGGCAATATTGGAGATATAGACATAAAATGTGTAGCAGGTGATTATATAGATTTTACACCAGTAAGGATTGTATGATGCAAAGAGAAATAGAAGTAAAAGTTTTAAATATAGACCCAGAAGAGATTGAAGAAAAATTAGTTAACCTTGGGGCAACAAAGGTAAGCCATGAGTTTCAAAAAAACTATACCTTTGTCCCAGAAAGTGGAGAGTTTGAAAATGGATATTTAAGAATCCGTGAAACAAAATTTGAGAATGATGAGAAAACACTAGAACTTACCTTTAAAAGAGTAGAAAGTGATGATGAGTTTCGTGTAAATAATGAATACACTGTAAATATAGATTCTGTATCTATGATGATAAAAATTTTAGAAGAGCTTAACATTGAATTAGAATATGAGGGAGAAAAAGAACGAATATCATATTCTTACAAAGAACAAAGATTTGATATAGATATCTGGGATAAGAATACCTATCCTCATCCTTATATGGAAATAGAGTTTTCTAATAAGGATAAAATGGATGAAATTATAAAAGACTTAAACCTTGATAAAACTAATATTACCACAGAATCTATAACAGAACTAAGAGAAAAATTAAATAAGTAAACTTGACTAAAGCAATTTTTTCGTGTAATATCTTTAAGAACAAAAGGAGTGTATAAATGATTAGTATTAAAAATTTATTGACATCAGAAGAACTTTTTAAAGACGATATATACGAAATAATTAATTTAGCTAATGAAATAATTGAGAGTCCACTAGAATTTTCTCATATATGTGAGGGAAAAATTTTAGGGACTCTTTTTTTTGAGCCATCAACTAGGACTAGACTATCATTTGAGTCTGCAATGATAAGACTTGGAGGATCTGTTGTAGGATTTTCGGATGCAAATGTATCCTCATCCAAAAAAGGAGAAAGTTTACAAGATACTGTAAGAACAGTTAGCCAATATGCAGATATAATTGCTATGCGCCACCCTCAAGAAGGAGCAGCATATCTAGCTAGTCAAACTGCAGATTGCCCTATAATAAATGCTGGTGATGGTGGCCACCAACACCCTACACAAACTTTAACTGACGTTTTAACTATTAGCCAATATAAGGATTCATTAGAAGGTCACACTATTGGTCTAGTAGGAGACTTAAAATACGGTAGAACTGTTCATTCACTTTTAAAAGTAATGAATTTATTTGATAATAATAACTTTATATTAATAGCACCTGAAGAGTTAAAACTGCCAACATATGTAAAAGAAGATGTGTTTAAAGATAAGAAAAATTATATCGAAACTACAAATCTAGATGAAGTTATGGATCAAGTTGACATTTTATATATGACACGTATTCAAAGAGAAAGATTTTTCTCAATGAGTCAGTATACAAGATTAAAAGATTCATACATCCTAGATAAGGCAAAACTTAAAAAAGCTAAAGAAGATATGATAATAATGCACCCACTACCAAGGGTAAATGAAATAGCTACAGAAGTAGATAAGGACCCTAGGGCTGTATACTTTAACCAAGTGAAATATGGTATGTATGTAAGAATGGCCCTTATTATGAAATTATTGGAGGCGAACAATGCTTGAGATTACAAGTTTAAAAAATGGAATAGTAATTGACCACGTAAAAGCTGGCAATGGTATAAAAATATTTGAATTATTAGGACTAGCAGAATTGGATGACCAAGTTGCGTTAATCTTAAATGCAGAAAGTTCAAATATGGGCAAAAAAGATATCATAAAGGTAGAAAATCACAAAGATTTAGACTTAGATGTAGTTTCTATTATAGATCCTCAAGCTACTGTAAATATTATAGAAAATGAGGAAGTAGTAGAGAAAAAAGAACTAGAGTTACCAGATGAGATAGTAAATGTCCTAACCTGTCAAAATCCAAAATGTATTTCTACCTCCGAAAGATCAGTGCCATCTAAATTTATTTTGTTTAAGCCAGAAGAAAAACAATATAAGTGCGCTTACTGTGATCACATTTATGGGGTTGAAGAGTAATGAAGCAGATATTTAAAAATGCCTATACTTTTGATGATATAAAAATCTCTAAAGAGCCTATATATGTAGAAGATGGGATTATCGTAGAAGCCTTTGATGAAAGTAATGCAGATGAGATAATTGATTGTAAAAACCTAGCGCTTATGCCATCATTTGTAGATATGCATGTTCATTTCCGTGACCCAGGCTTTACTTACAAAGAAGATTTAGAAACTGGATCTCATTCAGCACTTGCAGGTGGCTATACTTCAGTACTGCTTATGGGAAATACAAATCCAACAGTATCTAGCCCAGAAGTTTATAATGACATCATGAAACGTGGTAAGGATTTAGATCTAATTGATATCGAACAAGTATATACTATTACAGAAAACTTTGATGGAAAGACCTTAGACCACCTAGATAAGATGCCAGAGTCTGTAAAATATATTTCGGATGATGGCCATGGAGTAAATGATGATATGGTTATGTATAAGGCCATGGAAAAAGCTAAAGACCTTGGAGTAACCATGACCCTCCACGAAGAAGTAGATAAAGTTTCTGATGTAGACTATGAAATTGCAGAAGATGCAATGACCCTTCGTGATTGCTATTATGCTTACAAACTTGATTGCCCAGTACATTTTTCTCACGTATCAACAAAGGGTGCGATAACAGCAATCAAGTACTTTAAAGACCTAGGAGCACCAATTACTTGTGAAGTAACTCCTCACCACTTATTACTAGCTAATAAAGGGCGTGAAGAAGTAAAGGTAAATCCACCAATTAGAACTGATGAAGATAGAAAAACCCTAATAGAAATGATTAAAAATGGCACAGTAGATGCAATATCCACTGACCATGCTCCTCATAGCAAAGAAGATAAAGAGAAAGGTGCACCAGGTTTTATTGGTATAGAAACAGCCTTTTCAACTTGTTATGAAGTTTTAGTAAAATCTGGAGAAATTTCTTTAAATGATTTGATAAAAATTATGGCAACAAATCCTGCAAAATTATTAGGCTTAAACAAAGGAAAGATTGAACCAGGTTTTGAAGCAGACTTTACTTTAATCGACTTAGATGAATCTTATATCTACAAAGAAGAAGATATAAAATCAAAAGCAAAAAATTCACTATTAATAGACCAAGAACTTTTCGGAAAAGTTAAAAAAGTTTATAAGAAAGGTGTCTTAAAATATGCAGATAATAGATAGATTATATAAGGAAGTGGAAGAAAAAGGCTTTGTCTGTGTAGGCCTTGACACTTCGCTTGATTACATACCAGAAAAAAATAAAGAAGGTAAAAGCATCCATGAGGCAATTTTTGCTTTTAATAAAGAAATTATAGATGCTACTTACGACATAACAGCTATCTATAAACTCCAAATAGCATATTATGAGTCCTATGGTATTGAAGGGATGCTTGCTTATAGGGATACTCTAGCATATCTAAAAGAAAATGATTTATTGTCTATAGGAGATATCAAAAGATCAGATATAGCAGCATCTGCAAGCCAATATGCCAAAGCCCACTTTGAAGGTGATTTTGAAACAGATTTTATAACTTTAAACCCATACATGGGCATGGACTCAATTAAGCCTTATGAAGAGTACCTAGCAAGTGGTAAAAAAGGTGTATTTGTTTTACTTAGAACATCAAATCCAGGAGCAAATGACTTTGAAGTTTTAAAAACAGATGGAGAAGAGTTATTCTTTAAAGTTGGAGATAAATTACAAGAGCTAAACGATAAATACATTGGAGAATCAGGCTATGGCCCAGTGGGCTTTGTAGTAGGAGCAACTCACACCAAAGAAGTTGAAGAAATAAGAGATAGATACAAAAACAATTTCTTCTTAATTCCAGGATTTGGTGCCCAAGGAGCAGATAGTCTAAATGTTTATAAGCTTTTAAATGACAATAACGGTGGGGTGGTTAACAACTCCCGTGGAGTTTTAAAAGCCTATATGAACTACGAAGATGGAGCAGACAATATTGGCCAATATGCCAGAGAAGCTGTTTTAAAAACCAGAGAGGATATTTTAAAAAATGAAGACCTATAAAAATGGTGTAATTACAGAAAATATTGAAATAGCTCCTGACATATGGAAAATGAAAGTCGACATAGGTTTAAAGGCAAGGTCTGGTCAGTTTTTTATGTTTAGAACAGAAAGTTTTAGAAACGAGCCACTTTTATCTCGTCCTTTTGGGGTGTGTGATCAAAATGAGGAAGAACTTACTTTTTTATATCAAGTTGTAGGTGCAGGCACAGATATTATGGCAGGCCTTACTCCAGGGCATAAGGTAAAACTTTTAGGACCACTTGGTAATGGCTTTAATACTGAAGTTGCAAAGGGTAAAAAAGTTGCAGTAGTTGCTGGGGGGATAGGTATAGCACCACTTTTAGATTTAGTAAAAAATCTACCAGAAAAACCAGATTTTTACGCAGGTTTTACTTTCGATCCATACTTTGTAGATGACTTTAGACCCTATGTAAATTCTGTAACAACAACTTCTTTTAAAAATAACAAGAAATTCATCACAGAAGATTTAAATCCAGATGACTATGACATAATCTATGCCTGTGGACCAAACGGTCTGCTTAAGGCAATTCATGAGAAAAACAATGAAGCTTATTTAGAAGTTTCTATGGAAGCCCATATGGCTTGTGGAATCGGAGCATGTCTAGGTTGTACAGTCCCAAGTGCTGATGGAGAGTTTTTAAGAGTTTGTAAAGATGGTCCAGTTTTTGATGCAAGGGAGGTTTTTGAATGAATATAGGAGTAGATATTTGCGGTATCCACTTTAAAAACCCAGTTATTGCTGCAAGTGGAACTTTTGGTTTTGGAAAAGAATTTGCAGACTATATTGACCTTGATAAGCTAGGAGGCATTTGCTCAAAGGGTCTTACCTTAAACAAAAATCTAGGCAACAGCGGGATAAGAATCCACGAAACACCATCAGGTATTATGAACTCAATTGGCCTACAAAATCCTGGCATAGAGTATTTTGTAAATGAAGAACTGCCATTTTTACTTAGCAAAGATACAGTTACCATTGCAAATCTAGGTGGCCATTCAGTAGAAGACTATGTAAAAGGCGCAAGCATCTTAGATAAAACTGATGTGCCTATGATAGAGTTAAATATTTCCTGCCCAAATGTCAAAGAAGGCGGCATGGCCTTTGGTACGGATCCAACTAAGGCTAGTGAAGTTATATCAAAAGTGAGAAAAGAAACTAGAAAACCGCTTATAGTGAAACTTTCACCAAATGTAGGATCTATTCCAACATTTGCAAAACTTGCAGAAGATAATGGAGCAGATGCAATTTCACTTGTAAATACCTTTAATGCTATGGCTATAGATATAAATACAAAAGCTCCAGTTTTTGTAAATAAAACTGCAGGCTTATCAGGTCCAGCTATAAAACCAATTGCCCTAAGAATGGTTTATGAAGCAGCTCATGCAGTAGATATACCAGTTATTGGAATGGGTGGAATAATTGATTATAAAGATGCCCTAGAATTTATAATGGCAGGAGCAAGCGCTATCCAAGTAGGAACTGCAAACTTTGTAGACTACAATACCATGCTTGATGTAGCAGATGGCATAGAAAAATATTTAGAAGAAAATAATATAGAAGATATAAAAGAAATTACAGGAATTATTTAGGAGAGAATATGGATAAGACATTAGAATTATTAAAAAAATCAGACGCTCTTTTAGAAGGTCACTTTTTACTTTCTAGCGGCAAACACTCTGATAGATATATTCAATGCGCAAAATTGATTCAACATCCAGAGTACTGTGCAGAAGTATCAGAAATAATTGCAGAAAAATTAAAAGAAGCGAGTATTGATGTTGACCTATGTGTAGGACCAGCTATGGGTGGGGTAATTATTTCTTATGAAGTAGCCAAGGCTATCGGAACTAATGCTATATTTACTGAAAGAGTAGATAATGAAATGGCTTTGCGTCGTGGTTTTGAAATACCAAAGGGAGCAAAAGTTATTATTGTTGAGGATGTAATTACAACAGGAAAATCTTCTTTTGAAACAGTGGAAGTAATTAGATCTTATGGAGCTGAAGTAGTAGCTTTAACATCTATTGTAAATAGATCAAACAAAGACGAGATAAATGGACTACCTATTATTTCTGCAACAAAAATAGATGTAAATACTTATGATGCAGATGACCTACCAGATCATTTAAAAGATACACCAGCGGTGAAACCTGGATCAAGAAAAATTAAATAATAATTTGCTTTATTAAGTCCTAGCTAATATAATTTATAAAAAAGTTAGGACTTAATTTATATATGAAAAACAAAAAAACAAAAAAATTAATGGCAGTATTTGTCTTATTTGTAACTTTTTTTAGTTCAAATAAAGTCTTTGCTGCAAAAGAAAATACAAAAGTTACTCTTATGAATGGAATCAATAAAATATATTATGAGGCTAAGCTTCTAAAAAAAACTCAAGCAGAAAAATATAAAAAATTTGAAGAAGATTTGGATATTTTTTATGATCAAGGATCTAGTAAGATTGATTCCAACAATATGTTTTACCTTTTAAATACACCAGACTTTTCTGCGGAAGAGCTAGATAATGCCTTAGCAGGTACTGGACTAGCTGGTCTTGGTAAAGATTTTAAAAAAGCTGGAGAAACCTATGGTGTAAATCCAATCTTGCTAATGGCTATGGCCAAACATGAAACTGGTAATGGCACTAGCGAATTATTTTTAAATAAAAATAATCTTTTTGGTTTTAATGCCTATGATTTTGACCCATATAATCAAGCGAAAGATTTTAAAACACCAGCTGATTCTATAAATACTGTAGCAAAGCATTTAAAGGAAAGTTACCTATCATCTGATGGAGATTACTATAACGGTGTGTCAACAGATGCAATAGGTATGAGCTATGCAACAGACCCAGATTGGTCAAAAAAAGTAAACTGGATGATGATAGAAGTAGCTAGATCTATGATAGATGCATTTGATAACAAGACAGGTATATGACCTGTCTTTTTTCCTATAAGTAGGAGGTTTTTATGGATACAAAAAAATTTATAGAAGGACAATCTAAAAAAGCTTATGAGTTTTTTGGGAACCATCCAAAAGATGGTGGTTATATATTTAGAGTTTTTGCTCCAAACGCTTATAAAGTTGAACTTATAGGTGATTTTAACGATTGGCAGGGTCAGGGATTAAGAAAATACAGAACAGGGGTATTTTCTGCTAATATAAAAAATGCTAAAAAAGGTGATAGATACCAATACAAATTTACCACTAGAGAAGGGGAGATAATAAAAAAGCTAGATCCCTATGCAAGAGAGATGTCAGTAAAGGAAAATTGCTCCCTAGTTGGTGATGATGATTATGACTTTAAAAATAAAAAAGTAAATAAAAAGCCAAAAAATATCTATCAAGTTCACCTAGGATCACTTTTAAAAGATGAGACCTTTTCTTTTGATAAGTTAATTGACCACTGTGTGGCTAATAACTTTGACTGCATTTCATTTTTGCCAGTTACTGAATATGAAAATTATAAGTCTTATGGTTACAAAAGTACTGGCTTATTTGCCTTTGCAGGTAGATATGGAAGTAAGATAGACTTTAAAGAATTTATAGATAAAGCGCATGTCAATAAAATTGGCGTTATAGTAGAACTAGATATTTACGAATTCGATGAAAATGCTTATTTCCTAGATAATTTTGACGGGACAAACCTATATACTTATGATTTTTCAGACATAAAATATAATTTTTATGGTGGTTTAAACTTTGATCCTAATAAGAATGCCAGCAGGTCTTATCTCCTATCAGTAGTTAATTATTGGTTAACAGAATTTAACTTAGATGGTATAGATTTAGCTAATATAGAAAATGCTATTTACTGGCAAGGTCAAGAATATAGAGGAATTAATCAAAATTGGGTGGAATTTTTAGAAGAAATTATTAGTATCATTCATAACAATAAGGCCTATGCTATAGCAAGCTTTAATGGCACTTATAATCTTGATTTATCTTTTGATTATGTTTACGATTTAAGTTTTAGAGATATTTTAAGAATTATGCAAAAATCTCCTTTTAAGCGAGATAAGTATAAAAGAGATGTGCATGATTTAATAATAGCCGATAATTCTAAAAAAATACTAGGATTTTCATATGTAGATGACTTTTTAGATGAGGCTAGCCTAGCTATGAAGATGCATGGGGAATACAAATTAGGTCAATTAAAAACTCTTATGACCTTTTTGTATTCGATAAATGCATCAAAAATGTTATTTATGGGAAATGAGCTAGCAAGTTTTAAAACATTTTCTGTATTTGATAAAACTATTTTATATACAAAAAGTGATGAAAATTTAAGTTTTAATAACTTTTACAAAGATTTATCAAGCCTTTATAAAAGCGAAAAAGCCTTATTTAGCGAAAAATCAACAACAAAACTTCTGGATATAGGTGGATATAGCATTTATGCTTTTATAAAATACTATGAAGAAAATAAATTACTGGTTATAATAAATTTAACAGATGTAGAATACAAAATACCAAGTCCATATGAGTTAGAAGAGTTGATAAATACAGAAGCTTTAGCCTATCAGGGATCTGGCAATATAAATGGAAGTATAAATAAAAATGATTTTATAAAAATAAGACCATTTGGGTCAGCTATTTTTAAAATAAAAGAGGATAAGTAAAAACTCATCCTCTTTTTTATTTTTGTGTTAATGTATATTGATTTTCCAAGTTATGGGCTATATTTGTAAATCTTTCTAGGATTATTTTTCTAGGAATGATTCCTAAAAAATATCCATTTTTGTGGGTGATACAGATAAAGTTATTATTAATTATTAGTCTTAAAACATCCTCTAGATTATAATTATCAAATAGTATAGGCACCATTTGATTCATAACATTTTCTACTTTGATTTGAGCAAGTTTTTCCTCATCAAAAATCGATAAATCTTCAGTATTAGTAACTATATTAGAAATGGAAATCAGTCCCCTTACTCTATTTTCCTCATCTAAAACTGGGATGGTTTGATAACCAGAAGAGGATAGGACAAGTATTGCATGGACTAGGGAGTCCTTCTCACGGACTACAGCTACATCACTTGCTGGAATCATTATATTTTCGGTAGGTTCTTTAAACATTTTTTCTATATTTTTACCTATCATATTTAAGCTCCTTATTAAGATTATAAACTACCTTAAAAGAAAAATAAAGTTAAAAAATACCCCGAGGTTTAACCTCGAGGTTATGTAAAGCACACCCAGCTTCGAAATAAGATCTCACTAGAGTATCTATATAAGCCTAGCTCGTACTAGGTGACCTTACGGCACACAGAAAGATCTACTTAATGCTGCTACGTTCCCGTCCTGACATGGTTCATAGTTTCCTGTTGCGCAAGACCTAGTAGTCAACGCTAGTTTATATAGGCTTGTAGTTAGATAATATCCCTTGGCTGGGAATTCGACCCTGCTATAGCGAATTGCAGGTTACAAGGCATCGCTAGTTCCCCGTCTAGTGCATGGCGGAGAGCATGGGATTTGAACCCATGATACATGAAAGATGTATACACGATTTCCAATCGTGCTCCTTCAACCGCTCGGACAGCTCTCCATACGATTAACATATTAGACTATACTATGAATTTTTTTAAATGCAAAAATTTTTCATATGGTATAATGTTTTAGAAAGGAAAATTATGGCAAAAGCATTATATAGAGAATATAGACCAAAAACTTTTGATGAGGTTTTAGGCCAAAATAGGGTAACAACTGTCCTTAAAAATCAAGTTAAAACTGGCAAGATAAGCCATGCTTATATATTTTCTGGCGAACGAGGTACAGGAAAAACTTCTTGTGCAAAAATATTTGCAAAGGCAGTTAATTGCCTAAACCCTAAAGATGGGTCGCCATGCCTTGAATGTGAAAACTGCAAGGTTATTGAAGAAGAAGCTACTATCGATGTAGTGGAAATGGATGCTGCTAGTAACCGTAGGATAGATGATATAAGAAATCTAAAAGATAATGTAATTTATCCACCAAATAAACTAAAATATAAGGTTTATATCATAGATGAGGCCCATATGATAACTCGTGAGGCATTTAACGCCTTACTTAAAATCATGGAGGAACCACCAAGCCATTTAGTTTTTATACTAGCAACAACTGAAATAGAAAAAGTGCCACGCACAATCTTATCCCGTGTGCAAAAATTTGAGTTTAACAAAATAGATGATACAAATATTAAAACTCAAATAGATAAAATCTTAAAAGATAGGGATATAGAGATGGATGGCGAGGCCGTTGAACTTATTATAAAAAAAGCTAATGGAGCCATGCGTGATGCACTTAGCATCCTAGATCAGGTAGTTTCTTTTGGAGAGAAATCATATGATTTAGCAAAAGTCCAATCCTTGCTAGGGGTAGTGGATTTTTATGATGTAGATAGACTTACCAGTGCGATTATAGCAAAAGATTCAAAAATAAGTTTAGAAAGCTTATTTGATTTAAGAGCTAATAATAAGTCCAATAAAGATATCATAGATAGCTTAATAGCATATTTTAATGATATTTTGATATTTAAACTAACAGGTAATGAATCATTTTTTGACAATAGGGAGTACAAAGACTTCATAGCTAAAAGGTCAAAAGATATAACTGATGGTGAACTAGGAGACTATCTGGATATACTTATTGAATATAATAACAAGATGAAGCTTACAGAAAATACTGATGTACTTACAGAAGTTTGTATCCTTAGGTTATTAAATTTAAAAAATATAGATAACCTAGATTCAAGAATAAGCTATCTAGAAAAAAATACTGGTGATGATTTGATAGATACTATTAATAAAGTAGTGGAAAATAAACTAACCAATCTAGATTTAACTCAGGTTGATGTACCAGTTAATAGGGAAATTCCTGAAATAAATTATAAGCTAGATGAACAAACAGTAAATAGTACTAATGAAGTTTCAGAAAATATTGATCAACCACCAAAAATAGAAGAGAAAGAAGAGGTTTCACCAAGAACTAGCAACTCTTTAACTTCTGTTGAGGAAGAAAAAATAAAAACCATGCTAGTAAAAACTGCTGGCGGGGTTATAAATGGTTTATTTACTGATGAAGGCTTTAATTACAGGATAGAAAATAACAGTTTTATCCTATATATCAAAGAAGACTTTTATAATTTCTTTATAGTATCAAAAATAGGTGATATAGAAAAGAATTTAAAAGACATCTTAAAAACAGATTATAAGTTTACTATTGATTCATATGATAATATGAACAATAATATAAGTAATGTAGAAGATAAAAAAAAAGAAGAAATAGAAATTAAGAAAGAAGAATGCAAAGATTATTCTAATAAATTATTAGATATCTTTGGAGATGAATTAATTATAGAATAGGAGAGAAAATTATGGCAAGAGGCGGATTCCCAGGTGGCGGAAATATGAACAATATGATGAAACAAGTTAAAAAGATGCAAGCGGAGATGGAAAGAGCTCAGCAAGACATTGAAGAAAAAGAATTTGAATCAACATCTGGCGGTGGAGTTGTAACAGCAACTGTAAATGGAAAAAAAGAATTAATTGCTTTAAAAATAGATGAAGATGTAATAGACCCAGAAGATAGTGAAATGCTAGAAGACCTTGTAATCGCAGCTGTAAATGATGCTCTAAATAAGGCAGATGAATATAGCGGCCAAACTATGGGCAAACTAACAGGTGGGTTAAACATACCTGGATTTATGTAATGGCAATCTTTCCAGAAAGTTTAAATAACTTAATAGAAGAATTTCAAAAACTTCCAACTATAGGCAGAAAGTCAGCTGAAAGACTGGCTATGAATATTGTAGAGCGAGATGAAACTGATATAAAAGACTTTTCCAAGGCCTTAATGGAAGTAAAAGAAAAAATCCATAGGTGTGAGATTTGCGGCAACCTTACAGAAGCAGAAATTTGTGATATATGTAAAGATATTACACGTGAAGAAGATTTTATCTGTATAGTAGAAGATGTAAAAGATTTGATAGCTATAGAAAAATCAGGAGCCTTTCATGGTAAATACCATGTCCTTGGTGGATTAATATCTCCATCAGATGGTATAGGACCAGATGAATTAAATATAGATAAATTATTAAATAGAATTGATAGTGAGGGTATAAATGAAGTTATTCTTGCTATTTCTTCTACAATAGAAGGAGAAACTACAACATTATTTTTAACCAGTCTTTTAAATGAAAAAAATGTTAGAGTAACAAAAATTGCCCAAGGTATACCTGTTGGGTCAAATCTGGAATACTTCGATCAGCTTACACTAGAGCGAGCTATAGAAGATAGACGAGAAATCCATGACTAAGTTAAAAAAAGTAATTAAGAAATAAAAAAGAGCCATAAAGGCTCTTTTTTTATTGTATAAATATTACATGGTGGAGATGATGGGAGTCGAACCCATGTCCGTGGAAGTCTCCTTATTAGCTTCTACAAGTTTAGTAAGTTTAAAATATTCACATAAAAACTGATAAACTTACAAATAGTTTTTATGCTAGCTTCATTTTACTGAATATACCGCAAAGCTTAGGTATATTAGTTGTCGCTAAAATTATGAAACAAATTGTAAGTTCGCGACAAACCTACAATTCATTGCTACCAGATTCTTAGGCAGCTAGTGCGAAGTTAGCTTCGCTATTGTTGTTTGCGTTTATATTTAAACTGTGGATTTACGTTCCACACTCGACTTGCTACTAATAATTCTTCGACCACGTCGAAACCATGGCATCCCCATGTAACTGATACTATACTTTTATCCGTTATTATTGTCAAAGAAGTGTAAATTTTGTAAAATATATATTAAGAAAAGGTTTTTTTATCTTTTATACTCCTAATTTAGGGTATTAATATATTATACAGATAAGTCTCTTGTAAAGGAGGGCATATGAGAAACTCAAATAAAACAGCAGCAATGCTTTTAGCTGGTGGTCAAGGATCAAGACTTAAAGCATTGACAAAAGATATGGCAAAACCTGTAGTTCCATTCGGGGGAAAATACAGAATAATAGACTTCGCTTTAAGCAATTCTACAAATTCAGAAATAAAAGATATAGGTGTTTTAACTCAATATAAACCACAACTTTTAAACCGTCACTTAGGTATAGGATCAGCTTGGGATTATGATAGAAATAATGGTGGACTTAGAATCCTTTCTCCATATTATACAGAAGAAGGAGGGAAATGGTTTGAGGGAACTGCTAGTGCTATTTATGAGAATATAAATTATCTTGATCTGGTAAATCCAGAATACGTTTTAATTTTATCTGGTGACCATATTTATAAAATGGATTATAGAAAGCTTTTAGATATCCACAAGGAAAAGGGAGCAGATGCTACTATTGCCGTTATGGAAGTTGATTGGGATGAGGCTAGTAGATTTGGTATTATGAATACTGATGAAGATGGTAGAATAACCGAATTTGAAGAAAAACCTGCAAATCCAAAATCTAATCTTGCATCCATGGGCATTTATGTATTTAACTGGAAAGTTTTAAGAAAAGCTCTAATTGAAGATAATGAAAATCCAAATTCTTCTAATGATTTTGGAAAAGATATTATTCCTAAAATGCTTGCAGATGGCCAGCCACTTTATGTATATAAATTTGATGGTTACTGGAAAGATGTAGGAACTGTAAGAAGTTATTGGCAAGCAAACCTTGATTTAATTAATCCTGATAATGAGCTTGGTATTTATGATGAAGATTGGAAAATATATACCACCAGCCTAAACTTACCACCACATAGAATAGGACCAAAAGGAACTTTAAATGATGCCTTGGTAAATGAAGCTTGTGTTATAGATGGTAAAGTAGAAAATTCTGTTCTTTTTTCAAATGTAACTGTAGAAGAAGGGGCGGAGGTATATAATTCTGTTTTACTAAATGGATCAAAGGTAAAGGCTGGATGCAAAATATATAATTGTGTCGTTGCAGAAGATATAGAGATAACTGAAAATATCGGTGAAAGTGGTACTGATAAGGTCTACCTAGTAAGTTCTGAAGGTATCGGGGAGGAATAATATGGATAGTATTTTAGCATTAGTGTATAGCTCAGAATTTAATCCAGCAGATTACGGAGAATTATGTAAGGTAAGACCTGATTATATGCTTCCATTTGCTGGAAGATATAGGATAATTGACTTTACGCTTTCAAATTTAACTAATTATGATATTAGCAATGTAATTTTATATGCGGGAAATAAAATGCGTTCTACCATTGATCATATAGGAGACGGACGTAGTTGGGAGCTAAATAGAAGACGAGGAGGTCTTACAATCAATCCTCCAAACTATGATATAACAAATCCAACTGAAATAGAAACTTACTTTGATACTATAAGAGCATTTGAAAGTAGTAGTGCTGAGTACGTATTCATTACAAATCCTATGTATATAAATAAAGTTGATATAGGAGATGCTAAGGAGCGTTTAAAAAGTGAGAATAAAGATGCCCTAATCTTTACTAAAAAAACATATGATAAAGATGGTTTTTTTCTAAATCGTAAAATAATAAATTCTAATGAAAATGGTAAACCAACTAGTGCTGGTCTCAATTTAGGAACTAGCGAAGAGTTTGACTTATTTTCAGGTTCTATTCTAATAAAAAGAGATTTATTTATAAGAATTTTAAGATATGCAGAAGAAAAAAATAGTATTTCCGGTCTTTTAACGGCTATTTTTGACTTTCCTGAAGAGTTAGATATAGATTTTTATAGAATTGATAACCAATTAGAAATAATTATGGATGCCTATTCTTTCTTTAATGCAAATCTAAAGCTACTAGATAGAGAATATTTTAATAATTTGTTTTATAAAGATGGACTTGTTTACACAAAATCAAAAGATGAGCCATCTACTTCATATACGAAAGATAGCAATGTAAAGAACTCTTTAGTGGCCAATGGAGCGATAATTGAAGGAGATGTAGAAAACTCAATTATATTTAGAGGAGTTTATGTAAAAAAAGGGGTAGTAATCAAAAACTCAGTTATTTTCCAAGATAGCGTAATAGGAGAGGAATCAATCCTTAACTTTGTAATCGCTGAAAAAGGTACACAGATAGGTAAAAATATAAAACTATTTGGTAATAGATCTCATCCATATGTATCAAGTAAAAATGAAATATTAGAGGATTGGAGTTATTAATGAATATCCTTTATTTAACTGGTGAAGCAGTTCCTTTTATAAAAACTGGAGGACTTGCAGATGTTGCAGGTTCTCTTCCTAAAGAACTCATAAAACTTGGAGCAGATATTAGAGTAGTTTTGCCTTTATATAGTACTATTGATGAGTCATATAGGGCCAAAATGGAAAAAATCACTGAATTTTATGTAGACCTTGACTGGAAACACCAATATGCAGGGGTATATAGCCTTGATTTTGATGGAGTCAAATACTATTTTATTGATAATTTAGAATACTTTGACCGAGAAAGTCCTTATGGTTATGATGATGATGCTGAAAGATTTCTATTTTTCTCAAAAGCTTGTACACTTCTAGGTAAAGAAATTAATTTTAAACCAGACATCATCCACTCAAATGACTGGCATACTGCTATGGTAAATGTTTTTGTGAATGATTTTAGACGTGGGGATAGTTATTTTGATGACATTAGAACCTTATTTACTATCCACAATTTAAAATACCAAGGTATTTTCGATCCCGAATATTTACGCCTAGCAGGGCTTGATGGATCATACTTTAATGAGAATGACTTAAAATTTTATGATGCTATAAACTTTATGAAAGCGGGCATCATCCATGCTACAGCAGTAAATACTGTTTCAGAAAACTATGCTAGAGAAATTCACTATCCATTTTATGGAGAAGGCCTAGATGGTGTTATAAAACAGTATGAATATAAACTATCAGGCATAGTAAATGGGATTGACTATGATGAATGGAATCCTGCAACAGATTCTATGATAGATCAAAAATACGATATAAGTTCTGTTGATAAAAAAGTTTTAAATAAACTTGCTATCCAAGAATTATATGGACTGCCAAAAAGAGAAGATGTGCCTGTTATAGGACTGGTATCTAGGTTAAATGAAATGAAGGGTATGGATTTAATTCGTTTTATCCTAGAAGAACTTTTACAAGAAGATATTCAGTTTGTTTTATTGGGAACTGGTGATTATACTTACGAGGAAATGTTTAAATATTTTGCTTGGAAGTATCCAGAAAAAATGGCAAGCAGGATTTATTTTGGTGGAGCAGAAGCCCATAAAATATATGCAGCAAGTGATTTTTATCTAATGCCATCCATATCAGAGCCATGTGGCATCAGCCAATTAATTGCTATGCGCTATGGAACACTACCAATAGTAAGAGAAGCAGGTGGGCTAAAGGATACGGTAATTCCTTATAACGAATACACAGGAGATGGGACTGGTTATTCATTTGCAAATATAAATGCCCATGAGCTTTTATTTACCATAAAAAATGCTATAAATGTTTATAAAAATGATAAAAAAACTCACGATAGGCTAGTAAAAAACGCTATGAGTCAAGACATAGACTGGCAAATGTCTGCGGGCAAATACTTAGACTTATATGAGAACATTAAAGCCTAATATGCAAAAAAATAAGGATATAATTATAGAAAGAATACAAAATTATTTGTATTCTTTTTATGCTAAAGATATAAAAACAGCGAGAGATAACGAAATATATGATTGCCTATGTAGGTATATGATGGAAATTATAGGCAAAACATGGGTTGATACTAAAAAAATCAAAGAAGGTTATGAAGTTTATATTCTAAGTTTTGAATACTTACCAGGTAGATTTTTGGCAAATGCTATTTATAAGTTAAATTTAGAAGATGAGATAAAAGATGCCTTGAATGAAATGGGTTTTTCTTATAAAGACATTGTATCCTTAGATCCAGAACCAGCCTTAGGTATAGGAGATATAGGCATGGGCTCTTCTTATCTCATAAATGAACTGTCAAATAAAAAAATAAAAGCAACAGCCTACGCCTTGCGCTACGAATCTGGCAACTTTAAACAAGTTATAAAAGATGGTATGCAAACTGAAGAAGCTTCCTCATGGCTAAAATATGGCTCAAATTGGGAGCATAAAAAATCTTTTACCAACGAAATAGAAATATATGGTAAAAAACACAAGACAGTTACCTATGATATGCCAGTAATATCAGATGATGCAAGTTTTATAAATACTCTAAGATTATTTAAAGCAGAATCTCCAAAGGATGTAAATATTAATAAGTTTTCTAAGGGTGAAATCTTAGAAGCCTATGATGATTATATAAATAATAGTTCAATAACAGAGTTTTTATACGTAGATGACTCTAGTTATGAGGGAAAAATTCTAAGGCTTAAGCAAGAATACTTTTTTGCTGCTTCTGCTATGAGAGACTTTGTCCGTAGATATCTTTTATATTATGAAGACATAAAAAATATAAAAGATCAGACAAATGTAATAATAAATGACATCCACCCAAGCTTGGCCCTGATAGAATTTATAAGAATTTTAACTTATGAATATAAATTTACTATAAAAAAAGCTATAGCTTATACTAGAGAAATCTTTTATCACTTAGTTTTTTCAGTAACAGATGATTCCTTAGAAAGATATCCGGTAGATGAGATTAGAAAACTAAACGAAGATGTATTTACTACTATAATAGATGTGCAAAATGAATTAGCAGGCGAGATTGACTTTAAACCCTTTATAGAAGATGGATATGTGATATTTAAAAATATAAACCTAGCCCTAAGCAAAGACTATCTATTTTTATCAAAAATCTTAGCAGAAAATAAGGGGGCCAATAAACAAAACATCCATATAAACTTAGGTACAGATAGGTTAATGTATGGGAGAAGTGCGAATGATAAACTTTCATCTTACTTTAAAGATATCGGCTTAGATGTAACCAACTATAAGAGTTTAAAAAATATAAGCAAATATGAGAATGACAGTAATTTTCTATCAGGATTAGAAGTTATCAAATTTGCTAACAAAAATAGAATGATAGAAGTTTTAGGTCAAAAAGAAACTAGTATAAATCCTTACTCGATATTTGACATGCAACTTTCTATAATGCATGAAAGTAAAAGGCAAATCCTAAATGCTCTTGCTATTGCCTACCAATATTATTACTTAAGGGATAACAGAAATGCCTACTTTGTGCCAACTACCTATATTTTTTCTGGCAAGGCCAATGAAGGATACTTCATTGCAAAAGAAACTATAAAGTTTATCCTAGCCCTTAAAAAATTAATAGAATCAGATAAAATTATCAAAGAAAAAATAAAGATAATTTATGTAGAAGATGTTACTGTTAGTGATCTAAGGATGTTATATCCTGCTTGTGATATCTATTCAAATCTAACCTATCCTTTGTATGATAATCAAAACTTTGATATGTTAAATTCTTTATTTAATATGGCAAACATTATCTCAACTAAGGGTGGGATAGTTGATAACCTAAACAAAACAAATGACTTTTACTTATTCCCAGATAATTATAATACTTACAAAAATAGAAAAGATAACCACACCTATAAGGCTAGTGATATCATTTATCAAAACCAAGTAGTAAAATATACATTAGAAAACTTGTTAAATGAAGCCCACCAAAACTTTCCTTATGATTTTAAAAATTTATATAAAGAAATCTTACTTTATAACGATTCTTTTGAAGTACTTTTAGATTTGGAAAATTTAATCAAGATTAGGGAAAATGCTTCAAAAGATTTTCTTGATAAGGAAAAATGGACTAAAAAGCAGGTGAAAAATATTTTGTGGGCCAATGAATTTAACCTTGAAGATATTAAAAAGGAAACTTTGTTTTGATAAAAAATTACAAAAATGTAACTTACGATGATATAAAAGATTATAAGCTAGGTGCTATCTATAGCAAAAGTAAAACAACCTTTAGAGTGTTTGCACCAGAGGTAGATGTAAAATTAGCCTTAACTACTAATTATAAAAATCCCAGAAAAGAAATATTTCCTATGACTCAAAATGAGTGGGGAGTTTGGGAGATAACTATGGATAATGATTTAGATGGTTATTATTATACTTATATAGTAAATGAAAAATATGAAGTAACAGATCCCTACTCTTTTACAAGCTCTATAAATAGTATGTACTCAGTGGTTTGTGATATGGAAAAAACTAATCCAGATGGTTTTAAAAATTCTAAAGTACCACAAATACCTGAAGAGGAAGCTATCATCTATGAAATGTCAGTTAAAAATTATACGGCAGATGAAAGTAGTGGAGTGAAAAATCGCGGTAAATTTTTAGGACTTACAGAAAAAAATACCATCTACCATGGATTTAATACAGGTCTTGCAAACCTAAAAGAGCTTGGCATTACCCATGTACAAATTCTTCCTATTTACGATTTTATAAGTGTGGATGAAGCAAGTGAGAGATTTTTTGATGATGATAATTACAACTGGGGCTATGATCCAGAACTTTACTTTGCACCAGAAGGGTCCTATGCAAGTGATCCAACCAACCCAAAAACTAGAATAATAGAGCTTAAAAAAATGATTGAGGCTATTCATAGCGAAAATATAGCAGTAATTATGGATGTTGTTTATAACCACACCTTTAAGTCTTATGATTCAAATTTAAATACTCTAGGTCCAAATTATTATTACAGGATGAATAAGGATGGGACATTCTCAAATGGATCTGGTGTTGGAAATGAACTTGCTACTGAGATGCCTTTTGTTAGAAAATTAATCATTGATTCTCTAAAGCACTGGGTTAAAGAATATAAAATAGATGGTTTTCGTTTCGATTTAATGGCCTTAATTGATATCGACACTATAAAAATTGCCTTAATAGAGCTTAGGAAAATAAATCCAAATTTAATAATCTATGGAGAACCATGGATGGCCCTAGGAACTACCTTGCCCTATGAAAAGCAAACTGTAAAAGGTTCTCAAAAATCTCAAGGCTTTGGAGTTTTTAATGATATATATAGGGATGCTATCAAAGGAGACACGGATTCTTTTGGCATTGGCTACATCCAAGGGGCCCACTATTTAAAAACTACCATTGAAGAAGGAATAGCTGGGTCTATACACTTTGATGAAAAAAGATGGGGATTTGCTGATTTTTCTTCTGAATCAATAAATTATTTTAACTGCCATGATAATTTGATTCTTTATGACAAATTACAAATATCATTAAAAAATCTAGAAGATATAGATGACTATGTAAAGCTTGCCCTAGGACTTGTTTTATTATCCTTTGGTAAACCATTTTTATATGAGGGCAATGAATTTAATCATAGTAAAAATAATGATAGGAATTCCTATAACTCTCCTTTATTTATAAATGCCATTAACTGGCAGGAGAAAGAAGAAAATATTGATATATTTAACTATACCAAAGATTTGATAGCCTTAAGAAAAAATGTAAAGGCATTTAATAAGATAAACCCAGTTGCTATCAGGGAAAGTTTGAGCTTTATGGAAAATATAGAAGATAATCTTATCATTTATAAAGTAAAGGCAAGTGATTACTATATCTTAGTAGCGATTAATGCTTCAAATGAGGATAAGCATATAGATAATAAAAAGCTAAAATCGTTTATAGGCTACCATGATTTTATAATGGATAAAATTTTTGGCAAAAAGGGTAAAAATAATAGTAGGATAGAGGATTTAGTCCTTGATAGACTATCAGTTAATGTATATAAGATATATTAGGAGATGAAAATGGATTATAAAAAAAGTTATGACTTATGGTTAAATAATGAAAAATTTGATGAATTAACTCGTAAGGAATTAGAAGAAATAAAAGATAATGACGAAGAAATAAAGGATAGATTTTTTAGCTCTCTAGAATTTGGTACAGCAGGTCTTAGAGGAAAACTAGGTGCTGGTACAAATCGTATGAACGAATACATGGTTGCCCAAGCTACCCAAGGTTTTGCAGATACTATTGCTGAAATGGGAGAGGATGCAAAAAATTCTGGAGTTGCTATTTCTTATGATGTCCGTCATAAATCAGAAGAATTTGCAAAAATAACAGCAGAAGTTTTTGCTGCAAATGGTATAAAAGTATATATCTATAAAGAAATACAACCTACACCAGTTTTATCATATACAGTAAGACATCTAAAAACTTCAGCAGGTGTTATGATTACAGCTAGCCACAACCCAATGGAATATAATGGATACAAGGCTTACAATGCTGAAGGTAGTCAAATTTTAGATGAAACTGCAGATAAAATCTTAGGCCATATAGCAGAGCATCCAGACTTTTTCGAAATCCCACGTATAGATTTTGAAAAAGGTTTGAAAGATGGCATTATAGAGTGGGTGCCAGATAGTGTGGTAGAAGATTATGTAAAAGAAATCTTAGACTGTACTATAAATGAAGACATAGATAAAGATATCAACATTGTTTATACACCATTAAATGGTACAGGAAACAAATTAGTCCGTAGAATATTAGATGAACGAGGCTTTAAAAATATCCATGTAGTAGCAGAACAAGAAAACCCAGATCCAGATTTTACAACAGTTGGTTATCCAAATCCAGAAATGCCAGCAGCCTTTGAATACTCAGAAAAATTAGGAAAAGAAGTTGGAGCTGACCTATTACTTGCAACAGATCCTGATGCTGATAGATGTGCTGTAGAAATTAATGATGGAAATGGCGAATTTGTATTTTTAACTGGAAATAAAATCGGTGCCCTACTTACAAATTATATTTTAGAAGCCCTTGATAAAAATGGAGAACTACCAGAAAATGGGGCAGTAGTAAAATCTATAGTAACAGGTGATTTAATAGCTCCAATTGCTAAAAAATATGGAGTTAAAAAATATGATGTTCTAACAGGTTTTAAAAATATTTATGCAGTTGCAAATGAACTTGAAAGAACAGGTGATGGTAAATTTATCTTTGGTTTTGAAGAATCAATTGGCTATAACTACAAGGACTTTGTAAGAGATAAAGATGCTGTAAACTCAGCAATGATGATAGCTGAAATGGCAGCTTACTATAAAAAACAAGGCAAATCTTTACTAGATGTATTAGATGATATGTACAAAGAACATGGTTATTACTCAAACGATGTAATATCTATTACCCTTCAGGGGCTAGATGGTAAAGCTCGCATAGGTAGGATAATGGAAGAATTTAGAAACAATCCACTAGAATCTCTAGCAGATTTAAAAACTGTAAAAATTATCGATTACAAGTTAGATGAAACAGGGCTTTCAAAATCAAATGTATTAAAATACTACTTTGAAGATGAATCTTGGGTAGCTGTCAGACCATCAGGGACAGAACCAAAAATAAAACTCTACATCAATGCAGTATCAAAAGATGATATAAAAGCTGCAGATGATAAAAAAGAGCAATTAATTAGCCAAATGCAAAAAATAATTGATAGCGTAGAATAACACTTAAATGACTAGGGCAGATGCCCTAGTTTTTTGTTTATTTTTCTAAAGTTCAAAAATAAATCATATGTGGTAAAATATATACAAATCGTAAAGGATGGTTTATATGGAAAAATTTTTGAAAGCTGTTGATGATGTTTTTTCAGTGCAGGTTATAGGAAATTTAACCCTATACCAATTATTTTCAACAATATTAAAATACATATTTGTCATAGTAGTTTTTTATTTTATATATTCTATCATTAGAATTATCTACTATGATGTAAGAACAACACTTAAAAAAGAACAAGAATCAGATACCTATCTAAAACTTTTAAATAGAAATGATGGTTTTAGATTTATAGTCCAAGAGTATTACTTTATCGGAGAGGATAATACCATAGGACGTGATGATAGGAATAGTATTTGTATAAAAGATAAGTACTTATCAAAATTTCACGCCCGCATTATCCAAGATGAAGATATATATTTTCTAGAAGACCTAGATTCTGCAAATGGAACATTTTTAAATGATGAAAGGATTGAGGATGCCATAGAGCTTAAGTCAAATGACATAATCCATATTGGCCAGCTCCAATTCTTATTTATCCAAGGTGAAGAAAATGCTTAATACTATTGATGTAGAACAAAAAGAGAAAAAATATATTAGAAAATCAATATTTTTACTATTTATATTTTCATTTTTGGCCTTATCTTTGGCTTTGATTTTTAATATTTCTAATCTCTCAGCCACTGATTTTTATACCTACCTTGCTATTCTGGTTGTCATTGTTTTATCTACAATACTTACACCAAAGATTACCAAGGCGGATAATATACTCTTAATGATAGTAAATATGCTCTTTGCCATAGGAGTAGCTATGATTTATAGGCTTGACCCATCCTATGGTAAGAGACAATTACAATTTTATTTGATAGGTATAGTCCTATTTTTCTTAACTTTTTTTATTTTAAAAGTTTTTAATTTTTGGAGTAAGATTAGTTTATTTTATGTAGTAGTATCCATTGGTCTATTTATGGCGACCTTGGTATTTGGATCTTATATAGGTGGGGCAAAAAACTGGATTATCTTAGGACCTATTACAGTCCAGCCATCAGAATTTATAAAGATACCTCTAGCATTTTTTGTAGCAAGTTTTTATTCTAGATATAATGAAATATCTATGAAACCTTTTGGTAGATATTATATGAATATAATAATTTATGTATTCATAGGATTTTTATTTTTACAAAAAGATTTAGGAACAGCCCTTATATTTTTTGGGCTAATGATACTTGCTCAATTTGTCTATGAGAAAGATAGGGTGCTTATTACTATAAATATTGTTGCTATGATTTTTGGTTCGATTGTGGCTTACTTTCTATTTGGCCACGTAAGAATCAGAGTTGCCACTTGGCTAGATCCATGGAGTGATATAAATGCTACTGGCTATCAAATAACCCAAGCCTTATTTGCAACTGCAAGTGGGGGATTATTTGGAACAGGTATTGGTCTAGGCCATCCTGACTATATTCCTGTTGCGGAGTCTGATTTTATATTTTCTGCTATTTCAGAAGAAATGGGAATATTTATGGGGCTTGCTGTTATACTATTATTTATGATTTTAGTTTACAGGGCCTTTAAGATATCTTTAACCCAGCAGGATAAATTTTTTAGTATCCTAGCCTTTTCTATAGGAGTGTTATTTGCCTTTCAAACCTTTATAATCCTAGGAGGAGTTTTAAAAATAATCCCTCTAACAGGTGTAACCTTGCCTTTTATTTCCCAAGGTGGATCATCTATGCTTTCAGGTTTTATCCTGCTTGGATGTCTGCAATATTGTGCAAGTGATATTAAATATGGAGATGAGATAGATGAGTGATAAAAATAATCGCAAGGCTAGTAAAAAAAGAGCTCAAAAAGAAAGCTTTATAGAAAAAATAAAAAAACAAGAAGAAAAGCAAAGACTAAAAAATAGCCGTGAGCTTAAGGTCTTATCCAAATCAACATTAAATAAGCGTTTACTTTTTGTAATGATTTTCTTTGTAGTTTTATTTATGGGACTTGCTTTATACTTAGTTTATTTTGAACTATTTAAGGCAAAGACAGTGGCTAGCAATGAAAACAACCGTAGAAACTGGGTAAACGAAGAAAATATTGCTCGTGGTAAAATACTTGATAAAAATGGCAATATATTAGCTTATAGTGACATTGACCAAAACGGCAACCAAGTCCGCCATTATAATTATGGCAAAATTTCTTCAACAGTTACAGGCTATACTTCAAAAACTTACGGAAAAACTGGTATAGAAAAAACTTATAATAACTGGTTACTAAACCTAAAAGATGAAAACTTAAGTAATTTTAGAAAAATGGTAGTAACTAATGATGTTGGTAATGACCTGCATTTAACCATTGATCAAAATATCCAAAATCTTACTTATAATTACATGAGTAACTATGTTGGGGCAGCTGTAGTTATGAATCCCAAAACTGGCGATATCCTAGCTATGGTTTCAAACCCTACCTTTGATCCAAACTCAATTGATGCAAATTGGGAAAATCTAACTGCAAATAATAATGGGCCTTTGGTTAATAGGACAACAACTGGTTTATATAGACCAGGTTCAACTTTTAAAATAGTAACTGCAAATGCAATGCTAGAAAGTAACACTGACCAAAACTATGAAGATATGGGATCAGAGCTTATACAAAATTTTGAAATCAAAAACTTTGATGGTATATCTTTTGGTCATCTGGATTTAAGAAGTGCCTTTGTAAATTCATCAAATACTTACTTTGCCAAAAAAACTAATGATATGGGTAAGGAAAGCTTGATGAATATGACAGACAAATATATGTTCAATAAATCTTATCCATTTGATCTAGAAAAATATGATTCAAAAATACCTTATAAAGAATTAAACCAAGTAGATTTAGCTATGACAGGTTTTGGGTATGGAAAAACACAAGCGACACCGCTTCATATGGCCATGGTAGCGTCAACTATTGCAAATGATGGAATTATGATGCAGCCAAAGCTTGTAAAAACTATAACTGATAAAGAAGAAAAAAATGTATACAAAGCAAAAGATGAAAAATTATCTGTTGTAACCAGTAAAAGTAATGCAAATAATATACGTGATATGATGGTAGATGTAGTAAATGAGGGAACAGGAAGGGCTGCCTACATTGATGGAATTCAGGTAGCTGGAAAAACAGGGACAACTGATAAATCAAATGGATTTATAGATGCATGGTTTGTTGGTTTTGCGCCAGCCTATGATCCTAAAATTGCAATAGCAATTGTAGTTGAAGATGCGGCTGACACAGGAGGTGTAACCGTAGCACCAATTGCTAGAAATTTATTGGTTGACATATTTAACCAAGTAAATCTAGATTAGTTATATAAGCTTATTTTTGATATTTGACCAGTAATGGTTTTTATCAAGGATAAGCTTTTTTATTGTGTTTTGAGATACTTTAATATTGATTTTATAGTCTTTGGTAGAATATTCCTTACCATCGAAAATAAATACAGTATGATAGTTATCTCTTTTGGAAATTACTATATCAATAGTAGCATCCTCTGGGAGCACGATGGGGCTAATTATTGCGTTATTTAAATTTGAGTAAATAGGAGCAATAGGTGTTAGAGAATATCCTTTTAATGATTGGTGAAGGATTGACCCACCACAAGATAAGTTGTAGGCTGTAGATCCGTGAGGTGTGGCTATAATAAGCCCATCTCCAGAAAAATTTTCTACAAAATTGCCATCTATAAAAACTTTTAGCCTAACTATCTGATTTTTATTACTTTTAACCACTACTTCATTTAAAGATTCTATTTTTCTTTTATTAACAGTTGATTGTAAAATGGTTAACTCTTCTGTTTGATAGAGTCCATTTTTAAATGCTAGAATAAAGTCTTCAATCTCATTTACTTCTACTTCTTGGTAAAAGCCAAGATGACCTGTATTTATACCTATAAATGGTATAGATGTAAAGTTAGTATCGTGAACCGCCTTTAAAAAAGTGCCGTCTCCACCAATCACAAGATTTAACACAGCGTTCTTGTCATAATTTTTACTTACAACATAACCATGATTTTCTAACATTTGTTTTGTTTTGTAATAAACGCTTTTACTAAATTTTGATTTATTTTTAAAAATATTGATAACATTTGTCATTTATCTCTACCTCTCATAGTAATTATAACATAGATAAAAAAATCCTATAATAAAATATTTACCTGGCAATTTTTTTAATTTTTGAAAAAATTTTCCTTAAGATAAACATTGATATAAAGATATTGTAGCTTATTTTATGAAAAAGTTTTGTTGCAATAGCCTTATCAATATATTATAATTGATATATCCTAAGGCGAATAGGCCCGAATTTAAACCTACAACTTTTATAAGGGATTGCGTCGTCCTAGTTTGGATGGAAAGCCTCCTTTGAGTGGACTTCAGAAATACTAGGCAGCTTGCCCACCTTCACACAAGCGAAGGTATTAAAGTAAGGGCCACCTTAGGATTTTTTTAAATAATTGTTATATGTTACTTTAAGTGGGTATATAATAATTAGTACAATTTAAAGGAGAGATATATATGTCAATAGCAGATTATATTGAAGACAGAGCAAGAGCTAAACAAAGAGAAATTAAGTATGAAATTTGGAAAGCTAAAAATCATGATAGCAGAATGAGAACTCAAGGGGCTTTACTTGGAGCACTTGTAGGTGTATCTGCAGGTATTTTATTAGCTCCAAAATCTGGTAAAGAAACTAGAGAAGATATTGGTGAAGCGTTTGATGAAACAATTAGAACAGTAAAAGAAACTTCTACTGATTTAGTTGATAATGCAAAAGATACTTACGAAGATATTAAATATAGAGCTTACACAGACTTAGAACCAGTTAGAGAAGGTTTTGATTATGGTAAAGAAATAGCAAGACAAACTGGTGATCAAATTGCAGAAACTGCTGATAATGTAAAAGAAAACGTAGCAGAAGGCGCAAGTGAAGTTTCAAAAATAGTTTCTAACACAGCAAGTGATGTTGCAGAAGATGTAAAATCTGGTGCAAAAGAAGCTAAAGAAGTTGCTGATGAAAAAGGCATCGACATTAAAGATGAAGCTCAAAAAGGTAAAAAAGAAGTAAAAGAAAATACTGAAAAAGCAGTAGATGAAGCTAAGGCTACTGGCAAACAAGTAAAAAAAGATATCGAAAATAAGAAAAAAAACTAGGGAGTTTTAAATGCTAACAATAAACTTTAATCTTCTTGGAAATATTATCCTTACTATAGTAGGAATCATTGCTTTAGTTTATTTAATATTAACACTAAAAAGTGCTAACGAACTAGTAAAGAAAATCCACGGAGTACTAGATAAAAATGAAGATAACATTGATCAAGTAATTGATAAACTTCCTGGAGTTGTTGATCAAGCTAACATGTTAGTAAACAACGTAAACACAGTTGTTCAAGATCCTAACCTAAGAATGGCAATTGCCAAAGCAAATGATACAATGACTAACGTTAATAGTATCACTGATGATATTAGAGACACTGTAAACTATGTTGGCGAAACAGCTATAGATAGCATTGATACAGTTGGTGCTGGTATTGCATCAGTTGGTGATTACTCAAGCTTAGTTGTTGATGTTGTTGATATAGTTAGAAACGTAATATCAGGTAGATAATAAAAGACAAAAGGTCATCTTAGGATGACCTTTTTTGATGAAAAGAGGTAAATATGGGGCAACCAACAATAAAAGATGTGGCCAAACTTGCCGGCGTTTCTATATCTACAGTGTCAAGAGTTATGAATAACTCAAAGCCAGTTAGTCCAGAAGCTAGGCAAAAAGTATTAGATGCCATAGCAAAACTAGATTTTAAACCAAATGAGTTAGCAAGATCTCTCGTTATGAGAAAATCTAATTTAGTTGGAGTTATAGTAGAAGACATAGGTATAGAATATATGGCTCAACTTATTAGAGGTATAGAAGAAATAGGTAGAGTATATAAATACGATATTCTTTTACAAAGTTCATATGGAGATGAAAATGCGCTTAATAACTCAATTGATTTTCTAGCAACTAAACAAGTAGAAGGATTTATTATAATTACGCAAAATTTATCTGATGAAGCTTTATTAAAATTAAGAGAAACAAGAATACCTTTTATCTTATTAGATAAATTCCATGCATATAAAAATCTTACAACTGTAAAAGTTGACTATAAAAAAGAGCAGTATAATTTGACCAAGTATTTATTTAGCCAAGGTAATGATAATGTATTATTTATTGGCGATAAAGCTGATAATGTACTAAATAATGCAAAAATTGCCGGTTATAGGGAAGCTATAGAAGAATTAGGTAAAGAAGAATTTATAGTGAAAATTGATGGGATAACTAGCAATGATGGGTATAACATAGGTAAGGAAGCTATAGATGTTTGTAAAGAAAATGGGATCACAGCAGTTTCGTTATTGAATGATGAAGTTGCGATTGGATTTATAGATTATTGTGCTGACAATGGTATAAAAGTGCCAGACGATATATCTGTGGCCGGTTTTGGTGATTCATCTATTGCAAGCATTTATAGACCAAATCTAACCACTGTTGCCATTCCTTACTATGATATTGGTGCAATTTCCATAAGGGCTTTAATAAAACGAATCAAAAAAGAAGATGAAATTTTAGATAAAGATTGGATTATAGATTGTAATATAGTTGCTAGGGAATCAAGCAAATAGGTTGGTTGAAAAGCGTTTATAAAACACTATAATATTATTATGAATTAAGAGGAGGCTATTATGGCAGAAAGAAACGTTGTTATTACAAATGAAACAGGTTTACACGCAAGACCTGCTGCATCATTAGTACAATTTGTAAAAAATTATCCAGGTGAAGTTAAAATAATAAAAGAAGGAAAAGAAGCAAACGCAAAATCTATCTTTAATGTAATGAGCCTTGGTATTGCTAAAGGAACAGAAATTACTTTAGTAGTAGAGGGTGAAGATGAAGATAAATTTGCAGATGAATTAGTAGATTTTATTGAAAACTTATCAGAATAAAACTAAACTTTTAAGGATACTGATTAGTATCCTTTTTTTTATAGATAATTAGGAAAGGATAACTATGAATACTAAACACGAAGGAATTATAGCTAGTAATGGAATTGCCATTGGTACAATTTATTTATTTAATAGAGAAGAAGTTGTAGTTGATGAGACAAAAATAGATGAGAACATGGTTGATGATGAGAAAAACCGTGTAAAATCTGCTATTGATGATTATATAAGTGAATTAAATAATACAGAAGGAGCTAATGAAGCTCAAATTAACATCGCTAATGCTCATAAAGAACTTCTTCAAGACCCATATTTTTCAGATACTATAGATGCTAAAATAGTTAATGAATTAAAAAACTCAGAACTAGCTTTAAATGAAACCATAAATGAAATGGTAGAAATAATGAGCCAAATAGATGATGAGTATTTAAAAGAACGTGCCAGTGACTATAAAGATATAGGCTATCAATTAATGTATAAACTTAAAGGAATAAAACCAAAAGATTTATCTTTAATTGAAAAAGGCTCAATAGTTATTTCAAAAGAACTAACTCCATCTGATACTTCAAATATGAATAAAGAAAATGTAGTTGCTTTTGCAACTGACCTTGGTGGTAAAACAAGCCACACATCAATCATAGCTCAAACTTTAGATATCCCAGCCTTAGTTGGTATGCAAGATATATCAGAAAAAGTTGAAGGTGGAGAAAAAGCTATCATCGATGGCGATCAAGGAATCATTATTATAGATCCTTCTGATGATGTAGTGGCAGAATACGAAAATAAACTAAAAGAGCAAAATGAAAAACGTGAAAGACTAAAAGAAGTTAAAGATAAAGAATCTATAACAACAGATGGGAAAAAAGTAGAAGTATCTGCAAATATAGGAAATATCGAGGACTTAAAAGCTGCCATAGAAAATGGTTGTGATGGAGTAGGTCTATTTAGAACCGAGCTTTTATATATGGAAAATGACCACTTCCCAACAGAAGAAGAACAATTTGAAGTATACAAAGAAGCTACACAGATGCTAGGGGAAAAATCACTTATAATAAGAACTCTAGATATAGGTGGAGATAAGGGTCTAGATTATTTCGAGTTTCCTGTAGAAGAAAACCCATTTTTAGGCTATAGAGCTATAAGACTATGCCTTGATAGAGAAGATATTTTTATTACACAACTAAAAGCTTTAATAAGAGCCTCTGCTTTTGGTAACTTAAAAATAATGATTCCAATGGTTATCAATATTTCTGAATTTAAAAGAACTATAGAATTAATAGACGATATCAAAAAAGAGTTTGATCAAAATGGAGTAGATTATAATAAAGAATTAGAAGTAGGTATCATGATCGAGACACCTGCATCAGTATTAATGGCTGATAAATTTATAAAATATGTTGACTTCTTCTCAATTGGTACAAATGACTTATCCCAATATACTCTAGCAGTTGATAGAGGTAATGAAAATATTTCTGACCTTTATTCTAACTACAATCCAGCTGTCCTTAAAGCTATTAAACATGTAATAGATGAATCTCACAAGGCAGGTAAATGGACTGGTATGTGTGGTCAATTTGCATCAGATACTCAAGCTACAAAATTGCTTTTAGGTATAGGATTAGACGAATATTCTGCATCACCAAATAAAATTGCAGAAGTAAAAGATACAATAATTAAATCTAACCAAAAAGATGAAGAAGAATTTGCTATTAAATTATTAGACTTAGAAACTCCAGAAGAAGTAGAAGAAAAGGTTAAAGAACACAATTAAGCAAATGCCAGTTTATATAAAAAATCAAATTGAAAATATAAGTTATTTTAAAAATAGCAATATAGTTATAGAAGAAATAAACTTTTTAAATCACGATAAGTATAGGGTAGTTACTAGCACTGGTACCTACCTGGTAAGTCTATATGCAAAAGAAAATTATGATAAATTTGCATCTTTAGCAGACAATGAAGGTGATATATTAGAAAAAGGTCCATTAGATTCCGAAAATATCTATGAAGTAACTAGGATTATAAAAACTTATAGGCTAGATGAATATTTAACTAATCATAGTCCGAAAGAGAATTATAATTTAGGACTATCATTTGGAAGATTACTTAGAAATCTTCATGATATAAAACCAGATCAATCAGTAGATTGGTATGAAACATTTAATACAAAAGCAAATTACCTTTTTTTTATGCATGGAGTAAACGAATATATAGGTGATGATGACTACATTCTGATTGATTATATAAACGGAAATAAACATCTAACGAAAAATATTCGTCAGTCTTATATTTATAACACAATTGACTATGATAATATTTTAATCGATGAAAATAATAAAATTGAAATTTCAGGACTAGATTTTAAAAAAGTGGGCGATGGAGTATTTGATTTTGCTCAGGTAAATAATTTTGCTATAAAATCATCAGATTTTGTAAGAGGATCCTATGATGGGTACTTTAATAATCAAAAAGCTCCTGGAAAATTTTTTAGACTCTTAGCTTTATATTCTGCCTATAATATTTTATATGAGTTAGTAGAGTATAGAGATGGAAGTAACATTGACTACAATAAGGATGAAATAGAAGAGCTTCTAAAAATCTTTGATAATTTTAATACAGATATACCTAGTTGGATAAAAGAGGGCTATTAGCCTTCTTTTTTACTTAATTGTATAAAACTTTATTTTGTGATAGACTTTTATTATAAAAAATACGGAGGTGACTAGTGAGAAAGAACTTTTACATATTTATTGGAGCTATTTTAATGGCAACAGGTTTATATTTTTTCTTATTACAACATAATATATCGGCCGGTGGGCTTTCAGGACTTTCTCTTGTAATGTCTCAACTGATACCAGTTCCCCTAGGAATTATAAACTTAATATTAAATGTTATTGTTCTGACCTTGGGAGCTGTTTTTATTAGTAAAAAATTTGCGCAAAAATCAATACTTGCTGCGGTAACTTTATCAGTTACTATAATTATTTTAGAAAACTTATTCCCAGATGTAATATTAACAAATGATATGATATTAAATGTTATCTTTGGACCGTTAATTATTGCAGTGGGTTTAGGACTAATATTTTATAATGGTGGATCATCTGGTGGATCTGATGTAATAGCAACTGTTATAAATAAATATAAAGAAATACCGATGCACATTAGTTTATTTTGTACAGATTTTACCATTATAATGATATCCATGGTTGTACTAGGAGTTGAACCATCATTATATGCTGTTTTAGCTGTAATCATTCAATCTATTTGTCTTGATTATGTCAGCCAAGGTTTGGGTAGAAAAATTGCAGTATTTATTATTAGTGATAAGTACACTGAAATAAATGACTTATTGACTAAAAAATACCACAGAGGAGTTACCCTACTTCATGCAGAAGGTGGTTATACTCGTAGGGATAAAAAATTAGTACTTACAATATCAAACGTTAGAAGTTTCCCTGTTATAAGAGAAGAAATCTTACAAATGGACGATAAAGCTTTCATATTCTCATACACTATTTCAGAAGTATTTGGTGAAGGATTTACTATGAAAGAACTAAGATAGGAGAGAATTATTAAAGAATTTAGAATAAAGAGATTTAACAAGAATAAAGCATATCTTGCCACAAAATTTGGTGATGCCATAATAGATAAAAAAGAAGTAAGAGATAAGAATCAAGGTGATAGTGTAAAGGCGTATATCTACCAGGATTTTAATAATACTTTAAAAGCTACAACTGATTTTCCTTACCAATTTGATAAAGTCTATGATTTAAAGGCAGTCCAAATTGATAAAAAAGGCGTTTATTTTGAAATGCCAAATAAAAACCATATATTTATGCCATTCTCTGAAAGAACTTATAGGATAATATTAGATATGATTTATCCTGTTGCTTTTAAAGTGGATAGTAATGGTGAAGTTTATTTAACTTCAAAAATACGAGATCTCCTATCAACTGATCATGAATTTGAGGAAA
Source organism: Anaerococcus cruorum (assembly GCF_046365495.1). Classification (NCBI taxonomy): domain Bacteria; kingdom Bacillati; phylum Bacillota; class Tissierellia; order Tissierellales; family Peptoniphilaceae; genus Anaerococcus; species Anaerococcus cruorum. The sequence goes on along the minus strand of NZ_JBGMEH010000006.1, from coordinate 204,990 downwards.
ATGATGATGTTAGTGGTAGAATTTACTCCATTAATAAGTCCATAGGTGCTTTTATAGCAATTGATGGCAAATACGATTCACTTTTAAGAATTGATGAATTAAAAGGGGTATTTGTAGAAGGAGAGTTAGTAAATGCAAGGGTAAAAGAAGTAAAGTCTGATGGTAAAATTGAACTATCCTTAAGAAAAAGAGCTCATCTTGAAATAGATAATGATAGTGATAAAATCCTAGATTATCTTTATGAAAATGACGGAGTAGTTTACCTATCAGATAAATCTAGCCCAGCAAAAATTAATCAGGTCTTTGGCATGAGCAAATCAAGCTTTAAACGTGCTATAGGAAGATTGTATAAGAACAATGATATCAAAATTTTTGATAACAAAATAGAATTAGTAAAGAGGATTTAATGACTGAAAATAAATTATTAGCAGAAGTAAATGGTAAAGAAATATATCTAAGTGATGTATACGAACTTATGCAAGGGATGCAAGATCGAGAAAGATTTAATAATGATGAAGGAATCAATGTACTTGCAGATGAACTTGTTAACCAAGAATTACTATTAGAAGATGCTAAAGCAAAAAAATATGATGAAGAAAAAGAATTTTCTGAAGAATTAGAAGTAGTAAAAAATAATATGCTCAAAAACTATGCTATGCATAAACTTTTTGAATCAATTGAAATTACTGATGATGAATTAGAAAAATATTACAATAATAACAAAGAAACTTTATTTTCACCTATAACCTATACAGCTAGTCATATCTTAGTAGAAGATTTAGAACAAGCAAATAAGATATATGATGAAATTAAAGATGGTAAAGACTTTGCCAAAGCCGCAGAAGAATATTCTCTAGATCCATCAGCTAGAAATGGTGGTCAGTTAGGATCATTCCCTAAAGGAGTTATGGTAAAAGAATTCCAAGATGGTTTAGACTCTTTAAAAGTAGGAGAAATTTCTAAACCAGTAAAGAGTGAATTTGGTTACCACATTATTAAATTAGATGATAAAAAAGAAATAGAAAGCACTTTCGAAGAGATAAAAGATCAAGTAAAATCAACTTACGAAATGTTAAAAAGACAAGAAAAATATGTGGAATTAGTAAACAAATTAGCTAAAAATGCTGAGGTTAAAAAATTCTACTAGGCAAAGCTTATGGATTATGAAAATATAACTAATAATCTAAAATATAATATAAAGCATACTATGGCCTATGAAGACGTGGAGACATCGGCGGATGTAGTGAATAAATTTATCCTAGAAAAAGCTCACGATCATAATTATGAGGTCATAGACTTAATTGATTCTTATTACATTAAAAAAGGAGTCTATCCAAAAGCCCTCATACACTTAAATGCAGACGCTAAATTTTTATATAAAGATTTAAAATTTGAAGAAAGTGATGGGGGTAGAATCCTTGCTGGCAAAAATATATATTTATTTAATGCAATTTTTGTTATAGCATCACTTCTTGACTTATCAAGTAATGATTTTGATGTATTAATAACTAACAATAATATTCAAAATGATATAAAAAATTATAGTAACTTAAAGGATGTCATAAGAACTGATAATGTAATAAACCTCAATTTACGTCAATCTAAGTGTATAGCTGATGAATTTAGTGCTCTAAACTTATTAAATGTAAAACTTCCTATAGAAAGAAAAGAACAAGAAGATACAATTAAAAGTTATAAGTTATCTTTTTCTAATTTAATCGGTGGACATACTGGTGAAGATTTAGATAAAGTTAGATTAAACTCAATTAAAACGGTCATGGGTTTTATAAGAAAAATAAAATCTAAAGTTGATATAGACATTGTAAAATTCCAAGGTGGAGATAGATACGACTATATACCAAGCTATTCAAGTATTGATTTTACTGTTAAAAGTGAATATGAAAATGAACTAATAAATACATTTAATCTATATAAAAATGAATATATAGAAAAAAATCTAAAGTATGAGCCCGATATGGATATAGTTTTAAATGAAGAGCAAGAAAAAAGTTCTAAACCTTTATCAGATAAATCTTTTAGCCACTTATCATCACTTGTTGAACTCTTACCAACTGGAGCATATTCAGTAAATTCAAATAATAATCAATTAATTAGCTCCATTAATTTATCAACAGTAAGAACATTTGAAGATTACATTAACTTTATAATAGTCCTAAGGTCCTTATCTGAAGAAAGTATGAATGAAATGCTTGATAAGGCAAAAACTGCCGCTAGTATAAGTGATAGTAAGATTATAAATGGGCTTAAACTACCAAGATGGAAAAATCCTGATAATTCCTTAACTGAAATATTTATTAAAGCCTACGAACAATTAACAGGAGACCACCTAGAAGTAGTTAAAACTCAGTATTCTTTAGATTCGAGCATGATATTTTTAAACTTAGATGTTAAGATTGTATCTATAGGGGTAGAATATAAACAAAGAGATGATAATATGTTTTTCACTGACTTAGCAGAAATTATTTCTGTTATTAATGTGATCGACAATGTATTAACATATATATAAATAAGGAGCTAATATGACAGAAAAAATAGAACTTCATGGACATGAATTAGAATTTCAAAAAAATAATGGCAAAGCTGTAATAGAAATTGACTTAGGTGATGCTACTGATGAATGTTATCTAATTGATGTATTCTCAGTAGATGGAACAGATTATGTAGCCCTTATTTCTAGCGAGTCTAATGAAATATATCTATTCTATTATGAAGATTCATTTGAAAATGATGAAGTTGATTTAAAAGTTATAGAAGATGAAGAAGAATTAGAAGAAGTATTCCACTTATTTACTCACTATTGGGATGATGAAGCTCTAGATAATCTAGTAGAAGAGTATGACAATGAAATTGAACATTATGGCAATGAAGAGGAAATAATTGAGGATTCTGAATCAATAGATGAGTAGTCCGTATTATTCAATAAGTGAGTATTATAAAGATACCTATGGCGAAAAAGTATATAAGCTTCCTATAAAACTTTCTCTAACTTGTCCCAACCGTGATGGTGCTGCTTGCTATGGAGGATGTATATTTTGTAGCGAGAGTGGAGGTAGTTTTGAAAACTTGCCATCATATCTAACAGTAGAAGAGCAGTTAGAAGAGAATAAATCTTATATAGGCAGTAGGTATAAAGCAAAAAAGTTTATTGCATATTTTCAAAATTTCACCAATACTTACATGTCTTTAGATGAGTTTAAAGAAATCATCAAGGCTTGTAATAAAGATTATATAGTTGCTGTTTCTATATCAACCAGATCAGACTCTGTTACAGAGGATAAATTAATATTTCTTAATGAGTGGTCAAAAGAAACTGGCAAAGATATAATTTTTGAACTTGGTTTACAAACAGCAAACTACAAAACCCTAGAAATTTTAAATAGGGGCGAAGATTTGGCAGATTTTATCTATGCTTGTAATTTGATAAATAAGTATAATTTTAGAATATGCACCCATGTTATATTATCTCTACCATGGGATGATATAAAGGATGTAAGGCAAACTGCTAAAATAATTAATGCCTTAGGTGTAAAAGAAGTTAAGGTTCATTCCTTATTTGTAATAAAGGATACAAAACTTTATCAAATGTATAAAAATAATGAATTTACAATGCCAAGTAAGCAAGAATATGAAGAGAATGTCATTGAATTTCTTAGATTAATCAAAAAAGATGTAGCAGTTCAAAGACTTGTAGGTAGAGCTCCACAAGAAGAAACAGCATTTTGTAACTGGGATACTTCTTGGTGGGCGATTCGTGATGAAATAGTAGAAATTATGAATAATAATGGATTTGTCCAAGGAGATAAGTCCGAAAGAATAATTTATGATAAAATCAAGGGGGTATAGAAAATGATTTATTATGTATTAGGACAATCTGGAACAGGTAAAACACAATATCTTGTAGATGAAGCTAATAAAGAAAAAGAAAAAGATATCAACAATATAGTATTTATCAATACAGATGATGATAAGACTAGAATCTTAGATCACAAAGTTAGAGTAATTAATGCAAAATCATATGGTATTTGCTGCAGATGCTCATTAAAAGGATTTATCGCTGGTATCCTTGCTCGTGACTACGATATTGGAAAAGTGTATGTTGACGGAATCTATGACATTCTTGATTTAGATAGTGAAGGTTTAGAAAAATTAACAAATGATTTAAACGAACTTTCAGAATATGCAAAAGCTGATATTTATCTAGGTTTAGACTGGTCAAAAGATGATATACCTGAATCAACTAAGGCTAACATTATTGAAGTTAAATAATAAATTAGTATATGGCCGTCTCTTTGAGACGGTTTTTTAATTATGATGAATGAAAATGAAAAATTGAAGCTATTCGAAACTTTTAGAAAGGAATCGATAGATTTATTAGAAGAATCAAAGGTAGATAAAGAAACTTTCTTAGCTACAAACCTAGCTTTTTTAGAAAAACTAAATCTTAAACCTTTTACAAATATAAAAAGTATAAGCCAAGCCTTATATAATTATCATTATTACAATCTCTTAGCTAAAAAATCTAATTTAGATGCTCAAAAAATAATCCATAACACAAAAAAGAAAAAGCAATATGTAAAAAATATTAACCAAAGAGAAAATTATTATTATCTAAAAGATATGGCTACCCTACGTTTATTAGAGCTTTTAAATTATGAGGATATAGAAAGTTATTACATAATTTTAAAATCCACGAGATTAAAGGGAGAAATTTTTGAAATTCATGTTAAATCCTTGGATCAGGCAATACTTCACTCCAAAAGTAAAGTAATTCTCCAAAATTTAAGAGACCATGATGTTTTTATAGAAGAAGAAAGACAATCGCTTATTGATTCTTATGTAAATAAAACTTATTAATATGATAGAGATAACTATAACCAAAAATGATGCTAATCAAAGATTCGATAGATTTTTAAGGAAATATTTTGAAAATGCTCCCTTATCTGTAATTCAAAAAAATATACGTAAAAAGAATTTTAAAATAAACGGTAAAAGAGCAAAGGCTGACACATACATTTATGAAGATGACCTCATAGCTATGTATATATCTGATGAAAATTATAATAAATGGCTAACAAAAACAGATTTTAAACCTACTGATTTCAATCTAGATATCGTTTTTGAAGATAAAAATATAATAATAATGGATAAAGAAAGTGGATTATTGACTCATTCTACTAGTAAGGCTGATTATGGAAATAATTTAGTTGATTACATGCTTTCTTACTTATATAAGACTAATCAAGTAGATAAAAGCGATAAAACTTTTAATCCAGCAGTGGTAAATAGGCTAGATAGAAATACTGCAGGTCTTATAATAGGTGCTAAAAATGCAAACGCTCTAAGGTCTTTAAATAAAGCTATGAGGGATAATAAAATCGATAAGTATTATCTAACAATTGTAAAAGGTGAAATAACCGAAAAATTTACAATAGATACTACGATTAGAAAGAATGAAAGTAAAAATAAAGTTAAAAGCGCAGGAAATGGATCAAGAATAATTACTCATTTTAGGCCTCTGGAGACAAATGGTAAGTATACTTTATTAGAATGCGAGCTTATAACTGGTAAAACTCATCAAATCAGATTTTCTCTAGCAAAAAATAACACTCCTATTATAGGGGATAGAAAATATGGTGATAAGAGTACTAATAAATTAGTTAATGATAAATTTAAAATAAATAATCAAATATTACTAGCTTATAAAGTTCACTTTAACGATATTAAAAATCTAGAATATTTAAAAGATAGAACGTACGAGTCTCATAAAATTAATGAAATATTAAATTTAAAAGAAAAAATTTTTAGCTTATAGGGTGGGATATGGATAAAGTTATAGGAATAGATCTTGGCGGAACTAAGATAAATGCGTGTTTAATAAATAAAAATGGTGAAATAATCCAAAGAAGTGCTGTAAAAACAGAGGCTAAAAAAGGTAAAGATGTAGTTTTAAATAATATAAAAAAATCTATAGAAGCCTTGGATTATAAAGATGCTATTGCAATAGGTATAGGAACACCTGGTTTTATAGATACTGAAAATGGAATTGTTACATTTTCTGGAAATATTGAGGGCTGGACTGGATTGAATTTAAAAAAAGCAATAGAAGAATTTGTTGATATTCCTGTTTTTGTAGAAAATGATGCAAATATAGCTCTTTTAGCAGAAAAATGGATTGGATCAGGAAAAAATTATACTGATATTGTTTTGGTAACCTTGGGTACGGGTGTAGGTGGAGCAGTCTATAATGAAAAATCTGGTTTATTAAAAGGTTCAAATTTTCAAGGAGCTGAGCTTGGACATATAATTTTACACCCACAAGGAGATTCTTGCACATGCGGCCAAAATGGTTGCGTAGAAGCTTATTGTGCTGGAACAGCTATTTCTAAAAATTATGAAAAGCTTACTGGTAAAGTTTTGGACGGGGAAGATATATTAAAAAAATCAAATGAAGATTTAAATGCCAAAAAAGTATTAGAAGATTTTCAAAGTAACTTATCGTATTTCTTAACTAGTTTAAGAAATATATTTGACCCTGAAGCTATCATAATTGGTGGAGGAGTTATACACTCCAAAGACATATGGTGGGATGGAATGATCAATAAATTTGAAAATATTTGCAATAATTCGAAAAATATTGATATAGTTGCTGCACAATTTTTAAATGAAGCAGGAGTAATAGGCGCTGGAAAAATTGCTTTTGAAAGGATGAGTAATGGAAAATAATAAGGTTTTAATCCTAGATGATGAAGATTCTATAAGACAATTTATGAAAATAAATTTGGAATATCAGGGTTATCAAACTGTTGAAGCTGCTACTGGAGAAGAAGCTTTAAGATTATTTGAAGAAGAAAATCCAGCCGTAGCTATCCTAGATGTAATGTTACCGGGAATAAGTGGATTTGAAGTTTGTGAGTCTATAAGAGAAAAATCTCCTAGAACTGGAATAATAATGGTTTCAGCAAAGTCTCAGGATATAGACAAAATACTTGGTCTAGAACGAGGAGCGGATGATTATATTATAAAACCATTTAATCCCCAGGAGCTAATACTTAGAGTTCGATCTCTTATGCGTAGAGTAAACTTAAATGCTCCTAAGTTAGAAGAAAAGAATGCAGATACAATGTCTGATGGACCTTTTACATTAAATTTATACTCTAAAACTTTTTATAAAGACCAAAAAGAGATAGATGTAACTCCAACAGAGTTTGCAATCCTTAAAAATTTCATTCAAAATAAAGGAAAGGCTATGACCCGTGATGAAATTATGGCTCAAACTTGGGGAGAGAATTATAGTAATGATACAAAAATAGTTGATGTAAATATTAGAAGAATAAGAGCTAAAATAGAAGAAGACCCAGCAAAACCTCAGTATATTGAAACTGTATGGGGTACAGGATATAGATGGAAGTAGAAAAAACAAATAAATTATTAAAACAAAATAATTCATATAGGCAAACTATAATTCGTATTATTATGCTTTTTGTCGTTACAGTAGTAATAGGATTTGAAATATTTGCTTACAATAGTATAAAAAATTATTATGACTCAGCCTTAGTTGGATCTATGCAAAATCAAGCTAGAATAAATCAACTCCAATTTAATACTTATACGAATAGATATGATTTATCTGATATTATAATTGGAGATAAAAACTCTTTTTATAGGAATAATGAAACCCAAGTTCAAATTTTAGATAATTCTGGAGTAGTTTTATTTGACTCGCAAGCTACTAATCAAGTAGGAACTAAGCTTCCTCAAACTGATGTTAGCGAGGCTAGAGAAGGTAAGCAAAGTACTTATAAAAGTCTAAATCCTCAAACAAATGAAGAAATTATTTCCTTATCTTATCCTTTAACTGCCAATGAAAATCAGGTTGGAATATTAAGACTAACTTCATCATTAACTGAAGTAAATACAAAAGTAAGAAATGATATGTTTTTTTACATATTATTTGGTTCTATAGTTGTTATAGTGGCTTTTTTTGTAGCATTGATAGCTTCTAGACGCGTTATTGCGCCTATCTTAGACTTAATAGGAGTATCAGAAAAATTAGCTGCAGGTGATTTTAAAGAAAAAGCGAAAGTAAATGGTAATGATGAGTTATCTGAACTTGCTTCAACTATTAACTTTATGAGTGATAGTATCATAAAAAGAGAAGATATGAAAAATGAATTTATTTCTTCAGTATCTCATGAACTTAGAACTCCTTTAACTTCTATAAAGGGATGGGCTATTACCCTTCAGTCAAAAGATATTCAACAAAACCCAGATATGCTAAATCAAGGATTAAGCATTATTGAGAGTGAAGGGGATAGGCTATCAATGATGGTGGAAGATTTGTTAGACTTTTCAAGACTTCAATCGAGTAATTTTAAATACAATAAAGATAAAATTGATATAGTAGAACTAGTTAAACAAGTCCACACCCAGTTAACACCTAGATCTGATAATGAAGGTATAAATTTTACATTTACTAGTATATATAAATCAGTAATGGTATATGCAGATAAAAATCGCATGAAAGAAGTATTTATAAATATAATTGATAATGCTATTAAGTTCACTAGCGAAGGTGGTAATATAGATATTCTTATTGACCAAGCTGGTGATAATGTATCTGTTACTATAAAAGATAATGGTGAAGGAATAAAAGAATATGAGATAGCCTTTGTATCAAGTAAATTTTATAAGGGCAGTTCATCAAAATCACAGACTGGTTTAGGTTTATCTATATGTGAAGAAATTATTAAAGCTCATGATGGAAAACTTATAATAAAAAGTAAGTATGGTTCAGGAACATCAGTTATTGTAGAGATACCGAGGTTAGATGATGATAAAGAAAACTAGATATATATTTGGATTTTTATTTTTTTTCTTGCTTACTTCATGTGCCCAATCAAAGTCTCAAGACTTAAGTGATTTGATAAAAACTCCAGAACTTGCAAGTCCAGTTTTAGAGGGGACTTGGCAGGTTAGTGAAGTAGAAAGAATAACTGGAAATTCATCTGAAAAAACACCTAAGTTAGGTGAAAAACTGTATATTGATAAAAAACTGGTAGCAATGAATGATGATTACGCATTTCCACCAACTTTTAGTTCAAAATATGTAAACTTATATGATTATTTAGCTGCTAGAGGCTATGATTTTCAAAAAATAAATAGAGATGATTCTGCTGTTGTTGTAAATGCTTCAGAAGGTCAATTTTTTTCTAGAGATTTTATTCAAAGAAGTAAAGATGAAATATTTTTTATAGCTGATGATAATATTATATATTTAACAAAACTATCTAACACAGTTGATCAACAAATAATTGATAAATATACTAGTCTTGCTAGTAAAGAACGATTAGATAGTAATGATCAAATTAAAGCAAAGGAAAACATAGGATTATTACTTTCAGTAAGAGAAAGAAAAGATTTATCAGATGGTAAACAAGATTATAATTATTATACTTACTTTATAAAAATAAATCCTGAAGATGAAGTTAGCTTTAAAAAGGCAAAAGACATATTTTTTAGAGGTCCAAATGAATATTGGAAAGCTAAATCCAAAAAAAGTAAAGTTACTGGACTTTACGATAATATTGAAGCCTTTCCAGCAAGATTAGAAGAAGATATGGATGATAACGAAAATATAGTTCGCTACACTTATAAGGACTTTTCTAAGGATATAAAAATAAATTATGTAGATATGGACTATATCTCATTTTCTTATACAACTGATTTAGATGATAACACTATAAATAAATACGGTGTCCTTGGAACTAATGAGTTAAAGGATAACAATCTTATAAATATATCAGAATTTACTGGCGAAGAAGATGCTAGCGATCAGCTAAGAGAAATGGTTATAAATGAAACATCTAATAAAAATGAAGATACAAATCCTGAAAATGTAACAGTCGATCCAACAAACTTTGGGTTAGTACGAGATAATGGTTTGTGGACCCTACAGACATCACTTTATACAAAAGAAGGTCAACAAAGAGCATCAAGTCAAATTCCTATAAGAAACTATATAGAGGAGAATTCAGATCAAGCGCCATCAGTTACTCGTGATCAGGTTAGAAATATAAATACTCAAGAAAAAGATTATTTTGTTATACAAAATTCTAACTATTTAATAATACAAACTGCAGATGAAATTTTATTTCACAAAATTAGTGATGGAGTTATTGATAAAAAACCATTCTTTTCAATACAAACTTCAAATCCTACATCAATTATAGGATTAGACCAGCAAAATGGTACAAATGTTGAAAGCTTAGAAGAAACTTTTAGCTCATCAAATGAGATAGTTGATGAAAATTAATTTATTGAAAGAGTTTTTGTAAAATGATATCATATTTCTAGGAGAGAATATGGAAATAGTATTTGCAAGCGGAAATAAAGATAAAGTAAAACAAGTTAAATTAATCCTAGGAAATTTAGATGTAAAAACACCTGGGGATTTTGAAATAGAAAATTTTGAAGTAGAAGAAGATGCACCAGATTTAAAGGGCAATGCTTATAAAAAAGCAAAAGCTCTTTTTGATATAATAAATAAGCCAACAATTGCAGATGATACTGGATTATTTGTAGAAGCTTTAAATGGTAATCCTGGAGTGCATTCCCATAGATATGCTAGTGAAAATCCTACTTATAAAGATAATAGAGAAAAACTATTAAAAGAATTAGAAGATAAAGAAAATCGAAGCGCATATTTTGAAACCTGCCTATGTTTTATAGATGAAGCAGGAGTAGACCATTATTTTTATGGTAGACTTCCTGGGGTAATTACAAAAAAAGAAGCCGGAGACTATGACTTTGGTTATGATCAAATATTTTTACCAGAAAAATCATCAAAGACTCTAGGTCAAATGAGCAAAGAAGAAATAAATGAAATATCACATAGGGGAACAGCCCTTGAAGAATTCAAAAAATACTTGTCTGGATTATCTTTATGAAAATTTTAATCACAAGTGATACCCACGGAATTTATTCTAAAATAAGTGATTATATTTTAGAAAATGATGATATAAAATTACTTCTCCATGCTGGAGATGGGGCAAATGATGTAGAAAATATCCATTATGAAACCGGGATTAATTATGAATTTGTAAAAGGAAATAATGACTACTCCACTAAAGCACCTTTAGAAAAAATAGTAGAAGTAGAAGGTATAAAGATATTCTTAACCCATGGTCATATATATGGTGTACATTATGGATATGATGAAATATTAAAACGTGCCAAGGATTTATCTTGCGATATAGTTATCCATGGACACACACATAAAACTTTAAATATAGTTGAAGATAATATAAGAATTATAAATCCTGGCTCTGTTAGCATGCCTAGAGACAATAATCCAGGATTTTTTATCTTGGATATAAACGGTAATTCTTATGATTTAAAAAGAATTAAAACAAATAAGGAGTTCTAATGACTGGATTAATTAATCTTATCGCCCAGTATTCATCGAAATTAAATATATTACCCGTAGTGGTAGTGATGAATATTATCATAACAGTCCTTATTCATTTCTTAGCTAAGCGAAAAATTATTAAATTTTTTCCTTCTATTGCTTTAGGAATTGGTGCGATATTACTTTTAATATATTCACTTAATATTTTTACTACTCCAAGAGGATTAGATTTAACTTGGATATCAGTATTTTTAGGAACTAGTGCTTTAGTTGGCTTGTTTACATGTTTTATTATAGATTTAGTAAAATCTATTAAAAATACAGATCTAGCAGTAGCAGCTAACGAGGGTCAACCTGTCGCCCAAAAAACTAGAATAGATGTTAAAAGAAAATCAAAAAAATCTAGTGATAATATCAGAGTGGCTAAAAAACCTAGCAAAAAACGTAATAAGAAAGAAACTAGTAGTAAATATTACACAAAAAAGATAAAAGCAAATCCTAATGAAGAGATAAAAGCTAATAAGAAAACTAAGACTGAAGATGTCATAGTTTTTGAGTCTGAGGATTAAATAAAGGTGATTTTTATGCAAAAAGCAGCATTTTTTGATATAGACGGAACACTTTTTAGAAATAGTTTACTAATAGAGCATTTTTTACTATTAACTGCAGATGGAGTTATAGATGAGGATGCTTGGAAAAATGAAATAGGTCCACTCTATAGCAAATATCAAAACAGATTAGGTGCCTATGAAGATTATCTAGATAAAGCATCTTTAGTCTATCAGCAAAAACTAGCTGGAATAGATAAGGAAACTATTGATAAATACTCAGATATAGTTATCGAACAAAATAAAAACAAAGTATACAGGATAACTAGAAGGGCGGTAGAATTTCATAAAAAAAATGGATATAAAATATTTTTTATATCCGGTTCTCCTATGTTTTTGGTAGAACATTTTGGTCAAATATATGGAGCAGATGAGAGTATATCAACAATTTATGAATTTGATAATGCTAATTTGTTTACAGGAAAAGTTACACCTATGTGGGATAATAGAAGTAAGCTTGGGGCTGTAATGGATTTAGCAAAGAAGTATAATATAGATTTAGATAATTCTTATGCTTATGGGGATACTAACGGGGATATTAGTATGTTCCAATTGGTGGGACATCCACACGCTATTAATCCGTCCTTTGAGCTAATTGACAAACTATATACTGATAGTGAGTTAAGAGAAAAAACTGTAATTGATATAGAAAGAAAAGATGTAAATTATAGTTTTAGGCTCAATGATATGAAGGCAAATTTTAAAAAGTTTTAAAAATTTTGATGAATAAAATTTTATTTTGAAAATGTTATAGGCTAAATTGTAAGTTAAATATGCAAACATAAGTTTATAAAGCATATTTATGCTAATAATTTAGTTTTTTTTATTCCCAGAGCAAATATTTCTAAATAATTTTAAGGCTAGTTATGGTAGAATAGTAATACGAGGTAAGGTAATGAAGGCAGAAGTAAATGAACAATATCCTATAATTGAAAAACTTGAATATAATTTTTTAATAAATGAAGATATATATTCATTTAACACACTTATGTCTTTGTTATATGATAAGAATTTTGTAAAATTTTCTAAAAATGATTATTACGTAAAAGACTATGTTATGAAAAATCTTAAAAAATACTTTTGGAATTTAAGTGACATAGATCAAATTATTTTAACTTTAGAAAGTCTTATTACAGATGACTTAAATAGATATGAATTTTGGATATCAGTAAAAGCTCAATATAGGGCCTTTAAAGATAAAAAAATGATAGATGATTTAGAATGTGACATAATAAATGAACTAGGTGTCAGGTTCTTAATGGAGAATATGTATCCAACTATCAATAAAAACAATCCAAAACTCATAGACTTAGGTAATAAATACAAAGAAAATATCTACGATGATAAGCATTTAGTATCAAAATTAAAAGAAAATATGGGTATTTATTGTGATTTAAAAGTAAAATCTAAAGTTTACACCTTAGATCAAACTACCCACAAACAGTTAAGGTTTGATACTAGTAATATATACACAGATGATATTACTATTAGTCAGACTAAAAAAATATATGAAAAGAGTCAATCATATCTTTACAAATCCATTGTAGACATTTATGCGGAATATTATTTTAGAGGATTGTTAAGAGAAGTATTAGAAAGATATCAATAAGAGCTTATATAAGCTCTTTTTATTTTAAAAATTATGAGAATATTAGGAATAGATCCAGGAATTGCAATCATGGGTTATGGCGTGGTTGATTTTGATGGAAACAAGGTTAAAGTAATAGAAAATGGTGTAATTACAACATCTAGCAAGACAAAAACTCCAGAAAGATTAGAAATTTTATATGAAAATCTCAATGAAATTATAAGCGAGTTTAAGCCAGATGAATATGCTATAGAAGAACTATTTTTTAATCAAAATGTAAAGACAGCCATAACAGTAGGCCATGCTAGGGGCATACAAGTATTATGTGCACAGAGAAATAATTTACCAATTTATGAATATACACCCCTACAAATAAAACAAGCTATTACAGGCTATGGAAGGGCTACTAAAAGCCAGATGCAAAAAACAGTTACAACATTATTAAATTTAAAAGAAATACCAAAGCCTGATGATGCAGCAGATGCACTTTCTGTTGCTCTTTGTCATGCTTTAAGCCAACGATTTAAAGAAAATTTTAGGATGAATTAATGATTTCGTATATTATAGGTGATGTAAGAGCTATAAATGAAGAAGATTTCATAATCGAAAATAACAATATGGGTTATCAAATTAAAACTTCTTTATCAACTCTTGCACTAATAGAATTAAATAATGAATATAAGATATATACGTCTTTGCAAGTTAGGGAAGATGATATGAGCCTTTATGGTTTTTATTCAAAAGAAGAACTAGAAATGTTTTTATTATTAACATCCGTTTCTTCTATAGGACCAAAAAATGCTATTACAATCTTATCTTCACTTGGTGTAGAGGAAATAAAACTTTCAATTGCAAATAATGATATAGACGCTCTTACCAAGGCTAAAGGAGTAGGTAAGAAAACTGCAAGCAGAATTATCTTAGAACTCATGGATAAGGTAAAACTTATGCCTATGGCAGATAAGATAAGTACATCAGCTCCACTTCCTAAAAATGAAGATATGGATGTAGCAAAAGAAGCTTTATTAAACCTTGGCTATGCTCAAAACGATATTTCAAATGTATTAAATGAACTTAAAGATATGGACTTATCACTAGAAGATTTAATTAAAGAAAGTTTAAAAAGACTTATATAGGGGCAATGTATGTATGATGAAAATGAAAGAATAGTTGGATCTAACGAATTAAAAGAAGATTTAACTAATGAAAATTCCATAAGACCTAAATGGTTAAAGGATTATATTGGTCAAGATAAGGTAAAAGAAAAATTAGAAATTTTTATTGAGTCTTCCTTATCAAGAAAAGATCCACTAGACCATGTACTTTTACAAGGCCCTCCTGGTCTTGGTAAGACTACACTTTCTTCTATAATTGCTAATGAACTTGGAGTAAATCTTAGAGTAACAAGTGGACCAGCTATAGAACGTCCATCAGATCTTGCAAGTATCCTTACAAATCTTCAACATGGTGATGTTTTATTTATTGATGAAATTCACAGAATAAATCGATCTGTAGAAGAAATATTATATTCTGCTATGGAAGACTTTGTTTTAGACATAATTGTTGGAAAGGGACCTAATGCCCAATCGATAAGAATAGACCTAGAAAAGTTTACCCTAGTAGGGGCCACAACAAGAGCTGGCCAATTATCAGCACCTTTACGTGATAGGTTTGGTGTTTTACTTTCATTAAACTTATATGATGCAGATGATTTAACAACAATTATAAAAAGATCTGCTAGCATTTTAGATATAGAAATAGATGATGAGGGTGCTTATGAAATAGCAAAAAGATCTAGGGGGACTCCAAGGATAGCTAATAGACTTTTAAAAAGAGTCCGTGATTATGCTATTGTTAGAAAAGAAAGTAAGATAGACTGGCAAACAAGTAAAGAAGGTCTAAACTTACTTGAAATAGATGACATGGGTCTAGATACTATGGATAAGAAAATTGTAATGACCATGTATCAAAACTTTGATGGAGGCCCAGTAGGTATTGATACAATAGCAGCATCAACCGGTATAGAAAATGTAACTATAGAAGATGTTTATGAACCATATTTATTACAAATAGGATTTTTATCAAGAACACCTAGAGGCCGTGTTCTTACAAGAAAAGCCTATGAACACTATGGATTAGTATACGAGGAATAGATGAAAACAGACGATTTTGATTATTATTTACCAGAAGAACTTATAGCTCAACATCCAGCAGAAAAAAGGGACCATGCTAGGATGTTGGTATTAGATAAGAAAAATGGAGAACTAGAAGATAAATATTTTTATGATATTATTGATTACTTAAATCCTGGCGATGTTTTAGTAATGAATGATACTAGGGTAATACCAGCTAGACTTTTTGGCCATAGACAGGACAAAGAAGAATCGATAGAAGTATTTTTACTGCATAATACCAAAGGCAAAACATGGGAATGTTTAGTACGACCTGGTAAAAAAATGAAAATAGGTACAAAAATAATATTTTCTGATGAATTATCAGCTGAAGTAAAGGATATAAAGGAAGATGGCAATAGAATAATAGAGTTTTTCTATGAGGGAATATTTAATGAAATCTTAGATAAACTTGGAAATATGCCGCTTCCACCATATATTAAAGAAGAACTAGACGAGCCGGAAGAATACCAAACAGTTTATTCAAAAAATCCAGGATCAGTTGCAGCACCCACTGCAGGGTTACACTTTACCAAAGAATTATTAGCTGAAATTGAAAAAAAGGGCATAAAGTTAGCCTATCTTACATTAAATGTGGGTCTGGGTACTTTTAGGCCAGTAAGCGTAGATGATGTAAATGACCATAAAATGCATAGCGAATTTTATAATATAAGTCAAGAAACTGCTGATATTATAAATGAAGCTCGTGCTAATGGTAAAAGGGTAATTGCAACAGGAACCACAACAATTAGAACCTTAGAAACAGTTTATAAAAACAAAGGCAAAGTTACAGCAGACTCTGGTTGGACAGATATTTTTATCTATCCTAGTTTTGAATATAAGGTTGTGGATGCATTCATAACAAATTTCCACTTGCCAAAATCAACTTTAGTTATGCTAGTAGCAGCCTTTACCTCTAAAGATATGATTTTAAATACCTATAACTATGCTGTTAAAGAAAAATACAGGTTCTTTAGCTTTGGCGACGCTATGTTTATTCATTAAGGAGACATTTTGGGATTAACATTTGAAGTTATAAAAAAAGATAAAAATTCAAACGCTAGGGTAGGAGTAATCCATACTGCTCATGGAGATATTCCTACACCTATTTTTATGCCTGTAGGCACCCTTGGAACTGTAAAATCAATGACAGTAGAAGAGCTAGATCAAATGGGTGCAAAAATCATTTTAGGAAACACCTACCATTTATACTTAAAACCTGGTATGGATATTATGAAACAAGCAGGTGGTCTTCATAAATTTATGAATTGGGATAAGCCAATTCTTACAGATAGTGGTGGTTTTCAAGTATTTTCTCTAGCAGAACGTAGGAAAATAAATGAAAATGGAGTTGAGTTTAGATCTCATATAGATGGTTCAAAACAATTCTTTACGCCTGAAAAAGCAATCTCTATCCAAAATGATATCCACTCTGATATAATGATGAGTTTTGATGAGTGTGTAGAAGCTCCAGCTGATTACGATTATGTAAAACAATCAATGGAGAGAACAATCCGTTGGGCAAAAAGAGGTCTAGATTACCATAAAGAACATTCACATCCAGACCAATCTTTATTTGGAATAGTTCAAGGTGGATTGTATAAGGATTTAAGAGAAAAATCTGCTATAGAAACAACCGCTATGGATTTTGATGGATTTTCTATAGGTGGACTTTCCGTTGGGGAAACAAAAGAAGAAATGATTGATATTTTAAACTTTACTACTCCTCTCCTTCCTTATGATAAGCCAAGATACAATATGGGAGTTGGAACACCAGATTATCTATTTGAATCATTTGAAGCAGGAATTGATATGGCAGATTGTGTGTTGCCTACTAGAATTGCAAGAAATGGTACTGCTTTGACTTCTCACGGCAGATTAGTAGTAAGAAATGCAGCTTATAAAGAAGATTTCTCGCCACTTGACCATGAATGTGACTGCTATACATGTAGAAATTACTCTAGAGCTTATATCAGACATTTAGTAAATGTAAATGAAATCTTAGGTGCTAGACTACTAACCTACCACAACTTATATTTCTTGCTAAAAATGTGCGAAAACATTAGACAAGCCATTATGGAAGATAGGTTCTTAGAATATAAAGAAGAATTTTATAGTAAATACGGCTATTAATGAGACTAGAATATATAATATTAATCATTCTCTTATTTGGATTTTATGAAAAATCTATCAAAGATGACATAAAACATAGAAAAAATAGAGAATATGTTTATGAAAATCTTGAAATAGGTTCCAAAATAACAACTTTTTCTGGTATCATTGGTGAAGTTACTGATATAGATGGAGAAGTAGTTACAATTTTATCCGGTGACTATGATAGTATAAGTAAGCTAAAAATAAAAAAATCTGAAATTGAAAATATAATTTCTTAAGGGGCATAGGATGCCTCTTTTGTTTTATAAAAAGTTAAAAAATGGTATAATTTTGCTATTAGGAAGGGTGATGCAATGAGCAATTGGTTTATATATAATAAAAAAGAAAATTACTTAAATAACTTAAAATATAATAATATTTCAAAGCTAGAAGCTTTGATTTTAGCAAATAGAGATATAATAGGTGAACAAACGGTAGATATGTTTTTAAATCCTAGTCTTGATAAATTGCATGACCCATTTTTATTAAAAGATATGGATAAGGCTACTAATCTTATTATTGAAACTATGAAAAAAGGTGGAGAAATAAGGATATTTGGTGACTATGACCAAGATGGTATAGCATCAGTTATGACCTTATTAGATGGCTTGCTTTTTTATTATGACAACATAAGCTATGATATTCCACAAAGAGTAAAGGAAGGTTATGGTATATCAACTGGCATGGTTGAAAAAGCTATTACTGATAAAGTTAGTCTTATAATTACTTGTGACAATGGAATCACAGGTTTTGACCAGGTAAAAGAATTAAAAACTGCCGGTCTAAATGTAATTGTAACTGACCACCACGAGATCGAAACCTCAAATAATGGTGAATGGACCAAGCAAGTATTACCAGAAGCGGATGCAGTTATAAATCCAAAACGAATTGACCAAGATTATCCATTTACAGACCTATGTGGGGCAGCTGTTTGTTTTAAGTTAATAACAGCACTATTTCAAAAACTTGATGGGGACTACGAATACCTCTATGGCCTATTAGAATATGTAGCTATGGGAACAGTTTGTGATATAGTTTCTCTTACAGATGAAAATCGCATATTTGTTATTGAGGGAATAAAAAGACTAAATTATACTGAAAAACTTGGAATAAAGGCTGTCTTAGAAGAAAGTTCTTGGACAAAGGAAATTGATGTTTACACCCTAGGTTTTATTTTAGGACCAACTATGAATGCAACAGGTAGGCTTTCTTCTGCAAAAATGGCCATAGAGTTACTTATGGAAGAAGATATAGATAGAATTTATGAACTTGCCAAAGAATTAGTTGAATTAAATAATGAACGAAAAAAACTTACCCAAGAGGGCTTAGATAAGTGTGTAGCAATCATTGAAGAAAACAAATTCTACGATGATGATGTAATAGTAGTTTATGAACCATCAATTAATGAATCTATTTGTGGTATCGTAGCAGGTCGTATAAAAGAAAAATATTATAGGCCAACTATAATTCTTACTGATTCAAATACTGAGGGAATAGCTAAGGGATCTGGTAGGTCTATAGAAACTTACAATATCTACCAAGAGGTTTTAAAATATAAGGAAAACTTAGAATCATTTGGCGGTCACCCTATGGCTTGTGGCTTATCTATAAAAACGGCAAAAATTGATGAGCTAAGAAAGTTTTTAAATGAAAACTCAAAGCTAACAGATAGTCAAAAGCAAAAAACTATAAATATTGATAAGGCTATTGATATTTCAAGATTGTCCTTAGAGTTTGCAGAAAGCTTAAATAAGCTAGAGCCCTTTGGAAAAGATTTTGAAAAGCCAATTTTTGCTGATAAAAATGTAGATATAGCCCAAGTAGCTATGATTGGTAAAGATAAAAAAACTATGAAGTTATCCCTCCATAAAAATGGAGTTTATGTAAACGCTATTAAATTTAATGCAGTGGATGATTATAATTATCTGCGTGATAAATTTAATGGAAATATTGAAGGAAAGAAAATTGATGTGGTCTATTACCCAGATATAAATGAGTTTAGAGGCAATAGAAACCTTCAGTTAAAACTTATTGATATAAGATGAGGTAAAAATGGCAACAGATTTTAATAAAGAATATGAAAAATTTAAAGATATAATCCTAAAAAACAATCCTAAAGCTGATATGGATTTGATAAAAAAAGCCTATTACTTTGGTGAAGTTAACCATAGGGGACAAAAGAGAAACTCTGGTGAGGATTATTTTATCCACCCTATTGCAGTAGCAGAAACCCTTTCAAATATGAAACTAGATGATCAAACTATATGTGCAGGTCTTATGCATGATGTTTTAGAAGATACATCTATAACTTATGAGCAAATGGAAGAAAAATTTGGTCATGAGATAACATTTCTAGTAGATGGAGTAACTAAACTAAAAAACTTAAACTATAGCTCAAGAGAAGAAAAGCAAGCAGAAAACATCAGAAAAATGGTTATGGCCATGTCTAACGATGTAAGAGTTGTCCTTATAAAACTTGCTGATAGACTTCACAATATGCGTACTTTGGAATATAAGACACGCGAAAAACAAGTGCAGACAGCAACAGAAACTCTTGAAATCTATGTACCCCTTGCTCATAGGCTCGGAATATACTCTATAAAATGGGAACTTGAAGACCTATGTTTTAGGTACCAAGACCCAGAAAGATATTATGAACTAGCAGAAATGGTTTCTCAAAAACGTAGGGAGAGAGAAGCATATATAAATGAAATAATAGAAACACTTACAGATTCCTTAAAAGATAGTAATATCAATTTTGAAATAAGTGGTAGACCAAAATCTCTTTACTCTATCTATAAGAAGATGAAGCGAAATAATATCGTCTTTGAGGAAATATATGACCTTACAGCTGTAAGAGTTTTGGTAGATACAATTGCTGAGTGCTATGAAGTTTTAGGAAAAGTCCACTCTTTGTGGAGACCTATACCAAATAGGATAAAAGATTATATTGGTCAACCAAAACCAAATGGATATAGGTCACTTCATACTACTGTGTTTGGAGAAGACTCTAGGCCATTTGAGGTACAAATTCGTACTCGTCAAATGCACAAAGAGTGTGAATACGGGGTAGCAGCCCACTGGAGATATAAAGAAAATAATACTAAGGGATCAGATTTTGATGATGCCATGGAATTTTTACGCCGTATTATGGAATGGCAAAACGAAGGTGGGGCGGACTCAGATAGTAAAGAGTTTATGGAAACTCTAAAAACAGATTTTTTCTCAAGAGAAATTTACGTTTACTCTCCAGCTGGCGAAATTTATTCCCTACCAATAGGTTCTTGTGCCATAGATTTTGCTTATAAAGTCCATACAGAAGTGGGGAATAAATGTATAGGGGCGAAAGTAAATGGCTCTATAGTACCAATTACACAAAAACTTAAAACTGGGGATGTAATAGAAATACTTACCAGTAAAAATTCTGCAGGACCTAGTAAAGATTGGCTAAACATTGTAAAAAGTAACCAAGCTAAGAATAAAATTAAGCAATTCTTTAAGAAAAATGGTAAAGAAGAAAATATTGAGCTTGGTAAAAATCAAATCATCCGTGATATTAAAAAACACAGGGAAGGTTATAAATCCCTACTTAAGGATGAATGGGTAGATGAAATTGCCAATGAATTAGGTTTTCCAACCCAAGATGAGATGTATGCAGCAGTTGGTTACGGTAGAATAACTAGTGAGCAAATTATTCAAAAGCTCATAAAAAGAGAAAATGAACTTGAAGAAAAGCAAAAATCTATAAATGAACCAATTGAAATAGTAAATAAGGAAAAGAAACCAGTCTCTTCCAAAGGCGAGGTTAGGGTAAGTGACTTTGATGATGATATTGAAGTAAAATTTGCTAAATGTTGTACACCTATTCCTGGCGATCCTATTATAGGATTTATTACAAAAGGAAATGGCATATCAGTTCATACAAAATCTTGCCCAAATATTATTAATAACCACGCTCCAGAAAGACTAATCGATGTTTACTGGCAAAATGAGACAACTGATAAGTTCCCGGTTAAAATTCAAATAACTGTAGCAAATTCACCATCAGTAATTTATGATATTACAAAAATGATATCCACAGTTAATGTAAATATAGCTGGTATGAATGCTAGGCTTAATGAAAATCAAGAGGGACTTATTGATTTAACTGTTGAAGTTAATAGCTTAGACCAGTTAGATGATGTTATGGCGAAGTTAAAATCACTAAGTACAGTTTTTAGTGTGTATAGGATAAATAATTAATGAGAGCAGTAATACAACAAGTAAAAAATGCAAATGTAGTAGTAGATAACGAAGAAATTTCAAGAATTGATAGGGGATTTTTAGTTTTACTAGGTATAAAGGATACAGACACAATGGAAGACCTTGCCTATGTAAAGAAAAAAATTGAAAAACTTAGAATTTTTGAAGATGAAGATGGAAAGATGAACCTATCAATAGCAGATGTGGGAGGAAAAATACTTCTAGTTTCCCAATTTACCCTTTTTGGAGATGTAAGAAAGGGTAATAGACCATCATTTATAGAAGCAGCAAGGCCAGATAAGGCTAATGAATTTTATGAAATAATGAAAGATGAGCTTATAGAAGATGGTTTTGAGGTAGAAACTGGTAAGTTTCAAACCCATATGGAGGTAGGTCTAATAAATGATGGACCGACTACAATTTTAATTGATAGTGAAAGGATTCTATAATTGGAAATTAAAAGATTTACCATAGGTCCTGTCATGACAAATCTTTATGTAGTAAGCGAAAATGGTCATGGGTTTATCATAGATGCAGTAGAAAAAAGTCATTTGGTAACTGATTATATAAAAGATAATGGTATCAAAATTGACTTTATCCTACAAACTCACACCCATTTCGATCATGTCCTAGGACTTGAATACTATAAAAACTTATATGATGTAGATGTGTATGCTTCAAGTGAAGCTATTGATATAGCTAATGATAAAAATTATAATCTGGCTTATGATTATGATGATTTATATGTGCCAATTGATAGATATTTAAATGATGATGAAATAATCACGAATTTTAATATAAAGGCAATAAAAACACCAGGTCATAGCTTAGATTCTATAAGTTATATTGTAGGTAATGTTCTATTTTCTGGAGATACTTTATTTAAATTATCCATAGGAAGAACAGACTTTCCTGGAGGAGATTATGATACTATCATAAATTCAATAAATGAGAAGTATAGGGTATTAGATTCAAATATGGAAGTATATCCAGGTCATGGAGAAAAAACAACTTTGGATTATGAGTTTAATAATAATCCATTTTTAATGTAAGGAGATAAGATGGAATTTAAAAGAAGCCATATGTGTGGCGAATTAAGAAGTGAAAATATTGGTGAAGAAGTAGTCCTTATGGGGTGGGTGGCAAAAAAAAGAAACTTAGGTTCTCTAGTATTTTTTGATTTAAGAGATAAAACAGGCATAACCCAAATAGTAGTTCGTGAAGAAGATAAAGATAATCACGAATTAGCTAGCCACTTAGGTCAAGAATATGTAGTTGAAGTAAAAGGATCAGTTAGAGAAAGAGAATCTAAAAACCCAGATATGCCGACAGGTGATATAGAAATTGTTGCTAAAAAAATAAATATCCTAGATAAGGCAAACACACCACCAATCTACATAAAAGATGATGATGATGTAGCAGAAAATTTAAAATTAAAATATAGATACCTTGATATGAGAAAGGCTTCTGTTCAAAAAAATCTAAAACTTAGATCTGATATTGTTCGTACTATAAGAGAATATATGTATAACAATGACTTTACAGAAGTAGAAACTCCATTTTTAACAAAACCAACTCCTGAAGGGGCAAGAGACTATCTTGTACCATCTAGAATTAATCAAGGTGAATTCTATGCTCTACCTCAATCACCACAACTTTTAAAACAAATTTTAATGATTGGTTCATTAGACAGATATTTCCAAGTTGTAAAATGCTTTAGAGATGAGGACTTAAGAGCTAATCGTCAACCAGAATTTACTCAATTAGATATGGAATTATCCTTTGCTAGCCAAGATGATGTAATTGCGGTAAATGAAGGTCTTATTAAAGAATTATTTGATAAATATACAGATTATGATTTGACTCTTCCAATTCCAAGAATGGATTATAGTGAAGCAATGGAATCATATGGGTCTGATAAACCAGACTTAAGATTTGGTTACAAAATTGAAAATATTTCTGAAATCTGGAAAGATAGCGACTTTAAAGTATTTGCAAACAATACATCTGAAGGAAGTTCAGTAAGAGCAATTAACTTTAAAAACCTAGCAGATAAATATTCTAGAAAACAATTAGATAAATTAACAGACTTTGTTAAACACTATGGTCTAGGTGGACTTTCTTATATCAAATATGGTGAAGAAGTAAATTCATCTATCAGCAAATTCTTAACAGATGATATTTTAAATAATATGGTAGAAAAATTAGAAATTGAAAATAATGACCTTATCTTAATTGCTGCTGATAAGAATAAAAAAGTTTTAGAAGGGCTTGGAGCTTTAAGAAATAAAGTTGCAAAAGATAATAATCTTTACGAAAAAGAATATGCCTTAACATGGGTAGTAAACTTTCCAATGTTTGAATACAACGAAGAGGAAGATAGATACGTCTCCCAACACCATCCATTTACCATGCCAAATGAAGATGATATTCCACTTTTAAAAACTCATCCAGAAAAGGTTAGAACACAAGCTTATGATATTGTAATAAATGGTGATGAAATGGGCGGTGGATCAGTTAGAATAAATAATTCAGACCTACAAAAGGAAATCTTTGAAGCATTAAATCTAACAGAAGAAGATATACAAAATAAATTTGGATTCTTTATTGAAGCATTATCGTATGGTACACCACCACATGCAGGTCTTGCTTACGGTCTAGATAGACTATTAATGTTATTTGCAAAAACTGATAATATCAAAGATGTAATTGCCTTTCCAAAAACCCAATCAGCTACATGTCCACTTACTGAAGCACCAACAATTGTTGATGCAAAAGCACTAGATGAGCTTGGGATAACTGTAAGGAGTGATATAAATGACAACGATGATTAAACAAGGGACTGTTCTTGAAAATAAAAATGGGCATTTAACTGTTAGTGTAGCTAGAAATGAAGCATGCGGATCTTGTGCAGCCAAGGGCTCTTGTGGTCAAAAAGAAGAAACAATTATAGAATTATTTTCTCCTGATGATATAAAGGTAGGGGATAAAGTTATGCTTGAAACTCGCTCATCTGATATTACCAAGTATTCTATGTATGTATATGTACTTCCAGTAGTCATGATGGTTGTAGGCGCTATAATACCAAATTTATTCCTGAAAAATAGCGGATATGATATGAATTTACTTACTCTTATATCTATAATAGTATTTTTTGCTATATCATTTATGATTATAAAAGGAATAGATAAAAAACTCGCAAATGATAAAGTTATGAAAGTGAGGAAAATATAATGAATTACTCATTGATCAAAGACTTTGATGAAAAATCTTACAAAGCTTTAGAAAAAGAAGTTAAAAGACAAGAAGATAACATTGAACTTATAGCATCAGAGAATTATGTTAAGCCCTATATCCTAGAAGCAGCTGGCACTATACTAACAAATAAATATGCTGAAGGATATCCGAACAAAAGATACTATGGTGGTTGTGAAAATATTGATGAGATTGAGCAACTTGCCATTGATCGTTTAAAAGAATTATTCCACTGTGAGCATGCAAATGTTCAACCACATTCAGGATCTAATGCAAACTTTGCAGCATACTCAGCTTTAATAAATCCTGGAGATAAGGTATTAGCTATGAATCTTACTGAAGGTGGCCACTTAACTCACGGATCAAAGGTAAATTTTTCTGGAAAACTTTATGATTTTTATGCATATGGAGTAGACAGCGAAACTGGAAGAATTGACTATGACGATGTATTAAGTAAAGCTCGCGAAATCAAACCAAAATTAATTGTATGTGGGGCAAGCGCATACCCACGAGAAATAGATTTTAAAAAATTTAGAGAAATAGCTGATGAAGTTGGAGCAATTTTAATGGCAGATGTGGCTCACATTGCAGGTTTAATCGTTGCAGGTGAACACCCAGATCCATTCCCACATTGTGATGTAGTTACCTCAACCACTCACAAAACTTTAAGAGGACCAAGATCAGGGATAATAATGTGTAAAGAAGAATACGCAAAAGCAATTGATAAGGCAGTTTTCCCAGGATCTCAAGGAGGACCTCTAGAACATATTATTTTAGCAAAAGCACTTGGTTTTAAGCAAAACTTAGATCCATCTTGGAAAGATTACGCTAAACAAATTAAAGCAAATGCTAAGGCCATGGAAGAGGCCTTAAGAGAGCATGGTTTTAAAATGATATCTGATGGTACAGATAATCACTTACTTTTAATTGATCTAACAAATAAAAATATAACTGGTGCAGAGGCTCAAGATTTATTAGATGAAGTATATATTACAACAAATAAAAATACTATTCCAAATGAAAAACTTTCTCCACAAGTGACTAGTGGCTTAAGAATAGGTACAGCTGCTATCACATCAAGAGGAATGAAGGAAGAAGAGTCGAAAAAGATAATAGAGCTTATTTCAAGAACTCTTGATAGAAAAGAAGACCTAGAAGTAATAAAAAAGGAAGTTATAGAATTAACTAGCAAATTTCCTGTGTATGGAGATTAATTATGGCTATGCCGATAGTAACGTTAGTTGGTAGAACTAATGTAGGAAAATCAACATTATTTAATAGACTTGTAGGAAAGAAAAAATCTATAACAGAGGATGTCAGTGGTGTAACCCGTGATAGAATTGTAGATAAGGTCGAGTGGCAGGGAGATGAATTTTTACTAGTAGATACTGGTGGACTTGATATTTCTAATAAAGAAATGATGAATCAAGAAATCAAATCTCAAGTAGAAAAAGCCCTCCTTGAAACAGATTTAATACTTTTTGTAGTAGATGGAAAAGAAGGACTAAGCCCTTATGATGCAGAAATAGCAGATGTAATCCGTCGCTACCATAAAAAAGTAATAATCGTTGCCAATAAAATTGATAGTCACAAATTACCAGATCATATTTATGATTTTTATTCTATGGGTTTTGATGATTTAGCAACCATCTCTGCTGAACAAAGTAAGGGTCTTGGTGATTTATTAGATAAAGTAGTAGAAAATATAGATTTTGAAGCATATGACCAAATAGAGGATGAAACAAGAATTGCTATTATAGGAAAACCAAACGCTGGTAAATCATCTCTAGTAAACTTATTATTAAATGATGAAAGAATGATTGTTACAAATTTAGCTGGTACTACCCGTGATGCAGTTGACTCTTACTGGACTTATAATGACAAAAACTATGTGCTAATAGATACAGCAGGACTTCGTAGAAAATCAAAAGTAAAAGAAAATATTGAATATTATGCTAATCAACGTACTTTTGATGCAGTGGATAGTGCTGAAATAGTTTTATTTTTAATAGATGCAACTGTTGGTGTTACAGAGCAAGATACAAAAATCGCAGGCTATGCCCACAACCAAAGAAAAGCAATAATTATCGCTGTAAATAAATGGGATATAGTTGAAAAAGAAACTAATACTATGAGAGATATGGAAGCAGATATCAGAAACAAACTAGGGTTTGCATTATATGCACCTGTAGTATTTATATCAGTTCTTAAGAATCAAAGAATAGATAATCTCTTAGATATGATAGAAGTTGTAGATAATAACTACCACACAAGAATATCTACTGGAGTTTTAAACAACATCTTACAAGATGCAATTATGCTTAACCAACCACCACAAGATAAGGGTAAGAGGCTTAAAATTTACTACATGTCTCAGGTTGGGACAGCGCCACCTAAATTTATGTTATCAATAAATGACAGGGAACTAATGCACTTTTCTTATATGAGATATTTAGAAAATCAAATTAGGAAAAATTATAACCTTATTGGTGTTCCTTTTAGTTTTGTACTAAAAGAAAGAGGATCTGAATAATGATTTTTCTGGTTGCTATAATTTCCTATATCCTAGGCTCTATTCCTAGTGGATATCTTATAGGAAAATATTTCTATAACACTGATATCAGAACTTTAGGGTCTGGTAATGTAGGCAGTACAAATGCGCTTAGAAACTTTGGAAAAAAAGCAGGCATTGCTACTCTCTTCTGTGATGCCTTAAAAGGATTTATTGCCGTTTTTCTAGCTGATAAAGTAGTGGGATCTGATGGTATTGCTGTTAGCCTTGTATTTGTAGTCTTAGGACACATGTACAGTATGTTTTTAAATTTTAAAAGCGGCAAGGGTGTGGCTACATCATTTGGCGCTCTAATTTATATAGATATTAAATTTATTTTAATATTAGCTGCAATATTTCTACTAGCAGTATTAGCAAGTAGGATGGTATCTTTAGGATCTATTCTTGCAGCAGCAAGTGCCATTATAGCAGGTTATTTTTATTTTGGATTAACTAATATTTACTATGCAATAATTATTATTGCATGTTTGGTAATTTATAAGCATAGGGCAAATATTCAACGAATAATAAACCATGAGGAGTCTAAAATATTTTAATTATGGAAATATCAATTCTAGGGGCAGGATCTTGGTCTACAGCTATAGCATCCTTACTTGCAGAAAATCATAAAGTTTTGATGTATGCAAGAAACAAAGATGATGTAGATTATATCAATAAAAATCATAAAAATCGCAAGTATTTAAAAGATTTTGACTTATCAAAAAATATTAGAGCTACTAATAATTTAGAAGAACTATTTAAAAATAGATTTATAGTTAATGGTATACCTACCCAAAGCATTAGATCTGTTATTAAGCAGTTTAAGCCATTTGTAAATGAAAAAAATGTTTTTATAAATCTTTCTAAAGGGTTAGAACTAGATACCCATAAAAGAATTTCAGAAATATTTTATGATGAAATTAGTAGTGATATATCTTTTGCTGTTTTAAGTGGTCCATCTCATGCAGAAGAGGTCGTAAAACAAATGCCTACTGCAGTAGTAGCGGCATCTAATGATATGGATTTATCAAAAGAAATACAAAAAATATTTAACAGCGACTGGTTTAGAGTCTATAGTTCAACAGATGTAATAGGCGTTGAACTTGGTGGAGCTATTAAAAATACCCTAGCTTTTGGGATAGGAATGCTTGATGGCTTAGGTTATGGTGATAATACCAAGGCTGCCGTAATTACTCGTGGTATTAGCGAAATGAGTAAACTTTTAGTAACATATGATGCAAATCCAAACACTATAAATGGGCTAGCTGGAGTTGGAGATTTAATAGTAACTTCTACTAGCCTGAATTCTAGGAATTATAGGACAGGTTTATTAATTGGACAAGGCTTTAAGATGGAAGATGCTATTAAAGAGATAAATATGGTCGTAGAAGGTATACCAACAACTAAGGCATTATATCAACTTTCAACTCAAAATGATTTAGACTTACCAATTACTTTAGAAATTTATAAAGTTTTATATGAAGGTAAAAATCCTGCTGATTCTGTTATATCACTTATGGGTAGAAGTTTAAAAAGCGAATTCTAATATAAACATATTTTATATTTTTATATTTTTAAGTTATAATAGAATTAATAAAAATAGTAAAGGGAAAATTATGTTTGACAAATTTAAAGATTTTATTGGTATTGACGATAATTACGATGATTATGATGAAGAGCAGCTTTACTACGATGATGATAGAACAGATATAGACTCTAACTCATCATCTAGAGAGGCTTATACTAGTTTATTAGATGATGATATTGAAAAGAATGATAACTCTAAAACATATGAGAGTAGTTATTCAGCTCCTAGCTCATCTACAAGTTATAGTTATGATTCAAATAATTATAATAGTGAATCTTATAGTTCAAATAAATCAACTAACAACTATCAAAGATCATCAAAAAGAGGAGATAATATAGTAAGTATGACAGAAAATAATTTTACAGGGAGATCTTCAATGAGAATTTCTATTCATGAGCCTCTAGATTATGAAACAGATGCACCAAGTGTAATTAATGATATACTTGATAAAAAAGTTGTTGTTTTAAATCTTGAAATGGTTGATGCAGACATGAGACAAAGAATATTTGATTTTGTATCTGGAGCTGTATATGCCCTAGATGGTACTGTGGAACGCGTTACAAAAGGTATATTTGTAATCAGTCCTAGGGGAGTAGAAGTAGACAGTGCTGTTACAGAACAAATTTCTGATGGAAATTATAACCAATTATAAGATCGAGATAAAAATCGATCTTTATTTTTTATGAGTTTAGAATATAATTTAGATTTTATAAACGATAAAAGCAAAAAATCAACTATAAAAAAAGCTATTTCTTTTTTAGAACGTGCTTATTATACTAACTTAGAAGAGTCTAGCTTTTTTTTAGACCCATTTGAGCAAGAAGTTATAGAATCTATAGCAAATAAAAATAATATAGATATCAAATTTATAGGCGGTAATGATTTAGCTGAACGCAAAATATTTATCGCCAATTTCTTTTATGAACCCATAGATGAGACAAATTATATAAGTATTTTAGAATTTAAACATCAAGGACTTAGTCATCCTGATGTATTAGGTTCTTTAATGAGTTTAAACTTAAACCGTGAATCTATCGGAGATATAGTAATAGATGGTAATACCTGCCAATTTGTAGTGTTAAAAGAAGATGCAAATTTTATTAAGTATAATCTCACTAAGATTAAAAGACAAGGCATTACTATTGATGATAAAAAGGATAGTAAACTTGATATAAAATTATCAGATTTTACTAGCCACATGGGTTTTGTTTCTTTGTTAAGATTAGATAATATTATTTCAGAATTTACCAATACATCACGCGCTAAGGCCAAAGATATTATAAAAGCAAAGTTTGTAAAAGTGAATTACGAAATAATAACTGATCCAAGTAAGTTGGTTAAAGAAGGATCTATGATATCTATAAGAAGACAAGGGCGTTTCATATTTGATGAGATAACTGGAACTAGCAAAAAAGGTAATATGCACATTACATATAGGAAGTTAAAATGACATACATAATTATTATAGTTTTAGGTCTAATACTAGATAGGCTTACAAAAACTTATGCTATAAACAATTTGATAGAAAATCCCTATAATGGGACTTTATTTAATTTTACTTATTTAGAAAATAGGGGAGCAGCCTTTGGCATACTCCAAGACAGAAAGATATTTTTTATTATTCTAACCCTAGTCATAGTTTGTGCCCTAGTTTATTATTTTCTAAAAAATTATAGGACTAATAATAAAATTTTAAATATAGCCCTAGCTATGATAATATCTGGTGCTATCGGTAATTTTTATGATAGATTATTCCAAGGTTATGTAGTAGATTTTATAGAATTTGCCTTTGTAAACTTTCCAGTATTTAACATAGCAGATATTTTTGTAACTGTTGGAAGTATATTACTAATTATATACATGATATTTTTCGAAGAAAGTGAAAAGGTATGAGTGTAAATATAGGTAATGATTGGGATATAGTCCTTGCTGACCAGTGGGATAAGGTATACTATCAAAATTTAAGAAAAAAATTAATAGAAGAATACAAAAATTATAAAGTATATCCTGATATGTATGATATATTTAATGCTCTAAAATCTGTTCCTTATAAGGATGTAAAGGTTGTAATCCTAGGTCAAGATCCATATCATGGCCAAGGGCAAGCTCATGGCTATGCTTTTTCAGTACAAAAAGGAATAAAAACACCACCATCTCTTCAAAATATATATAAGGAAATGCACGAAGATATAGGAACATTTATTCCAGATAATGGAAATTTGTTAAAATGGGCTGACCAAGGAGTATTACTTTTAAATACTTCATTAACCGTAAGAGCTCATGAAGCAAACTCTCATCAAAAAATTGGCTGGGAAATTCTTACAGATAACATTATT
This sequence comes from Anaerococcus cruorum, assembly GCF_046365495.1. Classification (NCBI taxonomy): domain Bacteria; kingdom Bacillati; phylum Bacillota; class Tissierellia; order Tissierellales; family Peptoniphilaceae; genus Anaerococcus; species Anaerococcus cruorum. The sequence continues at coordinate 173,069 of NZ_JBGMEH010000006.1, read as the reverse complement.
AAAAAATTAAACGAAAGAGAAAAACCAATAGTATTTATCCTTTGGGGTAGAAATGCCCAATCAAAAGAAAAATTTATTACAAACCTTAATCATTTAATAATAAAATCTACTCACCCTTCTCCATTATCAGCACATAGAGGATTCTTTGGGTCTAGGCCCTTTTCTAAAACAAATAACTTTTTAAAATCCATAGGCGAAGAGCCCATCGATTGGCAAATTGAGAATCTATAAATGATTCTCAATTATTTTTTTACTTAAATTTAATATATTTTTGTAATTATATAGGTAATTTTCTCTAATAATTAAAAGATTGGGATCGACTGACATATGGCTTTCATTTTCTAATTCAAAAGTATTTAAAGCCACATGACCAGCATTTTTACTATCAAATCTGCCATAAAGGACTTGAATATTTATTTCTGCTTCTTTATCAGTAGTTTTTAGTTCATAATTGTTAGCTTGAAAATAAGACTCTGTAAATTTTTCCTTACCACTCAGTTTTACTTGGCAAATGTCGTTATTAATCCATACTGACTCTAATGTTATAATATTATTTTCAAGTGTAATTGAAAGTTCTTTTTTAAAATATTCTCCAATATTAGCTAGTTTTTCAGTAGCTATAATATCATTTTCGTTATGAATCATTATAGGCTTTGGCTTATCCCTTTTTTTTATATCCTCGGTAAGTTTGCTTATAACCTTATACCTACTAGGATCGTTTCTAAAAATACCTATACTTTTTTCAATATCCATAAGTTTCATAGATTCGAACACAAAATATTTCCTATGTCTTGATATTAACTTATATATATCCAAGGTTTTAGGAAATACGGGGAAAAGTTTATGATAATCCAATCTCATATTTAAAAATGGTATATCAAACTTATCTCCATTGTAGGTTATAACTTTTTTATCCTCTATCATTTTTAAATATATTTCTAGTAGTCTTTGCTCTTCGCTATTATCTTCTGCAAAATACTGGATTATATAACACTTATCATTTTCATAAGTTATAAAACCGAGCAATACTAGCTGGTCTTGCTGAGAATCCAGACCGGTTGTTTCTATATCAAGTATGATTTCATTTTTATTTAAATTTTCTGGATAATATCTTTTTTTGTAAGTAATCATAATTTTATTATACTAGATTTGCCTAACTAGTATTATCTTATATAGTATAATAGTTAAAGATATTAAGTTAATCAGGATATAAATAAGAGGTGTATAAATGATTTATCTAGATAATGCAGCTACAACTAAAATATACAAAAAGGCTCAAGATGCTAGAGCTATTGCTGAAAATGAAGCTTTTGCTAACTCTTCATCAATCCATAGTTTTGGAATGAAATCCAGCAATCTTTTAAAAGAATCAAGAGAAATTATAGCAAGTATAATAGGATCAAATCCAGATGAGATTTATTTTACCAAGGGTGCAACAGAAGCAAATAATATAGCTATTTCATCAATGAGTGGAAAAAATAATGTTGCTATTACTTCATCTATTGAGCACTCTTCAGTATATGATAGTTTTAAAAATTATGATTTTAAAGAAGTTATCTACTTAAAAAATGATAGACATGGTTTTATTGACTTAGAAGACTTAAGAAATCAATTAAACCAAGATGTAAAATTAGTTTCTATTATTTATGCAAATAATGAAACAGGAACCATCCAGGATATTAGAAAAATAAGTGATATAGTTAAAAATTACAATAAAAATATTGTTCTCCATATTGATGCTACTCAAGCTTTAGGGAAAATATCTTGTGATGTGAATAAGCTAAAAGTAGATTTAATGAGCTTTTCTGCCCACAAGTTCCACGGACCAAAGGGGGTGGGAGGCTTATATGTGAGAAAAGAAATATTAAATAAAATAAAACCTGTCCTTCATGGCGGCCATCAACAAGTAATTTCTAGTGGTACTGATAACCATCCAGCAATTTACGCTATGGCAACAGCTTTAAAAGAGCAAATAGATACTGATGAATTTTCTTATGTGAATGAATTAAATTTATATATGAGAAAATTAATTGAAAATAATATTAGTGATTATGAGTTTAACACACCAGAGCAAGATTATTCTCCATACGTTTTAAGCGTTGGATTTGCCAATATAAAATCCGAAGTTCTTCTTCATATGTTAGAAGATAAGGATATATATGTATCCAGTGGATCTGCATGCTCAAAAGGAAATAATAATAGAATATTAGAGGCTCTTGGAGTGGATGAAAAATATAGCGATGGTGTTATAAGATTTTCTTTTGCAGGTGAAAATACAAAAGAAGAACTAGACACTACAATTGGAGTTTTAAAAGACTCTATAGAAGAAATTAGAAGGGTAATGTAATGGAAGCACTACTATCAGTAAGTTTTGGTGAACTTTTTTTAAAGGGAGCCAATAGAAAAACTTTTTTTAATAACGCCTTAAGTCATATAATAGCAAATATTAAAGATATTGGCTACGAAAATACCTATGTAGAAAGTGCCAAACTTTATATAAGAGCTAGCGAAGATAAGTTTGATGCACTTATCAAAGAAATAGAAAAAGTATTTGGTATAGCATATATTGATGAAGTTTATAAAGTAGATAAAAATTTAGATGATATTTTAAAAGCTACTAAATATGTAGTAAATAAATACTACTCTGATAAAGATTACTCATTTAAATCACAAACAACTAGGGTAGATAAGTCATTTGAATATGATTCACCTAAACTTAACCACCTAGTTGGTGATTATCTCTTAGATGAATTTGATAATTTGTCAGTAGATATTCACAATCCAGATTTTAAGGTTTATATAGATATAAAATCTAACGCATATATCTATTCAAAAAGACACAAGGGTCTAGGAGGATTACCTATAGGAAGTAGTGGCCAAGGTTTACTTTTGCTTTCGGGAGGTATCGATTCACCGGTAGCAGGATTTATGATGGCAAAAAGAGGAATGAAAGTAAATGCTATTCATTTTCATTCTTATCCATTTACATCTAAACAAGCCCATCAAAAGGCAGAAGATTTAGCAAAATTAATGTCTACTTATACTGGACCGCTTAAATTTTATTCGGTAAATCTTTCCAATATTTATAAAGAAATTGCTACAAATTGTCCTAGAGAAGAAACAACTATCTTATCTAGAAGATTTATGATGAGAATTTCAAATGAAATTGCGGATAAATACGGCTATCAAGCCTTTGTAACAGGAGAGTCTTTAGGTCAAGTAGCATCACAGACCTTAGAATCAATGTCAGTTATAGAAGATTCTTCTAATTTTCCTATCTTAAGACCATTAGTTGCTATTGATAAGCAAGATATAGTAGATTTATCAAAAGAAATTGGAACCTATGAAAAATCTATCGAACCTTTTGATGATTGTTGTTCAATATTTGCTCCAGATAAGCCAGTTACTAAACCTAAACTTAAATATATTGAAAGATCTGAGGGTAACTTAGATATAGATAGATTAGTGAAAGAGGCTATAGATACTATAGAGATTATCGAAATATAAGTTTATTTGACAAAAACAATTATCAGTAGTATCATTTAAAGGTAAACCGCTCAGTTTAGGTACTGATCACCTAACCTGGCGAGAATCTAAGAACAAGGAGGAAGCCCATGTACGCAATTATAAAAACAGGTGGCAAACAATACAAAGTATCAGAAGGGGACTTAGTAAGAGTTGAAAAACTTCCTTACGAAGTTGGCGAAACTGTTGAATTTGATGAAGTACTATTAGTTGCAAATGATAGCGACGTTAAAGTTGGAGCACCAACTGTAGAAAACGCAAAAGTATCTGCAACAGTAGAAGATCAAAACAAAGATAAAAAAATTATCGTATACAAATACAAACCTAAAAAAATGTATAGAAAAAAACAAGGACATAGACAACCTTATACTTTAGTTAAAATTGATAGCATCTCTGCTAACTAATGATTAAAGTAAATTTAATCTATAATAAAGACATTCTTAAAGGATTTGAAATTACTGGCCATGCAGACTACGATGAGCATGGTAAAGATATAGTATGCGCAGCAGTGTCTATGCTAGCTTATACAAGTGTAAATTCTCTTGATAGTTATGATTATGAAGTAGAATTTAGTGATGATGAAGAAACTATGAAATTATTAGTAAAAAATCCATCTCACGATTCAGAAGTAATTTTAAATACATTTAGTACAGGTATTTGGACACTAACGCAAAGTTATAGTGACTTTGTAGAAGCTTACAAAACTATAATATAAGGAGATATAAATGATTTTAAATATTAACTTACAAAGATTTTCTAGTAAAAAAGGGGTATCTTCTTCTAAAAACGGTAGAGATTCAGAAAGTAAAAGACTTGGTACAAAAAGAGCTGATGGTCAATTTGTAAATGCTGGATCTATTATCGTTAGACAAAGAGGAACAAAAATCCACCCTGGTAACAACGTTAAAAAAGGTGGAGATGATACTCTATACGCATCTTGCGAAGGAATCGTAAAATTTGAAAGAAAAGGACGTGACAGAAAACAAGTTTCTGTTTATCCAAAACAAGATATTGCTTAAAAATTAATAAGCCTGCCTTTTCGGCAGGCTTTTTTTCATATGAAAGGATATTTATATGATAGACTTTGCAAAAATTAATCTAAAAGCAGGTGATGGCGGTAATGGAGCTGTTGCTTGGAGACGAGAAAAGTATGAACCAACTGGAGGTCCTGCAGGGGGCGATGGAGGGGATGGAGGTAGCATAATAATAAAAGCTACTAGAAATCTATCTACCCTAGATGATTTTAAATATAAAACAAAATATAAGGCAGAAAATGGCCAACCAGGTGGTAAATCGAAAAAATTTGGTAAAAAAGGTGAAGACTTAGTTCTAAAGGTGCCAGTTGGAACTATACTTAGAGAAGCAGAAAGTAATACCATAATTAAAGATTTTAAAACTGATAACGAGGAATTTTTAATAGCCAAGGGCGGCAAAGGCGGTAGAGGTAATGTTCATTTTAAAAATTCTATACGTCAAGCACCACGATTTGCTGAAAATGGAAAAAAAGGTCAAGAGATTGATCTTATAATGGAACTAAAAGTTCTAGCGGATGTGGGACTTGTTGGTCTACCAAATGTAGGTAAGTCTACGCTGATTTCTGTAATAACATCTGCAAAACCTAAAATTGCGAATTATCATTTTACAACCCTTGATCCAAATCTTGGAGTTGTAAATATAGATAATGAAAGATCATTTATCGTTGCAGATATACCAGGGCTTATAGAAGGGGCTAATGAGGGCCAAGGATTAGGTCATGATTTTTTAAAGCATATTGAAAGATGTAGGGTACTAGTTCATTTAGTAGATATTTCCGGTATAGAAGGACGTGATCCTGTTGCTGACTTTAGATTAATAAATGAAGAACTAAAATTATATAATGAAAAATTAGCAGATAAGCCTATGATAGTAGTTTTAAATAAAACTGATCTAGATTTTAATGATAATGCTACTAAATTTACAAAAGAATTTAAAGATGATTATCAAATATTTAAAATCTCTGCAGCTACTACAGATGGTATAAAAGAACTGCTAGATGCAACTTATAATCTATTATTAGAAACAGAAGATAAGCAATATGATTTAATAGAAGAAGTTGATAATGACTTCCTAGATGAGTTCTACAATAAAGAAATAGAATATGATTTACAATTTACCAAAGAAGATAATATTTATGTTGTCTACGGTAAGAGAATAGATAATCTTTTAGAGCGAGTAAACTTAGAAGATTATGATTCTAGAATGTATTTTGAAAGTAAATTAAGAGAAATGGAAGTTTTTGATAAACTTATAGAAATGGGAATTGAAGAAGGGGATAGTGTCGCCGTAGGTGATATTGTCTTTGAATATTTCGAATAGGAGGAACTATGCTTACAGGAAAACAACGTGCTAAGCTAAAAGCTGAAAGTCATGATTACAAACCAGTTGTAAATATCGGTAAATTTTCATTGACTGATGATGTTATAAAAGCAACTGAAGAAGCTTTAGAAGCTCGTGAACTTATAAAAATAAAAATTTTAAATAATAATATGGATGACCCAGATGAAATATTAAGCGAACTTTTAGAAAAACTCGATGCAGAGTTCGTTAACCATGTGGGTAATATATTTACTATATACAGAAAAAACGATAATAATAAGTTTGAATTATAAGGCATATAAATGAAAATTGGACTTTACGGCGGAACCTTTGATCCTATCCATATAGGTCATTTAATTGTTATGGAAAATACTCTAAATTTTATGGATTTAGATAAAATTATAGTATTGCCAAGCTCAAACCCGCCTCATAAGCAAAATAAAAGAAAGACTGCTACAAATATCAGGGTTGAAATGGTAGAGGAGGCTATAAAAGATAATAAAAAATTAGTATTATCTACCTTTGAATCTGATGATGATTCAGTAGTATATACCCACCAAACCTTAGATTATTTTAAAAATAAATATCCTGATGATGAATTTTACTATATCATGGGTGAGGACTCCTTTATGACTATAGATTCTTGGAGAAACTATGAGAAAATTTTAAATGACAATCTTATAGTTTTTGCTAGAACTAGTATAGAAGAAGATAGTGATTTAATAAAAAAAGTAGACCTTATCAAAAAAGATAATCCAAATATTTATCTAATTGATAATCTAAATATAAATATCTCTTCAACACTCATCAGGGATTTGGTAAAAAATAATAAGAGTATAAAATACTTGGTACCTGACTCTGTAGGTGAATTAATCAAGGAGTATGGCTTATATGTATAATTTAGATTTATGGCAAGAAAAACTCTTAGCTGATATTGGTGAGAAAAGATTTAAACACTGTATCAGAGTTATGAAAACCTCTCTTAAAATAAATTCAGAAATTGATGAAGATAAAGTAAAAACTGCAGCTATCTTACATGATTGCGCAAAATATAATGAAGATAAATATATGCAGTTATATGGTGATTATATCGACCCTTACCAAGTTCAGTTTAAGGCAGTTTTGCATTCTTTTTTGGGAGCAGAGGTTGCTAAAAAAGAGTATAATATAAATGATAATGAGGTATTGGATGCAATCAGATATCATACCACAGGGAGAGCAAATATGAGTGAGCTAGAAAAAATAATATATCTAGCTGATGCAATTGAGCCACACAGGGACTATCCTGGGGTAGATATTATAAGAAAATTATTGAAAAAAGATATTGATCAAGCAATTTTATATAGTCTAGATCACAATATTACTTATATAATTGAAAATAATAATTTGATTCATCCACTCACAATTGATGCAAGAAATTTCTTAATTAAGGAGAAAAATGAATAAATTAGATTTAATACTAAAAGTTTTAGATGATAGAAAAGCAGAAGATGTAAATGTTATAGAACTAAAAGATTCATCAGTAGCAGATACATTTGTAGTTGCTACAGGTACATCTGTTATCCAAACTAAGGCTCTAGCTGACTATATAGAAGAAGAGTTAGAAAAAAATGAATTTCCTCTTTTATCTAAAGAAGGCCTAAGAGAAGGAGAATGGATACTAATGGATGCAGGAGATATAATAATTCACATCTTTACCCAACGACAACGAGAGTTTTACGGCATAGATGATTTATGGGAAGAGTAATCTTTTCATAAATCATACCCTGGTATCATAATGGAAAATAGAAATAAAGATAAAATCATAATTGGCCTTATTGTTGCTTTAGCTTTAGTCTTAGGTAATAATTTTGTAAAAGATAAAGATGATAATTTACTAGACAATAATGTTTCTTTGCTTGAAACCGATAATGATTCATTGATTGAAAAAGATTCGGAAGATCATATAGCTGATGATAATGATCAGATAAAAGTACATATAAGCGGCCAGATAAATAGAGAGGGTGTTTATGAGGTAGAGGATGGAGATAGGCTTGATGATTTAATTAAACAAGCTGGAGGTCTTAGTCCAGATGCCGATAATAAGTCTTTAAACTTGGCCATGAAGCTAGAAGATCAGATGAAGATTTACATACCTAGTGAAAATGAAATATTAGATCAAGAAAATGTAGGTGCCAATCAAATCGTTTCAAAGCCTGATTCTATATCAGAAAATGGAAAAATAAATATCAATACTGCTAGTAAAGAAGAGCTTATGACTCTACCAAATGTTGGTGAGAAGAGAGCTCAAGCCATTATTGATTACAGGGAAAGCAAAAAATTTGAGACTATAGAAGAAATAAAAAATGTAACTGGCATTGGTGAAAAATTTTACCAAGCTATGATAGAGTTAATTACAGTATAGGTGGTTAAATGAAATTATCAACTAGAAGTAGATATGGATTAAGAGCAATATGCTATCTTGCTGAAAATGAAGATAAGGGTTATATACCTGTATCAGAAATTTCAGATAAGTTAGATCTTTCAGAAAATTATTTGGAACAACTAGTTAGGGTTTTAAAACAAGAAAACTTAGTTGAATCAACTAGAGGACCTAAGGGTGGATATAAACTTACTAAAAATCCAGAAGATATAACAGCAGGAGAAGTTATAAGAGTTCTGGAAGGTGACTGGAATGTAACAGGATGCTATCCTGATGGTCATTGTGTAGATAAATGTAATGCATATTTTGCATTTTATAAAATAGATGAAGCAATAAATGAAACTATAGATTCAATAACTTTAAATGAAATAATTAATAATAAAGTTGAGGTAGAAAAATGAAAAACTTAGGAATGAATGACATTAGAAAATCATATATAGATTTTTTTGGTAAGGAAAAAGGACATACAATATTAAAGTCATTTCCCCTTATCCCACAAGATGATGAGTCATTATTACTCATAAATGCTGGAATGGCACCGTTAAAATTATATTTTACTGGTGAAAAGAAGATGAAAAACAATAGGGCTACCTCATCTCAAAGATGTGTTAGAACTGGTGATATAGAAAGAGTTGGAAAAACAGAACGTCATGGTACTTATTTTGAGATGCTGGGTAATTTCTCTTTTGGCGATTACTTTAAAAGAGAAGCTATAACTTGGGCTTATGAATACCTAACAAAAATAGTAGAAATTGATAAGAACGATTTATGGGTTACAGTTTATCTTGATGATGATGAAGCTTATAATATCTGGAAAGATGAGGTAGGAATTAGTCCTGATAGAATTTTACGTCAAGATAAAGATGAAAATTTCTGGGAATTAGAAGTAGGTCCGTGTGGACCTTGTTCTGAAATCTATGTTGATAGAGGAGCTGATAGAGCAATTGATGAAAATGATAATGCTCCTGGTAATGATAATTCAGATAGATTTTTGGAAATATGGAACTTAGTATTTACACAATTTAATAAAGATGCTGAGGGAAATTACACTCCACTAGCTCATCCAAATATAGATACAGGAATGGGACTTGAAAGACTTGCTATGGTACTCCAGCAAAAAAATAATATTTTTGAAATAGATGTTATGCAAGATATTATTTCAGAAATTGAAAAAGTGTCTGGAGTAAAATACAAAACCAATAAAAAATCTGATGTTTCAATCAGGGTTATTGCAGACCATGCAAAGGCTATGACATTTTTAGTTTCTGATGGAGTTCTACCTTCAAATGAAAAACGTGGTTATGTTTTAAGAAGACTTATAAGACGTGCATATAGACATGGTAAACTTCTAGGTATAGAAGGAGAATTTTTATCTCAAATAGTTTCAGAAGTTATAGAAACTTATAAGGTAGAATACGAACAATTAGTATTTAACAAAGATAATATTTTGAAAGTTATTAAAGATGAGGAAGACAGATTCCAAAAAACTATAGATTCAGGTCTTGAAAGACTAAATTCCTTAATAGCTGATATGAAAGCAAATGATGAAACTATCCTAGATGGTAGCGAAGCATTTAGATTATACGACACTTATGGTTTCCCTCTTGATCTTACAAAAGAAATCTTAAATGAAGAAAATTATGATTTAGATGAAAACAAATTTAACGAAGAAATGGAAAATCAAAGAAATTTAGCTCGAAATGCTCGTAAGTCTGACTCTGGCTGGTCTTTAGATAATATTATTACAGATGGTATAAACCCAACAGACTTTGTTGGATATGAAATACTAAAGACTGATGCTAAAATTACAAATATTTTTGATGAAAGTGAAAATATTCAATCGATAAATAAGGGTGAAAAGGGTATAGTAGTTTCTGATAAGACTTCATTTTATGCGCAAGGCGGTGGACAAGTAGCAGATACTGGATTTATTTATAATGATGAAGGAAAAGCGAAAGTTACGGATGTTCAAAAGAAAAATGATGTATACTTCCATTCTGTAGAAGTTATAGAAGGAAATATTAGTGTAGATAAAGTATATACATTTGAAGTTGACCAAGAGCGCAGATACAATATTACAAGGAACCATTCAGCAACACACTTGCTAGACCAAGCTCTACGAGATGTATTAGGTGATGAGATTACTCAGGCTGGTTCTCTAGTTGATCCAAACAAACTAAGATTTGATTTTACTTATAATGAAGCACTAACAAGTGAGCAAAAAAGAAAAATCGAAGATATAATAAATGAAAAAATTAGAGAACAACTTCCAGTAAAAAAAGAAGTTGTAAGCTATAAACAGTCCCAAGAGATGGGTGCAATTGGTCTATTTGAAGATAAGTATAAGGAAAATGTTAGAGTAGTTTCTATTGGAGATTATTCTAAGGAACTATGTGGTGGATGCCATGTAAATTATTCTTCAGATATATTGATTTTTAAAATAGTTTCTGAATCTTCTGTATCAGCAGGAGTACGTAGAATCGAAGCTATAACAGGTAAAAAAGTCTATGAGTTATTACAAAATCAAAAAGATGATTTATCTCAAATAGCTAATAGCCTAAATGCTAGGGAAGATCAAATAATTCAAAAGATTAGTTCACTTCAAGAAGAATTAGAGAATCAAAAAGAAGAAATTAAAAGATTAAAGTCATCTTCTCATAAAGATGTATATAAAGACCTAGAAAATAGTGTAAAAGCAAAAGATGATATAAATCTCTTGGTTCATAAATTCGAAGATACATCCATGGATGAGCTTCGTGATTATGAAAATAGACTTAAAAATAGCTATGATAATTTAGTTTTAGTCTTTGCAAGTGTTATAGATGAAAAAATAATATTTACAGTAACCGTAGATGATAGTCTGACCGATAAATATGATGCAGGCAAAATTGTTAGACAAATAAGCCAAATAACAGGTGGAAATGGCGGAGGCAAGAAAAACTTTGCTCAAGCTGGAGGAAAAGATATTTCAAAAGTTGACGAAGCTTTAGCTAAAGCTTATGAGCTCATTTAAAGGAGTTATTATGACTGAAAAACATGACTTTAATGAAACAATAGCTTTCAAACCAGAAAGAGAAGACGAAAAAAATATTAGAGAAATACTAACAACTGTTTATTCTTCTTTAGAAGAAAAAGGCTATAAGCCATCAAGTCAAATTGTAGGATACCTATTATCAGGTGACCCAACATATATTACTGCTCATAATGGTGCGCGTAAATTAATCCGTGCAGTTGATCGTGACGAAATCATCGAAGAATTATTAAATAATTATATCAATGACTAGAATAATGGGTCTTGATGTGGGAGATAAAACAATAGGGGTTGCTTTAAGCGACCCTATGTTTTTGATAGCAAACCCACTAGAAACAATTAAAAGAAAAAAAGCAAGTCTAGATATAGAAAGGCTTGTTGAAATAATAAATGAATATGATGTAGAAACTGTAGTAGTAGGACTGCCTAAAAATATGAATAATTCAATAGGACCACAGTCTATGAAAGTTATGAGCTTTGTTGATTTATTAAAAAAACAAACTGACAAAGAAATAATCTACCAAGATGAGAGAATGACAACCCTTCAATCAGAAAGAGTCTTGATTGATATGGATGTTAGACGAGAAAATAGAAAAGAACATATTGATAAAATTGCAGCAGGCTTTATTCTACAAACATATTTAGATGGGAGAAAGAATGGATAGTATTGTTTTATATGATGCAGATAATAATGAAGTCGAATTTAATATAATAGATACTTTCGGAGTAGATGATAAAAATTACTGTGCCTTACAACAGTATGATGATGAATTGATAATGATTATGGAAGTCATTAATGATGGTGATGAAGTAGTATTTAAATCTATTGATAATCAAGAAGAACTTGATGAAATCATCAGTTTGTATGAAGAAATGAAAGAAGACAGTAATGGAAACTAATGAGATCCGCAAAATTTTTGATGACAATAATCAAAAGTTTACGAGGCAAAGAGAAATAATTTTTAATGTATTAAAAGATAGCTCTTCTAAACATGTTACACCAGAAGAGTTATTTTCAAAAGTACATCAGGAAAATAAGCAAGTAGGTATAGCAACTATTTATAGAACTTTAAACTTATTTGAAGAACTAGGAATAGTAAATAAGCAAGAGTTTACTGACCAGGCTTACACCTATGAACTGATAGATCCTATTAATGATCATCACGATCACATGATATGTACTAATTGCGGCAAAATCATAGAAGATGAGTTTTTATCAAAGCAAAAATTAGCTGACTCACTAAAGGAAGAATATGATTTTGAATTAAATAACTATTCATTAAGAATTTATGGAATTTGCTCCGATTGCAGAAACAAATAAGGAGTAAAAATGTCAAATGATAAGAAGCTAAGAGTAATTCCCCTAGGAGGATTACAAGAAATAGGTAAAAACTGTACAGTTGTCGAATACGGCAATGATATGGTAATGATAGATTGTGGATTAACTTTCCCTAATGAAGAAATGCTAGGGGTAGATATAGTTATTCCTGACTTTACCTATGTAGAAGAAAACAAAAAGAAATTAGGTGGTATATTTGTAACCCATGGTCATGAAGACCACATTGGAGCTATACCATATTTTCTAAAAAATGTAGATACAAATGTATACTGCTCAAAACTTACTAAAGGACTTTTAGAAAATAAATTTAAAGAACACCATTTAAATCCTAATAAAATTAAAATGGTAAATGTAAATAACAAGGTAAAAGTTGGTGAATTAAGTGTAGAATTTATCAGAGTAAGCCATTCTATACCAGATTCATGTGCTATTGCAGTAAAATCACCAGTAGGAACTATTTTATTTACAGGTGACTTTAAAATGGACTTTACACCAATAGATGGTGACCCTACAGATATCCAAAGAATAGCAGAGCTAGGAAAAAAAGGTTTATTAGCCCTATATTGTGATAGTACAAATGTTGAAAGACCAGGGTATTCTATTAGTGAAAAAGAAGTTGGCGATACATTTATAAAAATATTTGGACAAGTTTCTGGTAGAATTGTTGTTGCAACATTTGCATCAAACCTACACAGGGTTCAACAAATAATATTTGCTGCCGAAAGATACAATAAAAAAGTAGCCTTATCTGGTAGATCAATGATAAATAACGTAAAAATCGCAAGTGAATTAGGTTATTTAAAAGTAAAAAATAATACTATCATTGATATGAAAAATGTAAAAAGTTATGCTGATGATGAAATTGTAGTATTATCTACAGGTACACAAGGTGAGCCACTATCAGCTCTAACACGTATGGCAAATCGTGACCACAAGCAAATTCACTTAAACGAAACTGATACGGTTATCCTTTCATCATCTGCTATACCAGGTAATGAAATAGCTATTAATAATGTAATAAATAAATTAACTGAAATCGGAGTTAATATTATATATTCTTCATTAGAAAGAGTTCATGCTTCAGGCCACGCTTGCCAGGAAGAAATAAAATTAATGTATCAGTTAGCTACACCTAGATTTTTACTTCCTGCCCACGGTGAAGCTCGTCAATTACACACCCACCGTGATTTAGCAATTTCCATGGGTATGGATAGTCAAAATATCCACATCTTAGAAAATGGAGATATAATAGAATTTACAAAAAAATCTGCAAATGTAGTTGGTAAAGTTCAAGCAGGAAACGTCCTTGTTGATGGCTCTGGTATAGGTGATGTAGGAAATATTGTCCTAAAAGATAGAAAACACTTATCAGAAGATGGTCTAATGGTTGTATCAATTACCTTTGATAGAAACACACAAACATTACTTGCAGGCCCTGAAATAGTATCTCGTGGTTTTGTATATGTGAAAGAAAACCAAGACATAATTGAAAATGCTAAGGAAGTAGTAGTAAGATCATTTGAAAAATGTCAAAAAGATGAAATAAGAGCAATAAGTCAAATTAAATACCAAATTAGGGAAGATTTGAAATCTTACCTATATAATGAACTAGGACGTGACCCAATGATCCTACCAGTTATTTCAGAAGTGGAAAATAATGAAATATATAAATTATCCTCATACTAGTCTTTATTTAGAAAAACTAATTGAGGATAGGGATTTTTTGGACTTACGTGAGTATGCTGAGGCTAATAATGTCCCTATAATGAATGTTGAAACCAAAGAGTTTATAAAAACCATTCTTATAAGTAAAAAACCTAAGAATATTTTAGAAATAGGCTCAGCTATAGGTTATTCAGCCCTTGTTTTTGATAAATATACAACGGCTGATATAACAACTATTGAGCTTGATAAAAGCACGGCAAATAAAGTTTGTGAAAATTTCAAAAAATATAATGCTAATATAAAAATAATAAATGATGATGCACAAAAAGCCTTGAATAATATAAATCAAGGCTTTGATTTTGTTTTTATAGATGCCAATAAGGCACATTATATAGATTATTTCAAAAAAACTGCAAAGCTATTAAACGACGGTGGAATAATAATAGCTGATAATGTATTATTTAAAGGAATGGTTTTAAATGATGATTATGTAGATAAACGCATGATAACCATCGTAAAAAGATTGAGAAATTACCTAGCCTATGTAATGGATAGAAATGATTTTCAAACCACAATTATTCCCATAGGTGATGGTTTAACTTTAAGTATTAAGGAGTAAATATGACAGATAAAAAAGTTGAGTTACTTGCCCCCGCTGGGGATATGGAAAGATTAGAAGCAGCCGTAAAATTTGGCGCAAACGCAGTATTCATGGCCGGAGATAGCTTTGGACTACGTGCCAATGCCAAAAACTTTGATCGTGAAGCTATGAAAAAAGCTGTGGACTATGCCCACGAAAATGGAGTGAATGTTCACATTACTATGAATATTGTTCCCCATGATGAAGATATGGTTGGTATAGAAGATTACTTAAAATATTTAGATGAGATTGGAGTGGACGCTCTAATTATCTCAGATCCTGGTATATTTTCTATAGCAAAAGAACTAACAGATATTGATCTTCATGTTTCAACTCAAGCATCAGTTACAAACTCTGCTACAGTAAATTTCTGGTACAATATGGGTGCAAAAAGAGTAATCTTAGCTCGTGAACTATCCCTAGAAGAAATTATAGAAATAAGAAATAATACTCCTAAAGATTTAGAAATAGAAGTATTTGTTCACGGTGCAATGTGTATTTCTTATTCTGGTAGGTGCTTATTAAGCAATTATATGACAGGTAGGGATGCTAATAGGGGAGATTGCTCTCAAGCTTGCAGATGGAAATATTCTATCCAAGAAGAAAATAGACCTGGAGAATACTATCCTATAGAAGAAGATGGTTCAGGTACTTATATCATGAATTCTAAAGACTTATGTCTAATAGATGAACTAGATAAACTGATTGAAGCTGGAATAGATAGTTTTAAAATTGAAGGAAGAATGAAAACAGCCTTTTATGTAGCAACTGTAATTAGATCTTATAGGCAAATAATAGATGCTTACTATGAGGGCAACTACAACGAAGAAACTGTTCAAAAATACTTTAATGAGCTTCAAAAAGCAAGTCATAGACATTATACAAAAGGATTCTTCCATAAAAAACCAGATGGGGAAGATCAAATCTATGAAAATTCCTCATATATAAGAAAATATGATTTTATTGGTACTGTTTTAGCTTATAATTCTGACACTAAAGAAGCTATAATTGAGCAAAGAAATAGATTTTTCCCTGGTGAAGAAATAGAAATATTTGGTAATTCTAAAGACTTTTACGAATATAAGATTCCTAGTATGAGAAATGCAAAAGGTGAAGAACTAGAAGTAGCTAATAAACCTAAAGAAAAAATATATATGACAATAGACCTTCCTTTAGAAGAAGGGGATATGCTAAGAAGAGTAATTAGCGAATAAAAAAAGAGCCGCAAGGCTCTTTTTGTTTTAATTATTCTTCATCTTCAGAAGGATTTTCAGAAAGTTCATCTACTCTTGTTCTTCTTCCTTCAGCTGTTGGTCCAGAAACGTATCCAGCTTCATCAACATCTGTGTTTCTGTATTCTGTATCTGTATTGTATTTTACATCAGGATCGCTACTACGATCTGTTTCATCTAGGTTGTTAGCAACTTCTTCTAATTCTTCGTCGCCTTCATATTGGCTAGATTCTTCAACTTTTCCAGTTTCTAAATCTTCGATTTTTCTATCGTCTTCTTCATATCTTTTTTCGTCAGTCATAAAAATCTCCTTTATAATACGTTTTGTAATATTATACCCAATCTAATTATATAATACTTAACAATCTTTAGCAATCACTTTTACTATTTCTATAATAGTTTCAGAAGATTTTTGTAAAAATTCCATTGGTATAATTTCATAGACTCCGTGGAAGTTTAAACCTCCTGCAAAAATATTTGGACAAGGTAAGCCCATAAAAGATAATTTAGATCCATCAGTACCACCACGAATAGGACTTATAATAGGTTCTATATCTAAGTTCTCCATAGCTTTTTTAGCATATTCAACTATCTCAGGTTTATCTTTTAAAACTTCACCCATATTGTAGTAGCTATCTTTGATTTCAACATCAACTATATCACCGTATTTTTTGTTTAGATAGTCTTTGTTAGCTACAAATTGATTTTTCATAGCTTCAAATTCATCTCTGTCATGGTGGCGGATAATGTATTCCATATTTGTATTTTCAATATCACCATTTATAGAAATTAGGTGGTAGAATCCTTCATAGCCTTCTGTATGTTCTGGTCGACTTACTTCACCTAATAGTCTATCAAATTCAAAGGCAACTGATGTTGAGTTAATCATCGTATTTTTAGCAGATCCAGGGTGGACGGATTTTCCAGTTATATGAACTTTAGCTCCTGCACCGTTAAAGGTTTCGTATTCTAATTCGCCAATGTAGCCACCATCAATAGTGTAGGCAAAATCTGCACCGAAAGTCTCTACATCAAAGGTATCAGCACCAGTACCTATTTCTTCATCCGGGGTAAAGGCAATTTTTATATCACCATGTTCAATTTCTGGATGGTTTATAAAGTATTCTGCCATATTCATAATTGCAGCTATACCTGATTTATCATCAGCGCCTAATAGGGTTTCTCCGCGTGTAGTAATTAATGTTAAACCTTCTAAATCTTTTAAGATAGGGAAGTCTTCTACAGTTATAGATCTCTTATCATTTAGTTTGATATCTCCGCCCTTGTAATTAATTATTTGTGGATCATCAATTTTACCTGGCATCTCTGGAGAAGTATCCATATGTGCAATAAAACCTACTTTTGGTAAGTTTTTATCTGTATTTGCTTTTATCTCTGAAAATACAAAAGCCTCATCATTAATAGTTGCAGTAAGTCCTAAGTCTTCTAGCTCTTTTTTAAGTTCCTTTGCCAAATCCCATTGGCCAGCACTTGATGGTTTTTGTTTTTCTCCATTTTCTGGATTACTTTTAGTATCAAATGAAATGTACTTTAAAAATCTTTTAGTTATATTATCCATATCTACCTCTTTTCTTAAATTAACTATACTTTCCTTTGTAATCTAGGGCAAAAATTGGTATATTAATCTTTAGTGAAGGTGATATAATGAAAGAAAAATTAAAAATAGTAACAGAAAATAAAATACCAGCTTACGCTACAGCTGAGGCTGCTGGTATAGATTTATACTGTTCTAATAAAGAAGATATAGAAATAAAACCAAAAGAAACTTGTAAAATAGATACTGGACTTAAGGTCCAAATCCCAAAAGGATATTTTGGTGCTGTCTATCCACGATCATCTACAGGAGTAAAAAGAAAACTTATGCTTGCCAATACTATAGGAGTAATTGACTCTGATTATAGGGGTGAAATTATGATTTTCTTTTATAATTATGGAGATGAAACTCAAATAATAAAAAATGGTGACCGCTTGGCTCAATTAGTTATACAACCTTACCAACAGTTTGAAATTGAGCTAGTAGATAGCCTAGATGAATCTGATAGGGGTGAGGGTGGATTTGGTTCCACCGGTAGATAATGGATAGTAGAAGAGTAAACAAGAAGTTAAAAAAGAATAAGTATAGGATAATAATTTCAGTTATTAGCATATTAGCTGTAATTTTAATTGGATTTTTAATTAGACGATACAATATAGAAAAAGAGATATCCAAATATGATAATGAGATACTGATAGTAAAAGGCGAAGGTAATCAAATAGATTCACTAACTCTCAAAGAAATAAGAAATCTAGGAGCAGAAAAAAAGTCTGTCTACCTTAACAACGGATTAGAAAAAGCTACTATTGAAGGTATAGCCATTGAGAAAATTATAGGAAATCTTAATATAAACTTAAAAGATAGATCTTTCTTACTAGTAGAGGATAACGATGGTAATCTAAATAAAGTCCATATGTCAGCAGTCCTAGAGCCTGAAAGAGTATATCTTGTTTATAAATTAGATGGAACTCCTGTATTTGATATTAGCCCTAGCTATGGAAAAATGATATTAGTAGATACTGTTGATGACTCAGCTTCATCTTGGGTTAACAATGTAAAGACCTTAGATATAGAGTAAGCGCTCACCCCAGGGGTGGGCTTTTTTTATGGTATAATTATAGATAGAAGAGGGATAGAAGAATGAAAGATAATTTTACATATGAAAAATTAACACCAATGCTCAAACACTACGTTGATGTTAAAAATAATTTTAAAGATGCGTTGTTACTTTATAGGGTAGGGGATTTTTACGAAACTTTTTTTGATGATGCAATTATAACTAGCAAGGCCTTAGGCCTTACCTTAACTGGTAAAGAATGTGGTCATGAAAAAAAAGCCCCAATGTGTGGTGTTCCTCACCATGTTATAGATAATTATGTAAATAAGCTTGTAAAAAAAGGATATAAAGTTGCTCTATGTGATCAAATAGAAGATCCTAAACAAGCAAAAGGACTTGTTAAACGCGCTATAACTCGTGTTATAACTCCAGGCACTATTACTGATATGGAGTCACTAGATAATCGTGAAAATAATTATTTATTATCTATCTTTCAAAATAATTTTGGACTATCCTTATCTTATTGTGATATATCAACAGGGGCTATCTTTACCATAGAACTTAAAGGTTCTGATGACTTTATTGCAAAGCAAGCCATAGACCAAATAGAAAAAATCAACCCTTCTGAGATAATTATTAACGAAAATTATAAGCTTAGAAGTTTATCAAGATATTTAAATCAAAATACTAATATTTTTATAAATTATATAGACGATGATACTAGGTATGAAAAAAGAGCGGATACTATTATTGAATATTTGGGAGATGATAATCTATCAAAGATTGAAGATAAAAGGTTATCTATAGTTTCACTAGCAAACCTCCTTGACTATATTTATAAGTTTTATGATGAAAATCTAAAACACATTAATAATATAGAAGTTCTAGAAATATCAAATTATTTAGAGCTTGAAGCAAATACGAGAAATAATCTAGAACTACATAGAAATTTAAATAATAATACTAAAGATGATACAGTCCTTAAAATCCTAGACCAAGCAGATACAGTTATGGGGTCTAGAATAATTAATGAATGGCTGGAAAGACCCCTTGTAGACTTAGATAAGATTAACAGAAGGCTTGATATAGTAGAATATTTCTTTGAAAACACAATGGATTCTCAAAATATATCTAATTTTTTAGATGATATCTATGACTTAGAAAGATTAGTAGGTAAAATCTCTTATAAAAGAGCCAATGCTAGGGACCTAATATCTCTTAAAAACTCTCTTAAAAACGTACCAGATTTAAAAAAATATTTAGAAAAAAGCAAAGATAAAAATATAAAAAATCTGGGTCTAAATTTACCAGAAGTAAATAGTCTTTATAAAATATTAGAAGAAGCTATTGTGGATGATCCACCTATATCAATAACTGAAGGTGAGATAATAAAAATTGGTTTTAATAACTACTTGGATGATTTAAAAAATGAATCAGAAAATGCAGTAAGTAAATTAGCCACATATGAAAGTCAAGAACGAGAAAAGACTGGAATAAAAAACTATAAAATAGTATTTAATAAAAATAATGGTTATTCAATTGAAATAACTAAAAGTAATCTTGATAAGGTCCCAGATACTTATATAAGAAAGCAAACATTAAAAAATCAAGAAAGATATACAACTGAAACCTTAGAAACCTTATCCAACTTAATTATTGGTGGTAAGGATAGGGTAAATGATTTAGAATATCAAATATTTAATGAAGTACGAGATGAAATATTAAACCAAACTTTAATGCTTCAATCCCTTGCAAAGATGATTGCAAATATTGATGGCCTTAATACCCTTGCTAGAGTTGCAGTAACTAATAACTATGTTAGGCCAAAACTTTCAAATAATAATGAAATAATTATTAAAGATGGCCGTCATCCTGTTATTGAAAAAAATCTTAAAGAAAATGAATTTATAGCCAATGATACAGAAATTGGCCAGGAAGATAATATTATCCAAATAATTACAGGACCAAACATGGCTGGTAAATCAACCTATATGAGACAAATGGCAATAATTATAATTCTTGCCCAAATGGGATCATTTGTTCCTGCAAGTTCTGCTGAAATAGGTATATGTGATAAGGTATTTACTAGAATTGGAGCAAGCGATAATATTTCCAAGGGTGAATCCACCTTTATGCTTGAGATGAATGAAGTTTCAAATATTTTAAAAAATGCTACTGTAAATTCATTTGTTATTTTAGATGAAGTTGGTAGGGGCACATCTTCAGATGATGGTTTAAGTATCGCCATGGCCCTTGTTGAGTATATCTCCAAGGTAAAAAGATTTAAAACAGTTTTTGCAACCCATTTTCATGAGCTTACTATTTTAGAAAATGAATTCGATAATGTAGTTAATCTAAAGATTGAAATATTAAATGACAATGACAATCTAGTTTTTCTTAGAAAAATTAAAAGAGGTAAATCAAATCGTAGCTATGGTATCGAGGTAGCAAAACTATCTGGATTGCCTGATGAAGTTATAAAAAATGCTCAAAAATTTATGGAAAAAATTGATGGAGATGAGATATTTAATCTAGATAAAAGTACTGATTTAAAGGATACTTTAGATCAAATAAATAATGATAAATTAGATGATATTAAAGCAATTTCTACTGATATAAATATAAACGAACTTACACCTATAGAAGCAATTACTAAGTTAAATGACTTAGTTGAAAGGATAAATGAATTATAATGCCAATTATAAAACTAGATGACAGAACAATTGAACAAATAGCAGCAGGGGAGGTAATAGAATCCCCTGTTTCTGTTGTTAAAGAATTGGTAGAAAATTCAATAGATGCAGGTGCTAAAAATATAGTTGTGGAAATAAAAAAAGGTGGCAAGACCTACATTAGAGTAACTGATGATGGGGTAGGGATAACCAATGATCAAATGCCTTTAGCTTTTGAAAAACATGCTACATCCAAAATAAAAGATTTCTCAGACCTTTATGATATATATTCTTTAGGTTTTAGGGGCGAAGCCCTGGCAAGTATCACTACTGTCGGCCATGTTTTGGCAATTTCTAAGACAGAAAATGATAATGTAGGTAAAAAATTAGAGTTTTTAAATTCTAGAGTAAATGAATCAGCAATAGCTACCAACAACGGGACAAGCATCGAAGTAATGGATTTATTTAATAATGTTCCTGTTAGAAAAAAGTTCCTAAAATCAGATATAGCTGAGTCTAATGCTATTTCAAAGCTTATGTATTCGCTTGCTATTGGATACAAGGATATTTCTATAAAATATATAAAAGATGGTAGAGTAGAGTTTAAAACAAATGCCAATGATCCTTTGGGTATAAAAATACCAAATTTACTTGATGATAGTTTAAAGGACAATTTGATAGAAGTGTCAAACAACAATGACCTATATAATATAGACGGCTTTATATCCACTTCAAATTACTATAGAGGTAGCAGGAGTCTGCAATATATTTATGTAAATAATAGACTGATAGATAGTAGTTTAATTACCAAAGCTATAGAAAAAGAATATAGGACACTTATACCACAAGGAAGATTTCCAGCCTTTTTTATATTCTTAACAACAAATCCAAAAAACTTAGACGTAAATGTCCATCCTAACAAAAGAACTATCAAATTTTCTTATGAGGATGAGTTAATTAGACTAATAGAGAATACTATCTATGAAGCTTTAAATAAAAAGTTAGAAGCTAATACTATTACAATAAAAGAAAATAAAGAAAAGAGTATACCTGACTTATCAAACTATAAAAGTCTCTTAGATTCTTATAGTGGTTTTAATATTGTCAGAGAAGAAAAAGCAAGATATGAAGATGATAGCTTTTTTGACTTGGATAAAAAAATAGAAGCTTCCTCTTCAAATAAGCAATCGAAGAAAAAAGTTGTTGAAAATAAAAATTATAATTATGAATCTGATTCTTTTATAAATAAGAAGTCATTTTTATATCTAACTAGCATATTTGATAAATATTCTTTATTTAAAGCTAGTAGTGGCAAACTTTATCTAATGGACCATAGAAGAGCTGACCAAGCAATTAAATTTGTAGAATACATTGATGAACTTAAAAGATCTAAGATATCATCTCAAATACTTTTAGAGCCGTTAATAATAAAGCTTAGAACTGAAGAAAAAGATATATATGAAGATAAAAAAGATTTTATAGCTAGCCTTGGTTTTGATGTAGAAGAATTTGGAGAAAATCAAATTATAGTAAGGTCTATCCCTACTATATTTGAAGGTGAAATAAATGAAAAGCTTATTCTAGACCTTATAGATATTGATATAACGAACAAAGAGGAATTATTCTATAAAAATCTATACAAAAAAGTCAAGGAAAATTCTTTTAGAAAGGGTTATAAAATAAGTAAAGATACCGCTGAAAGACTTATATCAGATTTATTTGATTTAGAAAACCCTTATAAAACCTATGATGGCAAAACTGTTATTCTAGAAGTAGAAGAAGAAACACTGGAGAAATATTTTGACAGATAATGTAATTATAATTACTGGACCTACAGCAAGTGGTAAAAGTGACATAGCAATAGAAGTTGCAAAGGCTTTTAACGGAGAAATAATATCTGCTGACAGTCAGCAGGTTTACCGCTATATGAATATAGGTACTAACAAAATAAAAGATAATCATGGAATTTGCCACCATATGATAGATGTTGTTAATCCAGACCAAAATTTTAGTGTGGAAGATTTTTCTATAAAAGCATCCAATCTTATAAGTGAGATAAATAGCCGAGGAAAAGTAGCTATAGTTGCTGGGGGAACTGGTTTTTATATAGATTCTATTTTATTTGATATGAATTATGGAAAAGTTGAACAAAATCTAGCATTTAGAGAAAAACTACAAAAAGTCAGTGAAGAAAAAGGATCTGACTTTTTATATGATAAATTATTAACAATCGATCCTATTACTGCTAAAAAATATCATTCTAATGAAACTAACAGAATAATTAGGGCCCTTGAAATATATGAATCGACTGGTGAATTACCTTCCAAAGTGAGAAAAGGTGAGAAAAAACTAAATAAAAACATTAATCCAATTTTGTTCTTTTTAAATTATGAAGATAGGTCCGGTATCTATCAAAAAATTAACAATCGTGTTATAGAAATGATTGACCAAGGACTTATAGAAGAATTTGTAGATGTAGTTAGAAACTATAATCTAACTGCTGCTTCGCAATCTATGGCAGCGATTGGCTATAAAGAACTACTTCCATTTATAAATGAGGAAATTGATATAGATGAATTAATAGATTTGATTCAAAAAAATACTAGACACTATGCCAAACGCCAAGTTACATGGATGAAGCGTTATTTAGCTTATGATTTTACTCATGAAATATTAATGGATAACTTAAATAAAAATGATGCGGCTGATATAATTATTAGCCTTATAAAGGATACTTATGAATTTTAATGAAATATACGAACACTATAATATTGACCCAATCTTTGATCAAATGATTAAAGAAGCTGAAAATGATTTGTATGATGATTTTAATAAATTAGAAGAAATTTCTGAATTTAATCAGTTAAAGGTACTAAAAGCTTTTAATAAATACAACTTAAATACCCAAGACTTTATTTCTGCTACAGGATATGGATACGCAGACACTGGACGAGAAAAAGTTGAAGAAATTTTTGCGGATATTTTTAAGTCTGAAGATGCCCTAGTAAGACCAAGTATAGTAGCAGGAACTCATGCGCTATCATTAGTTTTATTTGCCTTATTAAATCATGGTGATAAAATGGTTGCTATTACTGATGATCCATATGATACTATGCAACAAGTGATAGGAATTGCTGGTAATAAAAAAGGAAATCTATTATCAAAAGGAATTAGCTATGATAAGTTAGCCTTAGATAGTAATAACCAAATTGATTATGATAATATTTCCAAAGTGATAGATAAAAACACTAAGCTTGCTCTTATCCAAAGATCAACAGGATACACTCAACGCCGTGCCTTTACCATTAGTGAGATAGAAAAAGCTGTTAATGAAATAAAAAAAGCTAATCCAAATACAATAATTTTTGTAGATAACTGCTATGGTGAATTTACAGAAGATAAGGAACCTATTGAAATTGGGGCTGATATTGTAGCAGGTTCTTTAATTAAAAATCTAGGCGGTGGTATAGCCATCACAGGTGGTTATATTTGTGGTAAGGCTGATTTAATTGAATACTGCGCTAATACCTTGACTGCTCCAGGTATTGGTAAGGATGAAGGTTTAAGTTTTGGTACAACAAGACATGTTTTACAAGGTTTATACTTTGCACCACATATTGTAAAAGAAGCTATAAAAGTAGGCTTATTATTTGGAAAAGTTTTTGATGAACTTGGTTATGATGTAATACCAAAAGTAGATGATCCGCGTAGCGATATAGTGCAGTCAATTATATTCAAAGACCCAGATAAGGTAATTACTTTTTGTAAGGCTATCCAAGAAGCAGCAACAGTTGATTCTAATCTAGTTCCAGAACCTTTTCCTATGCCAGGCTATGAAGATCCTGTTATAATGGCAGCCGGTGGTTTTGTTGAAGGAGCTACTTCAGAACTATCAGCAGATGGACCACTCCGTGAACCATATGTGGTATATTTACAAGGTGGTTTGAATTATTACCATGGAAAGCACGCTCTAAAATGCGTTTTAAGCAATTTTAAAAAACTAGGATACATATAGGTACCCTAGTTTTTTAAAACTCTAGTTTAGAAAGTGGATTTTTATTGATGGCATTTTTTAAATCTTCATCTTCAAGATGCGTATAGATTTGAGTCGTAGAAATATTAGTGTGACCTAAAATATCTTTTAAAGCTCTAATATCTACGTTGCCATACTTATACAGAAGTGTTGCAGCAGTATGACGAAGCTTATGGGTGGAGTAAATACTAGTATCAAAACCTGCTTTTCTTAAATATTTTTCTATAGTTGCTTGGACAGCTCTATTTGAAATTCTCTTTTTTCTTGTAGATATAAATAGGGCATCGATATATAGATCTTCTAGGTAATCTTTTCTAATTCTAAGGTAATAGTGGATGACCTTTAGGGCATTTTCTGTTAAATAGATAGTGCGTTCCTTATTTCCTTTACCTATTATTGTAAAATGATCATTTTCTATGTCAGAAACGTTGATACTTACAAGTTCTGATAATCTCATACCAGTTGTTAAAAAGGTAAAGACTATAGCCATATCACGAGCTCTAAGAAAATCATTTTTTTCTGTATTTATTACATTTAAAAGTCTTTCGGTTTCTTCTAAGGTGAGGTAGACAGGCTGTCTTTTGCTAATTTTAGGGTTTTTAAGCTTTACTGTTATATTATTATCAATCACTTCAATTTCTTGATATAAGTAGTTATAAAAAGACTTTATAGCAGATATTTTTCTAGATCTAGTGGTAGGATTATCATTTTTTTCGTTGTCCAAATATGACAAATATGAGTAAAAATCAGTAATTTTAAGGTTTTCTAGAAAGTCTGGTGTTATAATTTTGTTAATATCCTTAGGTTCAAATTCATTTTCAAAAGCGTTTTGGTCGCCGTAATAAATTTTTCTAATAATCTGATATTCAAAGAAAACTTCAAGATCATAAGAATATTCTTTAATGGTAGTAGCGGAAAGTCCGCGTATGGATTTTAAATAATTTAAATAATCTGCTAAGATAATAGGTTTTGTTTCTATCATAATATAAAATTCCTCTTATAAATGTAAAAATTAGTTCTTAATGTGCGTTTATATTAAAATTGTACCTCTCTTTAAAATTTATACAATTATTGCACAAAATAATAATTTTGTGCAATAATTTATTTTGATGAATCTCTTCCCTTTTACTTATATTTCTTTATAATTCTAAAAAAGTGCCAGATACAGATTAAAAAACGATAATTATATACGCCTAGCTCCTTACTATTTATATACATATTTTATTATGTATTAAATTTTCAAGATTACAATGAATTTATTATTCCAGCATCCAACTATCTATCAGCTTACATTTGTTTTTTAGTATTTTTTTATAGTACATTCGAAAACAAATTGCTAATTATAAAATATTTTTATAACCTCTAACAATATAAAAACAAAATAAAAAACTGCCAATTATAAATCTGGCAGTTTAGTTTGATTTCATTATTATTTCTAATAAATTATCTTGCATACTCTATTGCATTTGATTCTCTTAAGACGTTTACTTTTATCTCTCCAGGATATTCTAGCTCTTCTTCTACACGATTTGCAATTTCTCTAGCAATTACAATCATCTCATCATCTGATACTTTATCTGGTTTTACCATTATTCTTAGTTCTCTACCAGCTTGTAGAGCAAATGATTTTTCTATTCCATCGTAAGAATTTGCTATAGCTTCTAGATTTTCTAATCGCTTAATATAATTTTCTAAGCTTTCGCGACGAGCTCCTGGTCTAGCTGCTGATATTGCATCAGCTGTTTGTACCAATATTGATTCAACACAATTTGGCTCAACTTCACCATGGTGAGACTGGATAGCGTTTATAACGTATTTATTTTCTCCATATCTAGTTGCATATTCTACACCTAGATCCACGTGAGTTCCTTCCATTTCTTGGTCTATGGCTTTACCAACATCATGTAGTAAACCACCTCTACGAGCAGTTTGAGCATCTGCTCCAATTTCTTCAGCTAGCATTCCAGAAAGCTGAGCTACTTCTACTGAGTGTTTCATGATATTTTGTCCATAACTTGTTCTAAATTTCATTTTACCAACAAGTCTTACAAGTTGTGGATGGAGGTTTCTAACTCCAGCAGCTTCTACTGCTTGCTCACCATCTTCCATGATTCTTTGTTCAACTTCATCTTCAGCTTTTTGTAAAGTTTCTTCTATTCTAGATGGATTTATACGGCCATCTTGGATTAGTCTTTCTAAAGCTACTTTTGCTATTTCACGTCGAACTGGTTCAAATGATGACAATACAACTGCTTCTGGGGTATCATCTATTATTAAATCTACTCCTGAAAGTTGCTCGAAGGCTCTTATATTTCTACCTTCTCGACCTATGATACGGCCTTTCATTTCATCATTTGGAAGGGTAACTACTGATACAGTATTCTCTGCAACTTGGTCTGCAGCATAGCGCTGGATAGTTGTTGCTAGAATTTCTGTTGCAATTTTTTTGCTTTCAGCTTTTACTCTTTCTTCAGCCTCTTTTATTAGTTTTGCTGATTCATGGATAGTATCTTTTCTAACGTCATTAAGAATTATTTCTTTAGCTTCACTATTTGTTAGGCCTGCAATATTTTGCAATTTCAACTGTTGTTCTTCAATCAGTTTATCAATGCTGTCTTCTTTTTGTTTTAACCTCTTCTGATCACTAGAGATTTGATCAGCTTTTTTGTCAATCAATAAAGCTCTATTGTCAAGACTTTCTTCTTTTTTAAATAAGCGTGATTCTCTTTTGTCAAGCTCATCACTTCTTTTGCTTAACTTCTTATCATTTTCTATTTGTAATTTAGATATTTCATCCTTGGCCTCAACAAGAGTTTCACGACGTAAAATTTCTGCTTGTTTGTTGGCATCTTCGATGATTTGGCGACTGAGTTCATCAGCTGCCCCTATCTTTTTCTCACTAGATTTTTTTTGATAAACGAAGCCTAAAATAAAAGCTAACAATACGAAGGCGACAGTAATGATTATAAAAACTGGATTATCCATTTAATATCACCTCCTATTAAATTCTTGGAAATTAGTTTCCTTTATAATTATACCATAAATTGATAATTATACGAATAAGATATTTTAAAAAGTTTATTAAAAAAAGTCTTTAGATTAACTAAAGACTTTGAATTTCTTTTATTTGCTTGTCATACATTCGTTTATAATAGCCATCATTTGCCATTAATTTTTCATGGTTTCCCATTTCTACAATCTGTCCATATGACAAAACAATTATTTTGTCTACATCTTTTATTGTAGATAACCTGTGGGCTATTATAAAAGTAGTTCTATTTTTCTTTAACCTATCTATTCCTTCTTGGATTATAGTTTCTGTTTCTGTATCAATATTTGATGTAGCTTCATCCAGAATTAAAATCTTTGGATTTCTGATATAGGCTCTTGCAAAAGATACAAGTTGTTTTTCTCCTTGAGAAAGGTTTGATCCATTTTCTAATACTTTAGAATGGATACCTTTTTTTACAAGCCTTTCTCCACCTACAGCTAACAAGGCTTCTTTTATTTCTTTATCTGTAAAGTTCATTCCAAGTGTAATATTTTGTGCAATATCTGCCTTAAATAAAAAGGCATCTTGTAATACTACAGCCATATCTTTTCTTAAGTTTTCTTTATCAACTTTCGAAGTATCTACTCCACCGATAGTTATTTTTCCGCTATCAGGAGCATAAAAGTTTAATAATAAATTTATAAGAGTTGATTTTCCTGATCCTGTCTGACCGACAAAGGCTATAGACTCACCCTTGTCTACTTTAAATGAGATTCCTTTTATGACTTCTTCATTGTTGTTATAAGAAAATCTAACATCATCAAATATAACTTCTTGTTCTATATTTACTATTTTTTCAGTTAATATTTCTTGGGATTCTAGTTTTAATAGGTCTGCTATATGACTTGCTGAAGCCATAGCTTCTTCTACCTCACCCAACCTCATTATAACAAACCTTATTTCAGTAAATAATCTATTGGTATACTCAAAGACTACATACAAACTTCCGATACTAACTATATAGTAATCAGTAAGTTGGCCTAAACCAAAATAAATTAATACTATAATAGAAGCTAAATATGTTACTATATCCATGGCCCTAAACCCAGAGTAAGACCTTACTTTAGCTAGTTTTCTAGCCATAGAATAAATATTATCATTAGTATCATTAAACTTCTCTTTGATGTAATCTTCTTTATTATAAACTTGGATTATTTCCATGTTTTGAATATACTCATTTATCTGAGCATTTATTTCAGAAGTATTTTTTCTTATTTCACTAGTATAGGTCCTAGTATAGTTAGTAAAAGATCTATAAATTATATAAACTACTGGAGCTAAGGGCAATAACATTATCCCTGCTATGGGATTAGTTACAAAAAGCGTAATTATTAGACCGACTACCAGAATACTTGCTGTAGCTATATCCGTAAAGATTAATCTAAACATAATTTTCATCTTATTTGTATCATTAGTAATTCTAGAAGAAATCTTTCCTGCTGGAAGACTATCAAAATATGATATAGGAAATGAATTTACTTTTTTATATACATCATTTTGCATCTTATAAGCTATATTACTAGAAGCTTTTTCAAAAGAAACAGTTGTTCTATTTGCTATAACTCCAGCCATTGTATTAACTATTATATATAATAGTAGATAAATAGCTATAAGTTTAAAATCTTCTGCATCCATATCTTTTTTTATTAGATTATTTATAACATAGCCTAAAATCAAAGGCGTAACTAATTCTAAACCAGTCCTAATAAGTGATAATACAAATCCCTTTATAAATGAAGGTTTTTCTGTCTTAGCATATTGCTTTAATAAGTCTTTTACATATTTATCTTGCTTAGCCATTCATCTCACCTCCACTTATTTGATTTTCGTATTGGTTTTTATACCAAGATTCATAACTCATTAGTTCTTCGTGACTTCCTCTATCAGTAATTTTTCCATCTTCCATTACAATTATTTTATCACAGTCTTGCACCTGGCTAATCCTATGAGCAATAATAATAGTAGTTTTTCCTTTTCTACTTTTGGTTAGATTTTTTATTATATTTTGCTCAGTATTCGCATCAACAGCACTCATAGCATCATCTAAAATAAGTATTTGTGGATCTTTTAATATAGCTCTTGCAATAGATAATCTTTGTTTTTGCCCTCCAGATAGAGATACCCCTTTTTCACCGGTAAGGGTTTGAAGTCCATCTTTAAATTCACCAATATCCTTAGTGAAATCAGAAATTTCTATAGCCTTATTTAATTCAATATCTGTAGCATTAGGTTTTGAAAATTTAATATTATTCTCTAAAGTATCAGAAAATATCATATGCCTTTGTGGAACATATCCTATATTTTCTTTAAACGATTTGGCAGAAACTTCATCAAAACTATCATTTCCAATTATTATAGAATCTTTATCAACTTTATATATATCTAATAATTGTCTTATTAAAGTTGTTTTTCCACTCCCAGTTTTTCCTACTATACCAAGAGATGTCCCATTTTCGATAGATAAATTTATATCTTCTAATATGTCTTTGTTACTTGATGGATACTTATAAGAATGATTTATAAATTCTATATCCGAGTTGTCATTTGTATTTTTAAGACTAGAAGTATCATTGATTTCTTCTTTATAATTTAATAGTTCAACAATCCTATCCATAGCAGCAGAAGCTTGTTGACTAAGATTTAAAAATTCACCAAGTGCAAACATCGGCCATACTAGCATTCCTAAATAATAAGTAAATGAAACTATTTTTCCAACTGACAAATTTCCACTTGAGACTAAGTACGCTCCAAATCCAACTGCAATAGCATAGGATATAGATGTAACAAAGATTTCAAAAGGTTCAATTAAAGCTTGTACTTTTACAAGATTAACATATCTATCAGCTAGCTCTCTAGTTTTCTGTTTAAATTTTTCTGCTCTAAGTTTTCCTATATTATAAACTCTTATTATTCTTATACCTTCAACATCTTCTAGAACATTATCTGTAAGTTCGTCAAAAGATTTATTTACAAGCTTTGACCTATTATATATCTTATCCATTAGTTTATAATATCCAAAAGCCAATACAACATAAGGAATTATAGCAAATATAGTCATTTTGAAATCTATTGTTGCTATCATCATTATAATAATAAATACAGGAAATAATACAGCATCAAAAAAAGCCAGCACTCCAAAACCAGCAAATTGAGCTACTTGACTAACATCTTGAGTTGATTTACTCATTAATGATCCAGTAGGATTATTTTCATAAAATCTTTGTGATTGCCTTAAAAATTTATTCATAAGTTTATCACGAGAAAGATACTCCATCATAGAAGATGCAGTAAAAATATTATAAGACCAAGCCATAGCTGTGACATACTTTAAAATAACTAAAAT
This sequence comes from Anaerococcus cruorum, assembly GCF_046365495.1. Lineage (NCBI taxonomy): Bacteria > Bacillati > Bacillota > Tissierellia > Tissierellales > Peptoniphilaceae > Anaerococcus > Anaerococcus cruorum. The sequence continues at coordinate 141,148 of NZ_JBGMEH010000006.1, read as the reverse complement.
AATAGCAATTATAATCATTTTTTTAAAGTTAGCCATAGTTAAGGTATTATTATAAACCATATCTATTAATTGGCCCGTAATATATGGCAAAAATAAAGAAATTATATCACTAACAATAAGGGAAATGGATCCTACTATATAATTTCTTTTTGCGTACTTTACAAACCATTTAAAATTTTTAAACATATATACTCCATGTTTTATTAAATTTACTTAGAAAAAAAGTCACCTATAATATATAGGTGACCAAAATAATATTTGATTATACATTCATTTGTGATGCTACTTCTGCAGCGAAATCTTCTTCTTTTTTCTCGATTCCCTCACCAACTTCGAATCTAGCAAATCTTCTGATTTTGATATTTTCACCAACTTTGCTAGCTGTATCTCTTAGATATTGTTCTACTGTTTGGTCAGGATTTTTAATGTAAGCTTGATCTAATAGACAAACTTCTGAGAAATATTTTTTAAGTCTTCCTTCTACTTTTTTCTCAGCAATCATTTTTCTTTTTTCTTCTGGCATATTGTCAGAAGCTTCATTTATCGCTTGGTTAACTAAGATTTCTCTTTGTTCAGCAACATCTTTTTCATCAGCATCATCTTCTGAAATGTATAAAGGATTTGCTGCAGCTATGTGCATAGCAATATCTCTAGCAAAATCTTGAACTGTGTCAGTATTAGCAGAAAAGTCTGTTTCTGTGTTGATTTCTACAATAACACCAATTTTGTTGTTGTGAATGTATGAACCAATAACACCTTCTGCTGCAACACGTCCTGCTTTTTTATCTAATGTAGCTTGTCCTTTTTCTTTTAAAAGTTTAACAGCTGCATCGATATCGCCATTAGATTCTTCTAAAGCTTTTTTGCAGTCCATCATTCCAGCGCCTGTCATTTCTCTTAATTCTTTTACTAAACTTGCACTTACTGCCATTATTTTCTCCTTAATTTTCTTCTGTTTCATCGTATGCAGCTGTTTCGATTTCTTCTGCTGCATTTTCTAATTCTTCATCTGATACTGAATTTTCTGTTTCTTCTTCTGATGTTTCATCATCTTCTACTGAGGATTCTTCTTCATCTTCTTGGAAAAATTCTTCAGCTGATGGATCAAATTCACTTCCTTGGTTTGCTTCAACTACTGCATCTGCAATAATAGATGTAATAAGTTTTACAGCACGAATAGCATCATCGTTTCCAGGAATAGCTAAATCAACTTCATCTGGGTCACAGTTTGTATCAACTATTGCTACAACTGGGATACCTAGGATACGAGCTTCGTGAACTGCAATTGATTCTTCACCTGGGTCTACAACGAATAATACATCTGGAAGTTTTTCCATATCTTTAATACCGCCAAGGTTTTTTTCAAGTCTATCCATTTCTTTTTGGTATTGTAGTACTTCTTTTTTAGGTAGAAGATCAAATGTTCCATCTTCTTCCATTTGTTCATATCTTTTTAGTTTATCAATACTTTTTCTAATTGTGTCAAAGTTTGTTAGCATACCACCTAACCATCTATTGGATACGTAGTATTGACCAGATCTTTTAGCTTCTTGTTCAATAGCATCTTGAGCTTGTTTTTTAGTTCCTACAAATAAAACATCTCCGCCATCAGCCACAATATCTCTAATCATTTCGTAAGCATCTTCGATTTGTGTTGCTGTTTTTTGTAAATCGATAATGTAGATGCCATTTCTTTCTGTGAAGATGTATCTAGACATTTTAGGATTCCATCTTCTTGTTTGGTGACCAAAGTGTACACCAGCTTCTAGTAATTTTTTCATTGAAACTACTGCCATATATATTCCTCCGTTTTCTTCTTCCACGCTCTTCTTTTGAGTATCTAACCACAATTGGCAACGAAATACTCATCCGAGTGTGTGTATATTTTTGTAGTACTGTAATATTTTACTATAGATTATAGGAAATATCAATACTAAAACATAGCTTCTACAAAAGATTCTGAATCAAATTTTTCTAAGTTATCTATGCCTTCTCCAAGACCTATATATTTTACTGGTACATCAAGTTCTACTTGTAATGGGAATATGATTCCTCCCTTGGCTGTTCCATCTAGTTTTGTAAGGATAAGTCCAGAAATATCTGTTACATTTTTAAATTCTCTAAGTTGATTTACCGCATTTTGGCCTGTAGTTGCATCTAGTACTAATATATTTTCACGAGTTGCACTACCAGCGTGTGTATCAATAGTTTTATTGATTTTTTCTAGCTCTTTCATTAGATTTTTCTTATTGTGTAAACGTCCTGCTGTATCACAGATAAGTACATCTACATTTTTACTTTTTGCAGATTTTATAGCATCAAATATAACTGCTGATGGATCAGCCCCTTCGTTGTGGGATATCATTTCTACATTTGATTTATCTGCCCACTCACCTAATTGCTCTATAGCTGCTGCTCTAAAGGTATCAGCTGCTGCTAGCATTACTGATTTGCCATCTTTTTGTAAACTGTGGGCAAGTTTTCCGATTGTAGTTGTTTTTCCTACTCCGTTTACACCTATGACAAGAATAATTGCAAGCTCATTTGGCACCATATTTAAATTATTATCTAGGTTATTCTCATCTAACTTTTCCACCATGATATCTTTTAACAATGGATATATTTGATCAGAATCTTTTATACTTTGTCTTTTAATCTCATCACGTAGACTATCTACTATATCTAAAGTAGAATCCATACCTATATCAGCTGAGATAAGAATTTCTTCAAGTTCTTCGTACATTTCGTCATCAATTTTTACATTTGCAGTAAATAAATTTTTAATTTGTGAGGAAAATTGATCACGAGTCTTTACTAGGCCTTCTTTTATCCTATCAAAAAATCCTAATTTATCACTAGATTCTTCTTTAACTTTATCTTCCGGATAATCTTTGAAGCTTTCACTTACTTCATAATCGTCATAAGATTCATTTTCGTAATCATAAGCTAGAGTTTCATCATAATTACTATCTTGGTAATCATAACTTAAGTTTTCATCATAAGATTCCTCTATGTTTTCATCAAAATAAACTGGTTCATTAGATATGGGTCTTTCTTCAAAAGTAGATTCTTCCGCTTTTTCCACAAAAGAATCACTTGGACTATAGGTCGAAGATTCAAAAACTATTTTTTCATCTGTTGGTTGATGGCTATTATCTTCATTAATTGATTCTTCATAGTGTGAATCATCTATATATTCCTGTTCATCGTGATACTCATCTTCGTAAAAGTCTTCATCCTCACTGTAATTATCCTCATAATCACTATCTAGATATTCTTCTTTTACTTCTTCATCTTTTTTCTTTTTTCTAAAAAAGTCAAACATCTTTTCTCCTTAATTTATATTAGTTGGGTTTAGGGCCGGGATAAAGCTGGTCAGCTTGTATTTGTTAATAAATTCATTTCTTAATTTATTAACTGCATCCCTTACTACATCAAGGTCAGCATCTGGTGCTTTTATAATAATATTATACCTATGTTTATTATTTATTCTTGAAATCTTGCATGGATTAGGACCTATGATTTCTACCTGATCAAAATCTGCTAAAATTTTCTTTAAACTATTTGAAAATTCTCGCGAAATATCAATTGTAGCTGCTTTATCGCTATCAATTATCTTTATAGTAACTATGTTTTTATAAGGCGGATAGGAAAATGCTCTTCTTTCCATGAGTTCATTTTTAAAATAATTTTCATAATCACTATTTTTTACTGCCTGAATAACAAAATTATCGGGCCTGTAGGTTTGGATTATTACCTTACCTTTTTTCTTATCTCGACCACTTCTACCAGCAACCTGAGTTAAAAGTTCAAAAGTATTTTCTTGCGACCTAAAATCGCCTACATTTAAACTAAGATCTGCAGATATTATTCCTACAAGGGTTACATTTTTAAAATCCAATCCCTTTGCTATCATTTGCGTACCTAAAAGAATGTCTATTTTATTATTTTTCATTCCTTCATACATTTTTTGATAGCTTGCTTTGCTCGTAGCTTTCATACTATCCATACGCATAATATTTGCTTCGGGGAATAATGATCTTACTTCTTCTTCTAGTTTTTCAGTTCCAGCTCCAAATTCTTTTATTTTTTTTGAATGGCAATTTGGGCAAACTTTTGGTTGATTTTGAGTTCTCCCACAATAATGGCAGATAAGTTTATTAATTCTTTTATGGTAGGTCATTGCTACATCACAGGCATCACATTTTATAACATAACCACATGTCCTGCAAAAGGTATAAGAATCATGGCCTATTTTATTTAAGAATAGTATAGTTTGCTCATTTTTCACTAAGTTATTTTTAATTTCTTCTTGTAACCTATAGCTAATTATTGAGTAGTTAGAATTTTTTAGTTCTTCTTTTAAGTCTACTATTTCAATATCAGGCAAGTTGTTATTTACTCTATTTTTTAGATGAATTAAATCGTAGACCCCACTTTGGGCTTTTGTCATTGTGTTTATAGATGGAGTTGCTGAGGCTAATATCAGATTACAGTTATTATAATTAGCTCTAAACCTAGCTATTTCATCTGTGTGATATTTTGGATCTTTTGATGAAATATATGAATCATCATGCTCTTCGTCAATAATAATTATTCCAAGATTTTTAAAAGGTGCAAATATTGCAGATCTTGCCCCAATAGCAATTTTTACCTCACCATTATTTATCATTCTCCATTGGTCAAAACGCTCACTTGGGGTGAGTCCAGAGTGGATAATAGCTATTTTTTCATCAAAACGTCCCTTAAATCTTTCTATAGTTTGTGGAGTAAGAGATATTTCTGGAACTAAAATAATAGCTTCCTTGCCTTGGTTTATAACCTCTTCTACCATTTGTAAAAAAATTTCTGTCTTACCAGATCCCGTGACTCCAAATAATAGGAAGTGACCATTTGGTTTTTCTTTTATTTTCTTAAAAGCTTCTTCTTGCTCGCCATTTAGTTTAAATTTCTTATATTTATCATAATCTTTTGTGATATCTCTTTTACTTTCTCTTTTTTCGATAGCTATTATGCCTTTTTTGATTAATGAATTTAAGCTGGATTTTAGTGATTGAGTTTCTTTTAATAGAATATTGACCTTGGTTTTTCCATTTTTTTCTAAGTACGATACTAGAGCTTGCTGTTTATTTGCATTAGCATTTAAAGAAAAATTTTTACCAGTAAGATAAGCATATTCATCATAACGAATATTTTGAGTATTTTTGATATCATAGGAAACACCTATCTTTCCTTGGTCAACTAATATATTGACCTCATCTTTTATATCACCAAATTTTTTGCTTATATCATCCATAGTTCTTTTTTTACTTAAAAACTTTAATAGCTTAGAATCTGGATCTGATTTTGCATAATAGTAGGTTTTAATTTTTTTTATATCAGTTGGTGGCATCACTTGTTTTAAGGATGCTTGGATGGGTGACATGTAAGTTTTGCTCATAAAAAAAGCTAAGTCCATTAGTTCTTCTGAAATTAGCCTTCTATCATCAATAATATCAAGGATGTCTTTTATCTCATAATCGGCATCTATTATATCAATTATTTCATAAACAAAAGCAACGCTAGTTTTATTTCCTTTACCAAAGGGAACTAAAACTCTCATTGCTATGTCAATTTTATTATTAAATTTTTCTGGTATATGATAGGTAAAAGCTCGATTTAAAAATCTACTTTTACTATCAATTATTACTTTTGCGTAAATAATATCACCTTATTAAATCTAAGATTTGATTTGCAAGCTCTGTTTTGGTCATTTTATCTAAATTTTTTACACCATCAGCAGAGATTATACTTGCTATATTTGTATCAGTATTAAAACCTGCACCAGTTTTTGTTAAATCATTTGCTATAATATAGTCTGCATTTTTCTTTTTTAGTTTTTTATTAGCGTTTGCAATTAAATCATCCGTTTCAGCAGCAAAACCAATTATAGTTTGCTTCGATTTTTTTTCTCCAAAATATTTCAGAATATCTATATTTTCTATAAATTCCATTTGTAAATTTTGGCCAGACTTTTTAATTTTACGATCACTAACTACACTAGACTTATAATCAACAGGTGCTGCTGCCATTATCAATGCATCTGCATCATCAAAGTTTTCTTCTATGGCATTTTTCATCTGTTCATTAGTACTAACTTCTATACGGTTAATACCTTTTATATCAAAGGGTTTTACATGACCTGAGACTAATACTACTTCTGCTCCGCGTTTTTTTGCTTCATTTGCAATATTATAGCCCATTTTTCCACTAGAATGATTGGTAACATATCTTACAAAATCTATTGGCTCCATAGTCGGCCCAGCAGAAACAATTATTTTTTTATCCTTTAGATCTTTTTTTGTAAAATAATCTTCTAAGTACTCTACAATATTTTCTGGTTCTTCCATCCTACCATCACCTATGGTGTTACAAGCTAGCACACCTGCTTCTGGTGCTATTACTTTTACACCGTATGATTTTAGGGTTTCAATATTTTTTTGAGTTGCAGGATTTAATAGCATTTGTGTATTCATAGATGGAGCTATGATTACATCTTTATTGCAAGCAAGATATGATGCAGTTAAAAAGTTATCTGAAATGCCATTTGCCATTTTACCAATAGTGCTTGCAGTTGCTGGAGCTATAAGCATAACATCTGCCCATTTTGGTAAATCAATATGGTGGACACTTTCATGGTGCCCTTCCCACATATCAGTATAAACTCTACATCTTGCCATAGTTTCAAAAGATAAGGGTGTAACAAACTCGGTAGCTGCTGGGGTCATTATTACTTTTATATTAGCATTCTTTTTCTTAAGTCTAGAACATAATTCTAAAACCTTATAGGATGCTATTCCCCCACTAATTCCTAATAAGATATTTTTATTTTCAATCATTTTTTAGTAACTTTGCCCTCTATTACTTCATTTAGGGCTTGGGTTACAGGTTTTGCTTCTACGTGATTAGTAAGAGGAGCTGATCCACTTACAATTCTTCTTGCTCTTTTTGAAACCATCATGCAGATATCATATCTACTTGGGCTTATTTCTGATAATTTTTTAAAAGATGGGTTATTCATCTAAAATCTCCTTTATATCAAAATCTTCTTCTCTAAATACTTTGTGTTTTTCAGCATTTATTATTTCATTTACAGAATTTATAGCTGAGTTTATATGATCATTTATAACTAGGTAATCATAGTACTTAATATATTCTAATTCTTTTCGTGCATTTTTCATTCTAAGATTTATATCATGCTCTGTCTCAGTTCCTCGTCCTACGATACGATTTTTAAGTTCTGATAAACTTGGGGGCGCCAAAAATATGAAGACAGCGTTGTCTGTGTTTTTCTTTACATTTATCGCACCTTGAACATCTATTTCTAAGACAACTATTTTACCTTCATCTATTTTCTTATCTACAAATTCCTTTGGTGTCCCATAATAATTGTTATGTACATGGGCATACTCTAAGAATTTATCCTCTTCAATCATTTGCTTAAAATCTTCATGACTTTTATAAAAATAAGATACTCCTTCTATCTCGCCATCTCTTTTATCACGAGTGGTGGCAGATACAGAGTATACTAAGTTTTTTTGTGTATTCATAAGATCGTGAAGGACAGTGCCCTTACCTACTCCTGATGGACCAGATATGACTAATAAAAAACCTTTCTTCATTACGCCTCCTTATTATAAATATTTTACTTTTTAGACCCCTTATTACAAGTAATAAAAAAAGTATAATAATTAATGAGGTGAGATAATGACATATGATGGAATAGTAACAAGAAAAGTAGTAAATGAATTAAATGAGAAACTTTTAGGAGGGAAAATACAAAAAATCACCCAACCTTCTAAAAATGATATTGTATTTAATGTATACTCCATGGGTAGTAGCTATAAACTACTTTTAAGTGCTAATAATAATGAAGCAAGAATAAATTTAACAAACAAAAAATTTGAAAATCCAGATGTACCGCCAAACTTTACTATGGTCCTTCGAAAACATATAAACCAAGGTAAAATCGTAGATATATCACAAAAGGGACTGGATAGAGTTGTAATATTTTCTATAAGTTCTATAGATGAAATGGGTTTTGATACTAGCAAGAAACTAATAGTTGAAATTATGGACAAATACTCAAATATTATTTTAACTGATGAAAATTATAAAATAATAGACTCTATTAAAAGAGTTAGCGAATCTATGTCTTCAGTTAGACAACTATTGCCTGGACTTACTTACGAATTTGTTGAAGATAATAAATACGATATTACAGATTCGGAGTTTTCTTATGATATCAAAAAATTAGACCAAAGACTTGCTGATAATACTAAGCCTAATAAGATATTTCATAAAAACTATACAGGATTTTCCCCTGTTGTCGGTAAAGAAATAGCATATAGGGCTGGCATAGATCCAAGAATTACTTGGGGACTAGTAAGTGAAGATGAAAAACAAAGAATGAATGAAATATTATATCAAATACGAGATGATATCTTAAACAAAAACCTAGCTGCTTATTCCTATAAGGATAATAAAAAGGTAAAAGAATTTCATACTCTTAAACTTACTCATATAAATTTTGAGGAAAATAATTATGAATTAATGAGTGAGGCCATAGAAGAATTTTTTGATGTAAATAAAACCCATGATAGGTTAAATCAAATAAAGACAGACTATATCAAAAAAATAAATTCGCATGTGAAAACAACTCAAAAGAAGATTAATATCTTAAACGATAATATCTTAAATCAATCAAAAATTGAAGGTCTTAGGAAAAATGGAGATTTATTATCGGCAAATGTTCATAGGATAAACAAGGGCGATAAAGATATTTTACTCAATGATTTTTATAATAATAACGAAGAAGTGAAGATTGACCTTGATCCTTTGAAAACTCCATGGGAAAATGCCGAGGGCTTTTATACTAGGGCTAAAAAAATTAAAAATTCTGTAGACTATGCTAGAAAAGATTTACCAAGGCAAAAAGAATACCTAAATTATTTAAACCAATTAATAGACTTTATAGAAAGATCAAATAGTATAGATGATTTAAATGACCTTCGTGATGAGATGGTTGAAAATAACATTATTAAAAAATCTTCTAAACACAAGATTAAAAATAAAAAATCTAAGCCCTACCACTTTGTTACAAAAAATAATTCTGACATTTATGTAGGTAAAAATAGCACGCAGAATGACTACATTACTTTAAAACTAGCAAATAGAGATGATATGTGGTTTCACGTAAAAGATGTGCCAGGTAGTCACGTTATCTTAAGGTCAGATAATATGAATGAAGATGATGTTATTATTGCAGCATATCTTGCAGCTATAAACTCATCAATAAGTAGTGACGAAAAAATAAATATTGACTATACAGAAAAGAAAAATGTAAATAAAGCCAAAGGTGCAAAACCTGGCATGGTATATTATGAAAACTTTAATACCATAACCATAGATACTAATGATGATTTAAGTAGTCAATATAAAGAAATTAAATAATAAAAAAACCGGATCTTTATTTCAAGTTCCGGTTTTATTTTATAGAAATTATTTATTAACTGCTTCTTTTAAAGTTTTACCAGCTTTGAATACTGGAGCTTTAGAAGCTGGGATTTTGATAACTTCGTCAGGTTTTCTTGGGTTTCTACCTTCACGAGCTTTTCTATCTCTTGTTTCAAATGTACCAAATCCAACTAATTGAACTTTATCTCCTGCAACTAATGTTTCAGTAATTGTTTCTATCATTGCATTTAGTGCTTTTTCAGATTCGCTTTTTTTAAGTCCGCTTTTTTCTGAAATGCTAACTAATAATTCTGATTTATTCATATTTCCTCCTATAAATCAATAAATAATTCTGTTTAACTCTAGTTTTGATTATACAAAATAATTCTAGCTTTTTCAAGCAAATCTTAGACAAAAAGCCTAATTTTAGACTTTTTCACCAACTTATTAAGATAATCCTCATATTTTTGTTTAAGGTAAATATCTTTGACATTTATTAGTAAGTCATTTTCATTTTCATTATATGAATTTACCATTAAAATCATATATTTGTCATTATATTTGAATATATTACTTATCTTATTTTTCTCTAAAACTCCAGCTTCTTTTAAAAGTGGGTCATCATTGTAGACAAAATCAGAGTTAATAACCTCATAATTTTGTACAGGTTTACTTAGATAAGACTTGAAATCACTTGAAGAGTTTAAATTTTCCTTAGCTTTTTTAGCTTCAGTTTCATCATCAAAAGCTAAGACATTATATTTATACTCTTTTTGATATTTTTCATTTGCTTTATAGTATTCTAGTACTTCACTATCTTTTATATCATTATGGCTTAGGAAGTAATTATAATGTTGTTTTCTAATAGAATCATTATAGAGTATTTGGTTAAAGTCATTTTCATCTATGCCCATTGCTTTAACATTTGCCTTTAAGGAATCTTTACCCCCTAGCTTATCCTCCAAATCATCTCTAATAGATGAAGCAACACTATCATCTACTTTTATATCATTAGCTTTCAGATCATTAACCATTACTTGGTCTTTAACCATAGAATCTACTAATTCTTTTTCTAAAAGATCTAAATTAGTTTTATTTCTATCATTCTCTTGTTCAAGATATCCTTCACCATATTTTTTAGAATAGTAATTTTGATAAAAATCTAATTCTTTTAAGTATTGCTCATTGCTAATGGCAACTCCATCAACAAGTGCTATATTTCCCTTACTTTGCTTGGAAGTTGTGCATGCTGATAGATTAAATATTAAAACTGCAAATAATACAGTCTTAATTATCTTTCTTTTCATCTGATTCTTTTTCTTTGGCTTCTTCTGAGTTATCTTTTTCTTCTTCCTTATCTTCAGTGGATTCTTCTACAACCTCTTCTTTAGTAGCTTCTTCATCTGCTGCTTGAGTATCTTCAGTTACAATGTTAGCTTTTTCTGCTAATTCATTTGTATATTCTTGATATTTTTGATTCTCTAAATTTTCTTTTATTTTTTCTCTATCTTCATCTGTTAGATCACTTGAGACTTTGTTTACTCTTATGATATGCCATCCAAATTGAGTTTTTACTGGTTCACTAATTTCTCCCTCTTTCATTGAGAAGGCTTTATCTTCAAATTCTTTTACCATTTGACCTTTAGTAAACTCACCTAAAGCTCCACCTTTTTCTGCATTACCAGTATCTTTTGAGTATTTTTTTGCAAGTTCTGCAAAGTCTTCTCCATTATCTAATTTTTGTTTTACTTCTTTAGCAGTTTCTTCATCTTCTACAAGAATGTGATCAGCATCTACTTTTTCAAAACTTTCTTTATTTTCTTCATAGTATTTATCGATATCTTCATCGCTCACTGGATTATTTTCTTTAAACCAATCTAAATGTTTGGTGTAAAGAATATCTTTTCTTATGGTATCTTTAAACATTTCAGTATCCATGTTATAATCTTCTAGCATTTTATCAAAAGCATCTTTACCATTTTGCTTATTGATATTTTCTACAGTTGCCATAAATTCATCAGATACTTCTTTATCACTTACAGTAATATCATTTTTAGCTGCATCATCAGCAACTAACTTATCTCTTACCATCATGCTTACTACTTTTGATTTTGCATTTTGACTACTTGCTAAAAATGCAGAATAAAATGCCATTTCATCTTTGTATTTATCTTTGCTTAGTTCTTCTCCATTAACTAAAGCTACTGCATTTTCTGGTAATTTTTCATCAGTTTTTTCTTTTTTATCTGCAGTATCTGCCTTTTCTACAGTTTCAGTTCTGTTTGTAGTAGCATCATTCTCTTTTTTTGTTGTTTCATTATTACAAGCTGCTAAAAACATTGAACTTGCAAGCATAATTGTTAAAATTTTATTTGTTTTTTTCATTTTTTCTCCTTACCTTACTTATAACTTCTAATAAATCATAAGTATCGATTAATTTTGTATTTGATGTTGGGATTTTGAAGGAAGGGTTAGCTGATAGATCAAGTTTCATTTCACCCTTGTACTCTTCACTTATTTCTTTTAGCTCATCTATACTAAAATCATCCCTATCTGTAAATTTGATATTAATGTAGCCATCTCTTTCACGGATTTCTTTAAAACCTATAGTCTCAGCCAAAGATTTTATCATGGATACATACATTATATTATCCACCATCACAGGTATATCTCCATAAATATCAATCAAATCTTCTACTAATATATTGTAATCTTCTATATTTTCAATATTTGCAATTCTTGTATATATCTCAATTTTTTGTGATTGATCTGATATATAGGTATTTGGTATATAGGCATTTACCTTAATATCAATATATACATCTGATTTTTTCTTAATATCAACTTCTTTTCCAGAAGCCTTTTCTACCGCTTCTTGAAGGTATTTTACATAAAGATCATAGCCAACAGCCTCTACATGACCACTTTGACTTTCTCCTAGGAGGTTGCCAGCACCACGTAGCTCCAAGTCTTTCATAGCAATTTTATAACCACTACCAAAATCGGAAAAATCTCTGATAGATTTTAAACGCTTTTCGCTAATTTCTGATAATACTTTTCCATGCCTATAGGTAAAATATGCATATGATGACCTATTTCCCCTACCTATACGCCCTTTTAACTGGTAAAGCTGGGATAGACCCATCATATCTGCATCATAAATAATAATTGTATTTACATTTGCTATATCCATACCTGTTTCAATTATAGTTGTAGAAAGCAATATATCTATCTCACCATTGATGAAATCATTCATTATAACTTCTATTTGTTTTGGGGTTAGCTTACCATGGATAATTTCTACTCTTGCTTGAGGGATAATTTCAACTATATGATTATATAGTAAATCTATATTATGAACCCTATTATAAACAAAATATACCTGTCCATCACGAGCAAGTTCTCTTTCGATAGCAGATTTTATAATATTTTCATCATATTCAATCACATAAGTATTTACAGGTAGTCTTTCTTCTGGTGGTTCATCTAAGGTTGATAAATCTCTTATACCTGCTAGTGACATTTGTAAAGTTCTAGGAATAGGAGTTGCTGATAAGGTTAATACATCTAAGCTTGTTTTTAATTGCTTTAGCTTTTCCTTATGTTTTACCCCAAACCTTTGTTCCTCATCTATAATAAGGAGCCCTAGATTTTTAAATTTAACATCTTTTGATAAAACCCTATGGGTACCTATTACTATATCTACTTTTCCAGATTTTAAGTCTTTTATAGTTTCATCTTGTTCTTTCTTAGAATTAAATCTAGATAAAAGTCTAGCTTCTATTGGAAAATCTTTAAATCTTTCCTTCATAGTTTCATAGTGTTGACTGGCTAGAATTGTAGTTGGAACTAAAAACGCAACTTGGTAGCCATCATCAATTGCCTTAAAGGCTGCTCTAAGTGCAACTTCAGTTTTTCCATAACCCACATCACCGGTTAGAAGACGGTCCATAGGCTTATCTTTTTCCATGTCTTCTTTTATTTCATGGATACTTCTTAGCTGGCTATAAGTTTCCTCATATGGAAAGGATTCTTCAAATTCTTTTTGCCAAGGTGTATCTGGAGAAAATGCATGACCAACTTCTTTGGACCTTTTAGCGTATAGTTTTACTAAATCATCTGCAATTTCATCTACAGCCTTTTTAGCACGGGCTTTTGCTTTTGACCAAGTTGGTGTTCCTAGTGTAGATAATCTAGGTTTCTCACCCTTATTACCTATGTATTTACTAACGAGATTCATTTGATCAATAGGTACATAGACTTTGTCATTTCCCTTATAGTTAATGACTATAAAATCTTTTTGGATATTATTTACTTCTATTTTCTCAAGACCATCATAAACACCTATACCGTTATTCTCATGTACTACATAATCACCTATATCCAAGTCAGAATAATTAATAATGTCCGTAGATGACATTTTATTTTTTATTTTCTTTTTAACTTTTTTCTTACTTGTACCGTAAATTTCTTTTTCGGTGAAAAGATAAAAATTGTATTCTGGTAGATAATATCCTTCACTAGCTGTATCACTAGTAACTGTAATTTTAGAATTATAATCATCTGATATATCGAGAATATCATTTTCTTTTAGGGCATTTATTAAATTTTCTTTATTTTCTTCATTACCTGCAAAAATAAAGGTATTTGCATCTACATTTTGGCGCTTAAGCGAATCCGCTAGAGTAGTGATTTTTCTATTAAAATGCTCCGCCTCTATTGTTTTAAATTCAAGGAGCATTTTTGGATTAAATAACTTTGACCTCTTAAGGATAGATGTAAGATTTATGATAGGATGATTTTCTATTTTTTTATAAATATCCTCTGATTTTACCAAAAGATTAGCAAAATCAGTAAAGACTTCTCCCCTCTCTCTTTGGAGAGTAACATCTTCTAAAAATCTATTGTAGGATTCATTTTCTTGATCATAGATTCTAGCTATATCATCTACTATAAAAATAGTATCATTAGATAAATAATCTATAAAAGTTTCATAGTTATCATTTCTATAGGCATTTATCAAATCCCAGTTAGATACGTACATACTATCTTTTATGTATGTTTCTATTTGTTTGTATTTATCTACTAACTTTTGATCATTAGAGTCTTTGATATTTTTTTCTAAGTTATTAATATCTTTCTCAATTTTATCTAAAACAATATCAAAGTCATCTTTATCATAGATTAGTTCGTTTAAAGGTGAAATCGTAACTTCATCTATCTTTTCAATAGTGCGTTGATTTTTCTCATCAAATATCCTTATTGAATCAATTTCATCATCAAAAAGCTCAAGTCTTATAGGATTATCATAATCTATTGGCCAAAAATCTATTATAGATCCACGTTTTGCGTATTCACCTTTATTTTCTACAAGGGTAGTAGGACTGTAGTTTAAATTTATAAGCGTACTTATAAATTTATCTACATCTACAGTATCCTCACCTGTTATTCTAACAAAACTATTGTTAAATTTATCTAAAGATGTAATTTTATTTAATATAGCATCCATAGTAGTTATAGTAATTTGCTTTTGATTTCTAGCTTGACTGATTAAATTTTCCATCCTAAGACTTTTTACATCTTCATCAACTGATTTTATATTATAAAAGTTGATTTCACTGGCTGGATATAGTCTAGCCACATCGTTTAGATTGTTTATATTTATTTGGTAGTCTTTGGCCTTTTTTTCATTTTCTGTAATTACTACAAAATTCTTATCCAAAGTATCGAAAAGAGATAAAATCAAATGTGCTTTTATCCCTTCAGTAAGACCATGTAAATAAATAGGTGAATCGTTTACATAATTCGCCTTTATTTTATTTAATTGTTCAGTGTTTTTTAATATATTAATTAATTGATTCATTTATTATTTTCCAATAAATTTATCGAGTTATACTTATTCATTGCCTTATCAATATTTGTATCAATCATCATTTCAATAGCTTCTGCAGCCATAATAATTTCTTCTCTTACGATATCTACATCTTCTCCGTGAAATCCACTTAAAACAAAATTTGCTAGATTCATATATTCTGGTTTTTGTCCTACAGCAATTTTTATCCTTGGAAACTTGTCGGTTTGAGTTTGATATATTATAGATTTCATACCATTATGGGTACCTGCTGATCCTTTTTTCTTTATACGAATACGCCCAAAGTCTATATCTATATCATCAAGTATTACAATTAATTTATCATCGTCAAACTTATAAAAGTTTTTGAAATCTCTTACTGACTCTCCAGAATTATTCATATAAGTTTGTGGTTTTATGAGCATAACTTTTTGGCCAGAGATTTCTCCCTGACCATAAAGCGCTTTGTGTTTTAATTTTTTGACATTAATATTGTGCTTTTCGGCTAAATAATCTATAGCCATAAACCCAACATTATGTCTAGTGTTTTCATATTGTAAGCCTGGATTTCCTAGCCCTACTATATAATACATTTAATCTTCATCCTCAAATAATCCACTAATTGATTCGTAGGTATTAATTCTATGAATAGCTTCAGCTAATAATGGTCCTACCTCTAATTGTGTGATTTTATCTATTCTTTTTTCTTCTGGTAAGTGAATTGTATTTGTAATAATAACTTCTTTTACTTTTGATTCTTCTAATCGTTGAATTGCTGGTCCAGATAAAACTCCGTGAGTTGCAGCTATATATACATCTTTTGCACCATTATCAATTAAATAATTTGCTGCATTTGTGATAGTTCCAGCAGTATCTATCATATCATCTACAAGGATAGCTGTTTTTCCTTTAAAATCACCAATTACATTCATGACTTCTGAAACATTTGGTCTAGGTCTTCTTTTTTCAATAATAGCAATTGGTAGTTTTAGGTAATCAGAAAATTCTCTTGCTCGTCTTACTCCACCTAGGTCAGGACTTACTACTACATAATCATCTGGCTTATCGTAAGCTTCATCTTTAAAATATTCTGAAAGTAGTCTTATAGCCGTAAAGTGGTCTACTGGTATATCAAAGTATCCTTGAATTTGCCCTGCGTGTAGGTCCATAGTAATTACTCTATCAGCACCTGCTTCAGTAATAAGATTAGCAACTAATTTTGCAGTTATAGGTTCACGACCACGTGTTTTTCTATCTTGGCGAGCGTAACCATAATAAGGAACAATAACATTTATATATCCAGCAGAGGCACGTCTACAAGCATCAATCATTATTAAAAGTTCCATTAAGTTATCATTTGTTGGTGATGAAGTAGGTTGTACTATGTATACATCCTTACCTCTGATTGATTCATTAATAATTATTTTGATTTCCCCATCGCTAAATTTTTCAATATCTGCAGCGCCTATTTCTTTATCTAAGCTTTTTGCGATTGATTCAGCTAATTTTGGGTTTGCATTACCTGTTAAAAGTTTTAATTCTCCTCTGTGAATAGATAATTGTGAGTTATCAGATGTCATTTTTGCTCCTTTTCTTTCTCTAAATCTCTTTTACGTTTTTTTTCTACATAGCCTGCTATATTTTTTTGCTCTGCACGCTCTATTGATAGAGCTCCTGCTTCTACATTTGAAGTAATTGTAGAACCTGCTGCTATGTATGCTTCCTTTTCTATAGTTACTGGGGCAATAATATTTGAATTTGATCCTATAAATGCATTATCTTTAACTATTGACCTATACTTAAATTTACCATCATAGTTTACAAATATAACCCCACAGCCAATATTTATTTTACTACCTAAATCAGAATCTCCAATATAAGCTAGATGACCTGCCTTTGTTCCATCTCCAATTGTCGCATTTTTTACTTCAACAAAATTTCCGATGTGGACATTTTTACCAAGTTTTGCATTAGGTCTTAGGTGGGCATATGGACCTACATCAGTTCCTTCATCAATAAAAGATTTTTCTATTACAGAATTATCTATTTTAATATTATCTTTTAAAATAGAATCTTCTATCCTAGAAGAACCTTCTATGATGCAATTTTCTCCAATTTCAGTTTTTCCTAAAATTTTAACAGGTCCTGAAATAATAGTATCCATACCTATTTTAACTTCTGGATCAATTATTGCCATCTCTGGATCTTCTATTATCACACCATTTAGCATATGGTTTTCATTTACTCGTTTTTGTAGGATTTTTTTAGCTTCTGCTAATTCTTTTTTATTATTTATGCCATAAAATTCATCAGCATCACTAGCAGTAAAGGCCATGACTTTCTTGCCGGCATTATATAAAATCTCAATGCAATCTGTTAGATATAATTCACTTTGATCATTATTAGTATCAAGTTTTGCTAAAGCCTCTTTTAAATCTTGACCTTTAAATATATAAATACCAGTATTTATTTCATCTATAACTAACTGGCTTATATCTAAATCTCTATGCTCTACTATTCCTATGAAATCACCATTATCATCGCGAATAATGCGACCATAACTTTTTGGATTTAAAACCCTGGTTGATAAAACAGATGCATTACTATTAGTTTCTACATGGCTTTCTACAAATTCTTTTAAACTTGCTTTTGTAATTAAAGGTATGTCACCGTTTAAAACTAAAACTTGATCATCATCTGCTATCTCATCTATAGCAAGAGATGCTGCATAACCAGTTCCATAAGGATAATCTTCACCTATTTTTTGTTCAATAATAGTTTCATCAGGGAAAAGTTCAGCTAGTTTATCTTTATTTTTCCCAGCTATTATTATGGTTTGAGAATATTCAAGCCTTGATGCATCGACTACGTATTTTATAATTTCCCTATTTAATAATTTGTGCAAGACCTTAGATGTTTTGGATTTCATCCTTGTTCCTTCACCCGCAGCCATTATTATAGTTTTTAACATAGTCTTTACTCGTGAGCTACTTCAAGGGCTAAAGTCATCATATCTGTATAAGACTTTTCGCGATTTTCTGCACTATCTGCTACATTTTCTACTAGTGAATCACTTATGGTAAATATACCAAGACCTTTTTTACCATATTTTCTAGCAGCCATAAATAAACCATAGCTTTCCATTTCTACACATAAAACTCCGTATTTACGTAAGTTTTCAAAAACGCCTTCTGGTAAATCATTGTAGAATTGATCTGAACTGTGTACTTGACCGCAATGAGTAGTATAACCTAATTCTAATGATTTATTATATGTTTCTAATAATAAATCAAAATCAGGAGTAGATGAAAAATTGATATTAGCAAAAAGATTATCGTTTATTGAACTTTCTGAACAAGCACTGGTAGCTATGACTATATCATGAAGTTTTACTTCTTCTTGCATAGAACCTGCAGTACCAACTCTTATAATGGTATCTACATCATAACCGCCAAATAGTTCATTATAATAAATCATTGATGATGGTATTCCCATGCCTGATCCCATAACTGAAACTCTTTTTCCCTTATAGTAACCTGTAAATCCAAGCATACCGCGTGTTTCATTAAATTTTGTTACGTCTTCTAGAAAATTTTCTGCAATAAATTTTGCTCTAAGAGGATCTCCTGGCATTAATACTGTTTTTGCAATTTGATCAGCGCTTGTTGCTGAAATATGTGGTGTAGGTATATTCATATTTTCTCCTATTATTTAATTTCATATACTATAATAACATTTTTAAAATTATTTTAAAACTAAAAAAAGATAGACTTATTTTCTATCTTTTCTCGATTTCTGTTATTTTATCTATTCTTCTTTGATGACGACCACCTTCAAAATCAGTGGTTACAAACTCTTCTACAATCATTTTTGCAGTTTCACTACCTATAACTCTAGCCCCAAGACATAAGCAATTTGCGTTATTGTGAGCTCGACTCATTCTAGCAGAAAAAGCTTCAGAAACACAAGCTGCCCTAATACCATCAATTTTATTTGCAGAAATGCTCATTCCAAGTCCTGTTCCACAAACTAAGATTGCAAAATCAGCTTCCTTATCTAATACCTTTTGACAAGCTTTTTGAGCAAAATCAGAATAATCAACACTATCTTTTCCATCTGTTCCTACATGGATTACTTCATGTCCTAATTCTTCTAATTTTTCTTTTATAGGTTCATATAATTCAATACCACCATGGTCGTTGCCGATTGCATAAATCATAGCTTATCCTCCTATTGTCTAAATTCTATTTTAATGGTAACATACGGGTATCAACTTTACAAGTAATAGTAAAAAGCATATGATATATTATATTAAAGTAAGTAGAAACTAGGAGATACAATGTTTGAATTTAATTTAAATGGACACGATTATAATTATGTTCATTTTATCGGTATAGGCGGTATTTCAATGAGTGGTATCGCTTCTTTATTGTTAAATAAAGGATATAAAATATCAGGATCCGATAGATCAATGACTGATATAGTAGAAAATTTAAAAGAAAATGGTGCAGAAATTTTTATAGGTCAAAGAGCAGAAAATATCACAAACCCTGACCTAGTAGTATATACAGATGCCATTTTAGATGATAATGAAGAATTAATCGCAGCTAAAAAACTTGATATACCAGTTGTAACTCGTGGAGTGTTTTTAGGAGCTCTTATGAGAAATTATAAGCACTCCATAGCAGTATCAGGTTCTCATGGAAAATCAACGACAACTAGTATTATTTCAAAAATACTATTAAACTCAACTGAAGATGCTAGTATCCTACTAGGTGGAGAGCTGGATGATATGGATGGAAATGTCCATGTTGGTGATGACAAATATTTAGTAACTGAGGCTTGTGAATATAAGGGAAATATTAGATACTATTATCCACAAACTGTTATTATATTAAATATAGATGAAGACCACTTAGATTATTACAAAGATTTAAATGACATAGTAGATACTTTTAAAACTTATCTAAGAAACCAAGACGCAAATTCTAAAACTATTTTAAATCTTAATGAAGAAAATAATAAGCTAATTCTTGATTCCGTTCAAGGCGAGCTAATAACCTATGCTCAAGAAAATTATGAAGCTGATTATGTAGCACGTAATATTGCATTTGATGAGATTGGTAGACCAAATTTTGATTTAAAAATGAAAGATGGAAATATTGAGCATTTTGAACTGGGTGTTATAGGTCGCCATAATATAAATAATGCAATGGCTGCAATAATAGCAACTTATGAAAATGGTATAGATTTAAAAACTATAAAAGAAAGTTTAAAAAGTTATACTGGTTTAAAACGCAGAATGGAAATAATAGGACATGTAAATGATTCAACTATTATGACAGATTATGGTCACCATCCATCAGAGATTGAAGTTACTCTCAATGCTCTAAAAGAACATACAGAAGGAAAGCTTGTTTGTGTATGGCAACCACATACCTACAGCAGAACAAAATCATTATTCGATGACTTTTTAACTTGTTTTGATGCAGCTGATGAAGTTATTATTACTGATATATATGCAGCTCGTGAAAAATATGATCCAACTATCCATTCTAAAGATGTGGTAGATGCTTTAAATAAAAAAGGAATAAATGCTAAATATCTAGCTACTTTCGAAGAAGCAAGAGATTATGTGTATGAAATAGCAAATCCATCAGATCTAATTATCACTACAGGTTGTGGTAATCCAGATGTGCTTGCTCACATGATAGTAGATGATCAAGTAAAAGTAAGTGCTTAAATTAAAAATGCCCCCCCTTAGGGAGGTCATTTTTTTAATATGTACTTATTTAAAAATCGTGCGCTAAATCTAAGGATATCGCCATAGCTTCATTTATTTTTATCATAACTGTATCATCAAAGTTGCCGATTTTCTCTCTTAGCCTTCTCTTATCTATAGTCCTAAGTTGCTCAAGCAAAGCTACACTATTTTTTGGAAGGCCAAATTCGTTTCCTCTTATCTTTACATGGGTGGGAAGTTTTGCTTTGTTAAGTTGGCTGGTGATTGGTGCTACAATGATAGTTGGAGAATATTTATTCCCCACATCATTTTGCACAACTATAACAGGTCTAACTCCCCCCTGTTCGCTTCCCACAACCGGAGATAGATCTGCATAGAACAAATCCCCTCTTTTAATCTTCATAGATTTCTCCTATATAATTATCTATACTAATTATTTTACCACTTTTTTTATAAATTCTAGGTACACGGAGATTAATTGAAGTCATTAATTCATAAGGGATTGTATCAATTTTTGCTGCTTCTTTATATATATCAGGATATATTATTACTTCATCATCTATATTTACATCTACACCTGTTACATCAACCATCATTTGGTCCATGCATACTCTACCAACTACCTTGCAAAGTTTTCCATTTATCAAAACTTCTCCAAGATTTGAAAAAGCTCTTATATATCCGTCTGCATAACCTATACTTAAGGTAGCAATTTTCATAGGCTTATCTGCTGTAAATGTTCTACCATAGCTAATTGATGTTCCAGCTTCTACTTCTTTTATAAAAATAACTCTTGATTTAAAAGAGAAACATTGCTTAAGCTCTACATTATTTTCTTCTTTTAATAGATCAGATGGATAAATACCGTAAGTTGATATACCTACACGAATCATGTCGCGGTTAATATTATGTTTTATAGCAGCTGCACTATTAGCAATGTGGACAAATTCTAAATTAAAAGCATTATTGATGTCATTAATAATTTTTATAAATTTATCATTTTGCATTTCAGTATAGGAAGTATCTGCCTCATCTGCAGTTGAAAAATGAGTAAATGCGGAGATTACATTTATATTTTCTAGATTTTTAAGTTCTCTTATTTTATCTTCTTCATAATCTCTAAATCCTATCCTACCCATACCAGTATCTAAAGCTAGATGAACATTTACTTTTTCATCTATAGAATCATTTATTTTCTTAGCATACTCTAAATCAATAATCGGAATATCTATATCATATTTTATACATTTACTAACATCTTTAAAATATACAGCACCTAATACTAATATTGGTTTTTTTATTCCTGCTTTTCTCAATGAAATAGCTTCATTAAGTCTTGCCACTGCAATATAATCTATATATTCTTCAACTTGTTCTGCTATTTTAAAAGCTCCAAGTCCATATCCATTTGCTTTTAAAACAGCACAATACATAGAGTTAGGGTTTATCCTTTTTATATTTTGAATATTTTCTATAATTTTATCTATATCAATTTCTACATAACTTTCGTTCATGATTACCTCAATCTCTTTATTGCTTCTGATAAATTTTCAATAACATCTGTTGCTATTAGTGAATCTTCTCCAAGTTTCTCGCTTGCTATATCTCCAGCTAAGGAGTGTATGTAAACTCCCAGTTTAGCTGCCTCAAATGGTTCTAATCTTTTCATAAGGCTTGCGATAACTCCCGTTAAAACATCTCCAACTCCTGCCGTAGCCATGCCAGGATTGCCTATTTCATTTTTATAAAATTTTAGGCCATCTGTAACTATAGTATGATCTGATTTTAAAACTAAAACAACATCATTGTCTTTGGCAAATTTTCTAGCAATACTTTCCTCATCTTCTTTTATTTTATCAATCTGAAGACCTGTAAGTCTTGAAAATTCTCCCATATGAGGAGTAAGAATTATTTTATTATTAGATTTTAAGATACTTAAATCTTTACTAATTGCATTAAGTCCATCTGCATCTATAACCATATCTATGTCAGTACTTGCAATTATTTCACCAATGAGTTTATTTAAGTCTTCACCCTTACCCATACCTGGGCCTATTATAAGTGTATCTTTACCTTCAATATTATCTAATATTTGATCAACAATTTCTGAACTATAGTAAAAATTGTGACAATCAATTTCTTTTATTATTTGTTCATTTGATTTTATTTGTAGAATTTCACTAATAGATTTTGGAGCTAGAATAAAAGCCATTCCCGCTCCTGTTCTCATAGCCGATAAGCTTGCCATATAAACTGAGCCTGCCATACCAGAGCTACCGCCAAGAATAGCTATTCTTCCATAATCTCCCTTGTGTGATTCTGATTTTCTTTTTGGCATTAATTCTTTTATTTCCTGGCTGATATTCATCTGATATTGCTCCTTCATGTTACAAATGGCTATGGCATAGTTTCCATCATGACTAATAGATAAGCTCCCCCTTATTTCTTTATTATTTATAAAAGCAATTGGTCTATTATCTACATGTTTAATTTCAATTTTTTTTCTTAAGATATGGGCTAAGTTCAAATTATTTGCTTTTAAAATAGCTTCTTTTGCTGCAAAAATACCTGCAAAAGTTTGTAAGCTATTTTGTTTTTTAAAACCATAATTAAGTTCATCTTCAGCAAATAATTTTTCTAAAAATCTAGAGCTAGCTTTGCTAGAAAATTTTGAGATATCAACGATGTCTACACCAATCATAATAAATCTTTACTTAATCTTTTCGCATTTACTTTTATATCTTCTATATCTAAATAAGTATATTTACCATTTTCATAAAGTAAATCACCATCAACAAATACATAGGAAATATCATTTTCATAAGTTGAATAGCAAATAGATGCTATAAGGTCGTTTTGTGGTGTATGGTTTATATTGTCGATATCTATCATAATTAAATCAGCACATTTACCTTCTTCTACTGTCCCAACCTTATCATCTATGCCTAAGGCCTTTGCTCCATTTATTGTGGCCATTTTTAAAACGTCAAATGCTTTTAAGTTATCAGCCGCTTTTAGTTTTGATATTAATGATGCTACTTCTATTTCTCTCAGCATGGATTGTTTATTATTACTTGAAGCCGAGTCTGTTCCTAGAGCAACATTTACTCCACCTTCCATTAAACGAGATACGTCACAAATTCCTGATGATAATTTTAAGTTGCTAGATGGATTGTGAATTACGGATACATGCTTATTTTTTAGAATTTCTATATCTTTATCTGATAAATGAACTCCATGGGCCGCTATAGTTCTATTATCAAAAATATTGCATTCTGCAAAAACTTCGGTTGGGCTTTGTCCGTGGTTTTTAAGGCACTCTTCATTTTCAAATTTTGTTTCTGATAAGTGGATATGAATTGGAATATCGTGGTCTTTAGCAAGAGCCGCTACTTTTTTAAGATATTTTTTATCTGTTGTATATACTGCATGGGGACCCATTGCTATTTCTATTTTTTCATTATGGCCATTATATTTTTTGTGTAGGTCTATACATTCATTTATTCTCTCATCATCAGGATCAGGGCTAGTAAGACCTCTAGCTATTTGTGCTCTTAGTTTTGCTTTATCTAGAGCTTTTATAGTTTCTTCTTCAAAAAAATACATATCTGCAAATGTAGTAGTACCTGTTTTTATCATTTCAGCAAAGGATAAAAGAGATGCATGGTACACTATTTCTTCTGTAAGTTTAGCTTCTACCGGAAAAATATAATCATTTAGCCAAGTAAATAGCTCATTATCATCTCCATAGTTTCTAAAATAACTCATTGCAACATGAGTATGGGAATTTATAAAGCCTGGCATAGTTATATAATTTGTACCATCTATTATTTTCTCAGCTTTAAAATCTTTTAAGCTTCCAATTTTTTTTATTTTTCCATTTTCTATGTAAATATTGTCTTTTCTAATTTTTTCATCTACCATTGACAAAATATTAGTGTTCTCTATAAGTATGTTCATATTGCAAAAAAAGGAGTGGTGCCCACTCCTTATTCTCCTATCTTTTCTTTTAATAAATTATTTATTTCAACTGGATTTCCTTTACCCTTGGTTTTTTTCATAGCTTGGCCCACTAAGAATCCAAAAGCACGGTCTTTTCCATTTCTAATATCTTCTATAGACTCAGGATTTTCAGCTAGTACTTCATCTACTACTTCTTCTAAAAATCCACTATCACTTATTTGTAGTAAGTTTCTTTCTTCCGCTAATTTTTCTGGGTCTTCGTTTGACTCAAATATTTCACGTAATAATTTTTTTGCTACGTTATTGTTAATCTTATCTTCTTTAGCTAAATTTATTAATTTTGCAAAGTTTTCAACTGATAGATTCATAGTTGATGGACTTTGCTCAGTCTCATTTAATCTTCTGGATAATTCTGTGAGTATCCAGTTTGCAGATACCTTTGGATCATTTACTAGGTTATTAGTGCTTTCAAATAATTCTGCTAGTTCTCTATCATTTGCCAATAGATTTGCATCATATTCTGTCATGTCATATTCATTTATATAACGACTTTGTTTTTGACTTGGTAGCTCTGGAAGATTTTCTTCAATGTTATTGATGTAACTTTCTTCAAGATATATTTCAGGTATATCGCCATCTACAGAAAATCTGTAATCATTTCCTACCTCTTTATGACGCATATGAATAGTTTCTAGCTTTTCATCATCCCATCTTCTAGTTTCTTTTATACCAGCTTCACCATTTTCAAGTAGTTTTCTTTGACGGTCTTCTTCAAAGGCGAGGGCTTGTTCAATAGCTTTGATAGAGTTCATATTTTTAATTTCAGCTATATTTGTTTTATTGCCAGTATCTATGTCTACCATATTGATATTTACATCCACACGCATAGAACCTTGGGCCATGATACAATCAGATACTTCTAAAAATCTTAAAGTTGAAGCAAGAGTCTCAACGAATTCGCGTGCTTCATCTAGGGATTCTATATCTGGTTTTGTAACTATTTCTATAAGTGGAACACCAGCACGGTTATAATCCATAAGGGTTCTACCTTCTTCATCACGGTTAGATTTTCCTGTATCTTCTTCCATATGGATTTCAATTAGACCAACTTTTTTGCCATTTGAAAGTTCTACATATCCATTTGTCGCATATGGTTTATCATATTGAGTAATTTGGTAGCCCTTAGTTAAATCTGGATAAAAATATTTTTTCCTATCCATTTTTTGATCATTTGCTATATCACAATTAAAAGCAAGTCCTGCTCTTAAAGCTAGTTCTACTGCTTTTTCATTCATCACAGGTAGAGAACCAGGGTGACCTAAGCAAACTGGGCACACATTTGTATTTGGTACTGCACCAAATTCGTTTTTACAGGAGCAAAACATTTTTGTATTAGTTGCTAGCTCCACGTGGATTTCTAGACCTATTATTGTTTTTAAATTCATTTTGCCTCCCCTAAAAATTTCTCAGCCGCATTTATTACTTTATTATCATCAAATCTATTTCCAATAAATTGGATAGAGCCAGAGATTCCTTCTTTTACTGGTACAGATAAACCACACATACCAGCTAAGTTTACTATTACGTTAAAACCATCAGCTTTAAAATCTGATAAAGGATCCTTTTGGGTTTCTTCATCAAGGTCTGGTGGTAGATTTGTTGTAGTTGGTGTTACAATTAAATCATAGTTTTCAAATAATTCTTCTAGTTCTTCTTTTATTAAAGTACGTAGTTTTAGACCTTTTTTATAAATTCTTTGATCATCATCAGCTGATAGGTACATAGTACCTAGGGCAATTCTTCTTTGAACTTCTTCTCCAAAACCCTCTGATCTTGATTTTATATATAATTCTGCTAAATCTTTATAACCTTCAGTTTGGTGACCGTATCTTACCCCATCAAATCTACTCATATTTGATGAAACTTCAGAACTCATTACTATGTTGTAAACAGGATTTGCGTAAATAGCGTATTTTAGTTCAATTTCTACTAAGTTTGCTCCAAGGTCTTTAAGCCTTTCTAAAGCTAATTTGTAGTCTTCTTTTACAGCATCTTCAATACCATTATAAAGAATACTATCTGTGCTAATAACCGCTATATTTTTACCATTAAAGTCATAATCATCTTTAGTATAATCATAAGGGTCTAAAACAGCCGTCATATCATTTTTATCTGGTGATGAAGTGATATTAGCAAATAATCTTAAATCATCAATATTTTGAGCAAATAAACCTACTTGGTCTAAAGTATTTGCCATAGAAACTACCCCATAGCGGCTCATCAGAGAATATGTTGGTTTATATCCAATAATATTTGTATAAGAAGCTGGACCTCTTACAGATCCACCTGTATCAGTTCCTAGAGCTACTAAGACATCATCATTTGAAACTGCTACTGCAGATCCTGAAGAAGATCCGCCTGGAGTTTTTGTTATATCTAAGTTATTTTTCACCGCACCAAAATATGAAGTTTTTGAACTTGCACCCATGGCAAACTCATCCATATTTGTTTTAGCAATTACAATTGCATCTTCATTTAATAAATTTTCTACAACTGTCGCATTATAAATTGGTGTGAAATCTTCTAACATTTTTGACGCGCAAGTCATTTTCATATTCTTGTATGAAATGTTATCTTTAACTGCGATAGGTAGACCAAAAAGCTTTCCTAACTCTTCACCATTTTTTAATTTATTATCTAAGTACTCAGCTCTTTTTAAGGCATCTTCTTCATTATAAGAGATATAAGCATTGTGTTCATTTTTCTTAATTTTTTCTAAGGTTTCTTTCGTATAATCAGTAACTGAAATTTCTCCAGATTTTAATTTATTTATTAAATTTTCTATATTCATAAAATCTCCTATAAATTCCAATCTAATCTAAAATATCCAAATTCTTTATCTGGTGCATTTTTTAATGCTTCATCACGGCTAGATGATTCTTTTGGCTCATCTTTTCTAAAAATAGCCTTGTGAGCATCAATACTTTCAGTCATCTCTACATTTTCAGTATCTACATCAAAAATATTTTCTATAAAATCAATTACAATATTAAATTTATTGGACAAGTCTTCTACATCTTTGCCCTCAAGACTAAGATTTGCTAGTCTATAAATTTTTTCTACTTCTTTTGCTTGCATCTTACTTCCCTTCTAGGTAATTTAAAAATTCATAAAGCTTTTCGCCTTCATAAACTTCTACACCCAAGTCTCTGGCCTTTGTTAGTTTTGATCCTGCTTTTTCTCCACAAAGCAGAGCATCTGTATTTTTTGAAACAGAACCTGTAACTTTACCGCCATTTTTTTCAATTAATTCTTTTATATCATCTCTCTTATAATTTTCCATAGTACCGGTAATTACAAAAGTTTGATTTTCTAGTTCATTTGAAGATTCTTCTTTATTAACCTCATTTAAATTGATACCCTTTGATAAAAGAATATCTATAGCTTCACTTATTTCTTCATCTTCAAAAAATTCTACGATATTATCAGCTGTTATTTCTCCAATATCATCTATTTCAACTAATTGATCAGCTGAAGCGTGTCGTAAATTTTCAAAAGTTTTAAATTTGTTTGCTAAATCTCTTGCTGTTCTTTCACCTACATTTGGTATACCTATAGCATAGATAAACCTATTTAAATCACGATTTTTACTTTCTTCTATTGCATCAAGTAGGTTTTGAGATTTTTTTGGACCAAACCTATCTAAATCTATCAAATTATCATAGGTTAAATCATAAATTTCATATATATCATCTATACCACGTTCATCCATTAGTTGAGCTATGGTTTTTTCTGATAAACCTTCTATATCCATAGCATTTCTAGAAGCATAATGCTCCATACGTGCTAAAAGTTGTGGAGTACAGGATATAGAGTTTGGACATATAATATGAACATTGCCCTCAATTAGTTCTGTATTACAATATGGGCAATGAGTTGGTTTTTCAATTTTTGTGGTTCCTTCTTGATCTTCATCCACTACTCCAAGAATTTCTGGAATAACATCATTAGACCTTCTTATAAATACATTTGATCCAATACGTACTTTTTTTCTTAAAATATCATCATAGTTATTTAAAGTTGCACGCGATACGGTTGCACCAGAAAAGTCTACTGGTTTTAGTATAGCAGATGGTGTAACTTTTCCTGTCCTACCTACATTCCACACAACATCTAAAAGTATTGTAGTAAATTCTTCTGCTTCAAATTTGAAGGCCACAGACCATCTAGGAAACTTATTTGTAAATCCTAGTACTTCTTGAGTTTTCTTATCATTTATCTTAATAACAACCCCATCAGTCAGTATATCTAAAGTCTTTCTTTCAACTTCAATTCTTTCAAGCTCTGTGATTATTTCATCATAGGTCTTTACTATCTTGTGGTAGGGATGAATATTAAAATTTTCTTTTTTAAGAAACTCTAACATATCTTCTTCAGTTGAAAAATCTAAGTTAGTTGTTGATATGTTATAAAAATATGCTGTTAAATTTCTTTTACGGGTTTCTTTAGTATCTAGATTTCTTAAGGCACCTGCTGCAGCATTTCTAGCATTTTTTAGCTGAAATTCGTTTTCTTTATTATATTTTTCAAGTTCTGATAGAGGCATTAATGCCTCACCCTGGATTTCTAATAAAGATTTTTCTTCAATTTCTAGTGGCACAGATTTTATGGTTCTTACTTGAGCTAAGATTTCCTCCCCAACTATACCATTGCCTCTAGTTGCAGCATTTATGATTTTTCCATCTTCGTATGTTAGATTTATAGTTAAACCATCAAACTTATATTCCATTACAAATTCTAATTCGGGTAGCTCATCATTATTATTTTCATTATAAGCATTACGAAGTCTAGTAGCCCTATCTATCCAATCTTTTAATTCATCATAGGACTGGGCCTTATCTTGTGAATATAATCTTGATATATGAAAGTGTTTTTCAAACTTTTCTAAAACCTCTCCCCCTACTTTTTGTGTAGGAGAGTTATCAGGATGAATGCCTGTTTCATTTTCTAATTGTTTTAGCCTATCATATAACTTATCGTACTCACCATCAGATACTAAAGGAGAATCTAGGGTGTAATAATGATAGTTTAATTCTTCAATTTTTTCTATAAGTTCACTAATTTCTTCTTTTTTTTCCATATTACACCTTATATATTGGAGCATAGTCTTGGTTAAGTTTTTTAAGCCCTTTTTTATCAAAGGCTACTACTAACTCATTGCCATCTTCGCTTTCTTTAATCTGGACAACCATACCTTGACCCCATTTTGAGTGGACTACCTTATCACCAACTTGATAAGTTTCGTCACTATTTTCATGCTTTTTAAGTTTTGTATCTAAAACTGACTGGCGTGTTTTTTCACGCATGTAATCTTCATTAGATGCTCTTTCAAAAGACCTAGAATTAAATGAGGCGAAACTTTTATTTTCTAGCTCTTTTATATTTTCCCTTATCTCATCCATAAATCTTGAAGTCTTATAGTATATAGGTTGGCCGTATGCTCTTCTAACTTCACTGCTTGTTAGATATAATTTTTCACGGGCTCTGGTAATTGCCACATAAAATAATCTACGCTCTTCTTCGATATTACCTTCATCAATAGATCTTTTTCCTGGAAATAATCCATCATCTAAGCCAACAACAAAAACAACCGGAAATTCTAGACCCTTTGCTGCATGCATAGTCATAAGTACTACTGAATCATCCTTATCTTCTGTTTTTTCCAAATCAGAAATCAGACTTAAATTTTCCAAATAATCATAGATAGTATCATCTGGATTATTTTCTTCGTATTCACTTGCTGCACTTATAAATTCGTTGATATTATCAATTCTTGCTCTATCCTCTACTGAATAACTAGCTTCTAAACTTTTTAGGTAACCAGACTTATCTAAAACTTCATTTATCAAATCAGTTATAGTGTATTTTAGAGCATTTTCAAAAATTTCCTGTAGAGGATTGTAAAACTTATAGGCTAATTTTTTTAATCTATCAGTTAATAATTGGTCATAACTAGGATTTGTAATGAGCTCTAGCATTGCTATATCATTTTCACTTGCTATCCTACTCATTTGTTCAACACTTTTTTGACCTATGCCACGCTTCGGCTCGTTTATGATGCGTTTTAGGGCAACATCATCCTTGGGATTTACTATGATTTTTAAATAAGAAACTAAGTCTTTGATTTCTTTTCTATCATAGAATTTTAATCCGCCGATAACCTTATAATCAATTAGATTTTTCATTAAGGTTTCTTCAAAGGATCTTGATTGTGCGTTGGTCCTATATAAAATTGCAATATCATTATAAGAATAGCCTGAGTTTACTAGAGATTTTATCTCATCAACTACAAATTTACTTTCTTCACTTTCTACAGAATTGTTTTTGTAGATAACATCATCGCCGTTACCATTTGAAGTCCATAAATTTTTATCTTTTCTTTCTATATTATTTTCTATAAGAGAGTTTGCAGTATTTAATATATTTGATGTTGACCTATAGTTTTGCTCAAGTTTTATCACTTTAGCATCCTTAAAATCTCTCTCAAAATTTAATATGTTACTTATATCTGCTCCCCTAAAACTATAGATAGATTGGTCAGCATCTCCAACAACTATTACATTATTATGGTAGCCACCAAAATACTTTATAAGTTCATACTGACCAGCGTTAGTATCCTGATATTCATCAACAAATACATATCCAAACTTTTTTTGATAATATTCTAGAACTTGTTTATCTTTTTTAAACAGCTCAAGAACTTTTTCTATTAAATCGTCAAAGTCTAAGGAATTATACTCTTTCTTGCGTTTTTCATATAAACGGTAGATTTCATAGTATTCGTTTTGGTTTCTATAGTAGTCATCAATTTTTAAGAATTCACTTGGACTAATAGACTTATTTTTTAATGAACTTATAAGATTTTGAGCATCTCTTACACTTATATCATCCTTATAGCCTAAGTCATTAATAATTTCTTTTATCAAAGTTCTCTGATCGTTGGTATCATAAATGGTAAAATTTGAAGAATATCCTATTTTTTCAATATTCATCCTTAAAATTCTAGCGCAAATTGAGTGAAATGTTCCTATCCATAGATGGCTAACATCCATATTTAAAAGAGTAGCCACCCTATCTTTCATCTCATTTGCAGCCTTATTGGTAAATGTGATTGCTAAAATATTTCTAGGGTCTACCCCTTCATTTTCTATTAAATTTGCTATGCTAGTTGTAAGTACTCTTGTCTTTCCGCTACCAGCACCAGCCAAAACTAAAAGAGGTCCTTTTGTATGTTGGACTGCCTCAGCCTGTTTGTCATTTAAACCTTCTAAAATCATCACATTCCCCCTTATCTATTTTATTATACCACATGAAAAAAGAGTAGACATTAAGTCTGCTCTTTATAAAATGGTTATATTAAGAAAATTATTTATCTTGATTTTCTCTTTGTCTTTTTAAATCTTTTTCGATAAGTTTATCTAGGACAATGTCATAGCCATTTGA
This sequence comes from Anaerococcus cruorum, assembly GCF_046365495.1. Taxonomy (NCBI): domain Bacteria; kingdom Bacillati; phylum Bacillota; class Tissierellia; order Tissierellales; family Peptoniphilaceae; genus Anaerococcus; species Anaerococcus cruorum. Next base: position 108,593 of record NZ_JBGMEH010000006.1, on the reverse strand, counting down.
TCCATAGTTTAAAGATCTATTTACTCTAGAAATAGTTGCAGTTGATGCACCGGTTTCTTCTTCAATTACATTATATGTTTTTCTTATTTTAAGTAATCTTGCTACGTGTAATCTTTGAGCTATAGATTGGATCTCTCTAGCTGTGCATATATCTGTAAAAAATGCATAACATTCTTCTATGTCATTTAGCATTAAAATTGCTTCAAATAATTCATCTATTTGTTCATTTCTTAATTTTGAATCTGTCATTTTTCCCCCAATTATATAGTTTGTCTTATAGTTACAATAGTATTATACACTAAAATTTAACATAAACATACTTTTATCAAATTATTGTGTCTATATTATTATATATGCAAATAATCTTTTTTGTGATTCTAATTATCAGTTTTGTTACTTATTGAGATATTCAATAAATCTTTACAAAGTTCTTCATTTCGTGCTAAAACTGGTCCATGCAAATAGGTGCCTATTGTATTTTTATATCTAAAACCTTCAGTTTTATCAGAACCATTATTACCATTACCTTCAATAACAAAACCAAAAGGTTTCTGATCATCTGATAAGTGAGTTATTCCACCATGATTTTCAAATCCCTCATATACCTTATTATTAATTGCATCTTTTATTTTAATTTTTCCTGTAAATCTAGTTCCCTTATCTTGATTTTCAGTATAATGATTAAAAATATTGAGTCCTTCTATTTTTTTGTTATAGGCATCAAAGTAATATTGACCTAGAAGCTGGTATCCACCACATATAGCTAGAAAAACACCACCATCATCAATATATTTCTTTAATTCATCTTTTTTTTCTAATAGATCAGTCTGCACTATTCTTTGCTCATAATCTTGACCTCCACCAAAGAAGACAAAATCATAATCTGCAGAATAAAATTTATCACCAATACTTACAGTTACAATTTCTACTTCATATCCGTTTTTTCTTGCTTCGTGAGCAAAAGCCATTACATTTCCTACATCTCCATAGGTATTTAATAAGTTTCCGTAAAGGTGGCATATTTTTATTTTTTTCATAATCCTAAAACCTCTCTTAATCTAAGCATAGCAGTATAAGTAGATAGAATATATATATTATCGGCCTTAGAATTTTTTATGATATCATAAATTTCTGTTTCATAGTCAAATTCTTTAATATCATCATTAAATATTTCTGCAATCTCTAAGCGTCTTTTCATATCTTTCTTTCTTATACCTGATACATATATATCTTTTATATCAAGCTTAGCAAGATTTTCATAATAGGAATCATAAATCCAACTTACATCAGTACCATCAGCATAGTTATCATTTAATAAACAAATTAGTGAAACTGGATTTTCTTCCAAAAGCATGAGATCTATGATTTGGTTAAGACCTGTAGGATTTTTTACTAGGTTAATGGTTACATTTTTACCTTCAACATTGATATTTTCTTGCCTTCCAAAAACATTTTTTTGGCTACGAAGACCTTCATAAATTTCTTCATAGCTTAATCCAAGTTCTTTAGATACACTTAGTGCGGCAAGGGCGTTATATACATTGTACAAACCACCCACATTTACTTCATACAACTCATCTCCTACCATAAATTCAGAATAGTTTGCATCAAGTTTTATCAATTTATCTATAGAATAATCAATATTAGGAGTTTTAAAGTCACAATTTGGACAAGCATAGTCTCCTAGTGAAGAATAATTATTTAATTTATATTTTAAAACATGGTGGCAATGTGGGCAAAGTATACCATCAGAATTAATTTCGGCATCTAAATTATAATCATCACTTGCATTTTTATAATCTCTGATAGCAAAGTATGTCTTATTATAATTTTTCATCTGATCATAATTAAAAATTGGTAAATCTCCGTTAGCTACTATTTTTGCATCTGGCATGACCGCCATACCCTCCATAAGCTTTGCAAAAATATTGTATATTTCACCAAACCTATCCATTTGATCTCTAAAAATATTTGTAAAAATTACATATTCTGGCTTAATATACTGGCCAATTCTTACTAGATTTGCCTCATCTACTTCAAGAACTGCTATAGTTTCTTCCTTAGCAGGATTATCTAATAAGGTTGTTATTATACCTTGAACCATATTTGATCCAGATTCGTTTGTGTAAACCTTATCATATCTTTGCTTTAATATGTTTACCAAAAAATGGGTTGTCATTGTTTTACCATTCGTACCAGTTACAAATATAAATTTCGTATTTTTTGACAACTCATTTAATATATTTTTATCTAATTTATATGCAACATAACCAGGTAGAGATGTAGCCTTACGGTTTGTAAGCCTTAGCCCCGCCCTAACTATTTTTGCTATTTCTTTTGTTAATTTATTTCTTATACTCATAAATTTAATATATCTTAAAAAGTGAACTTAGCAATATTTAACCTATAATTTTATAGGTTGATTCATTAGATTCTACTTCCAGTTCAGTTTTATCAAAAGAAGATATATTTAAATTTTTTTGATTTTGCAAGCTATTTACAAATTCATTTATTTTTTCATCAGGTCCTTGGATAAAACATTCTACATCACCATTAGATAAATTTTCTATAGTACCTGTTAAGTTTAATTTATCTGCTATAACTTTTGATGTATACCTAAAACCTACACCTTGGACTCTTCCTTTAAATAATATTTTATATCTTTTCATACTTATCTCCTTAGCTATATTTTACCCTAGAACTTGAAATATATTTTAAATAAAGTTTAATAATTTTAACACCCCCTAGGGGTGTGAGAGGAGGTAATATGAAAAAACGCTACGATGTAACAGGTATGACTTGTGCGTCTTGCCAAGCCAATGTTACAAGAGCAGTTGAAAAACTTGGCGTTAATGATGTAAATGTAAATCTTATCAATGAATCTATGAGTGTAGATTATGATGAAGATAAATTAAGCGATGATGATATCATCCATGCTGTAGAAAAAATAGGTTATGGAGCTAGCTTAAAAGATAAAGAAAAATCAGCCACAGCTGACAAACCTAAAGAAAAAGACCAAGAAGAGAGCAATACTAAATTTAGATTAAAAGTATCATTGGTTTTCTTAATCCCGCTTTTGTATATAGCTATGGGTCCTATGATAGGTTTGCCAGTTCCCTCTTTTATGCAAGGAAGAGAAGGCTCTATAAATAACGCCTTTATACAATTTATACTAACTATTCCAGTATTAGTAGTAAATAGAAAGTTTTTTATAAATGGATTTAAAGGATTATTTAATAAAGCTCCGAACATGGATACCCTAGTAGCTCTAGGAGCAAGTGCAGCAACAATTTATGGTATTTTTGCTATAATGCGAATGGCCTATGGTTTCGGATTTAACCAGCCAGAAATTATAGATCAATATATGCATAACCTATATTTTGAGTCTGCCGCTGTGATTCTAACTTTAATAACTCTTGGTAAATATTTTGAAGCTAGATCAAAGGGTCAAACTAAAGCATCTCTAGAGAATTTAATAAATCTAGCACCAAAAAAAGCAACAATTCTTGTTGATGGTAAGGAAAAAAGCGTAGATGTTTCTGAGATAGAAAAAGGAGATATAATCTTAATTAGACCTGGAGATTCTATTCCAGTGGATGGTGAGATTATAGAAGGCTCTTCCCTACTTGATGAGGCAGCATTAACTGGTGAATCTATTCCTGTTAATAAGGGTGTTGGAGATGAAGTAATCACTGCAACTATTAACAAAGAAGGTTCATTTAAATTTAAAGCTACCAAAGTTGGAGAAGATACAACTCTTGCCCAAATTATAAATCTAGTAAATGAAGCAAATGAAACCAAGGCTCCAATTGCTAAAATGGCAGATGAAATTTCAGCTATATTTGTACCAGCTGTAATTTTAATTTCTATTGTTACATTCATAGTATGGATGGCACTAGGCTATAGTTTTGAATTTGCATTAAATTTAATGATTTCAGTTTTAGTTATATCCTGTCCATGTGCCCTAGGTCTAGCTACACCGATGGGGATAATGGTTTCTACTGGAAAATCAGCAGAACTAGGTTTATTATTTAAAAACGCAGAAAGTTTAGAAAACTTAAGCAAAGTTGATACAATACTTCTAGACAAGACAGGAACTATTACTGAAGGTAGACCTCAAGTTACAGATGTAAAAACTGATATAGACCATGATGAGTTTATAAAACTTGCAACTTCTATAGAAAATTCATCTGAACACCCATTAAGTAATGCAATAGTTACCTATGCTGAAGAAAATAATATAGCTTCAGAAAATGTATCAGATTTTAACGCTATTTCTGGTAAAGGAATAAGCGCAACATATAATGGCCAAAGATACCTTGCAGGTAACTTAAGACTAATGAAAGAAAATAATATAGATCTTAAAAACTATGTAGAAATAGCTGATACTTATGCAAATGAAGGTAAGACTTCTATGTACTTTGCTGATGAAAACCAATTAATTGGTCTAATAGCTGCTAAGGACTTACCAAAAGCAACTTCAAAAATTGCTATAGATGAACTTAAAAATCTAGGTTATGAAGTAACTATGGTAACTGGAGATAACGAAAAAACAGCAGAAGCAATCAGATCTGACTTAGGTATTGATAAAAAATTTGCTGATGTCCTACCTCAAGATAAAGATAAAGTTGTAAAACAATTGCAAGATATGGGTAAAAAAGTAACCATGGTAGGTGATGGTATTAATGATGCGCCTGCTCTTGCAAGAAGTGATATAGGTATGGCCATTGGTAATGGTACTGATGTTGCTATAGACTCTGCAGATGTTGTATTGATGAGAAATTCACTACTAGATATAGTAAGTGCAATTGAACTTTCAAAATCAACCATCAAAACAATTAAGCAAAACTTATTCTGGGCTTTCTTTTACAATGTAATACTAATCCCAGTAGCAGCAGGGCTTTTATATCCATTTAAAGGAATTACATTAAATCCAATGTTTGCAGCCTTAGCAATGAGTATTTCATCTGTATTCGTATGTTTAAACTCACTAAGACTAAGAGGATTTAAACCAGAGTTTAAAAATCAAAAAGCTATAGATGAAGTAGAAAAAAACGCATTAAACAATGAATATCAAAATCTATCAAATAATAAAGAAATAAAAGGAGAAGAAAAAATGGCAGATACAAACAAATTAGTAGTAAACGTAAATGGAATGACTTGTGAACACTGTAAGAAAAATGTTGAAAAAGCATTAGGTGAATTATCATTTGTAGAAAATGCAAGTGTAGATTTAGAAGCAAAAAATGCAACAGTTGATTTCTTTGGTAGTGCTGATGAAGATCAAATCAAAGAAGCTATCACAGAAGCAGGATACGAATTTAACGGTATCGAATACAAATAATGCATGCTGATAAGGCAAAAACAATTAGAAAACTAAAAACTGTCAGAGGTCAAATCGATGGTTTAATAAAAATGGTTGAAGATGATAGATATTGTATCGATGTTAGTAATCAACTAATGGCTTCAATCTCTATTTTAAAAAATATCAATAAAGAAGTTTTATCAGCCCACCTTAGCCATTGTGTTTATCAGGCATTAGAAAATAATGATCCTGAAGATGCTAAGGAAAAGCTAAGTGAAATTGAAGATATAGTAAATAAATTAAATAAAATTTGACCAAACAAAAGGCACCCAAGTGGATGCCTTTTTAAAATTCTATTATATTTCTCATAAATGCTTTATTCTTTTCAAGTATTTTAAATATGATTACCCCTATTATGCTTACCATAACAAACTCACTGGCCATAAATGAAAATAACATAGTTATAAATGCTCCTGAGTTATCTAATAAGAAATATGTTCCTAAAGCTGGAACGGAAACTAATAATACTGGAAATAATGAAGCTATAAATAAGTTGTCAGTTTTTGTCATAAGTTTAAATGCTATATATGAAGATAATGTACCAAATATTACATCAAACCAAGCCATAGGGCTAAAGAAATTTGCTATTGCACATCCTAAAACTAATCCAGGAATATATTTTCTGTTATAAAAAACTAATAAGACTAAGATTTCTGAAAAACGAAATTGGATAGGGCCATATTGTGGCATAGGAACAAGTAAAGTTAATACAACGTATAAAGCTGCAACTATAGCAGATCTAACTAAAAAGTTAGTATCTTTTGTAAAATTATTTCTTTCTGTCATTTTTTCTCCTTGATTTTTTTTCTATAATGGGTGCCAAGAAACATTACTTAGCTATGATACCACAATATTATAAAATATAGAAATAATATTGAATAGAACTTAGAATTGAGTAAAATAAATGTATGAAAAAACAATTAATAACTATATCTATCTTGCTTATATTCCTAAGCTCATGTACAAGTAGTTTTGGTAATAACAACGATGGTTTAGTTGATCAAGAAAATATAAATATTGTATCAGATATCAATGAGCTTGCTATAAATACATTTTTAAAATCCAATGATAAATCACTTTCTGATATGGTTATAGATGAAGAAAATAATTTAAGTCAAACCAAAGAACCTAAAGTTAAATCAGAAGTAAAAGAAGATATAATCAAAAATGTAGAAAAATATGCTCAAAAAGACCCTAAGGCTCGTTGGGTATATGATAACTTCTTTAACATAACAAATGTAGAGGCATATCTTACAGGAAATGACCCAGATACTATTGAATTTGTTTATAATATGAACCACAATATAACAGATTTTCCAAATAAGCCAGGTCCTTCCATTGATTTAGGAAGAAAAACCCCTCTCTATCTACAGTGGGATAATAGATGGGCTTATAATGAATTAGGTCAAAGAAATATCGGCATATCTGGTTGTGGTCCAACGTCTACCTCAATGGTTCTATCAAGATTAAAAAACGATCCTAGTATAACACCTGATAAAATTGCTAATGATGCAAAAAACTATATGTCAAGCGAAGGTATATCCTGGGCTTTTTTTCCAGATGAAGCAAAAAAATATAATCTTACTTCAAAAGATATACCATTAGATGAAAAAGAAATGATAGAAGCCCTTAAAAAAGGACCCCTAATCGTCTCAGTAAGCCGAGGTTATTTTACACTTTTTGGTCATATATTTGTTATAGATTCTTATGAAAATGGTAAATTTTTAATAAATGACCCTAATAGTGTTAAAAATTCTATGAGACCTTGGAGCTTTGAAGAAATAAATAATCAAATAGCCCATATTTGGCAAATATATTAATTTGACAAAATGCTAATGGAGGCATATAATAAAAAAGTATTTTATTTATGCACCATTAGCTCAGTTGGTAGAGCACCTGACTCTTAATCAGGGTGTCCAGAGTTCGAACCTCTGATGGTGCACCAGATTTTAACTGCGATTTTATTCGCAGTTTTTTTATTTATAATTTTTCATAAAAAAATAGATTGGATAAACCAATCTACTTTTCCTTATCTTGAATTATATAGTTTGCTAAATCAAGCATTTCTCTTGCCATATAGTAGTTATCACCTAGAAGATCATATATTGCATCTTCAGTTAAAATTCCCTGATTAATTTCACTTGGAATCTCTCCCTTATTTGATGCATCATAATCATCACGGAATTGCTCACTATAGTAATATCTTTCTAGCTTTTCTAATTCTTTTTGATGGCTTTTAAAATCATTTAAAGCTTCATCTAACTTTTCGGTTAATTTTTTGTGATCTTCATATATCTTAGTTAATTCAACAATATAATCGTAGTCCATTTACCTACCTCCAATTTAGTATTTCTATTATATTATCAATCTCATTTTTGATTATATAGCTTTCATTGTCACTTCCTAAATTTGTAGTTATTATTATAGTATCTAATTTTTCAAGCAATACAATCAGTTGACCCCCTGTTCCTGATGCAAAGATAACCCCATTTTCGGATTGCCATAGACTATATCCATAGTAGTCTTCTGATAAATATTTTTTCTTAACTTCTGTATTATTTTTAAAATAAGGAACTTTCATTTTTTTAACCCAAGCATCACTTACTATTTGCCTACCTTCAAATTTTCCATTATTTAAAAGTAGCTTTCCTATTTTTAATAGGTCATCAGCTGTTAGGTAAAATTTTGTTGCTCCTGCTAGATAGTTACCATATTTATCAGCTTTAGCATTTTTTATTGCTAAAGGCTTAAATATATTTTCTTCTATAAAGGCAAATAAATCATAGCCAAGAGCCTCCTCCATTGTAGCTGCCAGAATATAGTAACTAGCATTGGAGTATAAAAAATGTGTGCCAGGTTTATAGTAAATGGGATAATTAATAACTTCATCTAATAAGTTATCTATATTAAATTTATTTATATCCTTACTCATCATCAGAACATCTCTATATCCTATAGTATGAGTTAATAGATGCTTAACTTTTACTTGTTTCAGATACTTTTCATTCTTTTTATTGGTTAAGTTTACTTTATTTTTAATTATTGGATAAATATATGTTTCTTCGTCAAATCCGATATTTTGATCTATTAAAATTCCACAAGCAAGGGCAATAATAGTTTTTGCAATAGACCTAACATTGACTTGCTCATCATTTTTCTTATTTATAATATATCCATGACCATATTTATATATAATTATTGATTTTGTATTAGTATCTTTTAAGGCAATTTTATCTATATTTTCCATTCTTTATTAAAAAGCTTTCTTATATATATTTAATATATCTTCTTCTTTTAATACCTTAAAACCATCTATTTGACTTTTATTTTTATTATCTAAACAATTTTTAGCCATAATAGGAAGGTCTTCTTCACTAAATCCTTCCTCTTTTAGACTTAGATTAATTCCTAAAGACTCTAGGAAATTTCTTAATGCCTCGATGGCTTTTTTTGCATCATCAATTTGTGAATCTGTTTTTTCAATATCAAAAACATTATAACCAAATGTTGAAATTTTTTCGCTTGTTTCATCATCTAAGCAATACTCTAGCCAAGCTGGAGTTAAAATTGCAAGGCCTACTCCATGAGTAATATCTCTTAGAGCTGATAGCTCATGCTCCATAGCGTGTACTGACCATTCAGTTGATTTTCCCGCACTAATTAGACCATTAATTGCCCAAGAGTTTGCCCACATAAGATTTGATCTTGCCTCATAATTATCACTTTCTTTTATAGCAATTGGCCCGTATTTTATACAAGTTTTAAGGATTCCTTCTGCAAACCTGTCATTTAAATAAGCACCATCATTTAATGTAAAATAATTTTCCATAGTATGGCTCATAATATCTACAGTACCTGCTGCAGTATGATAACTATCTACACTATAAGTATATTCTGGGTTCATTATAGCAAATTTTGGTCTTACATATTCAGATCCCCAACCTAGCTTTTGACCAGTTTCTTCATTTGAAATAACTGAACCAGCATTCATTTCAGATCCAGTAGCTGCAAGAGTTAAAATACTTCCTAGAGGGAGAGCATTTGTTACTTTTTCTTTTTTAATTACAATATCCCAAGGGTCACTATCAGTATAAAAGCCAGCTGCAATTAATTTTGCAGAGTCCACTACAGATCCCCCACCAACTGCTAATACAAAATCAATATCATTATCTTTAGCTATCTTTACACCTTCACGGACTTTATCAATTCTAGGATTTGGAACAACTCCTGAAAGTTCAAAATGAGTAATGGAGTTTTCTTCAAAAATCTTTACAATTTCATCATAAAGTCCGATTTTTTTTATAGAATTTCTTCCATAAACTAAAAGTACTCTTTGCCCATATTTTTTTATCTCATCTGCTAGATTATCAAGTTGATTTTTACCAAATAATATTTTTGTTGAAATATTAAAACTAAAGTCGTACATATTGCCTCCTTATAAGACTTATTATATATTACTTACCCTTAAGCATATTAATGTACTTACTGAATTACTTATTTAGTTAATAAACAAATAGTCTCCACATGTCTAGAATTAGGAAACTGGTCAAATATTTCGTATTTTTTAACTTTATATCCTCTTTCTATAAAAGTTTTTAGATTATCAACTTGGGTTTTTGGATTACAAGATATATATACAAATTTTTTAGGGTTGATATTTATTATTTTTTCTAAGGCTTCAGGAGCTATGCCTGCCCTAGGCGGGTCTAGGATAACTACATCATAATCTCCCCTAACCTTTTCAATTTCTTCTAACACATCTCCACATAGAAAATCTATATTTTCTATTTCATTTAGTTTTGCATTTTCGATAGCTTTATCTACAGCTTCATCTACTATTTCTATCCCCGTTGCATGATTTGCTACACTTGCAATAACCTGAGTTATAGTTCCTGTCCCAGAATATAAATCTAGGACATTCATAGATTTATTTATACCTGCAAAATCAAAAGCCTTTTGATAAAGCTTTTCTGCTGCAAATACATTTGGTTGAAAAAATGAAAATGGAGATATATTAAATTTTAAATCTAGCATCTCTTCAGTTATATGGTCTTTGCCAAACAAAAGTTCAACTTTTTCTGGGACAACTGCATCAGCTACAGAATCATTAGTTACATGAAAAATAGATACTATTCTACCTTCAAGCTTTAAATCATTTAGAAAATTTACAAAAAGTTTTTTTCTCATCTGATCAAAGCTTTCATCACTTGTGGTTACAAGTATTGCCATGATTTCACCAGTTCTATGAGCTTTTCTGATTATAAAATGTCTTAATAATCCTTCTTTTCTAGACTTATGGTAAAAACTAGTATTTTTTTCCCTAAAATAATTTTGCACTGCAGCTCTTATAGTATTAAAATCATCATCAATTACATTACAATCTACAGTATCAACTATTTCATAAAATCTATTTTGCCTATGTAGTCCCAGGATTAATTCTCCACCCTTGTAGGCATCGCCAAAGGTGTATTCCATTTTATTTCTAAATCCATCTACAACTGGAGATCTATTTATAGAGATATCGCCCTCATAAGGGATTTTATTATCAGACAGTAATTTTTTTACCATATCTTGCTTTAACATTAGCTCTGTTTCATAGGGTAATCTTTGGTAGGCACATCCACCACATGAATCAGCTTGGGGACAAAAATGTCTACTATTTTCAAGGGGTGAATGGTCTAGTAATTCTATAAATTTCCCTTTTTTGTAATCATGTCTATTGCGAGTAATTTTAACCTTACAAGTTTGGCCTAAAACTCCTCCCTTAAACTCAACAATATTCCCATCTTGGTCTTCTCCAATAGAAATATTTGGATATTTAACGTCCTTTACTTTTACTTCGCTATTTTTCTTTTTTCTCAACTAAACCCTCCCAAAATTTATCTGCTTCTTTATTAAAATCTTTTGTTTCATTTACTATTTTAACTCCCTTATTTTTCCAATGTTTTGGATAAAGACTTCTGTACTTATATTGGTTAAATCTATCATCTACTAAATATATTATTCCTTTGTCATTATCACTTCTTATGACCCTGCCAGCTGCTTGATATACTTTATTTAGACCAGGATAGGTATAGGAATAATCAAAACCACTTAAACCCTGCTTATCAAAATGAGTTTTAATTAAATTTCTCTCATTGCTGACTCCAGGCATGCCCACTGAGATAATCATAGACCCTATAAGCCTATCACCTACTAGGTCTACCCCTTCAGAAAAAATGCCTCCAAGAACTACAAAGGCAGTTTTAGCTGAATCTGTATCAAATTGTTTTAAAAACTTATTAGTTCCTTTTTCATTCATAAACCTATCTTGGACTATAATCTCATCATCAAAACGAGATTTGTAGTCCTCATAAACATCCTCTAAATAAGAATATGACGGGAAAAATATAAAATAATTGCCCTGTTTAGAATTTATAAATTCATTGATAGTTTCACTAATATGGACTACGTTGTTATTTCTATCCTTATATCTAGTACTAATTTCTCTATTAAAAAGAGTAAAGTTACTCTGATCAAAAGGCATATCTAGTCTTAGCTTTAAGCTATCCTCTGCTCCTAAAATTTTTGCAAAATAAATCATCGGGGATAAGGTTGCAGAGAAAAATACTGTTGATCTAGCATTTTTATAAGTATCAGCTAAAACTAAGGATGGATCGATACATTTTATCTCAAATATCTTCTCATCTATGTTCTCATCATAAGATACTACAGAATAAAACCCATTAGTGTAATACTCTTCTATTTTTAAAAATTTGTTTATGTCAAAAAATAGATTTAAAAGATCATCATAATTTTCATCTTCTCTTTCCTCTACTAGATATTTTTGTAGAGGTTTTAAAAGCTTTATAAATTTGCTATCAAAGTCTTCTATAGGATCTCGTTGGCTATAATATAATTTTTTACCATATTTATTATAAAGGACTTCAAAGCTATCAGCTATTTGCTCAAGATATTTAATTATAGTCTTGTATTTTTTCTTGTTAAGCTTTTCTGCCAGGTCTAAAAATCTTCTATTAGAAAAGCCAAAACTATACATATCGCGAGCACGCTCTACTAAATTATGAGATTCATCAATCAAAAATACATACCTATCTATAACCTCATCAAAAAATCTCTTTAGATATGTATTAGGATTAAAAACATAATTATAATCACATATTATAAAATCAGCATAGGTTGATATATCAAGTTCTAATTCAAATGGGCATACTCTGTGTTTTTCTGCATATGAAGTTATAGTATCAAAGTCCATTATTTCTTCATTATCGATTATATCTTTTAAGGCATCATTAACCCTGTCAAAGTGTCCTTTTGCAAAGGGGCAATCTACTGGATTGCACTTAACTTCATCATTTAGGCAAATTTTCTCCTTAGAAGTTATCGATAGGGCCTTTATAAATAAACCCTGATTTTCTAAAATTTTTACTGATTTTAATGCTTCTTTGGATTGAGTATTTTTGCTAGTTAGATAAAAAATCTTATCAGATAGATCTTCCCCTATAGATTTTATAGAGGGAAAGACTGTAGATATAGTTTTACCTATACCTGTTGGGGCATCTACAAATAATTTTTTAGAATCAAGGATTGCAGTATAAACAGCAACCGCCATTTTTCTTTGACCCTTTCTATATTCTTTATAGGGAAAATCTAATTCTTTAATAGATACATCTCTATTTTCTTTGTTTTTAGCAAGGATTTTTGAAAAGTTTAAATATTCATATAGTAGGTCAAAATAAAAATTTTTAAGGTCTTCAAAAGTAAATTCTTCTCTAAATATTTTTGTAGAATAGTCTTCAACACTTACATAAGTTAAGGTTATGTTCATCCTATCTAGTTTATTATCTAGGGCAAAAAAATAAGCATAACACATGGCTTGGGCCCAGTGGAGTCTATTTGATCCATCTATTTCAGAAAGAAGTCTGTTAGTAGATTTTATCTCATCTATGACATAACTATCTTTTTCTTTTATTAGTCCATCAGCTCTTCCTTCCACCTTAAACTCTACACCATCGATATTTGTGGTGTTTTTTAGAGAATATTCACTTTTATAATTATCACCATATTTTTTTTGGATGGTTTGGTGGGCTCTAATCCCTTCAATCATCCTAGCATTATCACGAAACCTATTGTCAATGTCACCTGAACGCATGACAAATTCTATAAGATTTCTAACAGATATTCTAACTACCATATAATCACCTTTTATTATTATACTATTTATTAGGGTATATACTGATTAATAAGAAAAGGAGTTTTTATGAACGAAACAATTAAAAATCAACTTAATCATAGAACTATAAGAGAGTTTAAAGATGAAAAACTTGATGAAGGTGTGATTGAATCATTATTAAATGTAGCAAATATGTCACCATCCAGTAATGGTATGCAGTTTTTTTCTATAGTAAAAATTACTGATCCAGAACTAAAAAAGAAATTTGCTGCTAATGGTCTGCAAGATTATATGGCCCGTGCCCCACACCTTTGGATTTTTGTAGTAGATTTATATAGAAATTACACTATAGCTAAAGAAAATGGCCAAGAAAATGATGAAATGATAGGTTTTGATAAATTTATCCAAGGTTTTACAGATTCCATAATTGCTGCCCAAAATGTAACAGTAGCTGCAGAAAGTTTGGGACTTGGGGTAAATTATTTTGGCAACATCCATAACGATACCAAAAATATTATAGAACTTCTAAACTTGCCTAAATTAACATATCCAGCAGTTGGTCTTGGCTTTGGTTTAGCAAATCAAGAACCTCAACTAAAACCTAGGATGGATATAAATTTAAAAACATTTGAAAATTCTTACCAAACCTTTGATAATTATAATGAAAAAATTGCGGAATATGATAAGGAAATGACAACTTATTATGATTTAAGAAATGCCAATCGTAGAGTAGATTCATTTTCAACTCAAATCCCTAAAAAACAAGGTACTATCATTGCAAACAGAAATAAAATGTTTGAGACTTTAATAGACCAAGGATTTATAATAAATAAATAGATAAGTTTATAATAATTTTTTAATTACTATATTATTTAAATAAAGAGGAGCTGATGCTCCTCTTTTTATTTACTCTCATCTAATAATTTTAATGTATCTTCAGTACTTAAAACGTAGGTATAAATTACATTCATTATTTTAAGTTCTGCATCATGAAGTTCTTCAGATGCTGCTATACATGCATCATGAACTGTAATTACATTATATCCGCCATCAGCAAGACCTCTTACAGTAGATGCTACACATTGGTCAGTTACCATACCGCATACAACTACAGTTTCTATATCCATATTATCCAATAAATGTAGGTAATTTGTACCAGTTGTTACAGAATCTGTGGTTTTATATACAACTATTTCATTTTCAATAGGTTTTAGTGGGTCAACTACTTCTGCTGCATATGAATTAACAGGCATCAGCATATTATTCCAACCTTCAGATTTTTGAACTGGAGATCTGTCTCTACCATCTTCTCTTTGGCAAGCGATAAGTCCATATGATACTAGTAGGTCATTGTCTCTAAAATAATTTAAAACTTTTTCAGTATTAGGTAATGCTACCTCATGCATCTTATCAAAATATGGTTTCCAATCATCCCATAGTCCTTGTTCTTTAAACTCCTTAGCTTCTCCAAAATCTGTTAAGCAAAATTCATTTTGGTAGTCAACTATAAGTAGGATAGTTTTTGATAAATCAATATCTAAATCTGGAAATTCTTCAACATGTTCATAATATTTTGACACAAATTTTCTATCTAACTTCATATTTACCTCCATAGGTAGCTAATGGTAAAATCTAACCATTTGTGATAACATTTTTATTTGCCATTATTATAACACAAAATTCATATTAAAAGAAAAAACTTTAAGGCAATTCCTAAAGCTTTTTCTCTATAATTATTTAATTTTTATATGTCTATAGGCCAATTTTCTTTATTGTAGCACATATCCCAGAACATGTACTCAAAATATCCTGTTTTAATAATAATTTCTTCAAGAGCTTTTAATTCTCTTTCAGGTTTGCCTTCTGTTAATTTATTCATAAGATCCATTGCATTTTCGTTTAACTCAGTAAATTCATCTGAAGAATACATCTCAACCCATGATCCATAATTTTCATCTTCTAAGGCCCCTGGAATTTCGGCTAGCTTAAGGCCTATATAACTATAAGACCATGAACAAGCTAATAAAGCTGCAGCAACATTTTCTACTCCTCCAGCTTGTGCTTTATTTAGCATGTAAGAAGTGTAAGCAGTATTTATTGCCGATGGCTCAGTAGCTTCTAATTCATCTTCACTTATAGAAAAATCTTTAGCATAAGATCTATGAAGATCCATTTCCATAAATAATATGCCATCAAGCCCTTTAGCAAATGAATTCATTGTCTCTAAATCAGGTGATTTTGCAGTACCTATTGCAAAAAGTCTGGCATATTCTATTAAATAAACATAGTCTTGTTTTACCCAGTGTTTAAAGCTATCTAAATCAAGGCTTCCATCACCCATTTCTTGAACGAAAGGGTGATTAAAGCAAGCTTCCCATAATTCTTTTACTCTTGGATAAATTCTGTCTGTAAATTTTTCTGACATAAAAAACCTCCTCATTTTTCACAAGGAGGCAGTAATCTATAATTCACATCCCTACGCTAGTTTTAACTGGATCAGGTTAAAGAGTTCGATTTCTCGTCTCAGCTATTGCACCCCTTGTGTTAGCTATATTATAACTAATTACCAGACTTTAAACAAATATCTAAGTTTTTAATCCTTTTTTAAGATGGATACATGGGGATTATCTTTTATATAAAACCTGTAAGGATAGTCTATAGCTTCTTTGGCATAGTCTATACCTATTCTCTTATCTATAACTATATCAAAAATACTTGCATCATCTTCTAAGTAAAGTTCATCTTTAAATAAATTTTTCCCATTTAAATTTTTATCTATATTCAAAGCCTTGGTTAACTTTCCTGGTCCATTAGTTAGATTTTTCTTTTGATAAGCTGATAAATCTTTATAGGTTTTTCCAAAACGATTTAAGCTTATATTATCAAACTCATTTAATGGTTCAACTCCCCTAATAAGAACAGCTTCAGGTATTCCTATGTCTCTTGTCACAAAATTTAACATAAAATGAATACCATAGGTCTGATAAACGTAAATAGTTCCGGCATCTTCATACATAATCTTAGTTCTTTCTGTTTTTCTATCACCAAAACTATGGGCAGCTCTATCTTCTATGCCTAAATAAGCTTCAGTTTCAACTATTTTTGCCTTATAAACTATGCCATTATCATTTCTTATAATAACCTTACCAAGTAAATCTTTAGCAACAGTCAATGTATCTCTATTAAAAAAATCTTTTTCTAACATATGCTCCTCTAGTGAATTTTATTTATAAATATGATATCATATTATTATCAGAGTAGATAGAAAGCGTTAAGTGTTAAGAAATGGGTTGTTGTTCTTAAACGAAGCTTAAAAGCTATGATTTTCTATCGCAACCGCTGCCTCTGATAGAAAGGGGAAAAATGAAAAATAAACTTACAGTAAACATGCTCACTAAAATGGCTATTTTTGCGGCACTTACAGTTATTTTCAGGAGATTTTTGACTATAACTATATTTTCTAGCACAAAAATCGGCCTAGGTTATTTGCCTACTATGATGGCGGGGATTTTATATGGTCCTTTAGCTGGAGGTATAACTGGTGGTGTAGCAGATGTCGTTGGAATGCTGATGAAACCTGATGGAGTATTTCACCCTGGTTTTACTTTAAGCAGTATTTTAATTGGTGCCATACCTGGATTTATTTCTTATTATATTTTTAAAAGGGATTTTAAAAACAAACTAGATTGGATTTGTATTTTAAGCGCCATTTTTGTATTTATGGGTGTTAGACTCTTACTTGATTCTTTATGGCTAACCCACCTATATTCCAACCCATATTTATTCTATGTTATTAGAAACATTATAAAAGATGCTGTAGAAGCGGGAATTAATGCTATAGTTCTTATAGCTCTTATTCCAAAAGTAACTAAATACGCATATGAAAAGCTCTAAGAATTATATTTCTTAGAGCTTAATTATTTTCTCTTATAAAGTCATTTATGTGGTTTGCTATCTCTTCTAAATAAGAATCATCTCCAGGATATCCGATAACTAAATGACCATGTTCTTTTACTTTCCCAACTATCATAAGATTTCTATAAAGTTTATTTTCACCTGTTCCTAAATATCTCATATCCGTTATTACACCAATAATCATTCTTGGAAAATCAACCTTATATTCTTTTTCTAGTTCTGCCATAACCCCATGGGCCATTACCTCTCCAGCTACTCCATCATCAATAGTTAAACCATCAAGGCAAGCTATTAAAACATTTGCTTTTTTTAGTTCAGCTGTATCTGCCTGGGCAATTTTTATATCAGTTATTATATCATCATTATTTTTCTTATCATTGATATCGGCATTTCTTTGGGGAACGTAAAGTTTTAATTCTGTATTTTCTTCTATATAGTGAGCAAGATTTTCTGTCCACTTATACATTGCATCATTGAAAAAATGACTAGCTAAATATCCGTACATTTACTCTCCTTAAAAACTTCTGCCAGCTCCACCACCACCAGTGGTACCTCCGCCTCCTTTGAAACCACCAGAGTAAGAATTACCTGATGATCCTCCAAAAGAAGAATTTCCAAAAGATGAACCTCCAAAAGGATTGGATCCTCCTCTATAATAACCGCCAAAAGGATCATTATAGTAACCTCTACCATAACGTGGATATCTTCTATAATACCTACGAGATCTACCGCCATATAGGCTCATTCTGGTAAACATATTAGATAAAATTATAAAAAATATTAACATTATAAGTAGGCTTCCAAGGCTAATACCACCGGAATATGTCTGGCTATTTACATCTAAATAATAATCATAGTTTCCATTTAATTCTACACCATATTCATCAGCTATCTCAGCTACTATAGCTTTAAATCCTTCATTGATAGCATTAGAATAATTACCACTTCTTAAATCATCAATCATGAAATTATCAATAATTCTACCAACTTTACCATCATTTAGTCTACCTTCGATGCCATATCCTGTTGCAATAAAAATTTCTTTTTTATCTGTTAAATCATCTTCAGTGATAAGCATTAATACCCCATTTTTCTTAGTCTGATCACCAATAGTCCACTGGTTAAATATTTTTGGGGCTAAATCACTTGCAGGTAAACCATTAGGATTTTTAATTGTGGCTACCATTACCTGAGAGCCAGTTTTTTGCTCCAGCTCCCTATTAGTTTTTGTAATATTTTCCATAGTTTCTCTATCTAGCATACCTAGCTCATCTAGGTAAAAACTAGTTGGTGCAGATGGAAGGCTTGCAAAAGAGTTTAAAGGAAAAAAGATTAGCATTAGTAAAACTATTAAATTAAATTGTAGTAATTTTTTCCTTTTCATAAAAACTCCTCTTAGTTATTTTTGTTAAAGTCTACTGTTGGTGCGTCTTGGGCACTAGCACTTGCTTCAAAGTATTCTGCTTCTTTATAACCAGTAAAACCTGCTATTATGTTTGTAGGAAATCTTTTAAGATCTGTGTTGTATTCTTTTACAGCTTGATTATAATTTCCACGCTCTACAGAAATTCTATTTTCAGATCCTGCAAGCTCATCCATTAATTGAGTGTATTGAGTATTTGCTTTAAGCTCTGGATAATTTTCTACTACTACATTCATCTCACGAACTGCTTGGGTTAATTCCTCATTGGCATCTGCTAATTCTTTTGGTGACTCAGCATTTGTAATTCCTGAACGAGCTTCTGTAATTTTAGTTAATGTTTCTCCTTCGTAATCAGAATAACCCTTAACTGTATTTACTAAGTTTGGTATTAAGTCAGCTCTTCTTTGAACTACGTTTTGTACTTGAGCATAAGCTTCATTTACATTTTCACGGCTGCCTGCTAGCCTGTTGTAGGTTGGGACTGTAAGTAGAAGGATAATAGCTAAAACAGCTATGATACCTATAATAGCTCCAAAACCTTTTTTCTTTTTATACGATTTATTCATCATTCCTCCTAAATATTTTATATGATATTAATACCCATTTAAAAGAATAATGCTATTATTAGCTAAGCTTTCTTTTACATCTATAATGCGCTGGTTAGCTGAGCCTCTAAATTTTAATTTCAAATCCTTTTTTTCTTCTATAAAAGGTCCATCTACTAGGACTTCCACTACTTCTAAGAGTTTCTTGTAAGTAGAATTTTCTATTAATTTTTCAAAAGTATAGCCAGAATAAATCCAAATAGGCTTATCTATTTTATTTTTTATATCAATTACTATAGTAGTCAAGTCTTTTGCACTCTCAAAGGGTTCTCCACCTAAAATAGTTAAACCTGCTACTTCATCTTTTAAAAGATAATCTATAATCTCTTTTGTAGTTTCATCTGTCCATTTTTCTCCAAAATTTGGGTCTTGATATTCTTTATTAAAGCAATTTTTGCAATTTAAACTACACCCTGTTACAAAAATGCTTGTACGGATACCAGGACCGTTTGCTATATCATATTTTCGAATTTGCCCATAATTCATATATGAAGCACCCTAGCCTTTATTTCCTTAGTTCTTCCTTCATTCCAGAAATTTTCTCCAAGATATCCACAGGTTCTTCTTACTACTGTTAGAGTATTTTTATCCTTGTTGCCACAATTTGGGCAGTACCATTCGTTTTTATCATTTAGTAAAATTTCACCGTCAAATCCACATTCATTGCAATAATCAAGTTTTGTATTAAACTCTGCATATTGGATGTGGTCATAAATGTATTTAATCATCGTCATAATAGCATCAATATTTGATGTCATATTTGGAATTTCTGCATATGAAATGCACCCACCTGTAGATAAGGATTGAAATTCTGCCTCAAAGTCAAACTTTTCAAAAATACTTATTTCTTCTCTAACATCTACATGGAAGGAATTTGTATAATAACCTTTGTCAGTTATATCTTCTATTTCACCAAATCTCTCTTTATCAATGCTTGCAAATCTATGGGTTAGGCTTTCTGCAGGTGTTCCATAAACTGCAAAGGCAATGTTATAATCCTTAGTCCACTCTTCTTTCTTTTTATTTAAAAGATTCATAATTTTTAGAGCAAATTTCTTTCCTTCATCACTAGTATGAGATTTGCCTGTTACTAGTTTACTTGCTTCATATATTCCAATATAACCTATAGTTACTGTAGCATAACCATTTTCAAGAAGTGGTTTTATTGGTGTATGTTTTGGTAGTCTTGCTATAGCTCCATGTTGAAAGTGGATCGGTGAGCTATCGCTTGTAACTTTAGACAGGTGATTATATCTTAAAAGACCTACTTCCTTTACTAATTCTAATCTTTTTTCTAATATTTCAAAAAATCTTTCTTCATCATTTTTAGCTAAAATACCTATTTGAGGAAGGTTTATAGTAGATACTCCCATATTAAATCTGCCATCAAATTTATATTCTCCATTTTCATCTTTATATGGTGGAAGAAAAGCCCTACATCCCATAGGAGAAAAAACATTACCTTCATAATTTTTCCTCATCTCTTTGGCAGAGATATAATCAGGATACATTCTTTTTGCAGTGCACTCTCCAGCAAGTCTTGTAATTCTATAGTATTTACTATTTTCTTTTATATTATTTTCATCCAATACGTAGATTAGTTTTGGAAAGGCTGGTGTAACATAAACTCCTGCTTCATTTTTGATGCCCTTGATTCTTTGCTTTAAGATTTCTTCTATTATTTTTACTGTTTCATCTAGGTAGAGATCATTTTCATCTGTATGCATAAATAGAGTTACGAATGGAGCCTGTCCATTACTAGTCATAAGAGTATTTATTTGGTATTGAATAGTTTGAATACCAGATTCCAAATCTTTTTGAGTCATAGCATCTGCCATAGCCAAAGCTTGGTCTTCGCTTGATAAAGTTTCTTTGGCTAGTCTTAAATTTTTATCATAAGATTTTTTTAGATATGGACTTAGGCAGGATATATTTATAGATTGGCCACCATATTGGTTAGAAGCAATTTGTGCTATGATTTGTGTCATAACATTACATGCTACTTGAAATGATTTGGGACTTTCTATTAATTTTCCATTTACGACTGTCCCTTGATCTAACATATTTTTCATATCAACAAGACAGCAATTAAAAATTGGTTGGATAAGATAGTCTAGATCATGAATATGTATCGCTCCTGACTCATGAGCTTCTACTAAGTGAGCTGGGATTAGTTTTCTTTTTGCTATGTCTTTTGCAACCTCTCCTGCTATTAGGTCTCTTTGAGTGGATGCTATTAATGGATTTTTATTTGAATTTTCATCCATTACATCAATGTTTGTTTGATTTAACAAACCTAATATGTCATTATCAGATGTATTTTGCTCTCTTTTATAAGCTTGGATTGACTTATATGATTCATAAGCTCTAGCAGTAGCTGGGTTATTATTTTTAATCAGCTCATAATAAACTACTTCTTCTATATCATATATGGAAATTTCATTTTTATCCTTATATTTTTCTTTTATTATGTGCGCTATCTCCTCTGGCTGATTTTTTATGTATACTCCGCTTGGAGAATTCATAGCTTTAAGGATAGCATCAGATATTTTTTCTTCTTTAAAATCATCTTTTTTACCATTTCTTTTTACAACTTGCAACATATTATCCCTCCTATACTTTCGCCAGTATACCATATCTAGTTTTAAAATAAAAGTATATACTATATATAGTATAGCCGACTAGAAAGCTTGGGATAATAAAAGAGATGTTGGAATAAAGCCAAGCACCTCTTTTTATTAAAAATTTATTTATTTTATAGAAAAAGCTAATTCTTTATTTTCATCTAGTTCTAATATAGCAGTATCTTTTGCTCCTACTTTTCCTTCGATTATTAATCTACCTAGTTTGGTTTCTACATTAGTTTGTAGGTATCTTTTTACTGGTCTTGCACCATATTCTACATCATAAGAATGGTCTAGGATATATTCTTTGGCAGCTGGTGTAATTTCTAGGTCTATATTTAAATCTTTAAGTCTTTTTCTAATTTCATTTACTTGTAGGTCAATGATATTATAAACTTGATCACTTATTAATGGGCTAAACATCACTATATCATCAATTCTATTTAAGAACTCTGGCTTAAATGATGCTCTTAATGATTCTTCTACTAGATTTTTATTTTCCTCATCGATTGTACCATCATCTTTTAGGCCATCGATTAAATATTGACTACCGATATTTGATGTCATGATTATAATGGTATTTTTAAAATCAACTGTCCTACCCATACTATCTGTAAGTCTACCATCATCTAATACTTGTAATAAAATATTAAATACATCTGGATGAGCTTTTTCAATTTCATCAAATAAGATTACAGAGTATGGCATACGGCGAACTGCTTCTGTTAACTGGCCACCTTCTTCATAACCTACGTAACCTGGTGCTGCACCTATTAATCTTGAAACAGAATATTTTTCCATATATTCTGACATATCAATTCTTATCATGTGATTTTCATCATCAAACATAGCTTCAGATAATGCTTTTGCAAGTTCGGTTTTACCAACTCCAGTTGGACCTAGGAAAATAAATGATCCTATTGGTTTTGACATATCTTTTAGTCCAGATCTTGCTCTAACAATAGCATCTGAAACTGCAGTAATAGCTTGATCTTGCCCTATTACTCTTTCGTGTAATTTTTCTGGAAGTGATAAAATTTTACTTCTTTCACTTTCTACAAGTTTATTTACAGGTATGCCTGTCCAGTTACTTACAACATCAGCTACATCTTCATCTGTTACTTGTTCTTTTATAGCATCTTCGTTATCCTTTTGAGAAATTTCACTTGCTTTTTTAAGCTTTTCTTCTAAAGCTGGTAAAGTTCCGTAACGTAGTTCAGAAAGTTTTTCAAAGTCATAGTTTCTTTCTGCTTGTTCAATTTCGTTATTTACCCTATCAATTTCTTCTTTGATATTTTTTACATCATCAATGGATGATTTTTGTTCTTTCCATTTTAAGAAGTCTTCATCGTATTTCTCAGATAAGTCAGCTAGTTCTTTTTCAAGTGTTTCTAGTCTTTCTTTTGATGATTCATCTTCTTCTTTTTTAAGAGCAGTTATTTCAATTTGTAATTGTAATAATTTTCTTTTTTGCTCATCAAGATAGGTTGGCATAGTGTCTATTTCTGTACGAACTGTGGCACAAGCTTCATCCATAAGGTCAATTGCCTTATCTGGTAAAAACCTATCTGTAATATATCTATCGGATAATTCTGCTGCTGCTATTACTGCGCTATCTTGGATGCGGATACCGTGGAAGATTTCATATTTATCCTTGATACCTCTTAAAATGCTTATAGTATCTTCAACTGTAGGTTCATTTACCATTACCTTTTGGAAACGTCTTTCAAGCGCTCCATCTTTTTCGATATATTCCCTATACTCGTTTAAAGTTGTAGCACCAATTACTTTTATTTCGCCACGAGCAAGCATTGGTTTCATAATATTTGATGCATCCATAGCTCCTTCTGTTTTACCAGCTCCTACTAGAGTATGGATTTCATCTATAAACATTATTATTTGGCCATCAGAATTTTGCACTTCTTCTAAAACTGCTTTTAGTCTTTCTTCAAATTGGCCACGGTATTTTGCACCTGCTACTAAGGCACCCATATCTAGTGAGAAAATTGTTCTGCCTTGTAGTGGTTCTGGTACATCGTTATTTACTATTCTTTGGGCAAGCCCTTCTACAATAGCAGTTTTACCAACACCAGGATTACCAATTAATACTGGGTTATTTTTCTTACGACGAGATAAAATTCTAAGTGCATTTCTTATTTCGCTATCACGACCAATAACTGGATCTATTTTTCCTTCTCTAGCTTCTTTGGTAAGGTCTCTACCAAATTTTTCTAATGGGTTGTTTGTTTCTTCTGGATTTTCTGTTGTCACTTTTTGACCTTTCCTGACCTTATCTATAGATTTTTTAAATTCTCTATATGTTAGACCATATCTTTTATTTATATCACTTACCTTAGTTTTTTCATTTAAAAGTGAAAGGAAAATATGTTCCATAGATACAAAACTATCTCCCATATTTTCTGCTTCATCTTCACTTTTTAATAATATTCTTGAAAGAGTTTGAGTTGGATAGATATCTGAGCCACCACTAGCTTGTGGCAATCTATCCATCATTTCTCTTATTTCATTTCTATAAGCTTCAAAATCTACTTCCATAGTTTTAATAATTTGAGCAACTATGGAATCAGAATTTTCTATTAATGCATAATTTAAATGTATTTCATTTACTTCTGGATTGCTATTTTTTATTGCATAACTATTAGCATTATTTATAGCTTCTAGTGATTTTTGTGTAAATTTATTGTAGTCCATAATCTATCCCTCTATTTCGTTTAGTTTTTCGTATAAGTCTATCATTTCATCATTAAAGTCTGTTGGGTTATCTATGATAATTTCAAGAATTAAATCACCTTTATTGTTTTTCCTATCCTTATAACCATAACCTTTAAGCCTTATCTTTTGTCCTGAGTTTACTTTTTCAGGTATGGTTACCATCAAGCTACCATCTGGAGTATTTACTTTTCTTTTAATTCCAAAATAAGCTTGCCATGGATATATTTTTTCTCTTTTTATTATATCTATTCCATCAAGTCTTCTATCGTCTTCATCTTTGATGATTATTTTAGCTACAATATAGGCATTTATCCCATTTTTTGAGCCGTCTACTTTTATTTTATTGTTATTTTTAATACCTGCTGGTATGTTAATTTCTATATTTTTAATTTCATTATTGTGTTTAACAGCAACAGATTTGCTAACCCCATTTTGAGCGTCATCTATACTTAGTTCAATTTTTGTATCAATAGTAGTTTTCTTTTTTGCACTTGTAGCTCTTGATGATTTACGAGAACCTGCTCTTTGGTAAGTACTTCTACCAAAGCCACCAAATAGTCCATCAAAAAAGTCTGAAAAACCACTATCAGATCCTGTGGTATAAGTATATGATCCGTTCCCAAAATTACCAAAGTCAAATCCAAAATCACTTGGGTCAAAGTTTTGACCACCTGAAAAGTTTGCATTATTGCCAAACTTATCATATTTTTTACGTTTTTTAGGATCAGATAATACTTCGTAAGCTTCATTAATTTCACTAAATTTATCTGCTGCATCTTTATCATCTGGATGAAGGTCTGGGTGATATTCTTTAGCAAGTTTTCTATAAGCCTTTTTAATATCGGCATCACTTGCTTTTTTATCAACTCCTAATACTTCATAATAATCTCTATATTTCATATTACCTCCATCATTATCTATTATTATTTGACCATCTCTGACCTTAATTAAACTATACTATTTATGTATATAAATTCAAGTAATTTTATAGAGTTTTTTAGATTATTAAGTCTTTTATTAAATATATAAATAAAGAGCCTTCAAAGAAGGCCCATTTTTAATGATCGTATTTTACTAGTGATATAACTTTGTAATCGCATAGGACTTCTCTACCATTTAAATCTTCTAGTTCAATTAAAAATTCAAAGGCTGCTACTTCTGCTCCTAATGTTTCTACTAGTTTTGCAGCTGCATGAGCTGATCCACCTGTAGCTATTAAATCATCGATAATTACTACTTTATCACCTTTGCTTATGGCATCCTTGTGCATTTCTAATTCATTGTTACCATATTCTAAGTCATAAGAAATTTTTTCGATTTCACCTGGTAATTTTCCTGGCTTTCTAACTGGAACAAATCCTTTGTCTAATCTGTCAGCTAAAGGTGCACCAAAAATAAATCCACGAGATTCTATACCTACAATGTAGTCAAATTCTATGTCTTTTAGCTCTTCTTCTAACATATCTAAAGATTGTTTGTATGCATCTTTATCTTTTAATAATGTTGTAATATCCTTAAAAGATACACCCTCAACTGGGTATCCTTCAATAACTCTAATTTTTGATTTTAAATCCATTCTATCCTCCACATAGATTATACCCTAATTAGTAGTTAATTATAATTACTATTGTAAAGTATAAATAGGAGTTATTATGTTAAATAAAAAATTAGACGAATATTTAAAAAGTGATTACTATCCCTTTCATATGCCTGGTTCTAAAAGAACTGATATTTTAAGAAAAGATTTACCTTATCATAGAGATCTTACAGAAATAGATGGTTTTGATAATATAAATGACCCAAAAGATATATTGCTAGAACTAAATAAAAAAATAGCAGATATCTATGGAGTAAAAGATGCTATTATATCTACAAATGGATCTACTTGTGGAATTTTAGCTACTATCAGAGCTTTAACTTATCAAAATAAAAATATACTTATCCAAAGAACTTCTCACAAAGCAGTTTATAATGCAATTGAATTAAATAATTTGAATCCATCCTACATAGATGTAGTTTTAAGTGAGGAAAATGCCGTAGTTGATATTAATTACGACAATTTTTTTAAAAAAATTAGAAGCAGAGATTTTGCAGCTGTTATAGTAACTTCACCTTCCTATGAAGGTTATATACTCGACTTAGAAAAAATTTATAAAGAGTGCCAAAAAGTAAATGTACCATTGGTAGTGGACTTAGCCCATGGCTCTCATTTTATACTAAATGATAAGTGGTGCGATAAATTAGATATTGCTATTACATCTTTTCATAAAAATTTATCTGCACTTACACCTAGTGCTTGTGTTTTGATAAATAATGAAAAATATTCTCCGGAAATAAAAAGAAATATGGCTATCTTTCAAACATCTTCCCCATCCTATATAACAATGGAATCTATTGATGATATGGTAGATAATTTTCCTAAATTTAGTGACTTATATCTTAACTTAGAGAAAGAATTAGAAGACTTGTATTCTCTAAACTTAAATCATTTAAAACTAGTAGACCATCCAAAAAAAGATAGGTCAAAGATTTTACTATCCACTATAAACACAGATCTAAATGGAAGTACATTACAAAACCTTTTAAAAGAAGAGAAGATAGAAATAGAGATGGCCTACCCATCTTATGCCTTACTTATTGCAACTATATTTGATAAAAAATATGGGTTTGATAGGTTAAAAGATGCCCTTATAAAGATTGATCAAACTTTATCTTATAAGGAAAATAGAAATAATTTATCTTATCAAATACCAACAAGTAAATTAAATATAACAGATGCATTATTAAAAAATAAAAAATACATTAGTATATCTGAGGCTTGTGGTAAAGTATCTGGTCAATTTGTCTATGCCTACCCTCCCGGAATTCCTCTAATAGTTCCTGGGGAAATAATTAATAAAACAGTGATAGATGATATTAATAATATGATAGAAAGTGGTATAGATGTAAATATAATTAATGATATCCTAATAATAGATTGACTTTTTATTAGTTAACTGTTATTATAAAGATGTATAAAATTTACATATATAATTAAAAGGAGAATACATATGCAAAGAATTGTAACACTTAATACAAGAAATCTCCATAAATCAAAAAAGAATGGTGGATGTGGTGAATGTCAAACATCTTGCCAATCAGCTTGTAAAACTAGCTGTGGAGTAGCTAACCAAGAGTGCGTTAGCAAAAAAGAAAAATAAGGGTCTGGCCCTTATTTTTTTTCTTTATTATTTCCTATCAATTTAGTATAATATTATTATCACATTTTAAGGAGAATATATGATACACCAATATAAGGCCAAGGGCTTTAATATAGTTTTAGATACATATAGTGGAGCAGTCCATGCTGTCGATGATGTTACTTATGAAATAATTTCTTTATATGAAGGTCACTCTAAGGAAGAAATAAAAAATATCCTATCTACATATAATCTTTCAGATGACCAATTTGAAGAAGCTTACAACGAAGTAAAAGATCTAGAAAAAGAAGGTATGCTCTTTACTACTGATAATTTTTCTGATCTTGCCATAGATGTTACAAAAAGGCCTACAAATGTAAAGGCTATCTGCTTAAATGTCGCTCATACTTGTAACCTATCTTGTGAATATTGTTTTGCTAAGGGTGGTAAATACCATGGTCCAGATGCAATAATGACAAAGGAAATAGCTAAAGAAGCTATAGACTTTTTAATTGCAAACTCTGGTAACCATTACAATCTTGATGTAGACTTCTTTGGTGGAGAGCCACTAATGAATTGGGATGTTGTAACTGAAACAGTTGCCTATGCAAGAAGCCTTGAAGAAGAACACAACAAACACTTTAACTTTACTCTTACTACAAATGGTATGCTTTTAGATGATGACAAAATTGATTATCTAAATGAAAATATGAAAAATGTAGTTTTATCCCTAGATGGTAGAAAAGAAACCCATGATGAGTTTAGAAAAACAATCGGCGGCAAAGGATCTTTTGATACAGTAGTACCAAAATTCCAAAACTTTGTTAAAAAACGTGGAGATAAAGAATATTACATGCGTGGTACCTACACTGCAAGTAACCTAGATTTTACTAACGATATAAAAACATATCTAGATTTAGGTTTTAAAAGAACATCTCTTGAGCCAGTAGTAGGAAATTCTGATTCTGATTATGCGCTAAAATATGAAGACCTACCAGTTTTATACGACCAATACGAAAAGCTTGCTGATATGATGATGGAGGCTATTGATAATAATGATGAATTTATCTTCTATCACTACATGATAGATTTAGAAAATGGTCCATGTGCTCATAAAAGATTATCTGGTTGTGGGTCTGGAACAGAATACATGGCAGTAACCCCTACTGGTACACTTTATCCATGTCACCAATTTGTTGGTAACGATGATTTTGTAATAGGAAATCTCGATGAAGGTATAGTAAGAAATGATTTAGTAGACCAATTTAAAACATGTAATTGCTATTCTAAAGAAGAATGTAAAACTTGCTGGGCAAAAATGTATTGTTCAGGTGGATGCGCAGCAAATAACTATAATGCCAACGGAGATATAAATAAAACTCACGAATACTCTTGCAATCTATTTAGAAAAAGAATTGAAATGGCTATAGCTATTAAAATTTATGAGTATATGAAAGAAGCTGAAAAAACTGAAGTTCTTGCATAAAATTTAATAAATTATTTTTAATACCCAATAGTACAGATGAATAATAAATGTATTATTGGGTATTTTTATAATATAAGAATTAATGGAGGACAAATTATGACTGACGAAAAAAGAACTTTTGAATCTGGTAGTAATCACAATATAAATAGGGAAAATGTAAAAAAGGAATTTGATACTCGTAAAGAAAATTTAGAGAACGATTTTAATCACGCTAAAACCAAAGTAGAAAGTGATTTTAACCATGTTAAAGATGAAACTACAAATGACTTTAACCATGCTAAAACAAAGGTGGAAAATGACTTTGACCACGCAAAAACTGAAGTAAAGAATGATTTTGATAATCTAACTCACCATAAAGATTCAAATAGAACACATTCTAATGAAACTGTAGATACCTCTAACTATAAAAGAGTAAATACAGAAGGTGATAGAACTCACGAATCTAAGGATAAAGTTACCACTAACAGAAGCGTTAGAGAAAGTAGAAATGACGCAGACAAACCATTTTATTCAAATTGGTGGTTCTGGGTTATATTACTATTAATCATATGGGTACTATGGTATTTTTTCTTTAGAACACCAGCTACAATTTAATTAACCCTATGTTCAGAGGTGATTGCTAAAACTTTCACCTCTTTTATATTACAATTTTCTAAAACTTTTATAATTTCCATAGCAGTATTACCAGTAGTTACTAGATCATCAATTAGAAGCACACTTTTTCCAGTAAGATCTTTATCATAAGAAAAAGCATCTATTAAATTATAAGCCCTATCTTCTTTATTTAAATTATGCTGGGCCTTAGTATTCTTAATTTTCTTAAAATCGTTTAGATAAATACACTCAGTATCTTTTATAAAATGATCAGTTATAGTTTTTATATGGTCAAAGCCCCTTTTGTTTATAGTGGATTTTGAACTTGGAGAAGGCAGGATATAATCACAATCAAATAAATTATTTACTCTAGCATAGTCATAAATAATGCTAGCAAAAACCTTGGCTAGCGATGTATTACGATTAAATTTGTAGTCTCCTATTAACTTTTTCATAGATTCATTATAGAAATATACTGCATGAGCCTCATAATTTTCTAAGCTAAATTTATTTGCTACATAGTCTAATTTTTTTAGGCAATCTTTGCATAAAAAATGAGCTACTATCTTGTTTTGCTTACAAGAGTAGCACATATTTTTATCTAAAAATAGAAAATCAATCACCATCTACATTCTCCATCTCATTTATCCAATAGCTAAGATTGGTATATCTTTTATTTGAATTGTTATTATCAACCATTTGTTTGATGATTCGTTTTTCTCCGACAAGGACAACTAGTTTTTTTGCTCGAGTAACTCCTGTATAAAGAAGGTTTCTAGTTAAAAGCATGGGAGCTACCTGCATCATAGGGATGATTACACAATCAAATTCAGAACCTTGTGATTTATGGATGGTAATAGCATAAGAAAGATCTAAATCTCTAATATCCTCTTTTTTATATGTAACCACCGATCCATCATAAAATTCTACTTCTAGTTTCTCATCTTCTTTATCGATTTGGTTTACAAAACCAATATCGCCGTTATAAACTCCCTCGGCATCAGTTAATGCGTTTTCAGCCACTAAATCATAGTTATTTCTAACTTGCATTACCTTATCATGTAGCTTATATATCTTATCATTTATCTTAAGCTCTTCCTTAGTCGGATTTAAGATATTTTGTATATTTTCATTTATATTTGTGGCTCCCCAGGGTGTTTTCTTGCTAGGGCATAGTATTTGTATATCTTTTATCTTATCTAGACCATAAAACTTGGGTAAACGATCATTTACTAAATTTGACAACACATCATTAAAGTTATTGCGGTTGGCTTCTATAAAGAAAAAATCCTTACCCGATTCATTTAAGATTGGATATTCTCCATTGTTGATTTTATGAGCATTTACAATTATATTTGATTCTAGACCTTGCCTAAAAATTTTCTTAAGTCTTATAGTTTTTATATCAGTATTTATAATATCCGCCAAAACATTTCCAGGTCCCACAGACGGTAACTGATTGCTATCTCCTACCATTATAAGAGCAGTTTCTGGAGAAATAGCACTAAGTAAAGTTTTCATCAAATAGATATCGACCATACTCATCTCATCGACTATTATATAATCTTTTTCTATTGGGTTTTCTTCATTATATTCTGCAAATGCTTCATCAGGTTTAATTCCTAATAATCTGTGAATAGTGTAAGCCTCATCTCCAGTAGATTCTTGGATTCTTTTTGCAGCCCTACCAGTTGGTGCTAGCATGGCGTAGGATAAATCATTATTATTTAATATTTTTTTAATGGCATTTATAATAGTGGTTTTACCAGTGCCAGGCCCACCAGTAATAACCATAACCATATTTTTAAAGGCTTCATTTATAGCTACTTGTTGCTCATCAGAAAATACGCTTAAATCTTCATCTATTTCTACATCAAAATTATAGGCACTGTCCTTTTTTTGCTTAAGTGCCAAAGCTATGTATTTTTCTGCCTTATATAGGGATTTTTTGTAGACAAATTTTACATCTTCAATAATAACTATATAAAGTTTACCTGCTAGGATGTCTTTATCTATTTGTTCTTTAATATCCTCATCTTTTACTCTTAATAAATTTGCTACCTTATAAACTAAATAATCCATTTTTATAGCAGTATGCCCGTTAAATTCTGATTCGTAGTTTAAGGTATGACTGATGCCAGCTGATATTCTAAAACTCGAGTTAGAAGATATTTGCATATTACGAGCTATATTATCCGCCATAGTAAAACCTACACCGCTTATATCATCTACTAGCCTATATGGATTTGTTTTTATAATATCTATGGTATCTTCTCCATAAAGTTTATATATTTTCATAGAAAGATTATAAGAAATATTTAAACTTTGTAAGTAGAGCATGGTATTTCTCGAATCTTTAGTTTCTGCAGTAGTAAGTTTTATATCTGCTATTTTCTTTTTACCAATTCCCGCTATAGACTTTAATTTTTCTGGGTTATTGTAGACTACATCTATAGATTCTTCACCAAATTGATTATAAATTTGAGCAGCAGTTTTTTTGCCTATTCCCTTTATATTAGCATTGGCTAAATATGTAACTATTGCATCCCTGCCAGATGGTTTTAAAAGTTTAATAGAGCTAACATTTATCTGCTCACCATATTTATCATGATAAACTAAGTCTCCTGTTACTTCTACATTATCGCCTTCATCAAAAAAAGGCATAGTGCCTACACAAGTTATATCTGAATCAGATGTATCTACTACAATAATATTGTAGCCATTATCTTCATTTCTATAAATTATATTAGTAACTATGCCTTCTATTTTCATTTTATTATATTTCTACTCTCTTGATATTAGCTCCAAGATTGGTAAATTTTTCTACTAGGTTGCTATATCCTCTATCAATGTGATAGATATCAGATACTCTAGTTTCACCTTCTGCAGTAAGTGCTGCTATAACTAATGCAGCACCAGCTCTTAAATCTGTTGCACGTACATCTGCTCCATGAAGTTGGTCAACCCCTGCAATAGTCGCTTTATTACCACTTGTAGCAATAGCTGCTCCCATTTTGTTAAGTTGTTCTACGTGCATAAATCTATTTTCAAAAACTGTTTCTTGGATTTTACTTTCTCCCTCACAAATTGTCATAAGCGCCATAAATTGTGCTTGAACATCTGTTGGGAAACCTGGGTATGGAAGGGTTTGAATGTTTGTAGGTTTTAATTTTTTATCAACCTTTACCTTAATGATATCTTCATCATCTATTTCATCTACTTCTGCACCCATTTCGATTAATTTTGCAATTACAGGTCTTATATGAGATCCTATTACATTATTAATTGTTACATTTCCTTTTGTCATTGCAGCAGCAATCATATAGCTTGCTGCTTCTATCCTATCTGGAATAATTGTATGACGAGTTCCTGTAAGTTTTTCTACACCTTCAATAGTGATTGTAGATGTACCAGCTCCCTTAATTTTTGCACCCATTTTTGATAAAAATGACGCAAGATCAACTATCTCTGGTTCTTTTGCAGCATTTTCAATTATAGTTTCACCTTCTGCAAGGGTAGCTGCCATCATAATATTTTGTGTAGCTCCTACTGATGGGAAATCTAGGTAGATTTCATTACCTATTAATTTGCCATCAGTTTTTATTGAAATCTCATCATCATTTACGATGTTTGTAGCACCTAGTGCTTCAAATCCTTTTAAGTGTAAATCTATTGGACGAGCTCCTATATTACATCCACCAGGAGCCTTTGTATAGGCTTCTTTAAATCTTGATAAAAGAGGTCCCATTACGACAAAAGATGCACGCATCTTATCCATAAGTTCAAAAGGTGTCTCGCAAGTGTTTATTCCTGATGAATCAATTCTTACTGAGTCTTCACTAATATACTCTACTTTAGAGCCAAGATGTCTTAAAACCTCAATCATGATTTCAACATCTTTAAGTCCTGGAACTCCATCTAATATTATTTCTTCAGTTCCTAGTACGCAGGCTGCAAGTATTGGCAAAGCAGAGTTTTTTGCACCTGAAATAGTAACTTCACCTTCTAGTGGCCCACCACCATTAATAACTAAAATTTCTTTTTTATCCATTTAAAATTCCTTTATTTTGTACCAAATAGTCTATCTCCAGCATCTCCCAGCCCTGGTACAATATAACTATCTTCATTAAGTCCATCATCTAATTGTGCAATAAATATTTCAACATCTGGGTGTTCTTCTTGTAGCTTTTTAACACCCTCTGGAGCTGCAATTATGCTTAACAATTTAATATCTTTGCATCCTTTTTCTTTTAATCTTCCAATAGCATCGCAAGCTGATCCACCAGTGGCAAGCATTGGGTCAACAACTAATATATCTCTACTTTCAACATCTTTTGGTAATTTTGAGTAGTATTCTACAGGCATTAAAGTTTCTTCATCTCGGTACATACCTATATGACCTATTTTAGCTGCAGGAATTACCTCAAGTACTCCATCAACCATGCCTAGGCCTGCTCTTAAAATAGGAACTATGCCCAATTTTTTTCCTGAAATCCTATAACCAGTTGTTTTAGCTACTGGAGTTTCTAATTCGTATTGCTCCAATTCTAAATCTTTGGTAGCCTCATAAGCTAACATTATAGAAAGTTCTTTTATAATTGATCTAAACTCAGTTGCCCCAGTACTAACGTCTCTTAAAATTGAGATTTTATGTTTGATAACTGGATGGTTTAGTACATTTACATTTTCTTGCATAATTCCTCCTAAAGATAAAATATATTATTAGATGCGGATTTTTTCATTCTATTCATTATACTCTTACCCAAGTCGATATCATTAACTCCTTCTGCTAGGATAATATCTACTCCTACACTATCCATCTCTCTTAGTGCCGTAAAGAGGACATGGCTCATATATGAAAGATTGTCCCTATTACCAAAAGATATAGTTTTAAAGTCATCAAAATATGCTATAGAATCATCAAAGGTTAGTATTCCCACCTTATAATTTTGATTTTTATATTTCATAGCTTGGTCTAAGATTTTCTTAGAAGCGTTATCTCCTATATATACTTTCATTTTTGCATTTGGAGAGTAATGTTTATACTTTTGACCTGGAGATTTTGGTATTTTACCATCATTTACCAATGCATCATCTAGGGTAATTGATGGTATGATTTCTTTTAAATATTCATAGGTATAATATCCTGGTCTTAAAATAACAGGATTTTTCTCACTACAATCTACTACTGTTGACTCAATACCTATCTTACAAGAGCCACCGTCTAAAATCATAGGTATTTTTCCATTTAAGTCTTGAAAAACATCCTTAGCTCTAGTAGGAGATGGTTTACCCGATGTATTAGCACTGGGTGCTGCTATAGGGGTATTTGCTTTTGTTATAAAATTTAAGGCAATTTTATCACTTGGCATTCTTATAGCAACAGTATCAAGTCCTGCAGTAACAGCATCAGGAACTACTGATTTTTTTTTCATAATCAAAGTTAGTGGTCCTGGCCAGCAAGTTTTAATTAATTTTTTAGCATCATCGTTTATGCTATCTACTAAATTATATAGCATATCTTGATTTGAAATATGTAAAATTAATGGATTATCAGATGGTCTGCCTTTTGCTGCAAAAATTTTCTGGCATGCAGCCTCATTTAGACCATCTGCACCGAGTCCATAAACGGTTTCAGTGGGAAAAGCAACTAAGTTTCCCTCATTTATTATGTTTGCTGCTATGTTTAGAATATTTTGATCAATATTGTCTTTATCTAAACTAAAAATCTTCGTAATCATTCCTAGCCTGCAATTCTATTTTTTTTATCTCAGCTTCTACCCTCTCGTTCATTATTAGTGAATATGTTGGATCCATATGAATGCTAAGATCTAATCCAATTTCTTTTTTAATTTCTCTTTGTATGTCAGTAACAATTTTATGAGCTACAAGTAGTGATAAATTTTCTGCAATTTCGACATCAACTGATCCATCTAAGTTACCCTTCCCATATTCATGAAGGTGTAAATTGTGGTAACCTATTATAAAATCATTTGCTAGTATTATATTGCCAACTCTTTTTTCAATCTCAGGGTCTACTCGCTCTCCTAAAAGATAAGCTGCAGATTGTTTAAATAAATCAAGACCTGGCATAAATACAAATACAGCTAGTATTGCTCCCATTATGGCATCTACTTTTATTCCCAAGTATTTTTCAAACAAAGCACCTATAATAATACCTAAAGTAGCAAGAATATCATTTCTAGCATCAGCCATTACGCCAAAGTTTAAGTCAGAATCTAAATCTTTATATAGTTTCTTATTTAAAAAATAAATGTAAACTTTAGTAAGAATACTAAAGGAAAGAACAATAATTGCTATAGTACTAAAATCGGTAACACTATCATTTGCATAATGTTGAAGGGCATTTATAAATAATTGCGCCCCCACATACATAATTAATATTCCAACTAAAAGTGATATCAAACTTTCACTACGCCCATGGCCATATGGGTGATCTTTATCAGCTGGTTTTTGGCTAACTTTTGATCCTACAAGGGCCATTATAGAAACTACAGTATCAGATAAATTATTAAAACCATCATTTATTATAGCTGATGAATTTGTAGAATAACCTACAAGTAGCTTAAATATAACCAAAATAAGGTTAATGACTATTCCTATAATAGAAGATAGTGATATTAATTTTAATCTGACACTTGGATTACTATGATTCTTATAATTTTTTATAAACTTACTTGCTAAAAAGTTAAACAAGTTATTCTCCTATTTGTTCAAGCTTTCTAGTTTGATCTTCAGCTATTAGTGAGTTTATCATCTCTTCTATATTACCATTTAAAAAATCATCTAGTTGGTAGATAGTTTTATTTATTCTATGATCAGTAATCCTTCCTTGTGGGAAGTTATAAGTTCTAATTCTCTCACTTCTATCTCCAGTACCTACCTGAGATTTTCTGTTATCAGCTATCTCTTTATTTCTTTTTTCTTCTTCAAGTTCATAAAGACGAGCTCTTAAAACCCTCATAGCTTTTTCTTTATTTTTTATCTGACTTTTTTCATCTTGACATGTTACAACAAGACCTGTTGGTTCGTGAGTCAATCTTACAGCTGAGTCAGTTGTATTTACTGATTGACCACCGTTACCACTTGATCTATACACATCTACTCTAACATCATTAGGATCTATTTGAATATCTACATCATCAACTTCTGGTAAAACCGCAACTGTTGCTGTTGAGGTGTGAATTCTACCGCCTGATTCTGTTTCTGGTACACGTTGAACTCTGTGTACACCTGATTCATATTTTAATTTTGAATAGGCTCCCTCGCCTTTTACAACAAAAGTAGCTTCTTTAATACCACCAACACCTTGGTTATCTACATCTATTTCTTCAGTTTTAAATCCTGCTTTATCAGCATACATGTTATACATTCTATAAAGATCACCAGCAAATAGCCCAGCTTCATCTCCACCTGCACCAGGACGTATTTCGACAATAACGTCTTTGCTATCGTTAGGGTCTTTAGGTATAAGTAAGATTCTCATCTCTTCATTATAGGTTTCAAGATTTTTCTTATTTTCACTAATTTCTTCTTTTAGCATATCAAGCATTTCACTATCATTAGTTTCACTCATTAGTTCTTGATTTTCTTCAATAATTGCTTGAGCTTGTAAGATATCTTCGTATTTTTCAACAATTGGTTTTAGTGAGTTATACTCTCTAGAAATTTTTGTATACTTATCTATATCGGATAATATTTCAGGATCAGCAAGTTTTAATTCCAAATCCTTATAATTTTCTCTAATATGATCTAAATTTTCAAACATATTTATCCTTTCTGGGCCACGACAATTCTATCGAAGCCGTTATAATCTTTTATATTGTCTATATTTTTAAAATCAGATTTGATCAACAGGTCATTTATGGCTGTCTTTTGGTCATATCCAATCTCAAAAATAAGGTGGCCATCATTATTTAAATAATTCGAAGCTTCTTTTATAATATCTTTATAAAAATCTAGGCCATCTATACCACCTACTAGAGCAGTTGTTGGCTCGTAAAATAATTTTTTATCTAAAGATTTATAATCTTCTTCACTAATATAAGGTGGATTTGAAACTATAAGGTCAAACTTTTCATTAACATTAGTAAATAAGTCACTTTTTAAAAAATTAACATTATCTAAAGCTAATCTCTTTTTATTTTCATTTGCAAGAGATAAGGCCTCATCTGATATATCTACCCCAATAACTTTGGATTCATCCAAATTATTTGCTAAGGCTAGGCTAATAGCTCC
Source organism: Anaerococcus cruorum (assembly GCF_046365495.1). Classification (NCBI taxonomy): domain Bacteria; kingdom Bacillati; phylum Bacillota; class Tissierellia; order Tissierellales; family Peptoniphilaceae; genus Anaerococcus; species Anaerococcus cruorum. The sequence continues at coordinate 70,237 of NZ_JBGMEH010000006.1, read as the reverse complement.
TGTTCCTGTTCCTATATCCAGTATAGATTTTTTATTTATAGAGCTATCTAATATATACTCAACTAAAATTTCTGTCTCAAATCTAGGTATTAGGGCTCTTTTATCTACTAATAAATCCAAGCCAAAAAAATCCCAATGACCTATAGCATATTGGAGAGGCTCACCCTTTGCTAGTTTTTGTTCTATTATTTTTAAATCATAACTAGTTTCTTCATTTAAATTGAAATCTTGGTTTAAATATATAAATGATTTTGATTTATCAATTAAATAGCTAAGAGCAATTATTAAGTCTGGATTATTCTTAGCTAAAATATCTTTTATTTTCATTATTTACACAAAAATAAGGTTAGTTGCCTAACCTTATTATTTTCTACCGTATCTTCTGTTAAATTTCTCAACGTTACCACCACGTTCAGCATTTCTTTGTTTTCCTGAGTAGAATGGATGGCAATTGTTGCAAACTTCTACTTTAATTTCTTCTTCAGTAGATCCTACTGTGAATTCATTTCCACAAGAAATACATGTTACTTTTGCTTCGTGGTATTCTGGTTGGATTTCTTTATTCATTTAAACACCTCTATTTCTTGATTCAATAAGCATAATAAATTATACCATCTTGAAATACTAATATCAACTTATAAAGAATTATTTATAAGCTTCATTAAATTTTCATTATCTGGTGTTCTTTTAATTAAATCGATCAGTTCAACTATAGATTCGGTAGTATCCATCTCTGATTTTCTTATTTTATATATGGCTTCCAGCTCATCTTGGCTTAAAAGTAATTCTTCACGTCTAGTAGATGATTTTTCTATGTTTATAGCTGGGAATATTCTTCTATCTGATAGTCTTCTATCAAGATGTATTTCCATATTTCCTGTTCCCTTAAACTCTTCAAAAATCATATCATCCATACGGCTACCTGTATCTACTAAGGCAGTAGCAAGTATTGTAAGTGATCCACCATCTTCTACATTACGAGCAGCTCCAAAAAATTGTTTGGGTCCAACTAAGGCTAATGGATCTAGCCCTCCTGACAGAGTCCTACCTGATTGAGGAGTGATGATATTATAAGCACGTGCAAGTCTTGTAATAGAATCTAGTAAGATAACTACATCTTTCTTATCCTCAACAAATCTTTTTGCACGTTCTAAAATCATTTCAGCGATATCTATATGATTTTGTGGAGGCATATCAAAGGTGGATGATGCTACCTCTGTCCTCATATAATCATTATTAGGATCACGATATTCATTTACATATCTTATAAAATCAGTAACCTCTTCTGGTCTTTCATCGATTAAAAGAACAAAGATTTTAACATCGTCATAATTTTTTTCTATAGAACGTTCAATATTTTTTATCAGAGTTGTCTTACCAGATTTAGGTTGAGAAACAATAAGTCCCCTTTGACCTCGCCCAATAGGTGCAATCATATCTATAATACGTCCAGGAACGTTTTCTCGATTTGTTTGAAGCCTTATTCTTTGATTTGGATAAATAGGGGTTAAGTCTTCAAAGGATAGTCTATTAAAGGCTTCACCTGGTTTGATACCATTTACATCTGAAACAAAGATTAAAGGAGCAAATTTATCCTTATCATGTTTTTCTCTTGCAATACCTTTTATATAGTCACCCGTTTTTAGTCTAAACATTTTAATCTGCTTAGGTGGGACATAAATATCATCATCGCCTTGCTCATAAAGATCAGATCTTAAAAATCCAAAACCATCTGGAAGGATTTCTAGGACACCTTCACAATCAAACTTATCTCCAAGATCATTGTCTTGTTTTTCTTTTTCTTCTTCTTCTTTTTCTCTTCTTTTTTCTTCTATTAATTTAATTAATTCATCTTTTTTATATTTTGTAACCGACGGAATTTCTAGATCTTTTGCTATTTCCCTAAGTTCAGCTACAAGTTTTTCTTCTAAATTCTCCATATGTATCCTGTGAAAAAATTAAAGGACCAATTGGTTAAACCAAAATGGCCCTTTTTTAGTAATTATTTATTAGCAGAACCTTCAGAACCAAACATATCAAGTTTTTGATATATAATTTCTTTAATAGCTTCAGTTCCTGGTGCTAATAGTTTTCTTGGGTCAAAGCCTTTACCTTCTAGGTCTTTACCAGCTTCAACATACTCTCTAGTTGCTTTAGCAAATGCTAATTGACATTCTGTATTTACATTTATTTTTGAAACTCCAAGTTCAATAGCTTTTTTGATTTGATCTTCTGGAATTCCTGTACCACCGTGTAGAACTATAGGCATATTTACTGCATCTGACACTTCTTTTAATCTATCAAAGTTTAATCCTTGCCAATCAGCTGGATAAACACCGTGGATATTACCAATACCTGCTGCAATAAAGTCAAGTCCACAAGAAGCTAGTTGCTTACATTCATCTACATCTGCAAGTTCTCCAGCGCTTGTAACACCATCTTCTTCTCCACCAATACCGCCAACTTCTCCTTCTACAGAGATGCCTTTAGCGTGAGCTAACTCTACAATTTCACGAGTTTTTTCTAAGTTTTCTTCAAGTGGTAGACTTGATCCATCAAACATAACAGAAGTATAACCAGCTTCAATTGCTTTTTTAGCTCCTTCATATGTTCCATGGTCTAAGTGAAGGGCAACTGGTACTGTGATCCCTAAATCATCGTGCATTGTTTTTACAAGAGCTGCCACTGTATTAAAACCACCCATGTATTTTACTGCACCCTCAGATGAAGCGATGATTACAGCTGTTTGTTTTTCTTCACAAGCTTGAAGAATAGCTTTTGTCCATTCTAGGTTATTTGTATTAAAGTGACCAATAGCATATCCATTTTCATAAGCTTTGTCTAACATTTCTTTTGCATTTACTAACATATTCTTTCTCTCCTTTTAAGCTTCGTAAGTTCCTGGTTTATGCCTAGTCATAACTAAATCTGACTTGACATTTTCAATAACTTTTTTAATAGCTTCATTAACATCTACAGATTCATTTATACCCTCACGACGTGTAGAGTATTCAACTTTTTTATCAGCTGCTTGCTTACCTACAGTTATTCTATATGGAATACCTATAAGGTCTCTATCATTAAATTTAACTCCAGCTCTTTCTTGTCTATCATCTAATAAGACATCTATACCATTTTCTTGAAGTTTTTCATAAATTTCTTCTGATAGAGCTTTTTGTTCTTCATCTTTTGTATTTATTGTTGTGATGATTGCTTCAAAAGGTGCAACTGTTGTTGGCCAAATGATACCTTTTTCATCGTGATTTTGTTCAATAATAGCTGCGATGGAACGGCTAACACCTATACCATAAGAACCCATAACTATAGGTTGTTGCTTACCATCTTTATCTAAGTAATAAGCACCGACAGATTCAGAATATTTTGTACCAAGTTGGAAAATATTTCCTACTTCTATACCTTGGGCAGCTTTTAATTTACCAGACCCATCTATAGCCATGTCGCCTTCTTTAGCTGTTAGAAGATCTTCTGCAACTTCTCCATCAAAATCACGACCAAATGTGGCATTAATGTAGTGGTGGTTTTTCTTATTTGCACCTATAACAGTATTTGTCATTTGAGTAATTGATTTATCAACAATGATTCTTGGTTCATTTAATAATCCTTTTGGTCCAGTATATCCTGGTTCTGCTCCAGTATATTTTAGGATCATTTCATCATCCATCATTTCAATTTCGTGCTCTGGAACTTGTAGGTAGGCAATAAGTTTTGCCATATTTAGTTCTCTATCACCTGGTACAAATACGAAAACTGGTTCGCCTTCTACTTTTAAGTCTACAGTTTTTACTAGTTTTTCTTCTGGTACACCTAAGAATTCACTAACTTCTTTTATTGTGGTTTTATCAGTTGTTTCTACTAGTTCAAGATCTTTTAATTCTTCAGTTTCATATTCTTTGATAAAGGCTGCTTTTTCTATTGTTGCTGCATAATCTGACTCATCAGTATAAAAAATTATACCTTCACCATTTTCAGCTGTAGCTATAAATTCGTGTGAAACCCTACCCCCCATGGCTCCAGTATCACCTTGTACGATTTTATAGTCAAGTCTCATATTATCAAAGGCTTGGATGTAAGCATCCCACATTTTTTGGTAAGAAATTTGTAATTGGTCATAGTCTTCATCAAATGAATAAGCATCTTTCATAAGAAAGCTACGAGCTCTGATGATACCATTTCTAGGTCTTCTTTCATCTCTAAATTTTTCAACGATTTGATAGAGATTTAAAGGTAACTGTTTATAAGAAACTAATTCGTTTTTTACTAAATCCGCAAAATATTCCTCAGCTGTTGGACCAAAACAGTAATCACGACCAAGTCTATCAGTCATTTTAAGCATTTCTGGACCAAATGTTTGCCATCTACCAGATGCTTCCCATAATTCTTTTGGTTGAATCATAGAAGTCTCAACTTGGATAGAATCATAATCTTCCATAGCATCACGAACTATTTGATAAATTTTATTCTTAACTTTCATACCAAGTGGTAAGTAAGAATAAATACCTGTTTCTTGTTTTCTAATAAATGCTCCTCTTACAAGTAGCTTATGACTTACTACCTCGGCATCTGCTGGGTCATCCCTTAGGGTTGGCATATAGTAATTTGTTAATTTCATTCATATCTCCTATTATAAAAATTTGTTGCTAAGTCTATTTAATTATTATATAAATTTAGAATTCGGGGGCTTTAGCAACGCACTTATTATAATATGTTTTTGTGTTTGCTTTTTTGTCATTAAAATAATTTGACTTATGATTATCCATATAATCTCCTTTAGTTTATCATCGATAAAGATATTCTTGACTTTTCTTTATCAATATCGATAACCTTAACATTAATTATATCCGAATTTTTTAAAATTTCATTAGGATCAGTTATGAACTTATCACTCATTTTTGATATATGAACTAGCCCATCAGTCCCTACACCTATATCAACAAAGGCTCCAAAGTCAGTTACATTTCTAACTTTACCCTTTAACTCATCCCCAATTTTTATATCATCTATAGTCATAATCTCCGATTTTGTTAAAACTTCTGGATTCTCATCTCTAGGATCACGTCCTGGTTTTTGAAGTTCTTTTATTATATCTTCTAATGTTGGTACTCCTACACCTAAATCTTTACTCACTTCGCTAATATCTATCTTATCTAAATCATAGTTAGCAAGTTTTTTAGCTATAGCATAGCTTTCCGGATGAACTCCAGTATTATCTAGTAATTCTGGAGAATCAGGAAATCTCAGAAATCCCGCAGCTAGTTTATAAGTTTTATTTCCCAATCCTTTTATGCTTTTTAAATCTTTTCTATAAATGATTGACCCCTCTTTAAAACTATCTTCTATTCTTTTAGCAAGGGTTAAGTTTAGACCTGAAACGTAGGAAAGGAGCTTGTAAGAAGCATTATTAATGGATACTCCTACTTCATTTACTGCATCTTCTACGACCTTAGATAATTCTTCATCTAATTTTTTCTCATTTAAATCATGCTGGTATTGGCCAACTCCAATATGTTTAGGTTCAATTTTTACAAGTTCTGCCATAGGATCTTGAAGTCTTCTTGCCATAGAAACTGCCCCACGGATTGTTACATCTAAATCTGGAAACTCTTCTTCTCCTAAAGCTGATGCAGAATAAACTGAAGCGCCAGCTTCATTAACTACTGCATAGGCTAGGTCCCTATCACTTTGCTCTATAAGTTTATTTACAAATATTTCTGTTTCTCTACTTGCTGTAGCATTTCCTAGGGCAATTAAGTTAACATCATGTTTTTCAATCAAATCATTTAATATTTTTATAGATTCTTTTTCCTTTTTATGAGGCTCTACTGGGTAAATTACTGCTTGATCAAGATATTTACCATTGCCATCCACAACAGCTACCTTACAACCAGTTCGAAAACCAGGGTCAAGACCCATAACAGTTTTACCTTTTATAGGTCTTTGCAAAAAGTATGGTTTTAAGTTTTTAGAAAAAACTTTAATTGATTCATCTTCCGCTGATTCTGTTAAGAAATTACGAAGTTCAGTTGTAATTGAAGGTAAAATTAATCTTTTGTAAGCATCATCAATACCTAGCTCCAGCAATTCTTTTTGAAAATCATTATTTACTTGATATAAATCGGCAATAAGTTTTTTGTTATAAGCATCTGAAAATTCTAATTTGACACTTAAAGCACCTTCTCTTTCTGCCCTGTTGATAGCCAAAATTTGGTAAGATTTTATATCTTTGAGTTTTTTACTAAAATCATAATAGGTTTCATAGGTTCTTTCGGAATCATCCTTTTCAGTTGCAATTAACTTTGCCCTAATCATCCCATCTCGTCTAATAATATTTCTAGCATCAATATTGTTTGATATATCTTCTGCTAGGATATCCAAAGATTTTTCTATTGCAAGTTCTGGACTATCAACATCTTCATTAACAAAGTCTTTTGCAAATTCTAGAGCATTTTCTCTATCTTTAGCTTCAGCCATTAAATATTTATATAAAGGTTCAAGGCCCATTTCTTTCGCCTTATCAGCCCTTGTTTTTCTTTTTTTCTTAAATGGAGCATAGATATCTTCTAAAAGAGTTAGAGAATTTGCTGATAAGATTTGCTCTTTTAATTCATCTGTAAGCTTTTCTTGACTTTCTAGTGAGGTAATAATCTCTTCTTGTCTTTTTTCTATATTTCTAAGTTTATTTAAGTTTTTTTCTATATTCCTAATATCAACATCTGTAAGGTTGCCAGTCTTTTCTTTTCTATATCTTGCGATAAAAGCAACTGTGGACCCTTCATCCAAAAGTTCAATTACATTAGAAATATTTTTCTCGTTTATTTTTAGTTGTTCTGATAAAATTTGTGTAATGTTCATAATATCCTTATAAAATTAAAAGTTTCAGTAAGTAAATAAGTAAAAGATGGGCTGGATAAAAAATATAAAAAGCCCATTTGTTTTGTTTTCCTTTTTGTCCATTATAGAGCATAATTAACGGGATTGATAAATAAACAAAACCATAGCTAATAGGTATAGCATATCCAAATACTCTAAATTCAAAATAAAAAGCTATTAATAAAGCTAGTGCGGTTAGAAGTTTATTATCCTTTGCCAAATATAAAAGTACTATAGCAACTATCCCATTTACGTTATAATCAGTCCTCATAATTAAAGAAAGATTTCTGGCTAATATTATAATTAATAAACCAGCTAGGACCTTAATTACAACATTATAATTACTCTTTCTTAAGTAGTCTATCCCATATACTGTGATAGCCCCCATTAATAGTGTAAAAATAACATTTTGACTTTCCCAATAAAAAGGCGTCCCATAAAGTGCTAAGTCAAATGGAATTTCTGATATTAGGGAAAATATAAACATCCTTAGCATATATTTTCTAAAATCCTTGGTATAAATAACTGCTTGAACAGTAAAAAAACAAAAAATAGGCATTGATATCCTACCTAGAAAAACAAATATATCTGCTAGAACGTAATATTTATTACCTAGACCATATATAAATCCTGTTTGTGCTAAGTGGGATAAGAGCATAAAAAACATGGCAATATATTTTAAATGTGCCCCTGTTAAATATGATCTTTGCCTATACCAAACTTTCGTATACACTTCTTTTGGTTTGTATTCTAAAAAATTCATTTTAATTTCCTGTAATAAAGTTTATTTTATATTTTGGAAAATTCATGCTAATAATTTTTCCACCAACATTGGCGTAGTCTTTTTCGTCTATATCATATATATTTGATGGATCAAAAAAGACAACCTTGCTGGATGGATTTTGATTAGGGCTTACTATTAGCTCAAACTTATACGAGTCTTTAGCTTTTGAGTACATAAGCAAAATATCTATAAATCGACCATAGTCATATTCGTTTACATTTTCAAATTCTAAGTCAATCTTATATTCATTATTTTCTTGGATTTTAAGAATAGGCCTAGAACTTGTGTAAGATATTTTTTCGCCTGATTTCAAGCTAGTGATTATCATAGTTGTTTGATTGTGATTATTAGAAAAATCGCTACTTACAAGTTTTAAAAGATCAGTATTTGAAAGAGAATGAGAAGATTCTTTATCGTATTCACCATGTCCGATTTTTTCATTTTCTTTCTTATCAGATTCAATATTTGCCACACTTATTTTTTCTTCTATATCTTTTTTGTCAATTTTTATAGTTTCAGTGGCTTCTTTTGGATCCACTTTTTTTTCTAAAGTTTTTCTAGTTCTCCTGCCCTGGTTTTTAGAGTTATGATAACTTTTTTTGCTTTCATCTGAACTTAAATAATCTTTTATCTCTTTAAAGTCCATCTTATCCCCTAAGATAATACTTTCTTTAGCGCTAAGGTACTTATAAGTAGAATATATTGTTTTAACGAGCATATAGATAAAAGTAATTGATGTTAGAATCCTAATAATTTTTCCATCTACTATCCAATCTAAATGAACTAAATTTAAAAATAGCATAATCAAAAAAGGAAGGATACCTGTGTATCTGAAAAAATTACCCACCTTACTATCGCTTTTTTTAGATGTAGATATTCCTAAATTGCTCATTCTTATTAGTATCTTAAATATCTTTAAGAAAAATATTATAAAACCCACTATGTAAAGTATGGTAACAAAATTATAAACCTGTGGAAAATTATAATATATATCATAAGGAATAGATTTGATTGCATAATCGATTCCAAAGGCTAGGGCCAAAACAAATAGTCCTGTTTTTCTAAAAGTCCTAGATATAATAAAAATAAGAAAATTCAATAATATAAAAATTAGGGGTAACAAAGCTAGCCTGTTACTCATTAGAATTGTTTGTAGTTGTCTTAAAATAAATGAAAAATCCATAATAAACTCCTACTTAATTATATCAAATATGATTCTTTTGCCAAAGCTTTTAATTATTTCAATTGTCTATTCAGAAATTATAAGTATAGTTTATTTATACTTCGCTTCAATAGCTCAATTGGCAGAGCAACGGTATCGTAAACCGTAGGTTGCAGGTTCAACTCCTGTTTGAAGCTCCACTAATATTTATAATACCTGCATCGATGTTTTGTTTATGCCATTTAATTTTATAAAATTTTATGTTAGTTCAAAACGTTGGTAACTTGGTTGGTAACACAATTTAATTTGTTGGTAACACTAATTGGTCACACGTTGGTTACACTGTATAAAGAATGTATAAACATATAAAGAGAGGGCTTTGTCGCCCTCTTATTTTTTATATTAATTTTTATTATACCCAAAGACATTATTTGATTTCATCGGTTAATAAATATCCTTTGTATTTAAAATTGTAATTGTTTTTAAAAAATAAAATTTGATTTTGTAATTCAAATGTATAATCTAAAGCTTCATCAACTGATAAATTATTTTCATTATCAAGTATTTTAAGTTCTACACCTAAATATTCTTTTTCTTCTCCAGATACTTCAATTACTTTATTTTTTGCATTTACCTGAATTAAATCTAAATCATTTACTTCTAAAAATTCTTTGGTATATCTTCTAAATTCATCTATTGCTAATTTACTATTTATTGTTTTATCCATTATGACTTACCCCTTTTGTATTTATATTATGTCAGTGTTATAGCATCATTAATATATAAAGACAAGCCTTTATTATTTAGTAACTAAAAAAAGACTACCCCGTAGGGTAGCCTCGTATTTAGAGTTAAACAAATACACAAAATATTAGTTTCGTATTGTCCTTATTATTATACTTCTTTATCTAGTTTTTGTTTACGTACTTCAGCCTCGATTGCGGTTTCTATGCGGTCATCTAGGTCATTAAATGTTTTATTTAGGATTTCAAAACTTTTATTATCTAAATCTTTTTTTATCCTATCTTTAGCCATTTGCAAAACCCTCGCCTGAGCCTCTTTATCAAAATTAAGTTCAGAGCTATTTTTTAGAGGGTCTACTATCGTTTGATTGATGCTAGCAACTACTGCTTCTACTACATCCACAAATTGCCCTAAGGCGTATTGTAGCCTTTCATCTTCTATTAATGATATACGCAATCTAGCTTCTTTTATTCCTGATTTTAAAAGATATAGTAAGGCACATCCTAATCCTACTAGTAATAATATAAATATACTGTCTTTCATTTAAACCTCCTTAAAAAGTTATCCACGATCTGGTATTTCCAGATGTTCTTCTATAAGCAACATAACGTCTTTGTCCACTATATGATACATAAGATAACCAGCGATAACCGTCAGCCTCATACACACTATCGTAATTTATCCTTGCTCCCATTGGATAGGTAGCAACTATTGGTGCATTTAAACTAGCTTCACTTCTAACGTGGCAAGCAGCTTGTGTAATCCCGTGCCAATTTTCGTTTTTAATCCATTTTTTGCCTGTTACTGATTTCCTTGGTTTGCTAGTATTCGGTCTTTTTGTATTAGGGTATCTAGGTCTAAAATATCTTTCATTTCTACTTCTGCGACGGTCTAGAAAATATCCTATATAACTGCCATTGTTGTTATAGCTAATACCGTTATTACTGTAATTAGAATGGATAATTCCGTCTTTTTTGTAAAACATTCCGGTATGTCCAGCAGCCCCCGCCGATGTACCCTCGCCTCCACGAATGAAGATGTCTCCCGCTTGTACTTCTTTATAGCTATAAATTTCATCTAGGTATTTACCATTCAATTTAAATAATGTTTCTGTATTACCTATTGGTGTATTTTTAGGCAATACCCCGCCTGCAATTAGCGCGTAATACATAGCAGAAGAGCAGTCAAATCCAGGATTGCCATTTCTTTTTACCATGCTATAAGGATAATTTCCTTTATGTCTATGGTGGTCATCTAACCATTTTAAAGCTTCTTTTACTCCCATTTTTATTAATCCTTTCTAAAAAAAAGCATAAAAATAGACTATCTAAAAATAGTCGTTATGCTCTTAATATTTATTTGCTAGTTTTATCAATTCTTGTTTTACTTCATCAAGACCCGCTTTTGTTGCAAGTTCTTGCGATTGTTTGTATAAATCATCAACTTTTGCATTGATCACTTTCAATTGCGAGTCTATTTCCTTAAAATTGTCTGCCGACTGTTGACTATGATGATTTAGGATTTCCTCATGCTTATTTAATCTGCACGAATTTTCATAAATAACCTCAATCATTTTGTCATTTAATCCGTCCAGCTTTTCTACCCTTTCTTTTTGCCAAAGTCTATAATGTTGCATCTCTTCGCGGCGGGCTCTTGTATCCTCATTATCTTGTTTCCATTTAGCTATAAAAGCTATTATAAAAAGTATTAAAAAGATTGCTACAATAGTCCTGTCCGTACCCTGAGTGCTCAAAACATCGGTTATATCTTTTACATTATCCACGGTAGGACTCACGTTATATCACCCCTCTTTTTTTATCAAATTTTTTAAATACTCGTATGTGGAGCATCTACTATTTTTATCCAATCGCTGAACCCGTTATGATTTCCAGATTTTCTGTAAATACTACCATCTGGCATATGCTCTAGAATTATATCAAATTGTGTTTCCCAACTAATTATTCTTAATAATCCATAATCAATAGGTTGACCTTGAATGACATTTGGTGTTAAGAAATAATATCCGCTTGGTATTTTTTGCCAATCTGCAACGCTATCAGTTAAAACTTTCTTACCAGTTGCTTGATATACAATTGTATTAAACCTTGTAATATCAAAAGTTGTATTTAATTGTTTTCTTTGTGCATTCGTCAATTTATCAAAAGAAACTGTTCCATCTGCACCTTTCTGACCCCAAGGAATGGTTAAAGATTTTCCGTCACTGAAATTTACTGTGGTTTCTCTACTATCTTCATCATTTTTTATTTCTTTTATAGTTATTGAATCACCTTTATCACCTTTTAACTTTATCCTACTCTTATGTGCCAGATACCCTTTCTCCGAATCAACCATAGTTACTGGTCCAAACTCTCCACTAGAATTTACAAAGTAGTCTATATGAGGTCTAATTACTGAATAATCAGATATAGGATTGGAATAAATCAATGAACCATTTTCACCATCCCCACCTTGTTCACCAGGGTCACCTTTCTCCCCTTGTCTAATTACAAGCTTAGTCCCGTCATCAAAAAGCACATAAGAGTTGCCGTTAGATACAGTCTTAGCTTCAACTATCTTAATAGGGTCACCCTTTTCACCTTTTAATTCTGTTTTTTGTTCTGGGGTTAAATCTTCAAATGTAAATGATTTTCCCTCTTTTCCTTTAAGCTTTTCTAATTGTTCAGGCGTGAAATCATTATAAGTAAAAGAGTCTCCTTTTTCTCCCTTAAGCTCTGCTTTCTGCTCTTTTGTAAGGTCATCGTATGTTAGGGCTTTACCTCTTGGGATTGTAACTTCTGTATCATTGCTAAATTTAATAACTATATTACCTACTTCATCTTCGCTCGTTTCTGTTATAGTGATTGATGCGCCTTGCTCCCCTTTTAGGGCTTCTAACTGCTCTTGAGTAAAGTCATCATAGGTAAAAGGCTCGCCTTTCGGTCCTCTCATTTGTTCCTTTTGCTCTTCGCTAAGGTCTTCAAATTCAAATGGGTCGCCTTTATCCCCTTTTAGGGTCGCTCTTTGTTCTTCTGTTAAGTCCTCAAAGCTCATTGTTCCGTCTTTACCTTTTAACTCGAATTTTTGTTCCTCGGTTAAGTCCTCATATTTTAAAGGTTCGCCCCTATCTCCTTTATTGCCTTTTGGGATAGTGATTTGTTTATCATCTGTAAAAGTAACTAAGATATTACCCACTTCATCTTCGGTCGTTTCTTTTACCTCGATAGAGTCGCCTCTATCTCCTTTTAATTTTTCTAACTGTTCTTCTGTAAAATCTTCATAAGTAAAGGCATCACCTTTTTCGCCCTTAAGTTTTTGTAATTGATCGGCGGTAAAATCATCATAGGTAAAAGCATCGCCTTTTTCCCCTTTAAGGTCTTTCAGTTGTTCCTCTGTAAAGTCCTCATAGGTAAAAGCGTCCCCTTTATCTCCTTGTTTACCTCGCAATTCTTCTTTTTGTTCTTGGGATAAATCTTCATATCTTAAAGGGTCGCCCTTATCCCCTTTATCTCCTGGGTCTCCTTTATCTCCTTTTAATTGGCTATAATCTAATTCTTTAGCAATATTTGCAGTTGCATTTTGTGCCTCTTCTTTGATTATTTCCCTAGTTTCTTTTCGTATTGCATAAGCCTCGATAACTCCCATATACTTTGCAAAGCCTTTATTAACTCTTATAACAATATTTTCATCACTTGGGAATACATATCCGCCTACTGTAATTTCAAGTATATAATCCCTATCTACTAAGTTACCAGGCAAAGTAAATTCAACTGTTACATCTTTTACTGTCGCTTGGGTTTGCCAATATAATTTGCTATCTAGGGTGTATAAAACAATTTCAGCCGTTTGCCCATCTAAGTTTATATCTTGACCATTAGCATTTTTAAGGATAAAAGCAAAGGCTGATGAACTATCTGATTGCTTTACTTGCCTACCACCTTGAACTTGTTGTAGTCTAGTTGTATTTCTCATATATAATCCTTTCTATATTTAATTTTAAGTATAAAAATAGAGTGTTATAAAACACTCTTTCTTAATCTTGGGCTTTAATTTTTAATGTTGCATTTTCACTAAAATATTGTCTTACTTTATATACGGCTTGGTCTAGCTCTAGCATTGTTAGTTCATCTTCGGCTGCTGCTTGTATAATCTTATCAGCTACCGCATTAATCTTTTCTTGGTCTAGTTGTCTTTCTCTATTTTCCATTCTCTTGCTCCTCTTCTTTGTTTGGGTTTTTAAATTCTTCTAACTCTTTATTAAGTCTAGTTAATTCTTCTTCTAGCTCTTCATTTCTTGCTGATAATACAAAGTTGTCATAGGTCATCTGACTTAATAACTTCGAATATTTTAATATGATTTTCTCGTTAATTGTATACTCCTTTCTAAGCCCAGAATGTAGTTTTTGATGAAAAATCTATGATAAAACTTTTTGAAAAGAAATCACTTTTAAATTGCAATTGTTGTCCAGTGCTAGTTGCGGTTAAGGTTATAAATTCCCCAAATTGAGTTTTGCCTTTTAGAATAGTTTCTCCGTAATTAGTCATCTTTTTATCGATAGATATACCAGCAGTTAATACACTCATAGCTTGTAACTCATTTAGGGCTAATCCACCATATATTTCATTGGCTACTGATCCATTTATTATTTGTGAGTAATATCTTTCGTAATTTCCACCCATATTAATACCCGTATGAAGTCCGTAAGGTCCTCCAATATACACAGCTCTACCGTAATCTTCCATACTTACCCTACCAATGTATTCTCCGCCTTGATTATAGAAATTAATCTGACTACCTGATAGCTCTATCCTTTTCCCGTAAGATGAAGTTTTAAAAGTGCCTACTACATCTACATCACCAGTCATATTGATATTTTTAGCATCTATTTTAACGTAGCTAGGTAACTGTTGAATTATAGAGTATACATCATTCTTGCCTACTTTTACTGATACTTCGCCTGCGGTTTGTAAAGCCTGTGAATAGGCACTATCTGCGGTGCTTTTAGCTCTTGAAGCATCCGATTTGGCAGTATCCACATCATTTTTTATTGTCCTAACCTCGGATTGGATAGCTGTTGAAGTTTGGGTACGGGTGGAATAATTTTCTTCTACATATTTCTTTACACCCTCTTCTGATTTGCCTATTTCTTGGCGTATATTACCCATTTTATCTTCAATTAGGGCATCAGTCTGATTACGGGTTGAATAGTTAGAGTGGATATAATTTTTTATATCGTCGCCGGATTGGTCTATCTCGTGCCTTAAAGCAGTTATTTCTGAATTAACTTCGCCATTAGCTATATCAAAGGCTTGTTTGTATGCTAACACATCTCCTTGCATACTTGATAAGCTAGCATCAAAGCTATCTAATACTTTTTTTATAAAATCTTCAATCTCTTGAAAGTTAGCTTGTATATTAGCATCGTTAGTTTCTTGCTGATTGATTAGCTCGATTTTAATACCATCTAGGCTTTTGTCAATTTCTAATTGTTTATCTACTATCGGCTGAGTCTGTCCCGTAACTGGGTCTACATAGGTGGTGGTCTCGGATATTTTTTCATAAATTCTACGGTCTGTCATTTCCCTTTCTGCTTTATAGGTTTTAAAAGCTTCTTCGCTTTCACGCCTTTGGGTTTCTACATAACCACGAATTGCATCTTCTGTTGTTTCAAACCTTACTCGAGTCTTTTCCCACATCTCAGAAGTTAGCTCTATTATTCTATTGTTTAGTGATTTTTCATCATCTACTAAGTCAAGCGGTTTGTTATTTAAAACTATTTCAGTCTTTAAAGGGTCATTATCATATCTTTTTAATTTTATAATCCTATATAGATCTATGCTTTTATTATCTTTGTCTAGGTGGTGTACATAGTCCCCTAACTCAAATTTGAGATTTGCTACTCCAATAGCTCGGGATAAGTCCTGCACCTTAAGTTCTATACTTGTAAAGGGTTTAGAAAGTATATCAAGTTTTGCCTGCGCTGCATCTTTTAAGTTTTGGATATTAGTGTATCTTTCATCTTTCCAGTAGTAGGTTATAGTTTTAGGGCTATACGACTTATTTTCTAGGTATTCTTTGCCCTCATTGACTTGATTAATCATCAGCCCGTTCATTCCCTCGGGAATTATACGGGTAGCAAATTCAAAGCTTTCGGTCTTTATTACCTTATCTTTTAGGTTTAATTCTTCTGAAAAATACGCTCCGTTATCCTCGGCTATCTGAAAGCCTACAATAAGCTTTTTCTTTCGGTTGTCATATCTAATTTCTACACCGTATTTGTCTTTTAATTCTTCTACTACCTGACTACTCATTTTATGGTCGGCTGTAATAGTTCTCTTTTGCGTTATATCATCAAGGATTACTATTTGCCAATCATTGGGTTTAATACCCTCTAAAACATCGTTTATGGGCTTGTATGGGAAGTTTAGGCTATCATTAAATATATACCAATCGGATATATCTTGCTTGCATTCAATTAGGTAGTCATTATAGTAAGGCTCTATATTTTTAATTACATAATCTTGATTATCTAGCTTGATTATATACTCATTTTTAAAGGCTGATTTGAATTTGCTAGGGATTGAAAAGCTAAGAATATCTAGTTTATTTATTTCTTGCTCCAGCAATAAGTCTTTATAAGCATCAAACGGCGTTATATTTCCTTTTAAATCTTGTATTAGCATATTACACGCCCCTCAAATTCTATAAAGCATCTAAAACTACCCGTACCATATAGCCTTATTTCTGCCTTATCCTCGATATATGGAAAAGCATAAAGTTTTACATTATTTACTCCTCGGCTATCTGATATACCCTTTTCAGCATCGATTACTAATTCGTCGTTTAGTTCCTTTATATCTATTGTTGACTCAAAGCCTGTTATTTTTATATTAGATCCATTGCCTTTTAACACAATTCTAACTGGCGTTTTTAAATCTCCGTTATTAAATATTTCTTTAACTTCATTTCTTTTTACTTCATAGGTTTGAGTATATAAGAAAGCGGTAGCGCTACCCTTATAGGTTACCACCTGATAAAAGTAGCGTGTATCTATACCCGCCTCTAAAAATCTGCCCTTATAAAATACTTCATCATCAAAGGATATAGTCGCCATTTCTAAGATTTTACTTACCTTTGCACGATTTTCTCTGATTTGGCACTTATCCCCTTTAAATTCTATCTGAAACTCTATTTGGCTAGGTCTTGCCTTAAGCCCGCTATAAAATACATTGCCCGTATCACTTATAAAGTCATCACGGATTAGCTCGGTATTATATATATTAGGATACGCTAAAACGTGTGCATCATATTCTTCAAGTATTGTCTGTAATTTTTGCATCATTCTTGCCTGCGCCTCCTCTCTTTGCTAATCTCTTGACTAACCATTGGCGTTACTGCTCTACCTACTTCTCTGCCGTCAATTTCTACTACGGTTGTTAGGTCTCCGTTTTTTATAAATACTTCATTATTTATTTTACCGCCTGAATAACCTAAAATTTCAAACTCGCTTTGGGACTCATTACTTAAGTTTGACATATCTTTTAGTACTGCTTGCTCTGTTGCACTCTTTGCCTTATTAAAAAGTGTGTCATAATTAAGCTGTTTTTCAACCTTTTGTATCCTTTGTAATTCTTTGATTATCTCTACATTACGGCTATTAAGTTTTTCTAACTTTTGTATCTGCTCATTTGTTATACTTCGATTGTTTTCATCAATTTTGCCTAATTTTTCAAGTATATCAAGGTTATCATCGGATAATAACTTCATTTTGCGTAAAGTATCATCTGACATTGGTACTTTACTTTTAAATTCGGTCGGAGCCTGATTTTCTTTTAATTCTTTATTAAGTTTAAAAGGAGCATCATCGACTAAGTCAATAACTTCATCTTGACCACTTTTTAGGTCCATTAAAGCTTTTTCTGCTTTTGGTATCTTTATAGGGTTATCGTCTACCCTATCTTCTGTACCCTCTTTTATATCTTTAAGTTTATCGACTATCTCTACATTGCGTTTATTAAGGCTTTCTAATTTATCAAGCTGAGCATCTGTAATTGGTCTCTTGCTCTCTTCTACTTTTCTAAGTTTATCTACGATTTCTACATTACGCTTTGATAAATCATTAATCTTTTTAAGTTGTTCATCAGAGAGGTTTCTACTGCTTGATTGGGAATTATCTAAGCTTTTATTAAATACATCATCTAAACTGCTAGTATCATATTCGATTACTGATAAATTATCTTTATCGTTTTGTTTATCTTTTATTTCTTTTAATTTATCTGCAATTTCAATATTGCGTTTATTAAGCTTTTCTAGATTATCAAGTTGTGCATTAGATAAAGGGCGTTTATCTTCTTCGATTTTTCTTAATTTATCAATAACATCTAAATTACTTTTAGATAAATCGTTTAACCTTTTTAATTGGTCGTAAGATAAGTTATTATCTTTTGATTGAGAATTATCTTTAAAAACATCATCTAGATTACTAGAGTCGTACTCTATTACTGGCGGATTATCTTTTTTATTTTGTTTGGCGTTAATATCTTTAAGCTTATCCGCTATCTCTACATTACGTTTGTTAAGGCTTTCTAATTTATCTAATTGCTCATTAGATAAAGGTCGTTTACTTTCTTCAACCTTTCTAAGTTTATCGATGATTTCAAGGTTACGCTTTGATAAATAATTTACCTTTTTGATTTGTTCATCTGATATTCTTTGATTGCCTGATTTTATATCATCTAAACCAATTTTTAGTGCATCATCTAAATTGCTAGAGTCATAATTGATTACTGGCAATTCATCTTTTTTGCTTTGCTTTGCGTTTAAATCTTTTAATTTATCAACTATTTCAATATTCTTCTTATTAAGTTTTTCTAGATTGTTAAGCTGAGCATCTGACAGAGGTCTTTTGCTTTCTTCAACTTTTTTAAGCTTGTCGATAATTTCCAAATTACGTTTGGATAAGTCATTTATTTTTTTAAGTTGTTCAGCTGATAGATTTTTGCCTTTTTCTTGTAATTCATTTGCAATGCTTTTAGGGTCGTTAGATATGCTAGTACTTCCACCCTCTGCCCCAATTTTTTCCATAGCTCTATCATAATTTTTGATTAAGTCATTAACTTGTCTTGATAGCTCTTGGATAACCTTTGTTACAGTCTTTGCTACTACATTTGCACTTTTTACAAGTTCTTTTGTAATTACATTAATAGTTTTTTGACTTAAATTGCCTATAAGGTTTACGGCGTGATTGCCTATATAGTCATTGGCATTAGTTAGGTTATTGCCGACACTATTTGTAGTCTTTTTAGATAATTCTTCAATAGTTTGGCTTGTATATCCTGCGACTTGGTCGGCTGATAGAGTTATTTCATTCGTTAGGGTCTCGGTTGTTTCATCTGTTAGAGTGCCTATATCTTCTAAGGCTTTGCCTGTAATTGATTGACTAGCACCTATTAATCCATTACCTATTTGTTGTCCTGTGTAAATACTTGCATCGGATATTGATCTAGCAAATTCATCACTTACATATTTAGCAGTATTACTAATTCTTTTGCCAGTAGTTTTTGTGTTGCTAGCTAAATTTACATCGACTTCTGTAGATGCTACACCTCTGACATTATCCATCATCTTAACGGCTGCATTTTCCGCCTTGCCTGACATTCTACGGATACCCTCTGCCATACCTAATGGGAGCATTTCCCCTATTTCATCACGCCATACTCTTGACGGAGAATGGATTGAGGCTGCTCTTTTTGCAGCGGCTACCGCTCTATTCATTACGCTGATAGCTGAATTTATTACGCCACTAGCACCTGAATTGATACCAACGCGTAAACCTGCCATTAAGTTATATCCTGCGCTTTGGAATTGTCCTCTGTAACTATTTACAGATGATACCATTCGGCTACCCATATTTCTTATAGCACTAACTGAGCTATTAGCACCTGATTTTATGGAATTGGTAAACTGATTCATCATTTGTTTACCGCTTGATGTAACCTGATTTGATGTATTTTTTATGGTGCTTGTGATTTGACTAGACATTTGTTTAAAGTCTTGATTAACTTTATTAGTACCAGTCTTAACCGCTTGCGCCATTTTATTCATCATATCCGTTGAGGATTGTTGGGCTTGGCTACCCATTTTCTTAACTTCACTATTAACCTTGCTACTCATTTGTGATACTGCTTGCGTAACTTGGCTACTGCCTTTACTTACTGAGCTAGAAATCTTGCTCATCATTTGGCTAGCAGTTTGTGAAGATTGATTAGAGGTTTTATTTAGACTATTATTAATCTGACTGCCCATATTATTAATGGAATTAATAACATTACCTTTTTGTTGTCCTAAGCCTTGGGCATAGGCTGACATTGCCTTATCCCCTGCACCTCTAAATTGGCTTGATTGATTACTTAATCCAGTATAAGCAGAATCTCCCAAGCCTTTACTTGCGCTTTGTACTCCTGCTTTAGATGATGTGATACCAGTAGCAAATTCATTACCTATTTTTTGCCCTTGGGCTTGGGCTTGGGTTTCTTGTGTAAATGCTTGCTCTGCTGATTGCATTACACTTTGCGCTTGGGTTTGTACGGTTTCTTTAGACTCACCTATACCAGTCGCGTATTTTTCACCAGTTCTTCTACCCTCTCTTTGGGTTGGGTCGCCTAAGAAAAAGTCTAGTAAGCTGAAAGGTTTAGCAAAGGCATTATCATACGCTCCACTTACTGCACCCTCTGATGAATTTACACCGTTTACATATGAGTCTATATTTGATTTTCCCGCTTGGCTCATTAGCTCGCTCGCATCGGTTTTAGATACGCCAGCCTGAACTAAGGTATCCATCGCACTTTCTACATCAAATTGTCCTTGGCTAGTTCCGTCTGCATAACCTTGGGCATTTAATAAACCCATTTGATGTAATTTTTCTATAGCATCGGCTTTACTTACTCCAGCTTGTACTAAACTGTCATAGATAGCAATTATATTAGCTTTTCCTGCCTCTGAGCCTTGACCAAAGGCATTAACATTTAATTGCCCTTTTTGATACATTTGATCTATAACTTCAAGCTCTGTAAAGCCTGCCATAATCATACGATTAAATGTATTGGCTAATTCTTGTCCGCCTGCATCAGCGCCTTGTACAAAGCTATCAGAATTGCCCTTTCCTAGCTCGTACATTTCTTCTATTGCTTGTAAAGGCTCTTTACCCTCGTTGATTATTTGTTGTAGCTTTTCTCGATAGGTTATTCCGCCCTCTTCTGTACCACCTACAAAAGAGTCAATATTTATTCCTGCAATTTCAAAAAATTGCTCGGCCGCGTCCATTTCGGTTAAACCCTCGGACATTAAAGCCCCATAGGCTTCTCTTACACTGCCTGTAGACTCAAAAATACCTTGGGCATACTCTTGTATGGATAATGACCCCTCTTGCCTTAAAATAGCCTTTGCATCGGTTTCACTAATTCCCATTTGAATTAATTGTCTATATGCCTCAGCTACCGAGGATTGACCGTACTTAATTCCCTCGATAACCCCCTCAATCATTGATTGGCCAGTTTCTTGGGTAACGGTCGTATCAATACTTTCGTTTACCTCATTAGGCAATTGGCTAGTTTCTTCAGTTACTTCCGTTTTTTTGCCATTCCACCCATCTTTAATCCCTTGGATTAGATTTCCACCTATATCCTTTAGGCCATTAAATCCTGATGATAAAGCATTTCCAATCATATTTGGTATTTGGGCGACATCAAGATTTATAAATGCATCTACACCATTTTTAAATCCCTCACCAATTTTACCAATTAGATTTAATCCGACATCTAGTAGCTTTCCTGCCCCATCTACAATTGCTTTAGCAACTTTTCCGACTATTTCTCCAGCACTATGTGCTAATTTTGGCACATCTATATTAAATCCTTTAATTATTGCACCAATTAAAAGACCGCCTACTATTACTAGACCCGCAGGATTTGAAAGGACAGTTGTTAACAAGGGAATTATTTTGCCAGCAATAGCGGTTAAATGTCCAAATCCATTTGAAAATCCAGTACTAATTTTAGATACTAGACCAGCCCCCGATTGTACTAGGCTAGATCCGCCGACTTTACTAATTGTATTACCAATTATATCAACTAAGCCTTTCGCAGGGGCAAGTAATTTATCCTTACCCTCAAGAATTGCTATTCCTAAATAATCTACAGTATCTTTTCCCGCTTTTAATATTGGAGATGTTGCTTTTGATATGCCATTAGAAAATTTTCCAATTAAATTTGTACCTATTGATTGTAATTTATTACCGCCCGACATAAAGGCCTTATTTAAATGGCCTAATACACCCTTAGCGGGAGCGTCCATTAAAGACCCGTTAGTTGTAAATCCTTTTGCGATTGACCCTAACATGCCCTTAGCTATATCCGCCCCTTGGAAAAGTAGCATTGCAGTTGCAAATGCTTTTAATATAGCAGGTACAGCCTCGGCCACTATTTGCGGATTTTCTTTCAATCCTTGGGCAATACCTTTTATAATATCCACCCCTATTTTTACCATTTGTGGCAAAGCCTTTAAAAATCCGTCAGATAATTTACCTATTACCTCTAACGCTCTAGGCGCAATAGTTGAAGCATTATCCGCTAATCCTTGGCCAATTTTAAGGATTAACTCTCCGCCGACTTCTAGCAATCGACCACCTACCTCAAGTATTGCATTAACTAAACTTGTAATAATTGTAACGGCAGAATTTGCTAATTTATCTTGATTATTATCTAATCCATTGATAAATGATAAAAGTATATTTTTGCCAGCATCAATCATTATTGGCGCTTTACTAGCGATAGCTACCGCGCCGTCAGCAATCATTCCGCCCATTACCTCAGGTAATGATGTCAAATCATCTTGGACGGTTTTATTTAAAATATCTAATTGACCAGTAACGCTTTGCACTACTGATCTCATTGGCTTATCAAAATTTTCATATAACGATATTCCTAATCCCTCTAGGGCGGACATCATTATAGTAAAATCTCCTTTAAGGTTATCATTCATAACCTTAGCCATAGCCTCGGCCGAGCCTTTACTGTTATCAATAGCATTTGCTAGCTTATCAAAATCTTCATCACTAGCATTTATTACCGCCAGCATTCCTGACATTGCGTTTTTGCCAAATAAAGCGGTAGCTGCTTGCGCTTGTTGTTCCTCAGTTAAATCCGCAAACGCAGCCCTAAGGTCTATCATTACATCTCTAAAAGGTAACATATTGCCCTGACTATCGGTAACGCTTACTCCGAGTTTTTCCATATAGTCGGCAACTTCGCCCGTAGGTTTTGCTAATCTAGTCAATGCACCTCTAAGAGATGTACCTGCTTGTGCATATGTTATCGTAAAAGTTCTTTATCTCTTACTTCTTATAGTTTCCTATAAGTTCAGACTATATCTTCACCGTTAACTTAATATTACGGCGCCTTCCGCTCGTGGATATTTCTGCATATAAAAAACACGACTTTCATCGTGTTGTTTACTTAGCTTACTTTATCTAGTCGTTACACTTTCCTAATATTTCTATATAGGCTTAGCTCGGGATTAGCTTATTATATAATATAACTTAGCCTTCCCCGAATTCAAAAGGTGTCTATGCCTATTAATTACTTAATAGGGAGCCCACTCGAGCTCTTTATTCCAGCATTTGCCATTAATCCCAACGCTAAAGCAGTATCTTCTGCCGAATATCCTAATGCGCCAGCAATTGGAGCTGCGTATTTAAAAGATTCTCCCAGCATTGATACATTAGTATTGGCATTAGAGGAAGCCGATGCTAAAATATCAACAAAGCTTCCAGTATCCTCAGCCTTTAATCCAAAGGCGGTTAATGAATCTGTAACAATATCAGATACGAGCCCTAAATCCTCACCAGAGGCAGCTGCTAAGTTCATAATTCCAGGCAATCCTGCAATCATTTGCTCAGATTTCCAGCCTGCCATGGCCATATATTTTAAGGCTTCTGCCGATTGGGTAGCACTAAATTTTGTAGTAGCCCCCATTTCTTTCGCTTTACTTCTTAAGGCTTCTAAGTCTTGACCACTAGCACCCGATATAGCCTGTACCTCACTCATACCAGCATCAAAATCGGCTCCAGCTTTCAAACTATAAGCACCAAATGCACCTAATCCTGCAGTCATTGCCTTAGCACCAGTAACAACCGCATTTTTTGTAACATTAGCTACACTTGATATTCCACTCCCCACAGATTTGGCCTTACCCGCCAAACCCTGGACGCCTTTATCAAATCCTGAGGTGTTAAGTCCGGTTTCAAAGACTAATTTTCCGTCACTCGCCATTATTTCACCTCACTTTCTTTAATTAATCTTTCATACTTGCAAACATAGACCTTGCGAATGAAAGCTCTTTCTCTTCCTCGCTTCTAGTATCTGGCAAGCCGTATATTTTTTTCATATTTCGATAAAATTTCTTCTCCTCTTTGCTCATTTTTGAAGATATAACAACCGACCTATAACCTAAGATTTTAGAAAATAAGGTATCATCACTTAACGCATCAAACATTGCCTTAAATTTCCACCAATGCAAATCAACGCTAAATAAATCAACGCCATAACATTGCATAAATGCTGAATAGATATAACCCCAATCGTGGATAAAAGAATATACTACCTTGGATTTACGTTTTACCACCGTCTCCTCACTATCTTCTTCTTGCTTTTCTACATCTTTATCTTCATATGTTCCGATTGTAAAAAACCATAAAATCTGATTAATAGCGATGTCAATTTCAATGTAATTTAAAATATCTAATCCATCTTTAAAGCATAATTCTATTATTTTGATTATTAATTCTTCGGGCTTATTCTCCTCATTCATCATCGTTTCTTCATAATTAATCCAATTTCTAAAATCCGTATTAAATTCTAAAAAATAATCGTATAACTGAACACCCTTAGGCAATCCATTAGTTAGGTAATTGGTTTTGTCCATTTATAAGTCTTTGGATTTGCTCGATTGTCAAACCGTTTTGTACTGCCTGCTTATCTTGGGCAATTACAGTATCAAGCTTATATTCTTCATCAATCTCTTTATTTTTCTTTTCAACTTCTGTAATAATATAAAATCCAATATCAATCAGATCACTTATTAAAAGCTCATCATTTTCAAAAATAACCTTTTGAATTTCTTTCATTGCCCCCTGACCTAACATTTCGTCATAGGCCTTTATTAAATATTTCTTCTGCTCTTCTTCGCTATTATCAGAATTTTCTAAATCTTTTCCGATTTTTGTTAATCTATCTCCTAAACTTGGAGAATATTCCACTTCATAAACTAATTTCTCATCATTTGCGCCTAAAAACTCCAACTTAACTGCTTTTCTTGATTTTCTTCTAAATGCCATTGTTACATCTCCTTAAATTTTTTAATTTTTACAACTATTCGGAAATTCCGAACACTTTAACTATATAAAGTTATATCTAAGATAATTTAATTAATAAAAAAAGCGGGGAAGATATAAAATCCGCCCCGCCTATGTTTTTTTATTCTCTTTAAACTGTTTCTTCTTCCGTTTCAGTACCTGCATCAGCCTCAGTATTTAAATCTGTACCAATATCAGTTACATCATCACTTCCAGAAGCATTTGGTCTATTATCTTCTAGTACTTCACTTTCTGTAAATTTGATTGTTAACCATTCAGAATCTCCTTCTTCAAGCTCCGCATATCCTTTAATAATTGGACCATTTGCATTAAATGTTCCTGAATAGTTATAAGCATCTGTACCGTCCGCCTCAGTATCTGGGTTAATTGTGTAATTTCTTTTTTTACACGCAAATTTACCCTCTTCTATTTCATTAGCAAAATCTACTACATAAATATTATTTGTAGCATCATCAGCTAGCAATTCATCATCAAAAACTGTTTGAATTCTATCGTGTACTGGATTATCTTTATATCTATCTAAGGTAAAATCGATTGTTGATGTAACCCCAGTAGTCGCAGTTCTTTCAGATTTTTCATCTACATATTTTCTTGAATATTCTTCAGTTTCTTTTGATGTTGGTAAATCGGTAAAACCTTTCATTCTATAAATTTTTCCGTCAACCTCCATAAAAGAAACGACATCAGCTCTAAGTACTAGACCCCTAAATTCTTTTAATGCTTGCACTTTTTCCATTAAACATATACCTCCATATATTTTAAACTCATTTGTATTTGGTAAACGGCATTATCAGTATTATTGCTTGATATATAGCCGTTGTTATTAATTTCCATTTTAATCGGGTATCGGTTACCCTCGATTTCTGGGAAGTTTTTATTTTTATTCTGCAATTGCACCCATTCGATTAGATTGTCAAAGAATGCACTATTCTCTAATTGTGTAATTAAATCTCCACTCATAGGACTACGAATTGCAAAAATAAAGTTGAATTGTTTCAATTCATCACCGTCAACATATTTTTTTAATACTGGCACAGTAGGCTCAGTATATATGCCGTATTCAATATAATCATCTCCCAAAAAATCTATATTTAACCTTGCATCATCTTTTAAATAGGGACAAGTTAAAAAATAGTCCCTAATACTTTCAATTATTGATTTCATTTAACCTTTGCTCCCGCTATACTCGCAGCACCTCGCAATATTGTTTCTCTATGGCTATCTCTCATACGCTCGAACCATCTATTGCCTCTCGTTGGTGCTCCCTGAAATTTTGCAGGCTCATAATACCAACGTTTAGCATATGGCATTTGTTGCACTATCCTGCCACTACCTAAAGTAGTTCCCTTGGTAGCAGCTCCCTCAAGATCTCCCCCATCGTGAGGCGTATAAGGCGCCATTAATCTTAAACATTCGCTATCAATATGCTTTTGTACTTTTCCGCCCTCTTTTAAATCTCTTTTCTTTATAATTTCCTCAGGGCTATATTCAAAATCTTTAAAAAATATCATTATTTACCCCTAACAACCGTATGTCTCATACTAGGACTACCAAAATCAAAAACATCGCTAGAGGTAACCATATAAGCATCGTAATGCTCTTGGTATTCCCTTAGCGATTTCATTTCTTTTACTGCCCCTTGATTAGGATTTCTTATAATAATATCCTCAACATCGATAGTATTTAAGACCTCGGGTATATAGACCGTTACCGCATCTACATCTCCCCTATCTCTACTTGAAACATTTACATTTATACCTTTAGTTTCTTCAAAATGCGCTGGATACGTGCCATATATATAATAGGTATTTACACGATTTTCCTTTTTCATTTTGATTAATGTAACATAAGTATCCGTAATCATTTGATACCTCTATACATCAATCCCGTATGACCTAAATATTCTTTAATTATCCTATTTATTTTATTTTCTATAATATAATCTTTTTTATCCTGCGTCATATCCTGATAGCTATTACCGATTGCGTATTCAATCTTATATTGTCCCACGCTCTCCGATTTTATAGCCTTTGATATATTTGTATCATCTTCGCATTTTGTTTCATTTAAAAGGCCATTGCGTGCCAATTCAAGCATAACGGATAACATAATCTCGTTAAAATAATAAACGTGCATTTCATCTTTATAATTAAAGCGATTAAAGGTTAAATATTTTATTCTGCGCTTTACAATACGCTCTATATAATTAAATTCAGATTCAGGGATATTCTCCCCAAAACCCTCCGCAATATATTCTTCATAGGTTATCATTTAAAACCTACTTTCTTTTTTTACGCTCCCGCGCCCTCTACATTAACATTTTCGGCATTGATTTCTACATCAGCACCTGTAAGATCACCTACTCCAGTAATAACCCTAGCAATTGGTATTTGTGAAAGTGGGAAAGTATTACCGTCAACATCAGATACAACTTCCCAATTCTCCCCTTTTGCTAATTCAGAATCAATTGGAGAAAGGCTAGCCATTGAATTTTCAGTAAAACTAATACCTCTAGGGGCAAAGCACCATCTATCTCTAGTGTATAGAGTATCCTCACCACCATTTCTAGCAGGATTTCTATCAGTTTCATAAGGTACTTTTGCACCAGCATCAGTATATTCAAACGCACCCTTACCTAGAATGTAAGATGTATATTTATCTCCATTTACAGGCAATGAATCATCAATAATTATTGGCCTACCATTTAGATTTGCAAGCGCCATTGGTCTTTCTATACCTCTAGCATCGGTATATTTTGCATATTGGATTAATTGTAAATTTTCTAATTGTGTAGCAACCGCACTATTCATAATCGCAGCCGCAAAGTTTCCTTTATGCGCTTTGAAAGCCTTTTGTAACGCATTATTTAATGTTACTTGACCAAAAACATTATCTTCATAAGTATGTGACTCCACAAACTTTTTATCCTTAGCCTTTGACATCTTGAAAATACCCTCAAGAATAGCTAATAATGAATCCTGTTTTAAATCAGCCCACCAATCAAGTATTTGATTTGCCACTGATCTCATTGGGTCATGACCACCTGTAATATCAAATGCAAAATCTTTTTCAGTCCAACCGTGCGCTCTACCAATTACAACTCTTTTTTGATACATAGTAGTAGTTGAATCTGCCTTTATATCCGTTTGGCCATCGTAATTATCAGCATCTCCAGTTAATAATCCACTAATTGGAGTAACTATAATATTTCCGCCCACTTGGTCTTGCATTCTAGCCTTTAAATCATCTCTTTTTACAATAGCATCTGAATTTAAAAGCTCATTTGTTCTTTCTCTCTCAATAATATCTACATATTGTTCAAAAACTGCAGGATTAAATACAGTTTTATCAAAAATTCCTACTTTATTTGTTTCTGCCATTTAATACTCCTATAAAAGTCCTTTCTTATTGGCCTCTAGCATTTCAAAATATGTCATTTCGCTAACATCTTTCTTATCTGTAATGCTATTGCCTTTCGCGATTGATTGTTTCGCTTCCTGCTCCTCGCTTTTAAATAGGTAGCTATCACTTTCTTTTAAGTTGTTTATTTGGTTTTCTAAATCGCTATCAATATTTTTAGATTGTTTTAAAGCTTCATAATCTAATAAGGCTCTAGTAGCTTTTGTATTTTTAGCCCCAGCCTTAATCAATCCCAAATCGACCGCGTGCGATAAACTCATATCCTCGATTTCTCTTTGTCTTTTGTTTTCGGATTCTTCAAATTTATTTTGATAATCTTCCGCCGTTTTTCTAATCGAGTCTATATCCAAGTCTTTAAATTCTTTTATTTGATTATTTGCGGTTTCAATTTGATTTCTTAATGCTTTATTCTCCGCCTGCTCAGCCTCTAAAGCTTGCTTAATAGCATTTGATTGTTCAACCTCTAAACCTCTTAATTTAAATACTCCTGATATTTGCTCATCTGATAGACCTAATTCTTTAAGCTCTTCTGTCTTCATTGATTACTCCTTACCTAAGCGTTTTAAGTCGTTGCTATGACTTTAGTAACTTTCATTTTTTGCTATTTTAGGTCTGCCGACCCATGGCGGGTTGATTAGGATTTGAACCTAAATTAACGGTTTTGGAGACCGTTCTTCTGCCTAATTGAATTATCAACCCATAAAAAAAGTGGCGTTTGCTTTTATCTGCAATTACCACTATATATTACTTATATTCTTCTAAATTTTTTGTTATATCTTTAGGGTTTAGGATAACTTTATATCCGTCTTTTACTATAATTGGATAGTTGCTATTGTCCTCAATACTAACTATTAACTCATTACTTTCATTTACCACTAAAAATTTACAATAATTATCTAATGCTAATACTTTATCCCCATATAAATTATCTTTATCTAGGATACTAAACAATCTATCAATATCTTTAGGTTTATTTCCGTCCCATTCGGGTGCATACTGCAACTCTTTAACATCAAACTTATCCCAATAATCTAAATGATAATGATAAGTGTATTGCCCTGCTGGTGTTTTTATACCGCATATAAAACTATCATCATCAAACATTGTCCCGTCGTGATGCTTTTTTGCTTTCCACGATATATCTTTATTCTGATTCAGGATTATAGCAAATAATATCATTCTATGATAATATAATTCATCAAACGTATGCCAACCATCGGATATATTTTTTCTTGATACACCTTTAGCCTTTAATTCTTCTATTTCTATATTGATAGCTTTTATCTTTTCTTCATCACTTAAAATATGTAAGTCCATACTTTTTTTCCTCCCTTACTGATATACATACATACTCCCGTATCTAGGTTTTAAATCTGCTACATCTATAAAGTCCCTATATTTATTATATTGTTGCTTCATCATAGATTTATTAACTAGTAGTGCATCATCATCTCCCATCTCTTTATACATAATCGAACGTTTTTTATATTTCCTTATTCCTCGCTCCATTTGTCTTGCTTTCTGTGTAGCCTGATACTGCGTATAGGTTTCGCCCTCATACTCGAATGGTGGCGGGTCAATTTCCTCAAGTTCCTCATCTGAGTAAGACCTTTCTGATATTCCCTCGAAGAATGGATACCAGTCGTGCCTACAATTCGCTCCCTTAAATCCAGTAACTTCACCATATTCTATGTCCTCTAATGATAAATATTTCGAATTCTTTCCCGATAAACTAACAATTTTACCTTGCCATACCGAATGACTAGGCCTAGCACCCGAATGCGCCGTCAATTCCATTAAGTCCTGCCCCATATCCTCGGCATTCATCAATGATATTTTGCCCGTCATTTGCGATACGGCGGTACGGACTAACATTCTACTAGCACTTTCTAAACTATAATTACGACCACTTTGATTATAATTAATAGCCCTAATGCCACTATCACCTAAATTATTAATTAATTTACGTGTAGCCGTTTCTCTATCAAACGCACCCGAGCCAACCATTAATATCGATTTATTTAATTGTTTTTTATAAAAATCATTTAGCTTAAAACTTTTTCCGTCATAGGCTAATCCAATAGAATTTGTAAGTATTTTATTATTATTTAGTAATTCCGTCCTGATCTGTCGCGTAATTTTATGAGCTCTATCGTTTTTTGTATAATCTATTAAGTTTTTATTCGCTCTCTCATAAGCTTTTTTCTCATTGGCATAATGTTTGATGCCCGATTCATTTAAAACATTTTCTAATTCGTTTTCTATATCATTTAAATAGGGCTCAAGCTTTTCCTCTAGCTTTTCATAAGAATAACCATTCTCGATTAGCACTTCCATTTGGCGCTCTGCAGTAGCCGTTACTTTATTTTCTTTTCTAATTCTTCGAGCTATATCTTTTAAGATTTCATCCTCAACATCTTCATATAGATTTATTACATTGCTAGCTACCGTTGATAAATACTTAGGAGTAAGCATTACTCTTCCTCAGCTATATCATCAAAGCTTTCATTAAATCTAGGCATCATATCCTCGATTTTTTCTCCCGTAGCCCCATAGCGCCATTTTAAATAAGACTCAGCGCTTGTAATTCCAGATGCAACTTCTTGCAACCTGATTTTTTGTTCTTCGGTAGTATCTACAACTAGGCTATCATCAAAATCAAACGATACGCCCCATTCTTTTGATACTGGCAATTTTAATTTTATTAACCAATATTCGATAATCTCAGCAAATTCTTCTAATGCATCTTGCAATTCATTTTGTATATCAATCACGGTACTATATGACCTTTGCTGACTCATCTTTATTTCCGTCGCCGTTTTTGCCGAGTATTCCGTTTCCGATATAGTCCCATAGGCTAGACCGCACGCAAATTCAATTTTTCTTAATATATTATTTAATCCATTTAAAATTGATTGGTCTCTAATTGTAGGACTAAAAACATTGTAAAAACTATCATTATTTCCACCTAAGTCTAAACCTAAATTTCTAAATAGTCTTTCTTTTCCTACAGGTATTTCACCGCTTTTTTTAAATACGGTTATATCAGCATCGATTGCTAATTCCGAGCCTTTAAATTCCCACATCAATCTTTGGTATTGTTCATCAGCATCTTGAATTAATGATAAGGCGCGGGCAAAGCAACTAATGCCCTCAAAATTATTTAAATCTAAATTGTTAGCCTGCGGATTTTTAAAATATGCAAATAGAGGTTTGTTTCTATCATCAAGCTTAATACTAGGCTCAATATTTTCCCATTCGCTAATTACACCTAAATTTGTTTTATCTCCTAATTCCTCGGCTCTATCCGATATATAGGCGGTATTATTGATTACATACACATCATTTATTAAATGCTCCTCTAATCTAGTAAAAAATACTGGATTACCTTTTCTATCCTGTTTCTTTATCCTATCTATAAATACCGCATGATTAACCGCTCCGAAGCTAGTAAATCCTAATATAATAAACTGATCAGCAGGTACTATATCTATTTCTATTTTTTTACTTTCAAAACTTTCTACATATGGTTTTACAATAATGCCGCCTAGCGCTAATCCATGCTCGGTAAATTTTCTTATATGCTTTAAAAATGCTTGGTAATATCCATTTATAATATCATCATCTACACTACTTTTTAATTCCATTACCGTAAGCCTAGCTAATTCACTAGGTATGCCAGCGCATAAATTTAATGATTGAATTTCATCTATGTTATTTCTATCAGATGTATTATATTTATCCTGTAGCCAGTAACTATTGCCGTTATAGCAATTTAGCCATACATTTACATTATTATCTACGGTGTAGGATTCTACACCTAAAGCTTTTGTTATATCATTATTTAGCATTTATTTAAGTTTCCTTTCCTACACTTTCATAAGTAAATTAATATGATTTTCAATCGAATACTCAAATGCATCGAGGGTATCTATATCAGATGTCCCATTATCAAGCCTTACATCTTCGATTTTATCATCTTCATATACCGCAAGGCATAAAGCCTCGACTAATGTATTACAATCCTTAGTATAAAAAAAACGATTAGTAGCTATTAAGCTATTAACTAATCGTATTCTGTCATTAATTTTGTTTTTTATAGAATTTTTAATTTTTATATTATAATCTTCATCTAGTAAAGCCTTCTGCATTCCCTTAATCAATACCTGCTCCGCACTATCAGCATATATTACCGATACCTCCCCATAATTTATATGGATTTCTCGTATAAAATCTATTAACTGATTATTTAGAGTTGTAGGCTTATCAGGCTCATATAATGCCGATTTCAAAACTATTACTTCATTATCCGCCGTAAATCCAGAAGCTACCATTGCGTGCTTAGACCCATTACCTCCAAAGTCTATGCCGATTTGAATTAACTGTAATCCCGTAATCCTATTGGTATTTAAATACTTTTCAGGATTATCTGCAAATTGCTTATATACTAATCCCTCAGCTACTACCCTAAGACCTAATATATCGCGTTTATACCAAACACTATCAGGGTCGTATTGCAACTCTATTTCTTCAATACGTTGCGCCGATAATGTAGCATTATCTCTAATTGTAAAATGCTCATAATTTACACCACCAATTGCATTATCTAATCCTCTATATTTTTCAATATAGTCTGTATATATAAAATGATTTGGATTGCTAGGGTTTAAATCCCAAAAGAATTTACGCTTTTTACTAGCAGCAGTACGGTTAAAACACTCTTTTATACTATCTTTATGATGTAAATTTATTTCTGTAGCAATCCACATCCCATAAGAGTTACCCCTGATTGATTTGTAACTATCAGCCTTTGAAGTACCCGCAAATATAACTACCCTCGTTTTATATTTGGTACTTTTACCTTTAATTATTAATGCTTCATTGCCTTTGTGTTTACCCCACCTGCATTGACCACGGAAAATATATTCTAATCCATATCCATTTGCATCTCCAATATTTAATTTAGCATTGGCCACCGTTGACCCTGTAGCTAAATGCATTCTGTCCTCTGTGGTCTTTAATTCATATGCAAATGCAAATATATTGTCTACAGTTTTTCCTGCCCTCACAGCCCCCTCAGCGATGTTATAGGCGCTATTACTAGCATTACGTATATAATATTTATGCTTATCAGAAAATTTAAAATCTATAGTCTTTTTACTCTTCATCTATACCACCATAGATTTCCTCCTCGATCTCGGATAAATCCTCAATCTCTTCAGCTATACCTTTTATTTTATCAATCTCCGCTTGTAATTTAGCAATTTGCACCTCACGTTTTTTGATTTCCAATGATTGGTATGCCTCCCTGCTAATTCGAGCTTCTTCCCTATCTTCCAAATCTTTTCTAGCACCTAAAAATAATTGTGTATTTGCAGTGCGTATTCCATTTATTTGCATATCTTGATAAGAAAGTTTCATCGCATTATATGTCATTTTTTGACTTTCTGCAGGGTCATATATAAAATGTTCTTCAAATTCAGCTCTTTTAATTTCCCTAAGTTCTTCAATTCTTTTACTTACTTCTGATTTCGTTCTTAATTGATATGCTTTAGAGGCTACAGATTGATTTTTCCATTTTTTGGATTTAGGATAAGCGGAACGATATGCATCTGAGTAGCTTTTCCCTTTTATTATCTCTTCAATAAATTTTTCTTGTTGATTGGTAATAGCCACATTAATGCACACCTCCTTTTTTATAACAATTTATAAACTATATATCATCTACATATAATCTATATTAAAGCAAAAAGACGGGTTTTTATTCCCGCCTTAATTTACTATTTATTAATTCTTCTTTGCCTAATCCATTCTTCAATTTGTTTCAAATCTTCTTCGTCTGCCCAATCCCTAATGTAAATTTTAGTACTTGATTTGTATCTAGATTTTTTTACAATCTCAGGATTTTTGGTATTCCGCTTTTTACTAGCTTTAATTTGGGCATCACTAGTTTTATTTTCTGTCATTGTTATTTTTTGTATTGCTATATGCCTTAATAGAAATTACTAAGGCAATTATAGCAATTATCAATGCTATCACTCTAATTATCATTGATTTTTTTAATGAATTTAATATAATATTAGTAACCCCTATTAGGGGGAGGATAATTATTTATCCTCTTTTTTACTAGCCTTATACGCTATAATCGCAGCTGCTAAACTGATTATCGCTGTTATAAGGCTAATTATTTTTTCTATTAAATCCATTACTACCTCCTTTCTGCTCACAGTATACATCATAAAGTATATAAGAGCAAGCATTTGAAGGTCTTTTTTTGTCTATTTTTAGCCGTTTTGGAGCGGTTAGGTCGGACTCGCACCGCCTTTTCTATATTGGATATATAGCGTTTTACTAATAAACTATAACCGCATATAATAGGGACTATCTTTTCTCGCCCCTATACATACCCGCACCCGATTCTTTGATTTTATTAAATGGTATTATAGGTACAGTTAATTTTGCTTTCTTATCAATTAAATAAATATATCTTAATTGGTATCCCTCTAAAACTTTTGCTCCAGCCGCCTCTACATATTTATTAAAATCATATTTCCCATTTGTAACATCATAGAAAGATTTACCGCCTAATTCATCGCGTTTTTGATTAGGATTAGAGGCTAATGTCATTTTATGAATTTTATCTCCGTTTGGTAACTCTGCAATATTCGCATTTAGCTTTATGCCCGTTAATAAAAAATTACTAGCACGATATATAGTCCCATCACCGCACATAGTAGCATCTGCAAATGATAATATCCATTTGATATGCGGAGCATTCTTTTTGATTAATCTTATACTTTGACTAATTGCCCTACTTTCACTATATTTTGGGAGATACTCATCAAACGCCATTCGATTAAGTTCTAGCATTTCAGACCAGCCCGTATTTTCGACTAATCCTAATACCTTAGATTTATCTAAAGGCGGGCCATAACTCATTACCCCATGTAATTTATTATCCATAAATACGCCAAAATGTAATTTTGAATTATTTACAACCTTACCAGAGTAATGATGTTTTTTTATAAAAGGATTGGCAATTTTGCTAGGTATTACCTTTACAATTAAATCTTTTGCGCTTCTGCCCATTCGGTCACCAACTTATATAATTTATTTCCGTTTTTATTGGTATTATCAACTATATCACTATCTTCTAAATCTATTGAATCTAAGGCGGAATCTATAATTGCGTATTGGCTATTTGAAAAAGTAAAATTCATTGTTTTATATAAAGGCTCATCATTATTTTCAAGCTCAAAATCCTCATCAAATTCATCAATTGAAACTTCCTCAAATCCAAAATCTGACATTTCAAAATCTAAATCATCCAGAGATATTTCCTCAAGCTCTAATCCTAAAACGTTATAATCCCATTCGGATAATTCCGCTACCTTATTATCCGCTAATCTAAATGCTCTTATTTTAGCATCGCTCAGATCACTAGCAATTATAACAGGTACTTCTTCTAATCTTAATTTCTTGCTAGCTAATAATCGTGTATGCCCTGCTACTACCTCATTTTTACTATCTATCACAATAGGCTGCTTAAAACCAAAGTTTTTAATTGATGAAGCTACAGCATCGATTGCATTTTCATTATTTCTAGGATTATTTATATATGGTATTAATTCATCTATATTTTTATATACAATATTTACTTTATTATCCATTGATTGCCTTTCTTATTTTACATAAAAATAGCACCCTAAGGTGCTAATAATATTTTGATTATTTAAAAGACAAAAAAAATCCATAACGCCCGCGGTACTCAAATATAAATAGGTGCATAATGGGTGGCGTTATGGACATCAGAGAATTTATTGCCTTTAATCTGACTAGGAAGGAGTTTAGAATGCAATTCTAACTCCTATTCATATTATAGTACTTTCAATTTTTTTTGGTATACTTTTTTGTCCCAAATCTTGTCCCATTATTTAGGGTCTAAATCATTCGGCACTCTTATATATAATTTTTCGTGCAATTCTAATAATGCTCGGTCACTTTTCCTTTGTACCCCCGATTTAGATAGATTATATTTTTGCCCTATACTTCTCATAGTTTCATCATCTAAAATCCATAAATGCTTTATAATATCCCTATCCTCATCATCGGGTAATTCATTCATGGCATTAATTAATGCTCTATTATCTAAATTTATACGCTTCAATTCTTTTTCAAGTTCAAATATATCATCAAAGGCATTGTAGTACCTATCCTCTTTACTAGTACCACCACCCTGTATCAATTCCGTATTACCTAAGCCACTAGATAAATCTATTATCCCGTCTTTAAGTATTTTTATATCCTGCATAATTTCATCTGCAATAATTAAATCATTTTTATAATTTTTTAGCCTCGCTTTTATAGTGGTTAGGCGCTCCCACTTTTTATTCTTATCACGTTGATACTTATACCTATTCATCTCGCCCCTTTCTATGTAAGATGTTTTGCATTAGTTCTTCATTTCTTCAATTTTTATTTCAACCCTAGGATTTTCTTTATCATAAAAAACACGTGATCCGTCATGCGAAACTACAATTTTGCTATTATCATCTTTCAGCACTCCCGCCTCTACTAATATATCATTTGTAGCATTTAATAAATTTGTTAAATCCACTTTATGGCGGGTGGGCATATAGTATAAGCATTTTACATTAACCCTATAATCTATATGCTCCTTATATTTGCCAGTAATTTGTTTTAAACAATCTTTCTCATACGCCACATATTGCTTACTAGGTATCAATTTATGATAATTACCGCATCTAATAATCCTAGATGAATTTTTCTTTGTTATCGGCCTGCCATATAAAGTTAAATTCAAATTACCTCCTAAAATGGTATATTTCCCTTATCCTCAACTTCCTCAAAATCATCATCAAAGAAGCTGTCATTATCAGATATTTTATTTTGATTATTTGAATTATTTCCCGATTTATTACCGCCTAAAAATTCAACATTTTCAGCTATAAAGTATGTTGCAAATATTGTATTTCCATTATCATCTTGATAATTATCAGTTTGTATCCTCCCCGATACAGCGCATTGACTACCCTTATTTAAATATCTACCGCATACATCAGCTCTATTGCCCCACGCCTGTATTCTAATAAAATCTGCAGTAGGCTTATTATTTCTTTCAGCCTCAGCCTTCTTTTCTTTACCTAAATTCTTATCTACCGCTAGGGTAAAATTACAAATCGATGTACCCGATTGCGTTTGCTTTACATCAGGATCTTTTGTTAATCTACCTACTAAATTAAAATAATTCATTTGCCCCTCTTTTCTTCATACTTTCTTTTATATTTTTTATGCTTTAAATCCATATGCTCTTTATATTCAATAGCTTTTTTACTATTTCTAATTTTATTAGATATAGCTTTTTTATCCTCGATGATTTTAGCTATTTCTTTATTTTTCCTCTTTATCCAATCCAATATTTTATATAACATTCAATTCGCTTTCTTTTACGAATGTTCCATTTATCATTTTTCCACGGCGATTAGCGATTTCGTTATAAGCGCTCTCTACACACTCCTCAAATGTAAATCCATAATATTTTGCGGTCATAATCAAAATTTGAATAGTTTCATATAAATAATTCTGAGTATACGTTCCAAATAAAAACAAATCCCAAATCCTATTTGATACATTTGACATATAATAAGTCTTATTATCTTTAATATTTATTTGTTTAACAAAAGCATTTGCGCCCGTATATATTTTTAATAAATCGTGATTTCGATTAATCATATTGCCAATGACTAATGTAACAAATACATCTCCGATACCGTCTTTAATAAGCTCTCTATTTTCCTTACTAATCCCTATTAGTAATTCCGCACCCTCCTCAGCAGTTTTTTGAATTTGTCCAATTACCGTTGCTTTTGTATCTAATTCTCTATCTATTGCCCATTGTTCGATAAGTTTAATTAATTCATTAATTGTCATCTAACACCTCATCTATTTTAAACAATGTATCATCTATCATTCTATGATCTCCCAAACATACCCTTTCAAAATAAACAGATTTGCTTGCATGGATTTTATAATCTCTAAAACATCTTAGTAGGTTTCTACACTCTATATCAGTAAGCTCTAATTGTATCGTATCAGCTTTTAAATCCTTGCTTATTTCTAATCCTAAAGACGGGAGAGTTCCCTCATTTTCAGGAAAATACCTAATTATCCCTATATAAGTTAATTCAAATTTCTCTATATCCTCATCACTTTTTCTATCTTCGTATATTAAAGTATATTTAAAGTCATTTATAATCCCTATTTTTAAATAGGCCTTGTATTTATATTCCGCAGCTTTCATCAGTGCAATGATATTTTTATATAAAGGATTACCTTCACTTAAGTATCCTTCAGGGTGGTCGCCATATTTCTTCCATTGTTTCTTAGTTCCATAGACGTAGTATCTCATTCCTCAAACTCCATATGCTCATATTCTTTAAGAACTTCTTCTGCCCAAGCCTTAGAAACTAAGTAACAAAACAAATTGTAAACTATATAACATATTATAAAAATCACTTCTGTTCTCATCCCTCCACCTCTACAAAAAATAATCTTTTATTTTATCACTGATAAAGCCGCTTATAACATATAACAATATGGCATAGCCAATTGTTATAAATAAATATTTTAATTCTAATTGTGTCATCAATAAAATTGACACTCCAGCTAAATTAAAAGTTTGTAAAATATTAGGTTTACTCATTCCTCCACCTCAATTTCATCGTATAAATTCTGAAATTCCTTTCCACTAATCTTGTATCTATCTCCAGTATTTACATCAACAAATACTAAACTACCATCTTTGTGCACCTCTAAACCAAAATTAAATTCCTTTACAATCCTTGCTATCATCATTGCAGCTAGCGTAGCTATGTCTTTTTTATTCATTCCTCCACCTCAATCCAAAGTCTCCCCGCGACTACCAAGCGGAGCATAATATATATCGTTAATTTTAAAAGCACAAACTGAGTAATAATAATTACCGTTGCCATTGTTTGCCCACATATTAGCTTTACCTATTTGATTGTAATTATGAATAAATACAACCTCACGCTTTGCTTCTGTTTCGCTATACCAATCCTCATCAACTTCTTCTTCAGGCACTCCAAATCTTATATCAGTTATAACAGCTTCTAATGTAATATCTGTAAATTCTCCGCCCGCACTTGCACAACATTCGTATTCTGTCATTTCAATTGTTACAATCGAGCCGTCATCTAGCTTTAAATAGTCTTCCTCCCATTCAATAATTTTTCTTCCAACTAATCTTTCAGCTAATCCGCTATCTGTCTTATATTCTTTCCAAAATCCCATTACTCCACCTTCTCTTCATCAAATTCGTCAAGATTTACATCAAAGTCCATTTTTAACTTTTCTATTTCCGATTTTGTAAATTGGGTTTGTGTATCCGCATCTTCTTTGTAATCATCTAAGAATATAGAGTGTGTTGGTAATAGTGTTAAATCCCAATTCAGGTAATTATCTTGAGTATATTTGTTTAAGTATCTGTGTCTTAAGTAGTACTTCTTCTCTTCCTGACGTCCTTTGATTGGGGTCGATGCGTATGCGAAAGCAAGTTCAAGCAAAGATTTGCGTTTAGTTGCGCCTACAAACATAAACCCAGTCCAGGAACAATCAACCATATATTCACATTTCGAGCCTACCGATGTCACACAATCTCCATCACTGTCCTTTACGTAAATTCCACTGCTATAAATTTCTGCTTCAAACCCCAAATCCTCAACTCTTTCAATAAATTCCTTAGTCTTCATATATTAAGCTTTCTCCCCTCTGTGTATTCTTCATTTAGCTTATATTCCATGCCCTTTCTATTAAGATTTATTAGAGTTTTCTCATAATCAGTTAAAGGGCTAAAAATAAAATCATTAGACTCGCATTCCATTTCTATAACTGTCATAAATGCATAATTTGATAAATCTATAAGGGTATCTTTAATACTTTCATCTTTTACCTTTGCATCTTGTTTAGATAATGTCTTTAATCTTTCTAGCTTATCACTCATACGAATAATAGGAGCGGTCAAACCAAATTCCTTATATGATTTTGAAAAACTATTACCATAATCAGCATTTTTAGCCTTGTACAATTCTAGACTTTCTTCATTCAATTTTTTAAATATTTCGTATCTTTCATTCATCTCTTTTCCTTATTCAATTCATTATTTGTGTATTCAGGACTTAATTTAATTATTATGCCACTAACATTTTGATCACTACGATTAATCCTATATTTTATACACTCCTTATTGCCCGATATACTAAACGCCAACTGACTTTTTGGTATATATACATATTTTTGATGAAGTACACCGCTAAACGATATACTTACATCATTTTCAATCTCCTCATATTCTTTAAATATTGCACTAGGTCGCAATTTCACTTATCCTTTCTTCTAAAACTTTCTCCAGATAAGGCATACATATTCATAGCCTCCTCCATTCTATCTCTAATTTGTCTAGGCGTTTTATTCGTATTTCCGTCTTTCCACCTATTTAACAATTCTTCGGTATTGTAATTTGATGTTATAAATAATTTGTTATTATTGTTTAACACCGCATCAATTACATTTTTTATTTGCAATATTTCCCATTGATTTGTAGTAGACCCAAATTCATCGATTACAACTAAATCATTACCAGCAATTCTTCTAATTATATCCTCAGGCGTATCGAATGAGGTATCATCAATCGCGTTTTTAATCTCATTTAATATCGTGGCCTCGCTCGCAAAATATAAAGTTTTTTCATATCTTTCAACTATTTCCTTACAAGTTACAGCAATTAAGGTTGTTTTTCCTACCCCCATTTCTCCAACAATACCAACGCCCTTTGTCATTTGCTTAAAATTCTTTATATAATACGCCATCGATTTTATCATCTGCCCATTCTCTTTTGTATTGATTAAATCCGATAACTTCATATCCCTATATTTTAAAGGCATACCAGAATATTTAAGACCACCCTTGCGTTTGTAATAAGCTATACTTGCCTCATCAATTATTTTTTGTAATTCCGCTTCTCTACGTAGTAATTCTTTATTTGCCCTTTCATCATCATATACAATTCCCTTAGATCTCATTACCTTTTCTATGGTATTAGATATTTTTTCCATATTGATTAAACCGATAGCCCTTTCATAAAGTCATCTCGACTTCGGTCATATCTATTACGGGTATCCCTATCCAAGTAATTGCCCTCTAATACCTTTATAAAATTATTAGGCTTTATAAACCAATCAAATGTAACTTTAAAATCCGATACATAACCCTTTAAAAAATTTGATTGATTAATACTATCTATTGCCTCTATTACCGTTTCCTCCCCATATTGATTAATTCTAGCCTTTAGTAGGTTATATCTTTGTGTACCAGAATTAATGGTTTGTAATTTTGGTATATTATTATCTAAGGCATTCCATTTATTTATTATTTTATCTGCAGGTATTATTTGATTGCTTATATTGTCTATATCTTTTTCACTATCTTCATCGTTACGACCACGACTCGTTACCGTATCGCTATCCCTATCGTGATTATTAATGGAAGTATTGATTTCATCATCTTCTACCGAATCGTCTGCCGTATCGGTAGGCGTATAAGTAGTATTAGTATTAGTATTATTATTAGTAATAGTATCAGTATTATTCTTATTCTTATTCTTATTCTTATTCTTATTCTTATTCTTCCCCCCGTTTCGTGGTACGTCTCGTAGTACGTCTCGTATACCACTCGTAGTCGGGTCGTCTAAATATTGAAAGAATAACAATTTTAGATTATCATTAGGTATAGATTTCGCGACATACTCAATTAGATTTAAATCTTTAACATTCATCAATTCTGATGTAACACAATCTTCCATAGGTTTACCACCACT
Source organism: Anaerococcus cruorum (assembly GCF_046365495.1). Lineage (NCBI taxonomy): Bacteria > Bacillati > Bacillota > Tissierellia > Tissierellales > Peptoniphilaceae > Anaerococcus > Anaerococcus cruorum. Next base: position 27,896 of record NZ_JBGMEH010000006.1, on the reverse strand, counting down.
TGTAAGATTGTATTTTCCCCAATTTTTTATAGCTATTTCATTAGTTTCTTTATTGTATTTAATTAAATCGTATTGATGCTCAAATCTATCTAATAAATTCTCTACCGACTCAATGCTATGCCCTATTTGAAATGCAATGTATCTTTTTGTTATTTCGTAAATACCTATTTGCGTTGTAAAAGGATTGGTTAGAAGATAAATATAAAAATATCTATCCTCCGCGCTAAATTCTTCTACTACGGTTGCATCCTCCCAAAAACTTGAATAAATTTTTCTGAATTTTGACATATAACCCCCTTTAGGTTATTTTTTTATCTCATCTAATATCAGCCTCAAGGCCTCTTCCCTATCTCCTTTTGCTGATCTGTGCCATTCTTCTATTACCGCTATATCTTCATTTGCTACCTGCCATAATGTTTTGCCTTTATATTCTCCGCCCGTTACCTCAATATCCTTTGCCATATCGAGGGTTACAGTTGATTTACCTTTCCTAGTATTTGAATTGCCTTTATAATCATTATTTTGATGATTAGCGCCATTATTTAGGAAGTCGCTATCTTTTGTATCATCAATCGCTAACAATCCATTTAGGGCGTATTTACGTGCATAGGAGCTAGTCGCCCCAGTCAATTGTGAGGCGTCCATTCCTTTTTTACTTTCATCTTCTCTAGCAAATGCCGTTGACATTACAGTTTCACCCGATTTTATATCTGTAAGTTTTGCCGTAACCTGCACATAATATCTATCTCCGATTTGCATAATATTGTCAGATAGATTTATAGTAGCTTCGTATTTATCTAATAATGGCTTTAAGGCCTCTAATATATCTTCACAACTTCTATAATTGTATTTTCCAAATGCATTACGTTGCCCCTTAGGTGCTTTTAATTCGGTTTGTATTCTGTTTAATTTTGCTTGTACGTTCAATTTTTCCATTATCTAATCCTTAAGCCCTCAGTTTGTACCAATTCCGCACCCTCGATTATCAATCCCTCTTCAAGCGCTTTTTTTATTTTTGATTTATCAATTTCAGTTTTTACTCTAAAATATTCTTCATTGATTAAATCGGCATCAATAATATTTACAGATCTCGGATTTTTTTGTATTCTAAGGTCAAACGTACCAGCCTTAACCTTATCCTTTCCTATAATTTTCATGCTATCAAACATATAATCTTTTAAATATTTATTTTTATTTTCTAAAGCCTTACGTTTATCTGTAAGCCTTTTTATTTCCTTGGCTAATGCATCTATATCTCCCTCATTGTTTTTAATAACGTATGTTATATTCTCGATTTTTTGGTCATATTCATCACTAATGCCCTCTAGGTAATGTTTTATATCCTCGCTAGGCTCTAAATTATCAAGCGCCATATATGCTTCTGTAATTTCGTATAAATTCATAATAAATTCTCCTTAATTTTTTTATGCTTCTGTAAAATCCCAATCAGTTTCAACTACATTGTCAATCGTTATATTTTCAGAAAATTCATGGTATAATTCAAAATTGCTTTTATCTCTTCTAAAATGCTTTACAGCATCCTCTAATGTTTCATAATCCTCTAGGTATTCGATTGGTATTTCAACCGCACAATCCTTTTCTACTTTTTCTTTAAAATATATAATCATATCCTTATAGCCTCGTTATATGCATCTAATTCCGCCTCATATAAAGCATTGCGTTCTACCATTTCAAAATATTGCCAATTAATGTCGTTATCATCTAATGACCCGCGATGTATATCTCTAATTTCCACCTCTTCATCAACCTTGTATGATTTGTGTAAATTATTTAGTATCGCTTCCTCCTCATTCCCTTGATATTTCAGTTCTAAATCCTGCAAAGGTATTTCTAATTCGTACTCTTGATAAATCGCTCTTCTAAATTTGATTTGCATAATATTTCCTCACTTTTAATCTTCGCTCTATTTCCAAATCTATATATAAAATCTTGTCTTCTTTATCTTTTTCATTTTTCTTACTATCAATCCAAACCCTTAAGCTCATCAAATGTTCATCATCTAGAGTTTTGATATTTGATATAAACTCCTGACTATCGTAAATATTCATCTGTTAATCCTTTTCTTTTTGTGGTATAATTATAATGTAAATTATTTTTGTTTGCCCTTTAGACCCCTCAGTCTATTGGGCTTTTTTTATTCTCCAAAGCAATATTTTCTAACTTCGCAAATCTTTCTCATTCTTTCTTTGCGCTCAGCTTGGATTTGATTTTTTCTAATTCTCTCAGCTATTGCTTTTTCTCTTTGATTTTGTTTTTCATTTTCTTTTTTATTTGCTTTACCAAATGTAAATAATTTTAATGTCATTTCTAAATCTCCTTTATGCTCTAAATTTTGGCGCCTCGCCCGCTTTAACTTTTTTTAGCCATTGCACATCCGTGTAATATTTCCAACCGCTATCTTTTTCATTTCTTATCGCAGTAGCAAATGTTAATTTGCCCTGCTGAGCTAAAACTCTTAATTCCTGCTCGCTTTTATCTAATTCATCGCTAGCTAATTTTAAATTATCAATAAAATCTCCATTTCTAACTTTTATTGGCATCTATCCTCCTATTTACTAAATATTATTAGTCCTTTCTAGTTGTACTGTATTATTTATAAGTTCATTTTTAATGTACTTTTAGATTAAAAAAATATTGTACTGGTTTATTAAAAATTTCGGATATTTCATTCATTATTTTTGCACTAGGATTAACTGAACCTTTTTCAATGTTGTAATAAGATTGTTTGCTCTTATAGCCTAATAATTTTGCCATATCTTCTCCAGTTAAATTCTTTTGTAATCTTGTTTTTTTTAATACTTCTGTTTTTACAATTCTTATAAATATTCCCCCTCTCTCATATCCTATATACATTATAGTCCATTTATTATGGACTGTCAAGTCTTTATTTAAATTTTTGTATAATCTTCGTGTACTTAGTCCATTTTTATTAGCCCTTAGGGTATTATAGTATAGAATAAATTAACTAATAGGAGAATTTAATGCTTGAAAAAAGACTTAAAAGCTTACGTGCAGATTGTGGATTCAGTCAATCCGAACTAGGACAAAAATTGCACGTAGGAAAAACCACGGTTTCAGCTTGGGAGAATGGAGTATCAAGCCCTGACCTTGAAACTCTTGTAAGAATGGCAGATATATTTGGCGTGTCCCCCAATTATTTATTAGGTACGGAAAACGTAAAAAATAAATCAAACGATAGCTACGAGGTGCCAGTGTATCGAGCAGTTTCTTGTGGTAACCCCTTTATTGCGGATGAAGATATTATTGATTATGAGGATATAGACCCTAGATTAAAATCACAAGGAGATCACTTCGGCCTAAGATTAAAAGGGCGTTCAATGGAGCCTCGCTTTAATGAGGGTGATGTAGTTATAGTTAGAAAACAATCGGACGTGGATTCAGGCTCTATTGCCATAGTAAGAGTAAATGGAGATGAGGCTACGATGAAAATAGTAAAAAAATCACCCGAGGGCATTACATTAGTAGCAACCAACCCCGATGTTTATTTACCAACATTTTATAGTAACGAACAAATAGAAAGCACTCCTGTAGAGATTATAGGAAAAGTTATAGAATTAAGAGCAAAATTTTAAGGAGTAATTAGTAATGAAAAAAACATTAATAACATTCGCACTTATATTTACATTATCATCATGTGCAAACGAATCATCTCAGCAACCAATTCAGGAAAATGAGGTAATAGAAAATGAATCAATAGAAGAAGTTGAAAATATAGAATCAATAGAAGATAACGATAAAGAAGTAAGTGAAGAAAATGACCCTAATTACATACCAGAATACGCACAAGTCATCAATTCTGTAACACAATCTGTACAAGACCAACCGGGTACAAATGAACAAAGTAATTATTTCAATATTAACGGTTTATTAGGCGACTATGAACAAACAGGCGATGCTTTTATAACAACTCATAAATACGAGCCAGAAACCAAAATCATTTTGATACCTGTAAAAGTAACTAACAAATATAAGGAAGCAACTACAATTTCTACTTTAACAACTACAGAGTTAAGATTAATTCAAGAAGACAAAAACAGTATCTACCAATGTACATCTGGCGTCACCCCTCCTGATCAATTCAAAAACGACATTACTACAAAAATTAAGGTTGGAGGTAGCATGGATTACTATCTAGCATACAAGGTTGAAAAAGAAGATATGGACTTTAAATTAGTTAGTGGATTAGGCGAGCATATTGTATTTGCTGAACTTATTAACCAATAATATTATTAATTAATCATTATAAATTAGACCTCTTTTAATATAGTTAATAATGAGTCTTAAAAAGTCTCTGAGAATAATATGAGAGTAATAGATTGTTTAAGAATAGGAGTATTAGTGCGAAAGTATAAGGATGAAAAACACAAAGAAGAATTCAAAACTGAAAAATCCAAAGTTTTGAATATGCTAGAAGATTATATAGATGATGAGATAGAGAGGAATTATAAAAGATCATATCTCATCACAAGCTGGTTAGATGAGTATAGGCAATTTTTAAAACAAGAGGTCACATTTAAACCACAATATCGACCAGTATATAAGCAAGGTGCAGTAGTGTTAGTTAATTTAGGATTTAATATTGGTAGTGAAGAAGGCGGTATGCATTACTGTATAGTTTTAAACAAGAAAGATACAAAAGATAATCCTATACTAACAGTAGTTCCTCTATCTTCTGTAAAGGAAAATAAGAAATGGTATCCGACAGATGTTGATTTAAAAACCGAGATTTATGATTTAGTTCGTTCAAAGGCAAAAACAATACAAAATAGAGCAAATAAAACTCTTGATATATTAGAAGAAACTTTAGCAGATATTAACTCGAGCAACGCATATGGAGAAAATAGTAAATCGATAGAAAAAAATATTAAAAGTGCTAAAAATGATATAAATCTGGCAGATAGATGCATAAAAAAAATCGAGAATTTAAAATCAGGAAGTTATGCAATTTGTAATCAAATAACAACAGTTTCCAAAGTGAGGGTTAAAGACCCTATAAATCCTAATTCAGTTATGCATGACATAATTGTCTCAGATGCTATTTTAAATGACATATATCATAATATAACAAAATATTATATGAAATAAATGTCTTGACAACTTACTCGTTTTGAAGTAATATTTTAATACAAGGTGCATGTAGCACTGATTAAAATTATTGACAAGCCTTTTCTAGAAAGGTGACTAAACTTGAGGGGTTCGAAAGAGCTCCTCTTTTTTTTATATTTAAAAAGCACCAGTTTACGCTGGTGCTATAAAAAACCTATAGACAAGACTCTAAACGACTTCTTTTTTATATAATGCCTCATCTAGTGTCATTATAACATAAGGAGGATAATATGGCTAGGAGAAAAAAACACAGAAAATTACCCAATGGCAGAGGCTCTATAACTAAATTAGGTAAAACGCCCTCAGGCAGAGAAAGGGTCTCCCCTTATCTTGCTAGATTACCAGCATACTATGATAGTAATGGAAAGGTAGTGCGCCAAATACTGGGATGCTATCCAACATATGAAGAAGCATTTGATGCACTAGCACAATACGACGGTATTATGCCCTCAGACCAAAAATTAATCGATGTATACAGATTATGGCAAAATGGTAAATATTATAAAAAAATTACAGTAAAAAGTCAGGAGCGTTACGACCGTTCATTCAGGCGTTTTGAAAGACTGTATAACAAAAATATAGCAGATATTAAGTTATATCATTTGCAAGCCGTGATCGATGAGATGGTAACCGAGGGTTATGTATACGCAGGAGAAGAAAGACAATACACTGCCGAATATATAACACGATTAAAAATAGTAATTAAACGTATTTATAACGAGGCAATAAAACACGATTTAGTAAAAAAGAATTTAGGAGACTTTCTAGAAGTTGACGGCCGAGAATCAATACCTGAAAAACAAGTATTCACATTAAATGAGGTGCAAAGAATGCTTGATAATGCAGAAGAACTACCATTTTTAAAGTATATCCTAATTATGATATATACAGGTATGCGCCCTGGAGAATTTAGAGGCCTAAGAGTTAAATCAATAGACTTTGACAAGATGCTAATTGAAAACTTTGGAATTAAAACAAAGAAAGGTAAAGAAAGAGTAGTACCTATACACCCTAAAATAGAGCGATATTTAAGGGAATTTGCCGACAATAGTCAAACTGGGTATATTTATGAAAAGAATGGACAAAGAGTATCAGAGACAACATTCTATGAAGATTATTATGCTACATTGGAAGAATTAAATCTCCCAATCTATGTTCCAAAATCTTGTCGCTCTACATTTACAACTATGGCACATAATTTTGGTATAGATAATATAGCATTAATGAATTTATTAGGTCACGAAGATTTAAAAACAACTACCGATAATTATTTAAAAGACTACCTAGAATTTATTACTGGAGAAGTAAGAAAAATTGAATAAAAAAGGGCCTACTGGTAACTCGTTGGCAACACAAATCTAAAGAATGTTGATTTTAAGAGTACACCTGTATCCTGTTTGAAGCTCCAACTTATCCCTTGCAAGTATACTTTGCAAGGGTTTTTTATTATGAAGCTAATCAGTCTATAATTATTTTTATTCTATAAAATAAAAAAGATGCTAGCTAAGGCTAACATCTTTTATTTATAATAATATGTCTAAGTTGTATGTATTATTTTTATTCTGGATCGATTGCGTCTACTGGACAAACAGAAGCACATGTTCCACAATCAATGCAAGTATCAGCGTCGATTACGTATGCATCATCTCCAGCTGAGATTGCGTCTACTGGACATTCTCCTGCACATGTTCCACAGCTAATGCATGTATTTTCGTCTATTACGTATGCCATAATTACCTCCTATTTATTTTATATTAAAATTGTACAATTGTTCCTAATTTTTGTCAAGTATAATTATTCTTTTAGTATATCGTTTTAAATAATTATTCAAAATGATAATGAGTCTCAATTGTTATTAGTATTATGTAAGTCACATATCTTGTAGTGTTTTTCTATAGTTTCATCATCTTTTTGAATTCTTACCTTACAACATTCACGAACCATATTATTTGCAATTACTACACCCTCACCGTCTTCAGTAGCAACTGTTTGCCCGTATTTTGGCATAGTTTTTTTTACTTCTAAATAATGGTCTTCTTCATAGGCTAGACAACACATAAGTCTACCACACACTCCAGAAATTTTGGAGGGGTCTAGACTTATATTTTGATCTTTGGCACATTTTATAGATAAGGGTTCAAACTCTGTTAAGTATCTAGAGCAGCAACACTCTTGGCCACAAGATCCATAATGTTTTATAAGTTTTGCATGATCTCTTACACCAATTTGTCTTAGTTCTATGCGGCTTTTAAAAGTACTGGCTAAGTCTTTTACTAATTCTCTAAAGTCAACTCTTTTAGCTGAAGTAAAATAAAAAGTAAGTTTTGACCTATCAAAAGTGTAATTACAATCTACTATCTTCATATTTAGATTATATTCATCGGCTTTTTCTTGGCAAATTTCTTGGGCATTTTTAGCATCTAATTCATTTTTAAAATGCTGATCCATATCTTCATCTGTAGCAAGTCTTATAACTTCTCTTAAATCTTGGTCAAAATTTTCTTTTTCTTTATCTACATTAACCAGACCTACTTCACCAAGTTCTATTCCATTTTCTGTTTCTACAATTACTTTTTGTTTGTAGTTATATTTTTCATCGTTAGCTTTAAAGTAATATATTTTACCCGTTTCTTTAAATCTAACTCCTATTACATTCACTATCCTATCCCTCCCTTGTATACACTAAAGATTACCTCTTCTATAGCTAAATCATAGTTAATATTATTCTTTAAACCAATTTTAATAGTGTATATCAAGTTAATTATTTCTTCTATCTGACTTAGATTAATATCCGCTAATTTCTTTATGTTTAAATTTGAATTTACTAACCCCGGCATATATTTTTCTTTTACAACCATTTCAAATATATCAATTAGCCCATCAAACATCAAAGACTTATCATTTTTATAGCTATCGAAAAAAGCCTTGTTTTGGTAAAACTGGCTAATATTTCCCCTATAAGTTTCAGCAAGGATTTCTGATAATCTATCTAAATCAATATCACTTTTTATCTCATCAGCATTTAGTCTAATAATCTGACACCTAGACCTTATAGTAGGCAAGAGTAAATCTTTATTTTTTGTAGTAAAGATTACTATGTTATAGTTTTTTAACTCTTCTATAGTCTTTAGCATAGCATTGAAACCTTCTGTTCTCATATTATGAGCATTATGGATTATATAAATTTTAATTATATTATTAGAAGGCTTTAAGGCTGTATCTTTTAGTAAGGCTCTTACACTTTCAATATCGATTATTTCATTTCCCTTATCTATTATGTATAAATCTGGATTTATGTTATTTTCTATGTAAACGCCTTTACTTTCAAACACTTTTTTGGCAAAGTCATTTGCAAAATCTAAGTTATAAGATTCATTTGCTGATTCGAAAATATAGGCGTGCGATAGGGAATTTTGATTAATTTGTGTATCTAAATCAATCATAATCTAATGTATTGGTCTACATCTAGAATAAATATTGTTGCTCCACCTACTGTTATATCTACAGGAACTGTATTTGATAAAAGTGAACTTTCTGCTGATGGATTAATGATTGTTGTAGTAGTGTTTCTTCTTTTGCAGTTATTTTCTATAATAGATAGCACATCATCTAAATTTTCCTCTTCTACACCTATTAAAAGAGTTGTATTACCTTTTTTTAGAAATCCACCAGTTGTAGATAACCTAGTAACTCTGTAGCTACTTTCTGTAAGCGCATCCATTAAGAAATTTACATCTGCATCTTGTACAATTGCAATTAATAGTTTCATCTAATCCTCCAATAAATCTTTTATAAGTTTTAAAACATCAGTGCTAACTTCTTCTATGGAACGAGTGGCATCTACCTGTTTTATATCATCTTTATATCTATCAGCTATATTTATATAGGCATCAAATATTCTTTTATGAAAATCAAAGTCTTCATTTTCTAACCTATCAGCTGAAAAATTTGCTCTTTTACGTACTAAAGCTGTTTTATAATCTATGTTAAAAAATATAGTTAGATTTGGTTTTATATCTCCTATAGCAAAATCATTTATAGCCTTCACTTCATCAATACCTAATCCACGTCCCACTCCTTGATATAAAAGTGAGCTTAGGACAAAACGATCGCATAGGATTATTTCACCATTTTCTAAGGCTGGTCTTAATTTTTCATCGACAAGTTGGGCCCTGCTGGCAGCAAAAAGTAAACTTTCAGTTTTTGCAGCCATATTTACATTATCATTATCGATAATGATTTCTCTAATTTTTTCTGAGATGTCAGTGCCACCAGGTTCTCTAACTAGTTTTAACTTATAGCCTTCATCAGTCAGCTTTTCATTAACTTTTTTTAATATCGTAGTTTTTCCAGATCCATCTGGCCCTTCAAATACAATGAGTTTTCCATTCATAAATCTATTATAGCAAATATGATTACTTTATGGCAATAAAAAAAGACCCTAAGGCCTTTAAATTATTATTATTCAGCGTCTTCAGCTTCTTCGCCTTCTGTTTCTTCAACAGTTGGTACGTCAGCAGCGTCAACATCAGCAGCTTCTTCATCTTCTTCTGGAAGTTCTTCTTCAGTTGCTTCTTGTAGTGAGCAGATAACTTCATCTTCTTCTGCAAGAATTGTGATGTTTTCATTTCCAAAGATATCAAGGTCTGCGATAGTTTTAGCATCACCGATTTCAATTTCAGTAATATCTACTTCAGCTGTTTGTGGAATGTATTTTGGTAAACATTCTACATCAACACTATCCATATTTTGTACTAATACTGCTGATTCGATATTTAAATCTTCTCTACCTAATAGTACAACTGGTACATTAACCCTAATTGCTTCATTTTGGTTAATAGCTTGGAAATCAACGTGTAAAAATTGATTTTTGTATGGATGTGTTTGGTAATCTTTAATAAGTACATCTTTGCTTTCTCCATCAACATCTAATGAGATAATTGTAGATGTACCAGCTTTTCTTAAAATTTTATCGAAGTCTCTAGATGTTACTTGAACATTAAGATTGTCTTCACCTTTGGCATAAACAACTCCTGGAACTAATTCTTCAGCTCTTAATTTATTAACTTTGTTTTTTCCAGTAAATTCTCTGTTATTTGCATTTAATACTAAGTCTGCCATATTCCCTCCTTTTATATTTTCATACTGACTAATTATACCCTAAAATCTCACGCTTTACAATGATTAGTTTTTATAATAAGATATAAAATAGATAAATAACATGTTCTGTAATGTAAGGAGAATAATATGACAAATAGAGTTGTAAAATTTGGACAACTTGAATTAACAGTTGATGGTGAGAAGCTAAAAGTAAATGACACTGCTCCAAATTTTAAAGCTAAATTAGAAGATTTATCAGACTATGATTTTTATAAAAATGAAGAGGGTAAGGTAAAAATAATATCTGCCGTTCCTTCTGTAGATACATCTGTTTGTGAACTACAGACATTCTTGCTATCTAAAAATGAGGAGAATTTTCCAAAAGACTTATCAGTAGTTACAGTTTCAAACGATTTGCCTTTTGCTCAAAAACGCTTTGTAAAGGATAAAGAAATATCAACCTTAGTATTTGCTTCCGATTACCTTTACCAAGACTTTGCCAAAGAATATTCTCTATTTATAAATGAATTAAAACTTGTAAATAGAGCTATGTTTGTTGTGGATAAAAAAAATGTTATAAGACATGTAGAGTATTTGGATCACAATACAGAATTACCTAATGTTGAGAAGGCTTTGGAAGTTGCATTAAGTCTTACAGACGAAAAATAAACCCTTAAGATTTTAAAATCTTAAGGGTTTTCTTATTTTAAAAATTCTTCGTATTTTTCTCTATCATAGACCACATCTAGTTCTCCAATAAAGTTTGTATAACTATCTGGATAACAAAAACCTTCCTTAAAACGATATAAACCATCTTTGGAGTCTAATGAAAATGTACCACCGAAGTCAAAGTACTCATAGCCATTTTCACGTGACCATTTAATTTCTTCCCAGATCATATTAAAGTTTGGCATCTTATTTCTTTTCTCATTTGAACTAGCTGCATATAGATAATAAACTTTATTACCGTATGGAACTAGAAGTGAAGCAGATAAGGCCTCATCTTCATAGTAAGAAGTAAAAATCTTCCCATTCATATGCTCTAATAATCTTTTAAAATATTCTTTTGGTCTATGACCTATTTCTTGTCTTTCAGCCATTATTTTCGTCAAATTATAAAATTGGTCTAGAGTTTTATCATTAGTTTCTTCTACCGTTTTTATATCATTTCTATATGATTTTCTAATATTTCTACGGGTAGCTGATGAAAAACTTTCAAACAAATCATCTTCACTCATCCCTGAGATAGGTAAAATCATATTATATCTTGGCTGGGTAAATGAATGGGGATCAGCACCATAGGTTCTAAAATCATAGCCTCTTTTTTCGTATTCATATATAGCTTTTTCATCAAATGATACTTCTGGGTCCATCCTTAGTAAAAAAGCATCGTATTTTTCTTTTAATACATCTGCTTCTTTTATCAAAGCATCTACAAGCTCATAGTTTTTAAAATCGCACACTGGCCCACGTGGAGCATATAGAAAATATTTTCCATTAGGATTTTTAATTCCGATTACACTCATAGCCCCTATAATTTGCTTATTTTCTTCTATATAAATATAGTCACTAGACCAATTTTCCTTAACATCAGCCCACGCTGGGTCCTGCATTGGTCTTGCATATTCACAATTTCTTACAAATTCTTTATATTTTTCTAACTCTTCCTTAGTTTCTACTAATGGCATTGCCTCTCCCTACTCTATCAAACTTTCTAAAAGGGTCAATGTAGTTATTGACCCTATTCCATTTTTACTTGTTAATATTTCTAAGTCTAAATCTTTTAAATCATTAAAATCGACATCACCTATTATCTTACCATTTACATAGGAAGTTCCAACATCTATTATAACCTGTCCATCTTTAAAGTAACTTTTGTCATAATAATTCCCTTTACCTATGGCGGAAATAAATATATCACTATTTTTTATAAATTCTTTATCATCAGTAGTATGCTGATTTAAAATAGTAACAGTAGCATGATTTTTGGATAAAAAAGTTGCTAAAGGTAGGCCAATTAAATTTGTATTGTTAGCAATAACTATATTCTTTGACTTCAAATCGTAATTATTTAATAAAAATTTTGCTACAGCTTTGGGTGTAGCTGGTAGATAATCTATTTTCCCGCTTGTATATTTGCCCATTGATTTATAAGTAAACCCATCTAGGTCTTTTATATTGATATTTTTGCGCAAATATTTCATATCCTCAAAGTCACCAAAAGGTAGAAATATTATAAAACCATCATCTTCATTAAAGCTATTAATATATTTAACCATTTCACTAGCTGATACATTTTCATCAAACTCATGGTCAATATAGCTTATATCAAATTCTTCACATCTTTTGATAATAAAGTTTTTATAAGATAGTTCTTCATCACTAGGATCATGGGTTAATAATAAAATTTTATTTTGAATTTTATTATTTTTTAGTTTGTCAATTAAATATTTTTTATCATTTTTTGTATCAAGTATTTTCATAGTTACTCCAATAAAAAAACGCCCATTTGGGCGTATCTCTATTAATTAGAATATTCTTCTAGCACCAGCAAATACTTTTTGATAGTAATTGCTATATACATTATCGTATTTTACACCTGATTTTGGTGTTGATGCATGGATAAATGTACCATCAGAACTTGTAACTATTCCAACGTGATCTATACTGCTGTGATTTGAGAAGAATACTAAGTCCCCAGGTTGTAAGTTATTAATACCAACAGCATAACCGTTATTAAATTGTGCTTGTGATGAGTGAGGTAAGCTTACTCCTAGTTGTCTGTAAGCATAAGTTACTAAACCAGAGCAGTCAAAACCTACTGAAGGATCTGATGCACCCCATACGTATGGGCTACCCGCAAATCTACTTGCTATATTTGCAGCTTGTTGACCATTTTGATTTACTACTGGTGCAGCTGTTTGTTCTGCTACTATCTCTTCTTCATCAACTACTTCTTCAACCACGGTTTGTTGTGCTTTTTGAGCCTCAGCTGGTGTCTCTTTATTTTCTTCAACTACAGTTGCTTGTTGTGCTTGTTGTTGAGCTTTTGCATTTTCTAAAGCTTGTTTTTCAGCTTCTTGAGCAGCTTGAGTTGTTAGATAATATGAAGAAACGAAAGCTGTTTTTCCATTGTAATTTATTCTAACCCAACCATCAGCTATTTCACCTTCTACTTTTGCACCTTTTGCTAAAGTACCGATGATATTTCCTGTTTTAGCCTTATCTCTTACATTAATTACGGCTGTATTATGAACCCATCCACTAAATGGAGTTCCATATTTTGCTGGAGTCTCTTGTTTTTCTTCTTTCACTTCTTTTTGTTGAGTAGCTTCAGCCTCTTCTTCCTTTTTGATTTGTTCTTGTTGAGCGGCTTTAGATTCTTCTTCTTTTTTGGCTTGGACTTGTTGAGCATTTCTTGCTTCTTCCTCTTTTTTAGCTTCAGCAGCTTTTCTTGCTTGGATAGTGTCAACTAAATTTTGAGGATACTCATTTGAAAGATATTTTAAGTTTAGATATCCTTCTTCTATTTTTAACCAATCCCCTTCAATAACACCTTCTACCTTATCTCCGGCTGCTAGAGTTCTTATAGCATTTGTGTTATCATCCATTGATTTTGAAGATCTAATGTATAAAGCTTCTACATTTACGAATTTACTAACCACTTGGTTAGATTCTTCTTTTTCTTCTGTTTCTACTTCTTCAGCATTATTATCAAGATAATTTACTACTTCATCGTCAGCTTCAGCTACTTCTAAATCTTCTTCATTTTGGTCAGCTAAAGCTTCATCTAATTTGGTATCATCATAGGCTAAAACTTCATCGCCTTGATCATCAACTACTTCCTCACTTGTTTGCTCTTCCTCTGTTTTTTCAGTGCTTGCAAGTTCAGCATTTTCTTCATTAACTTCTGGTAACTTAGAGTCATCGTATAAAATAACTTCATCATCAGAAGTGTTTAATTCTTCATCAGCTACTTCTGTTGTTTCTTCTGATTCTGTTTCTTCATCTGCTATAACATATTGAGATTCTTCTTCTACAGATTCTTTAGCAACAACATTGATTACAGAAGTTTTAAGTATCTCTTTTGCATTTTCTTCTATTTTTGCAACAGCTTCTTCTTTTTCAGCTGTATTTTGTACTACTCGTGTTTCGTTTGCAATAGCAGTATTTTTAAGATCATTTGTATAATCTGATTTTACTAAGTTGTAATCATATGTATTATCACTATAGTTTGGTGTAAACATAGCGTTAGTATTTCTATCTGATTCTAAATTATTTATAGTTGAAGCATAGGCTGTAGCTCCTGCAGTTACTGCAGCAACTAAAGAAAAAGCTGCTCCAATTTTCTTCTTATTCATTGGTAAATAGATTCCCTTCTTTACTGTATTAAATAGTCCTGAAATTAAATCTGTGTTAATTTTATACTAACTTAACAAATGTGTCAAGAAAAAGTTACAAAAAAATTACACTTTTAAGCGAAATATTTAGCTATATTGTTAAAATATCTTGTAAATTATAAATATAACTAAAAAAATGAATTAAAAGTGTAAGATTTTATAATATGATAAACAAAATAATTACATTTTGTAATATTTATGTAAGGAGCAAATCTATAAGCCGTGTTCTGTATTAGACAATCATCTATCTAGACTTATTGTTGCCAATAAGCTCAAGCGAACAACCATTCTGGATCAAAGCCGAGCAAGCTTTGTTTATCATCCCTTCGTTCTTGCACCGGATGGGGTTTACATAGCCTATATGTCACCATATAGCTGGTGAGCTCTTACCTCGCCTTTCCAACCTTACCGAGTAAACTCGGCGGTATATTTCTGTTGCACTAGCCTGAAGATCACTCCTACTTGACGTTATCAAGCATCCTTGCTCTGTGGTGCACGGACTTTCCTCGTACTTAGCCGCGATTGTCTGATTTACTCCATGCTTTATTTTACCGTTTATTAAACTTTTGTAAAATCTATATTAGATAAAGGTTCTAAAACTATCTTCTTTAGAATAAGTGTATACATCTTTTTCTGTCATACTTGCTATTACATCCTTTAATTTATAAATAACATGGTTTTCGCTAGCAAAATGACCTGCATCTATTATAATAAGACCTCTATTTGAGTAATCCATAGCCATATGATAAGAAACATCACCTGTAAGCATAAGATCACAGCTATGTTCAAGGGCGTCATCTAAAAGTGAAGATCCAGACCCACCGCAAACTGCAATCTTAGAAATAGTTTTTTCCATATCCCCATAACAGATTAATTCTTCTGCTTTTAATTTTTCTTTAACAATACTTGCAAAGTTTTTAGCCTGAGTTGGATTTATTTCCCCAAATCTACCAAGTCCTACTTCCTTGCCTACTTCTAAAACTCTAGGATTTTTTATCTCTAGAATATTACATAGATTATCATTTAATCCATCATCTGCTATATCAAGGTTAGTATGCATAGCAAAAACTGTAATATCATTTTTAATTACTTTTTCTAAGCGCTTATAAAATTGATCAGATAAATCTATAGACTTTGTGCCATTAAATAAGTATGGGTGATGAGTTATTATTAGATTACAATTATTTTTAATAGCTAAATCCACTCCCTCATCCTCTAAATCAAGGCTAACTAGGATGTTTTTTAATTCATTATTTAAATTTCCAATCTGCAAACCAGAATTATCCCAATCTTCTTGAAGATCTAAGGGGTATTTTTCATTTAGTTTTTCAATTAAATATCTTATTTCCATCTTTTATATACCTCATCTATAGCTTTTAGTCTTTCATTTATTTTTTCAAGACCATCATTATTAGCTGATTTTTTTATAATGTCCTCTTTAAATGATAGATTTTTTTTATAATCGATTGCTAATTTTTCTTCTAACAGTCTACTTTTATTTTGAATATTTTCGTAACCATAATACAAATCTCCTAGAGAAAGCTCTTGAGCTTTGTCATAGCCAACTTTAAGAATATCGTAATACTTGCCATGTTCAAAGGTTAGAAAGTCTCTAGTTATTTCGAAATTATTTCGATTTAAATATGCACGAAGCTTTTCAGTAGCAATGTTTGAAGCAAGTACCATATAATCTAGATTTTTTACAAAGTCTAGGCTAGCATCTATTATGTCTATAATAGTATTTCCACCCATACCAGCAATAATTGCGACTTGATTTTCTTTTTTTTCTATACCCTTAAAACCATCAGTTACCCTCGTTTTGATTATTTTCCTTAAATCATCATCTAGTTTATCTTCTAGTTTTTGTAAAGATGGGGCTGATATATCTGTTGCTAATATATCTGTGCTTATTTCATTTTTTGCCAAATATAAAGGAACCAATCCATGATCGGTTCCTACATCTATGACACTTTTTCCGCTGTCAATTATATTTACAATTTCCATTAATCTTTTTTTATCATTCATTATAAAAAATCTTTCAGTGATTCGCTTTTGTTTGGTGATTTTAACTTTCTTAAGGCCTTGGCCTCAATTTGACGAATTCTTTCACGAGTTACATCAAATTCTTTTCCTACTTCTTCTAGGGTACGAGGAGTACCGTCTATAAGACCAAATCTTAATTGTAAAACTCTTTTTTCTCTTTGGCCAAGACATGATAAAACATCATTTAACTGTTCACGTAGCATGGTATAATTTGCCGCATCATCAGGATTAACTGCTGTTTCATCTTCTATAAAGTCTCCTAAGTGAGAATCTTCCTCTTCACCAATTGGTGTTTCTAGGGAAACAGGTTCTTGGGCAATTTTTCTGATTTCTTGAACTTTAGAAACTTCTATGCCCATTTGTTCTGCTATTTCCTCGTTTGTTGGATCACGTCCTAGGTCTTGGACAAGTTGTCTTTGAGTCCTTACAAGTTTGTTTATAGTTTCTACCATATGAACTGGTATTCTTATAGTTCTGGCTTGGTCAGCTATAGCACGGGTAATTGCTTGTCTTATCCACCATGTAGCATAGGTTGAGAATTTAAAACCACGATTATAATCGTATTTATCAACTGCTTTCATAAGACCCATATTACCCTCTTGAATAAGGTCTAAGAAGCTCATGCCACGGCCTACATATTTTTTAGCAATTGAAACTACTAATCTTAGGTTTGTTTCTGCAAGTTTTTGCTTAGCTCTTTTTGCCTTTAGTATAGCTCTTTTTAAATTTAATTCATCTTCACTGCTTATTTGCTCAGATCCTAAAATCATATGAGCTAGGTTACTATCAGCTAGGTAGATTTTTATATCTTTTTTAAACTCATCATTTACTTCTTTACCATCTTTTATACTTTGTGAAACTGCTGCTGCTTCCTTAAAATTATCAATAATCATCCTATCATTAGTTTTAATATATTCATTGTTGGCAGCTGTAGATAGTAAATTGGTGAAAAATTCGTAGTTATAAGTTACAACATCCTCATCTTCATCTAAGTTGATCAAATGATCAAAAGAATCAAAAAGATCACATAAGGAGTTGGCATCACTTATTGATAGCTCCTCTTCTTCTATAGATTGGCTAGCAATTTTACAAATTAAAACTTTAGCTTTTAATTCTTCTATTTTTTCAACATCAGGATTTTCCACCATGATTTCATCAAATAACTTACCCATGGCAATTATACCATCAAGATTATTTATGGAACTTTCTGATATTCTCCCACTATTTACTAGTTCATCATTGGCTATTTCTATAACTTTAGCTAGGTTTCCAAAGAAAATATCATTTGATAATTTCATTTTGTTTTGCTTATTAAGATTAGTACCTTCTAATTTTTTTCTAGCTATTTCTCCCATTTCCATCTGGCGGGCTAGGTGAATTTCTTCTTTAGCTGTTAGTAAAGAAACTTTACCAATTTCTTTTAGGTACATTTTTACAGGGTCATCTAGTTTTATACCTGAGATATTATCGACATCATCATCGACTACTTCTTCCTCAAATTTTGATTCGTCGATATCCTCTTCTTCTGATATATCATCATCTAAATCATCTTTTAAATCTTTGTCATCTTCTATATCATCATCAGTGCTTGCCTCAGATTTTTCGACTATCTCGATTCCCCTGCTGATTATTTGTGAGATAACATATTTTTTGCCATCATCTTCTATTTCTTTAAATGTTTCAAATGTATATACTTGACTATAGGTAATCATTCCATCTTGAGATTCACTGATAGATTGAAATTCTTCTATTATCTCATTTAAAACATCTTCATCAAGTAGTTTATCGCTATCGCTACTCATTAAAACTCCCCTTAGCTTCATTTTTAAGAGACCTTAACTTATCCAGCTTTTTAATTTTTTCATAGTATTCTATCTTATCGACTAGTTCACTTGGATAAATAGGATTAGTATTATCTCTTATATAATTTAAAATGTATATATGATCCTCATCATTTTTATTAAACTTTTCTAGATTTTTATCTACAATAAAGTCTTTCATATCTATAAGCTTAGAATTTGTAAGACTTTTATCAAAAATTTCCTGATTTTTCAAATAATCTTCTTTTTGATTAAAAATTAGTCTTAAAACTTCTAGCTCAAGAAAATTAAATTTTTGAGGATTGCTTTTTACTATAACCTTAGAATCATTTTTTTGCTTATAATAATTCTTGCGGCTTTCTTTTTCATTAATATTAGTATTATACTTGTCGACTGCTTGATTTAAAGTGCTTTTGTCTATCTTAAATAGAGTCGATACATTATTTGTAAATATTTCACGAGTAAGATCTGAATCGATACTTGCAAGAAACTCTACGAATAAATCAAGTTTTTCATATTTTTCATTTGGATTGGCCTTTGAATATAAATCCAATATCTGATTATACTTATAATTATAGGCATCCAAAGCATTTTCTTTTTTTTCTAGAAAGGCTTCCTTGCCATATTTTTTTATAAAGTCATCAGGATCTAGCCCTTCTTCCAAGGTGATTATCTTTGGTTTAACACCAGCATCTAAAAAAATTTCTATGGCCTTATTAGTTGCATTTATTCCAGCGCTATCTCTGTCATAGCAGATATAAATATTTTCTGCATAACGTTTTATAAGTTTAGCTTGATCAGGTGTAAGGGCTGTTCCTAGACTTGCAACACCATAATCGATACCAAAATTATTTAGAGCAATTACATCCATATAGCCTTCTACAAGGATAATATCAGTCCCTTTTTGCTTTTTATAAATATTTAGACCATAAAGATTAAATCTTTTTTTAAAAATATCTGATTCTGGTGAATTAAGGTATTTTGGCATCTCATCACCTATGGCCCTACCACCAAAACCTATTACATTACCATAGTGATTTATAATCGGAAAAATTATCCTATTTCTATATTTATCATAATAGTTGCCCTTGCTAGATTTTTTTATAAGTCCTATATCTTCTAAATCCTTTTTATCATAGCCCCTATATTCTATATAATCACACAAGTCTTGCCAGCTATTTTTAGCAAACCCTAGCATAAATCTATTGACAATTTTACCGCTAAGTCCCCTATTTTTTAGGTAGTTAATAGCTTCTTTGTTAGTCAATAAATTCTTATAATAAAACATCATAATATCTTTATTAATTTCATAAAGTTCTTTGTTTCTAGGATTGGCCTCATAGTTATTAGAATATTCCATTCTTATACCTGCTTTATTTGCTAGATATTCCAAACTTTCAGGATATGATAAACCCTCTTTTTGCATAATAAAAGAAACAACATCTCCTCCTACTCCGCAGCCGAAGCAGTGAAATAATTGTTTCTTTTCATCAACAGTAAAAGAAGGTGTTTTTTCATTGTGGAAGGGACATAAGCCCTTATATGATGAACCTGCTCTTTTGAGATCAACATATTCTCCAATGATATCTACAATGTTAGAACTTGCTCTAATTTCATCAATTTTTTGCTCTGAAATCATAGCCATATAATCACCTCTATTACCTAAATTATACTTATAATAATTTTGTAATCAATTTTAGACCTTCAAAATAAAAAGAGATTCTACAATCTTATTTTGTAAAATCTCTTTTATGAATAATTTATGATATTTTTTCTTCTGGTCTTTTCTTAAGTTTTCCTAAAATTAAAGCTCCTACTATTGATCCAACAGCTACTGCTAAAAGGAAGAATAAGGCTTGGTTTAAGCTACTCATAGCAGGAAGAACAAATACTCCTCCGTGTGGGGCAGGCGATTGTACATTAAAGGCTCCAACTATAGCACCAGCTATAGCTGAACCAATGGCAACTGATGGAATAACACTTTGTGGTTCACTAGCTGCAAAAGGAATTGCTCCTTCTGTGATAAAGCTTAACCCTAAGATAAAGTTTGTAATTTTTGTTTCTTTTTCTTTATCTGTAAATTTATTTTTAAATAAAGTACATGCTAGGGCTATAGCAATTGGTGGCACCATACCTCCAACCATTACAGCTGCCATATATGATCCAATACCTGTATCTGTAAAAACTCCAATAGCAAAGGCATAAGCAGCTTTATTTATTGGACCACCCATATCTATTGCCATCATAGCACCAAGTAATGCTCCAAGTAAGATTTTATTTGATCCACTTAAATTTAGTAACCAATTATTTATTGCTGTATTTATTCCAGTAAAGATAGGATCTACTACAAGATACATTACAAGTCCTGTTAATAGTAAACCTAATACTGGGTAAATTAACATAGGTTTTAGACCTTCAACTGATTTTGGTAAGTTTTTAGTGATTTTTTTAATAAAGTTAATTATATAACCTGCAACAAAACCACCGATTAACCCACCTATAAATCCAGCTCCACGACTTGCCATAAGTCCTGCCACCATACCAGGCATTAATGCTGGTCTATCACCAATAGACATTGCTATATATCCAGCAAGAATTGGTATTAGGAAACTCATCGCATCAGAACCAAGATCATTTAAAACTGTAAATACTGGTGAACTATCTCCCATAAATCTTTCAAATAAGAAAGAAAGTGCAAGAAGTATTCCCCCGCCTATTACAAATGGTAACATGTGGCTGATACCATTCATCAAATCACCATATATCTTTTGCCATATGGTTTGGGAATCATCAGAACTTTTTGCGTAATCTTCACTAGCATTATTTTGGCTGTGGAAGATACTTGCATCTCCTTTTAACGCGCGATCTACTAATTCATCAGCTTTTCTTATACCATCAGATACTGGTCTTTGGATTACTTTTTTACCGTCAAATCTGTCAGTTTCTACTTTTTTATCAGCAGTTATTATTACAGCCTTGGCATTTTTTATATCTTCATCAGTTAATTTATTTTTGATACCATCTGATCCATTTGTTTCTACTTTTATATCAACTCCGGCTTTTCGTGCAGCTTCTTCAAGACCTTCTTGAGCCATATAAGTATGAGCTATACCATTTGGACAAGCAGTTACGGCTACTATTAAATCTTTTGGTGATTCATTTGATATTTTTTCAGTTTTTGATGTAGTAGTTTCTGATGTATAGGTATTTTCTACAACAGTTTTTTCTTTATTTTCAGAATATTTATCTATTACTTGGTATACTTCATCTGGGCTATTTACTTTTTTAAGATCATCTACAAAACCAGCTTTCATTATCATTTTTGATAATTCTGCTAGAGTTTCTACATGAAGGTTATTTTCTCCATCTGGAGCTGCAATGGCAAAAAATATAAAGGTATCTTCACCATCAAGGGCTTCGTAGTCTAGTCCATCATTTTTTCTAGCAAATAAAACTGCAGGTTCTTTAACAGTTTTACTTTTTGAGTGAGGAATAGCTACCCCATCTCCTAGGGCTGTGGAACCCTGCTCTTCTCTAGCCCTTAAACCATCTGCAAATTCTTCTTTAGAATTTACATATCCGTGTTCATAAAATTTACTAGCTAATTCTTCTATAGCATCTTTTTTATTATCAGCCTTGAAATCCAAAAGCATCAGCTCTTTTTTTAGTAGGTCTTTAATTTCCATATTCATTTACCTCTACTTTTTCTAATATTTCATAAATATAATCTTTACTTGCTATATCTTCGCTAAAGGCAGTTGCTGTTCCACAAGCTACTGCAAGTTTGTAGGCTTTTTCTTTAGATAAACCATTTTTTATACCATAGATAAAACCACCCACCATACTATCGCCAGCTCCTACTGAGTTTATCAATTTTCCTTCGATAGGTTTAGCCTTTAAACTAATATCATCACTTACAAAAATAGATCCATCTTTACCTAGTGAAATAATTACATTTTGAGCACCGAGTTCATAAAGTTTCTTAGCATAGGTTAAAATGTTTCTATCATCAATCTTAGTTTCAAATATTGCCTCAAGTTCATCGATATTTGGTTTAACTAATAAGGGTTTATAAGATAAATAATCTAGCAATTCTTTGCCGCCTATATCTATAGTAAATTCTAGATTTTTCTTATCCAGAATTTTTTTATAAAAGTATAGGCCAAGCGATTTTGGAATTGATCCTGATAGTATTAAAGTATCTGTGGAATTAAGTTCAGATATTTTTTCTAAAAAACTATTAATTTCATCTTCATTAATCTCTGGCCCACCAGCATTTATTTCAGTTTCCTCATCGTATTTAAGTTTTACATTTATACGTGAGTCCCCATCTATTTTAGTAAATTCTTCTTTTATACCAAGTTTATCTAACGAATCTACAATATATGAACCGGTAAATCCACCTATAAAACCTAAATTTATAGGATCTTCCCCTAGATTTTTAAGGAGTTTTGCAACCATTATTCCCTTACCACCTGGGAATTTTTTGTCTTCATAACTCCTATTTGTTGCTCCATCTTTAAACTCATCAAGTTTCATAATGTAATCTATAGATGGATTTAATGTAAGTGAATAAATCATTAATCCTCCTTAATATGCATCGCTTGCTCAAAAGTACATATATTTGCAAAATATTTTTTACCTATTTTAGAAGAGTCAGCTAGAACAAAAGCTTTATTTGCTTGCCTTATGGCTGATTTTTTTATCAAGGCTTCATTTATATCGGCAGTAGTATAAGTTTTATTTTCTACACCATTGGCACCTATAAATGCTAAGTCAAAATTCAAATCGTTTATTTCATTTAAAGTCTGCTCACCGTAACTTATAAATGTAGATGCCTTTAATTTGCCTCCTAGTAAAATCGTAGGAATAGCTAGAGCACTTAATTTTTCTAAATGCATCAGACCATTTGTTACCACTGTGACATCTTTATCATGTAGGAAGTCAATCAAGCTATGAGTGGTAGTTCCAGCATCTAAAAATATATAAGCACCATTTTCAATTAATAGACTTGCTTTTTTTGCAATATTTTTCTTTGCTTCAATATTAGTTGTTTCATTAAAATGAAAGTTTGTCTCTTCAAGCAGCTTATTTAAGGTAGCCCCTCCATGGACTCGTCTTATTTCTCCCTTATCCTGAAGATAATCTAAGTCTCGCCTTAATGTTGATTCGCTAATATCTAGCTCTTCTAATAAAAGAGAATTAGAAACTGTTCCCTCTTTTTTTAGTATATTTCTTATAAGATTTAATCTTTCTTCTAGAATCATAAAAATAATATACTTCAGCTTCAATCATTATCAATCAAAAACAGTCATAATTGTTAAATATTTATTAAATTGAAAATGAATTTTTATAAGAATTTATTGGGTATAAATATATTTAACTAATTTAATAATAAATTGAAAAAATATCTAATTATTAAAATGACTTTAAAAATATAATTAGATATATTATAATGTTAATAAAGGATGGAATTAAAGGAAACTAATATTATGATTGAAAACACTTATTTTAGAGATATAGAACAAGAAAATGACATATCAAATGTAGATATAAAGGTTTTAGATGCTCAAAAAAATATTTACAGCAGAAATTATTCTTCAAGGATTCAGTTTCACCCTTTTACTTATTTTTACTATGTCAAACAAGGATTTGGAAAGCTCTCTGTAGAAAACGAAACTTTAAGTGTTCACCAAAATGATATAATTGTGATTAATTCTAATATAGGTCATACAATTTACGTTGATGGTGCATGCGGTACTTGTGAAATAATAGGTTTTGGAGTTGAATCGTTATCTTTATCCAAAATAAATAAGAAAAATGGGAAAGTTGAGTCTACTAACTTTTTTTCAGCAAATATTGAGGAAAACAAGCTAGATGCAACATATTTTGATGAAATTTTTGATGAATTTCATTCTGGAAAAATATTTTCAAAAGCTATGGCCAATTCAAAGGCTGCAATATTTATAGTAGAGTTTTTAAGAAAATTTGAAAATACTATTACTGTAAAACATGACAGGAAAGTTAATAGGCAGATTGACTATATAAAAAACTATATAGATAGTAACTATTCTGAGGATATCAAGTTAGAGCAATTATCAGCAATGGCTTATATGAATAAATTTCACTTAATATCAGAATTTAAACAATCATATAGGGTCACCCCTATCGAATACTTGATTCTTAAAAGAATTGAAATTTCTAAAAATTTACTAATTTCTACTAATCATTCTATGGAGGAAATTTCATCAATAGTAGGTTTTAATTCCCAATCTTATTTTAACCAGGTATTTAAAAAGAAAGTCGGACAAACTCCATCCCAATTTAGAAAAAAACATAGATTGTAATCTAACAAATAAAAGTCGAGTAATTAAATACTCGACTTTTTATTTAGCTACATCTTATTCCATTTTTTTAGATAATTTTTGTAAAAGTCCATGTTCTGTACAGTTTCTAATATTCCCTTGTAATTACCATTTTTATCCCAAACACCATAGTAGGTTACTGTATAATCACTGCCAGCTATATCTCTTATCACTACAACTTT
This sequence comes from Anaerococcus cruorum, assembly GCF_046365495.1. Taxonomy (NCBI): domain Bacteria; kingdom Bacillati; phylum Bacillota; class Tissierellia; order Tissierellales; family Peptoniphilaceae; genus Anaerococcus; species Anaerococcus cruorum. Next base: position 2,838 of record NZ_JBGMEH010000006.1, on the reverse strand, counting down.
ATCTCTAGCTCCTGATTTAAGATCAGCAATAATTTTTCTAACCTTGCGTTCAGCTTGAGGTGGATGACAAGAGTACACCTCTCTACCTAAAGAGGACTTTGGTCTTTTAAAAACTTTATCTCCATTATGATCATTATAATATGAGTTTATATCTTTCTCATCTACAAAGGTTATTTCAATGTCCATTGTATCAAGCAGCGCTTCAAGTTGATCTACTCTTAATCTACCTTTTGAAAAATATATATAACCATCTATATTTTCTTCTTGTTTTAATTCTTTATTAGAATCTTCAGCCTGATTGATGTTTATATTTCGGTCATATTCACTTAAATCATTGTATATATTTGAATAATCTTCATCAGATAAATTTTCCTCTAACATGGGAAATAATATATTTTCTTCTTTATAAATCATTTCTTCTGCTCGAGCTATAGTATTTTCAAGCAAGTCTGCATCTTCTTTCTTAATAGCCTTGCTAAAGTTTTTTAAGATTTCATAATCCACACCCCACATTACTTCTGAAGGTCCCGGCTTATTATATTTTGATTTAAGCAGAGGATAGATTAAATCACCTTTTTTTCTATAGTGACTATTTAATAATTTTTTTAATTCTTTACTTTCTGTAAATTTTTCTTCCAAAGATAATTCTTCGTATTTTTCCAAAGCTTTCTTGATGTTGTTATTTTCATGGTGAAAATATTTTAAAACATCATTTTCATAGGTTTTTGTGATATTTTCATTTTCAGTCATTCCGTGAAAACGCGCTGAATGGACATCACACAGTTTTCTTACTTCTTCTTTATCCATACCTTCGCTTAATAGCGCTTGCTCAGCATCCATAATTTCAGATGAGGATACACCATCAAAATTCTCTTTAAAATCTTTTCTGACTTTTTCGATATCTTCCCCATCTGATAATCTTCTTATATAAGATTTAATTAATTTTTGTCTTTCTACAACTTCATCATTCATGGATGAATCCATAACCTCATAACCAAGACTTTCAAGCTTTGATTCTACATCTGAAATTCCTAGTAACTTAGCTCCACGCTTTATTGACATTTTACTTGCCATATTTTCTATCATCAATGGATTATCTAATCCGATAAATCCAATATTTATTAAATCATTTTTTAAAGTTTCATTAGTATTTATTAACTCAGCAATGTTTTCATTTATATCTATTTTCATAGTTCATCCTCCACAATTATCTTAACATATAAAGAATATCATTATCAGTAACAATTGTTACAAAAATTCAAAAAAATAAAACTGTAGTAAAATTTTACTACAGTTTTTTGTTAGTAATCTACACCTGAGGAGTATTCACTATTTGCATTCCAAATTAAATATTCATTTAATCCTTGATCATAAATTGCATCTATTTGAGCCTGTACAGCATCACCATCATATTCCATCCAGTTACCTTCACCAATCCATGAAGCAGTAAAATCTTGTATCCATGGGCGAGATACTGGTGGATGTTCTAGTTCATTAAATATTTTTTTCTCTTCTTCTAAATATCTAGAAACTAATTCATAAGGCTCTAAATCTGGTTTTTCTATATCAAAAGACCAGCTACCCCAGTGAGAAGGATAAATCATAGATGACATAACATCTGTTTGATTTGCCATTTTATCAAAATCTTGACCGATACCTTCAGCACGTCTTACTTGCATAGCATAACCAAATACATCTATAGAAATTGGTACATTATAAGCTTGTAATTCTTCACGAGCCCTTTGTACAAAGCCAGTTATTGCAGCTACTCTTTTTTCCCCTTCATCCATTTCAGTTTCATTTTCAAATTCGCCTCTTGAATAATCTAGAGTATCTCCAAATGTCTCAAAACCTTCAGCAAATCTTACATAGTCAAATTGGATTTCATCAAAACCTGCTTCTGCTGCAAGTTTTGCAATTTTTAAATCATAATCCTGCACTTCTTTTAAAAATGGATTCATAAATGCTTCATCATGACCATTTTTCCATAATGTTCCATCCTCAAGGGTAAATCCCCAGTCAGGATGTTTCTCTGTTATAATACTATCCTTAAAGGTAGTGACCCTTCCTATTACATAAATACCTTTGCTATGAAAATCTTCAATTAAAGCTTCTGGATCAACTATATCTATTTTTGAGTAAGATACATCTTCATCATCTGTCTCAAAGTTCATAGTTACATTACCCCAGTCATCTTTGATATCAATTACGACAGCATTTAAATCTGTATCTTCAATTAACCCTACGATTTTATTATAGGTTTCTGGAGTATTTATACTATAAGTATTAAAGTATAAACCTTTTACTCCATCTTTTGGATAAAATTTAGATTTTTTTTCTTCTAAAGATAGGAGTCTAGATGTATCATAGTCCATATTATAGTCATCTGGAGTTACACCTACTTCATAGGGCTCGCCTACTGGCTTTTCTACAGCTTCATTTATTAACCCATTTTCATCTAAAATATCTTCTGCTACTTGATCGATATCTTTATCTTCTACCTTTGAAGCTTCATCAGTATTATTTGTGGATGTACAGGAAGTTAGTAATAACATAAATGATAAGAAAATATAGATAATTTTTCTTTTTATATTCATATACTCTCCTTACAATAAAAAAAGGCGAGCAAGCTTGCCCGCTCTTTTTTATAAATTTTATATTTTAATAATATACTTAAATGGTTTTAGCTCTTTGAGCCTAGTTTTTCGGACTCATTACAAAGCCTTTTCGGCTAAATGAGGTTCTCATCTCGAAAATGAAAAATCCGAGAGATTTTTCATCTGTGATGCTTTCCTCTTGATGAGTCTGCAACTCTTCTCGCTTAGTTTTTCGGACTCA